>NZ_CP091509.1:669890-1339781 GCF_022870885.1 Neisseria dumasiana | reverse complement strand
CCGTTGTATTTGCGCAAGACACGTTTCGCCTGATTCCAAAAATTCTCAATGCCGTTGATATGGTTGTGTCGGTCGGCAAACTTTTTGCTGTGATTAATCCTGTGATGGTGAAAACCGCTGACATCCAACACGTCGTAACTGCTCAGGCAGTCCGTATAAACTACGCTATCAGGTGTAATTTTCCTTGTAATAACAGGAAATAAACTTTCCTTTCGGGCATTATTCACTACAACCGTATAAACCTTACCTCCACGTTTAAGGATACCGAAAACCACCACTTTACCTGCTGCTCCCCTACCGCGCTTTCCTTTACGCTTACCGCCGAAATAGCTCTCATCCAATTCTATAGCGCCCTCAAAAACCTGATCTGCTTCCAAAGCCAAATGATGGCTGATAACAAGACGGATTTTACGGTAGAAGAGAATAGCCGTATTGGGCTGAATACCCAAGATATCGGCAGCAGAACGTGCGGTTACTTCCAATACAAAATATTCAAGCAGTTTTCTTTGCAGACTCTTCTTTAACTTACAGTGGGTTATCTTCATTTTGGCAGCCTATCATGACTGCTAATCTACGTCAGCCCCTAAATTAATAACAAAACCGTTATACTCGGGCTTGGCCCGAGTATCTTGGGTTTCAGTCAATTTAGGAGATACTCGGGTCAAGCCCGAGTATGACGAATGTACTCTTTTTAATGTACTCTTCTTAAGTTGATGACTATATTACTCATCGATTACTGATTGGGCCGTCTGAAAACAGGCCGCCTTATTTCGCCAACCCGTTCAACTTCTTCACCACCTGCGGCGTATCCAAACCGTAGCGGAACATATCATTGGCCTGCCACAAATAAATCTTGCCGTTTTTGGCGGCGTTGCTGCCGGCGATTTCAGGACGGGCGGCGAATTGTTTGACTCCGCCGATCAGTTTTTCATGATGGTCGGCGATGATGATCACGTCGGGCTTGGCGGCAATCCATGCTTCGCGGTTAAGCGGTTTCATGCCGTCGAGGTTGGCTGCCGCGTTGATGCCGCCTGCGCGTTTGATGATTTCGTCGGCAGCGGTGTTTTTACCGGCAACGATGCGGCCGTCGTAGCTGAACAGGTAGCGTTTGCCGTTTTGCGGCTGCTGTTTCATGTCGGCCTGCCATTTGCCCGCCAATGCATCGGCTTGGGCGGTTTTGTTAATCAGTTTGCCCACGGCGCGGATGCTTTGCGGGTAGGCGGCGATGCTGTCGTCGGGGGCGACGTTCACGGCATTGACACCGGCTTTTTTCAGGTTGGCGAAAATGGTGGCCGGCTGCACCATCCACGAACCGATTGCCACGTCGGGTTTGGCGGCGATAATCGGCTCGACGGTTAATTGGCGGTGGATGCCGATGCTGGGCTTGCTTTTCAAGGCGGGGTTTTGAACGGTTTGGTCGCGGCCGACGATTTCGTTGGTCGCACCCAATGCCACCACGATATCGGCCACGTCGGGCGACATCACCACGATGCGTTGGGCGTAAGCGGTTTGCAGGGCGGCGCACAATACGGCGGCGGCGAAAATGGTTTTTTTCATGTGTTTTTCCTTTTGGGACATGGGGTTTTCAGACGGCCTTCGGTATGGGGAAGGCCGTCTGAAAGGTTTGGTTAAGACTTCATGCTGTTCGGTAGGGCGGGCATCCCTGCCCGCCGTGTAACCAACAAATTTAAGGCTCAAATGCGGCGGGCAGGGATGCCCGCCCTACTATATGGCGTGTTGATTCAGACGGCCTCAATGCCTGTCTGAATACTTTACCGAGCATCAACTTGCCAGCAGCTTATCGGTAATTTCGCGCCACGCTTCGAGTTCGGGTTCGCCTTCTTTACGCTTGCCGAAAATCTGAAGCACGGTTTTGCGGCGGCTGTCGAAACCTTCCACGCAGGTAACGAAGCCGTCGCGTATCGGGCGGCGCACCACCCAAGTTTCTACGATTTCGTCGTCTTTCAGGTGCATGCTGAAGCCTTCTTCTTTGCCGTCGAGCACGTTGAGGTAGCCGCGGGCGCGCACGACGTTGTGCACTTTGCCTGTCTGAATCTGCACGAGGCCGCGGTTGCCGGCGAAAATCATGATGTCGATGCCGCGGTCGCGGGCGGCTTCGAGCACTTGCTGCCATGCGTCGCGGTTCAGCAGCTTGGTTGCGCCTTCGGGAGCGTGGCGGTAGGCGGTTTGGCGGTCGACTTCAAATGTTTCCAACAGACCGCCGAAGTGGTGCACGTCTTTCAACTCGTTCCAACGCTCTTGAAATGCGGCTTCTTTTTCAGACGGCAGCGCGGGCGTGGCGGTTGCGGGCGGCAGTTCGCCGGTTTGGAATTCGGGCTTGCCTTCGGTGCGGAAGGCATCAAGCAAAGCCTGCCACTCGGCTTCTTTGCCCTCTTCGCGCATAAAGACTTTCTGCACCGATACGCCGAATTCGTCGTAAAACTGAACCGAACGGGACACTTTTTCGCCGTCGCGGTTGGTAACGGCCAGCACATGATGCCAGCGCGCCGGAAAAATCCGCAGGTCGATGCCGCCTACATTTACGGCGATGCCCGATGTTTCCGACATGCTCACGTTTTCATAAATGCCCTGCTTTTCGTGTACGCACACGCTGTTGCGCACGATGCACTGCACCAAACCCAGCGTGTGCAGTTTCAGCACGATACCGCGCACATTGTTTTTGCCGCCGAGGTAAACCGTTTCCGGCGCGTCGGCCATCAGCGCACCTTCGCTCACGCCCAAATCGGCGGCGGCTTCGCGCGGGAAATACATGCCCTGTTTTTGGGCTTTGTTGGCTTGGTATTGCTCCCAAAGATTCATTCGATTCTGCTCCTTTTATGACTTTCTGCTTTTCAGACGGCCTCTTTAGATGCAAAACGCCTGTCTGAAAAAGATGACATTATGCCGTTTTTTCAAACAGCATTTCGATATAAATGCGCTCGGTCAGATTGCCGCTTTTATCCACCGCCTTATCTTGTCTGGCCGTCTGAAAGCACAGGCGTAAAGGCAGGCTGCGGGTCAACGCCACGACATCATGCGGTTCGTACAGCGTGAACCCGTAAGCGCAAAACGGCAGCGTCTGCATAAAGTTTTTCTCGCAAAAACTCAGGCACAAACGCCCGCCGGTTTTGAGTACGCGGCAGATTTCCCGCATCAACTCGGCCGGACGTTCCCAAAAATAAAGCGTGTTGATGCTGATGATTTTATCGAAAGCACGGTCGGCAAACGGTAACTCCGCGCCATTATACAGGCGGTAATCGGCAAGCCCCGAATTGATAAAGGCTTGGTTGAATGCCAACGCTTCTTCGTGCATTAAAGCCGAAGTTTCCACACCCGTATAGTGCAGCCGCGCCGCCAGCGACAACACATAACCGAGCAAGCCGCCGTTGCCGTAGCCCAATTCGAGTACACGGTCGCCGTCGTTCAAGCCCAAGGCGGAAAATGCGTTCACAATCAGCGGCAGATTGCGCAAATTCATCACTTGGCCGAACACCCTCCCCGCGTCTCGCCATGCGGGCATCGGAGCTGGGCGGCGGTTTGTTCTAGGGTGGGCTCCATGCTTATTCCTTAACACTAAGGCCGTATTTTTCAGACGGCCTTTCCGAAACCCATATCGAGGCCGTCTGAAATTGTGTTTAAAACTTCAACTGCAACGAAGCGGCAACATTGCGGCCGGGCTGGGTGTAGGTATCCATCGTGCCGAGGTCTTCCACGCCCGCCACGTCGGCGTGCTGCCAGTATTTCTTATTGGCGAGGTTGTACACGTTTAAGCCGAGCGAAAGGTTTTTAACCGGTTTGTACCACACGCCCGCATCCCACACGCCGTAGCCGGGTGTTTTGAAAAAGGCGGGGTTGCTGGTGCGTTTCTGCGCCGTTGCCCAGCGCAATTTGGTGCCTGCGCCCCATTTTTCTTGTGCGTAGTCCACACTCAGCACGCCGTTGAGCGGATAGGCGGTGTCCAGCGGTTTACCTTCGCCGTCTTTGCCGCGCATCCAAGCGATGCTGGTGCCGACCTGCCAGTTGTCGTTAAGTTTCACGGCGGTAGCGGCTTCGATGCCGTAGGTTTTCACTTTATCCAGATTGTCGTATTTAAACACCCGGATCGGACGGCCGCCTGCGCCCTGTTCAACCCTGACCTGCGTGCGGTTGATGAAATCGCGGTAACGGTTGTAGAAGGTGGTGATCTGCGCTTTGGTGCGTTCGTCTTTATATTTCAAACCCAGCTCGAAGCTGTCGGAATGTTCCGATTTCAAGTTGTTGTTCGGAATCACTTTATAGCCGTGCTGGCTGTTGTTGAACGACATTGTGGCGGTATCGAACGGCGGCGTTCGGAAGCCGCGCGAATAAGTGGCAAAGCCGGTAAACGCCTCGCCGAACGGCACGCTCAAACGCAGGCTGGGCGTGAACGAGCTGTCGCTGAAGTCTTTCGGCAGGCTGTCGGGCTTACTGTTCAGATAGGCTTGGTCGATTTGCGGTTTGAGCTTTTCATGCTCGAAACGCAAAGCCGGTGTCAGCACGATGCCGTTGGGAAACGCCAAACTGTCTTGCGCATAAACGCTGACCGTGCGGCGGCGAGAATCGGGGAAGGTTTTGTTCGGATACAGCGCACCGGCATACATATGGCTGATGCGGCCGTCGCGCCCCACCGTGGTGCTTTCGCGCGGGCGTTCGGTGTCGGTTTGCTTGAATTCCGCACCCGCCACAATAGTGTGTTTCAGACGGCCTGTGTCGGCTTCAAACACGCCGCGGGTATTGATGCCTTGGGTGGTTTGGTTGAAACCGTAATCGGAATAGCGGATGCCGTCTTCAGTGATGCGCCCAGCCATGCGGGCGGTTTCATCAGTAACCGCATCGTCTTCCGATTTCAGCCTTTGCCGGTAAACGTAAATATTGGCTTCTTTCAAGGCGGAGTCGCCGCGGTAGCGGTAGCCCAACTCGATACGCTGGCGGCGGGCGCGGTCGTCCGACGAACTGGATGTCGTTGTGGTTACCCGCGGGCCGCGCGGCGCACCCGTGCCCAAAGTGTTCAGCAAATCGGTTTCTTTTTTGCGGTAAAAATGCTCGAACAAGGCTTCTACGCGGTGGTTTTCGTTGCCCGCATCGCCTTTGGCCAAAATGTTGTAGCTGCGGAAATCCTGCGGATTCGGCTTGGTGCGGCGGCCGTTGCGCGAATCCACGCCGCCGCGGTTTTTGCTTTCATGACCTTGGCGGTGCGTGAACATCAGCAAACCTTGCGCATTTTCCGTGTAGCCTGCCGCCGTTGCCGTTACGCCGTGGCTGCGGTCGCGGCTGCGGTAGCCGTGTTTCAAACCGAAATGGAACGGTTTTTCGGCATCGACAAAATCAGCGGGCGAATAAGTGGAAAAATTGACCACGCCGCCCAAAGCGTCGCTGCCATACAGCGCGGAATAAGGGCCTTTCACGATATCCACCTGCTTTAATGTGTCGGCTTCCACCAAATCGCGGCCGGACACCGCCGCATTGCTGCCGCCGCCCGCATAGGCTTCGGGAACGCGGATACCGTCCACCATCATCAAAATGCGGTTGCCGCCGATACCGCGGATGTTCACCCCCGCATTGCCGCGGCGGTTGTTGTCGGTGGGCACATCCACGCCCGGCTCGTACAGCACCACATCATCCAAATTGGCTGCCGCCGCCTGATCCAACTCTTTGCGAGACACTACTGCCACATTCGGCGCAGCCTTATCCAAAGCCTGCGCGTGGCGGTCGGCGGTTACGGTAACGGTTTCCAGTTTTGCCTTATGAACATACGGCGCATCGGCATAAGCGGCCGGCGCGGCAAAAGCCAAAGCAACGGCATATACGGTAGGGTTCAGTTTCATCTCTTTTCCTGATTTCCTGATTAAAAAGGTTCTCAAAGCACAAAACATGCCGGAAACAGCCTGCTTGCATGAAACAATAAAGCCTGCCAATTAAGAGAACTTTGCAAAACCGCCATCTGTGGCGCATTTCTGCTTTGTGTGCTGCTCAAACGCACCAATCAACTTGGCTTTTACTACGGCGTTGCTGCGCTTTGAACTGCATCTACATTCGGTAATTGTGCAAAGGTCTCAATAAGTCAATTCCGGCTACTCACCATGCTATGACTATTTAACAATGGGAATAATTCAATAAAATAAAAATATATTTGAGAATGATTTATATTAGTATAAATATTTTTAAAAAAACAGCCAACCGGCATATTGTTCAAACCGCCGTCTGAAAAAACGGTAAAGATTATTCAGACGGCCTTGATTTTCGGCACTTTAAACCTTATAACCCGATTATCCGATTCATTTTATTCAGGAAGAATACAAAACAGATGACCCATACCGTGCATTTACAGTTCGACGACATCGACAACATCGTGCTGCAACGCCTGTGCGGCGCACTCGACAGCCATCTCGACACTTTGGGCAAAGCCCTTGATATCCAAATCAGCCGCCGTTTTTCCAGCTTCACCTTTTTAGGCGACCTCGCCCACGCAGGCCGCCGTGCCCTGCTTGCTTTGGCCGACATCGCCGAAAGCCGCGATTTGGAAGACACCGACATCCGCCTTGCCGCCGTCGAAGCCAAAACCGCCGATGCGCAGCACGAAGAAAAACACCACGACCAGCAATATTATCTGCGTACCAAACGCGGCAGCATCGGCGGGCGCACCCCGCGCCAAAACGGCTATATCCGTGCGCTGCTCAACCATGATGTCGTTTTCGGGCTTGGCCCTGCCGGTACGGGTAAAACCTATCTGGCCGTAGCCGCCGCCGTAGATGCGATGGAAAAGCACCAAATCGAACGCATCGTTTTGGTGCGCCCCGCCGTTGAAGCGGGCGAAAAACTCGGCTTTCTGCCCGGCGACCTCGCCCAAAAAGTCGACCCCTACCTGCGCCCGCTTTACGATGCGCTCTATGATTTAATGGGCTTCGACCGCGTTACCAAGCTCTTGGAAAAAGGCTTAATCGAAATCGCTCCGCTGGCCTACATGCGCGGCCGCACGCTCAACGGCGCGTATGTGATTCTCGACGAAGCGCAAAACACCACGCCCGAACAGATGAAGATGTTTCTCACCCGCATCGGTTTCGGTGCCAAAGCCGTGATTACCGGCGACTTGAGCCAGATCGACCTGCCCCGTAACATCAAATCGGGCTTGAAAGATGCCAAAGAAAAACTCAGCGGCATCGAAGGTTTGTATTTCCACACCTTTACCAGTGAAGACGTTGTCCGCCATCCGCTTGTACAAAAAATCGTCGAAGCCTACGATGCGGCGGACGAACAAGAAGAAAAACAAAAACGCTTGCCGCAAGGCCGGCAGTTGGCCTAACCCGCTTTATTTGCTATATCAGTCGGTTTTCGTGCCGTCTGAAAAAAACGGTTTGGCAAAAACCTGCCAAACCGTTAATTTATCGATGCGGGTCTATATAATCATTTCAACGCACCGGTTTGAAGAGGAGGAACACATGGACAAACTGCAATGTATGGAGGCCTTTGTGCGCGTAGCACAAAGCGGGAGTTTCATTCAGGCGGCCGAACAGCTGGGCGTAGCGCGTTCGGTTATCAGCACGCGCATTCAGCAGCTGGAAAAATTTGTCGACGCGCCGCTATTCCACCGCAACACCCGCTCCGTGCGCCTGTCTGACATCGGCGAAAAGTATTACGACGAATGCGTTGATCTGTTAAACCGCTTCGATACTTTGGTTGATGCCATGGCAATGGCCAAAAACGATTTGAAAGGCAAATTGCGTATCCATTTAGTCCCCGGTTTCGGTTTGGGTTATTTCAGCAAAAAACTTTCTCTTTTCACTCAAGCTTACACCGATATCGAGCTGGATTTGGTGGTGAGCGATAAAGTGGTCGATCCGGTATCGTGCGGTTTCGATGTGGCCTTTCAGATTTTTCCGCCCAAAGGCGAAAGCCTGATCGATCGGAAAATTTTCCATGTTAACCGTGTATTTTGCGCCTCGCCCGATTTCATTTCCCGCTTCGGCGAACCCCAAACCCCTGCCGAACTTTCGCGTTTTGAACTGGGCTATTATTCGGGCTATCCCGAACGCAACCGCATCAAATTTTTCAGCCAAGGCAAATTGCAGGAAACGCCGATTTCGGCGCGCATCAATTCTTCTTCCATCCACCTATTGCACGACTTTGCATTAACCGGCGGCGGTATCGTCTGCCTGCCCACCATCGTGGCAAAAGAAAGCCTGCTCGAAGGCAGGCTGGTATCGGTGTTGACCGATTATCCCGTTCCGGCTTACAGCTTGCGGGCGGTGTTTCCGCCCAATTCCAAAAACATTAAAAAAGTCAGACACATCATCGACTTTTTATCGGAACATATCAGCAAACTGCCCGAATGGGACGAACAACTGATTGCCAAAGGCTGCTTGTCTCCCCTAGTCGCATCGCTCAATGAGCACCGCAATGCCTTGCCCGACACCGATACACATCGAGCACACCGCATAACGACCGCCTGAAACTTCCAGCTGGTTAAGCGCAGTTGCCAACAAGCGCGTGCCCGAAGCACCCAAAGGATGGCCGATGGCTATGGCACCGCCGTTAGGGTTGACGCGCGGATCATCGTCGGCCAAACCCAAATCGCGGGTACACGCCAAAGCTTGGGCGGCAAACGCTTCGTTCAATTCGATTACATCAATATCGGCCAAAGCCACGCCTGTTTTGGCCAGCAGTTTTTTAATTGCCGGTGCGGGGGCGAAACCCATAATCCTCGGCTCGATGCCCACCGTTACACCGGCAATCAAACGGCCGCGCGGCTTCAGTCCGTAGGCTTCCACCGCTTTGGCAGAAGCCAGCAAAACGGCAGACGAACCGTCGTTGATGCCCGAAGCATTGCCTGCCGTTACCGTGCCGCCTTCAAACACCACCGGCTTGAGTTTTGCCAAACCTTCCGCATTGGTATCCGGGCGAGGATGCTCGTCTTGATTTACCACAATGCTGCCGCCTTTGCGCTGCGGGATTTCCACGGGCACGATTTCGCGCTCGAAAAAACCGCGCTGCTGCGCCGCCGCCGCCTTCTGCTGGCTGGCAAGGGCAAAACGGTCTTGGTCTTCCCTGCTGATACCGAATTGCTCCGCCACATTCTCAGCGGTTTGCGGCATGGTATCCACGCCGTATTGCGCCTTCATAGCCGGATTGACAAAACGCCAACCCATCGTGGTATCTTCGATTTTTTGATTTCTGCCGAAAGCCTGCTCCGATTTACCCATCACATAAGGCGAACGGGACATATTTTCCACGCCGCCGGCAATCAATAAATCGGCATCGCCGGTTTGAATCGCACGGCCTGCCGTTACCACCGCATCCAAAGACGAACCGCACAGGCGGTTGATGGTGGTTGCCGGCACGGAAGGCGGCATGCCTGCCAGTAAAGCAGACATTCTGGCCACGTTGCGGTTGTCTTCGCCCGCCTGATTGGCACAGCCGTAAATCAAGTCGTCGGCTTTTGCCCAATCTACTTGAGGATGGCGCTGCATCAACGCTTTAATCGGCACGGCACCCAAATCATCAGTGCGCACCGCAGCAAGACCGCCGCCGTAGCGTCCGAAAGGCGTGCGCACGGCATCAATAATATAAACGTCGTTCAGTTTCATTTCTTTGCTCCTGCTGTGGCGTCGATTAAGGGGGCATCGGTCAGTTTTTGCAGTTCGTCAAAGTCCAAGCCGTCGACTTTTTCAATCACGCGCAAACCCTCTCCGTCCAAATCGATAACGCATAAATCGGTGTAGATGCGGTTAACGCAATGCAGGCCGGTTGCCGGATAAGTGAGGTTTTGCACAATTTTAGGCTCGCCCTGCTTGCTTGTATGCTCCATCGTTACCCACACTTTTTTGGCACCGACGGCCAAGTCCATTGCACCGCCTACCGCCGGAATGGCATCGGGCGCACCGGTGTGCCAGTTGGCCAAATCTCCATTGGCCGACACTTGAAACGCACCCAATACGCAAATATCGAGATGGCCGCCGCGCATCATGGCGAAAGAGTCGCCGTGGTGGAAGTAGCATCCGCCGGTTTGCAGCGTAACGTATTCTTTACCCGCGTTAATCAAATCGGGGTCTTCTTCGCCGGGAGCGGGCGGCGGGCCGAATGCCAGCAGGCCGTTTTCGGAATGCAGAAAGATTTCTTTGTCTTCGGGCAGATAAGCCGCAATTTTGGTCGGCAACCCGATGCCGAGATTAACGTAAGCACCGTCGGGAATATCTGCGGCAACGCGCATGGCGATTTGTTCACGGTTGAGTTTTTGGTAGTTCACCGCTGCTCTCCTTATCAAATTTTAACGACGTGCCGGACAAAAATTCCCGGTGTGATGATGTGTTCGGGGTCCAAAGCCCCCAATTCAACGATTTCCGACACTTCGGCAATGGTTACATCGGCTGCCGCCGCCATAATCGGGCCGAAATTACGCGCCGATTTACGGTAAACCAAATTACCCCAGCGGTCGCCTTTGAAAGCTTTAATCAGCGCAAAATCCGCTTTGATGGGATACTCGAGCACATAATCTTTGCCGTCGATATGGCGGGTTTCTTTACCTTCCGCCAACAGCGTGCCGTAGCCGGTAGGCGTAAACACCGCGCCCAACCCCATGCCCGCCGCCTGAATGCGGCAGGCAAGGTTGCCTTGCGGCACCAGTTCCAGCTCGATTTTTCCGGCGCGGTAAAGCTCGTCGAAAACCCAAGAATCGGATTGGCGCGGAAAAGAGCAGATGATTTTGCGCACCGCACCGGTTTTCAGCAGTTTGGCCAAACCGTAATCGCCATTGCCTGCATTGTTGTTGATGATGACCAAATCTTTCGCTCCCGTTTCAATCAGGCCGTCGATCAATCCGGCAGGCTGCCCTGCCGTACCGAAACCGCCGATCATAATACGGGCGCCGTCTGAAATTTGAGCCAGCACATCCTCCAGAGAACGGGTTGTTTTGTCTATCATGGTGGTTTGCCTTGTTGAAAATAAATCTAATCCTTACCGTAAGGTAGAGTCCGTCATTATTCTATTCTGTTTGAACCCAACTGTAGTCATGCTGCGGGCAAATACAATGTTTTGGAATTTAGAACAATAAAACGCACAAATTAGAATTAAGATGCAACGGCAGCAAAATAATCAACAACGCAAACCGAACAGGAGAAAGATTGATGAACACAGAACAAAATTGGCAGGAAGCCGTCCGCGCCGCCGAACAGCAAAGAGCCGATTGCCTGATCAACCAACGTTACGAAGAATTTGCCGCCATGTGCAGCCCCAACCTCTGTTATGTGCATACCAGCGGCACCGTAGACGATTTGGATGCTTTAATGGGCAAGCTGCATTCCGGCTTTTACGTTTACAAAGCCATTCATTACCCCATTCACGAAATCCGGCATCTGGGCACGGCCATTTTGGTGCGCGCCGATTTCCAAGCCGATATATTGGTGGACGGGCAGCCCAGAAAGCTCAACAACCGCGCCGTGTCGGTTTGGGAAATCGAAAACGGCGAGTTGAAACTGGCTTTCTATCAAGCGACGCCCATAGCCAAATAACCGCCGCACCCTTTAATCAGGCCGTCTGAAAAAAAATGAACTGTCCCCCAATCCTTGGACAAGTTAAGAATTTTTCTCAAACATCCTCTTCAAGCTGAGTTCTGTAGGCCACAGGGCTCAGCTTTTTTAAGTTTAAACTAATACGTTCATGATTGTAGTAATGGATGTAATCATTGATCACCGTTGTCAGCTCGGCCACCGATAGCACACCTTCTTCATAAAAGCTTTCCGTTTTCAATGTGCCGAAGAAACTCTCCATCGGCGCATTGTCCCAACAATTGCCTTTGCGCGACATACTTTGCACAATCCCGTTCTCAGCCGATTTCGCCCGATAAGCACCGGTTCGATACAGTAACGCCTTGGCCTTGGTCGGAATGCAGCAGCGGCGTTGCCCCTTTCAGACGACCAAATGCGTTATCCAGCATTTGCGTTACCATTTCAATTTTCAGACGGCCTTTTTTCTGAAATCCCATAAAAATATCAACAGCATAAGAACCTTTATCGGCAAAAGCTGTCTTCACATGCAGGCTTGCCGTGAAGCTCAAGATAACAACGCTGCTGCGGCATCCTATATTGAAATGTTTTTCATCCAATAAAAGAAAGGCTGAAAATGAAAAAAGGATACTATTTAAAACTTTCCATCGTATTTGTAGTGCTTTCAGTTATCAATTTTGTGGTTGTCCATAAGCCGAACAGCACGCCTTACTTAGGCTATTTCTTTGCCGTGGCCGCAGTAGTAGCCTTTGTTCTCCACCTCAAAAAAGGCTGATCAGGCCGTCTGAAAACATACAGCTTTCCCGGCAGCCCGCACATTAAGCGGGCTGTTTGCTTAAATATAAGGAAGGCCGTCTGAAACCCGCAAAGCTGGTTTTCAGACGGCCTCTTCAAACACAACTCCGTCATAACGAATCAAAATTTGCTATAATCGGCAACCTCTTGATTCCTCGAAACAACACATGCAAAACCTTCAATTCCCCCTTAACTTCACCTTCAAAATCTTTACCCCGTCCAACGACTTTACCGTGTTCGATGCACAAGGTAGAGAAGTAGCCTACACGCGCCAGAAGATTTTTAAGATTAAAGAATCCATCGAAATTTTCCGCGACGGCAGCCGCAACGAGAGACTCTACACCATCGATGCCGACCGTATTATCGACTTCAACGCCAACTACACCGTGCGCGACGCGGCGGGCCGAACCATCGGCAGCATCAAACGCAGCGGCATGAAATCATTGTGGAAAACCAGCTATACTCTCAGCGATGCAGCGGGCAATCAGCGCTACACCCTGCACGAAGCCAACCCGTGGATAGCCGTGGTGGACGGCATCGTCGGCGAAATTCCCTTTATCGGCATGCTTACCGGCTATTTTCTCAACCCGACCTACACTATCGCCACGCCCGACGGACACGAAACTTACCTCCTCAAAAAAAACGCCTCGTTTTTCGAACGCAAATTCAGCTTGGAAAAGACCGCCCAAGCTCCGGCGGAAGACGATGTGTTGGTGCTAAACGCCGCCATGCTGTTGATGCTGCTGGAACGTGGCGACGGCTAAGCTGTTTGAGGCCGTCTGAAAGCGAACTTGTGCGCCCTAGCAAAGCCCACTTTGCCCGCTTTCAGACGGCCTCACACCATTCCCTGCCAAACCACTACATCCATATAGTAAACCAACCGAAACAAACCACATACGTCATACTCGGCCCAAAGCCGAATATCACGACATGTGCAATCAAAAAAAGCTATTAACCGCAGCATTCCCCCCGCCGCCGATTCGGCTTACAATACTCCGTTTTTTCACACGCAGACATTACCCATGAAAATCTGGTTCGGTTTGGGCAGCCGCCCCGACTTTCCCCAAGGCTCCGCCGTGACCATCGGCAATTTCGACGGCGTGCATCTCGGCCACCGCCACATTCTGCAACGGCTCAAACAAGAAGCGCAAAGCCGCGGCCTGCCCGTGGTTGCCGTGATTTTCGAGCCGCAGCCGCAAGAATTTTTCGCCCGCAAACAAGGACGCGAACTGCCCTACCGCCTCAGCCCGCTGCGCAGCAAACTGCACCTGCTGCGCGAAACCGGCTGCGTCGATGCCGTGTGGGTGCTGCGTTTCAACCAAGCCTTTGCCGACATCAACGCCCAAACCTTCATCAGCCGCCTGCTGCGCGAAACCCTCAACACCAAATACCTGCTCATCGGCGACGATTTCCGCTTCGGCACAGGGCGCGAAGGCGATTTCGCCCTGCTGCAAAGCCAGCCCGACATGGTTACCGAGCGCACCCCCTCCGTGCTGGTGGAAAACATCCGCGCCAGCAGCACCGCCATCCGCAAAGCCCTTTCAGACGGCCTCTTGGAATACGCCCGCAAACTGCTCGGCCACCCCTACACCCTCAGCGGCAAAGTCAAACACGGTGCCAAGCTCGGCCGCACCATCGGCTGCCCCACCGCCAACGTGCAGCTTCCCCAACACCACTACGCCCTCAACGGCGTGTTTGTAGTTGAAGCGGAAGGCAGCTTCGGCACCCGCCGCGGCGTAGCCAGCTTTGGCTTCAACCCCACCGTATCCGCAACCCGCCGCCAAAAGCTCGAAGTGCATTTGTTCGACTTCAACGGCGATTTATACGGCCAACGCATCCGCGTGCGCTTTCTGCACAAACTACGCGACGAAGCCAAGTTCGACAACATCGACGATTTGAAAAAACAGATTTGGGCGGATATGGATGCGGCGAGGAATTGGGTAATTGGTTGATTCGTTTCTCTTTAATTTATAAAATATGAAGCTCTTGAAAAATACAGGAGAATTTTTAATATGAACAACGATGTTATCACTATTATTATCATATTGATAATTTCTTTTTTACTCTACCTATGTAATAAAAAATTTTTTTCGAGGAGAGAAACTTGGGGAAATTTATTTATATGTATACTTTTGGGGTCCATTCTTTTTTATTGTCTTGCACCTATTGCTATTCAAGATCTTAAAAATCAGCCTCCATATAGATCTCTTTTAGAACTTATAGGTTTCCATTTCATAGCATTTATACTTGCGTTAGCTATTATTGGAATAGGAATAATTGCAATAGACCTTAAAAAAAATTTTAATAATTTGATCAGGACAACTTTTGCCTTATTATTTCTCATTGGGCTTCATATCACAATTGAAGATTCTCTAAAAAATAATAACAATGAATTTTGGGATCAACTTCTAAAATTTATTAGTAAATTGTTAGAAATTATTGCTATTGGCTCTTTAGCTGGATTTATACTTTCTTATCGTGAAGAACCTGGATTTTTGAATCGAATTCGTACCCATTTAACTAATTTTAAGACTCGTTTTAACAAATCCGAATCAAAAAACGAACAAGCGGAGAACACTACTGAAAATAATCAAACCGATACTACAAAATCCGAACCTGAACAATCTTCTGAAGAAAAGGAATCTCCACATGGCTAAAACCATTATCTACACCGACAACGCCCCCGCCGCCATCGGCGCATACAGCCAAGCCGTGCGCGCGGGCAACACTGTTTACATGAGCGGCCAAATCCCACTCGACCCCGCCACCATGACCGTAGTCGGCAACGGCGATTTCCGCGCCGAAGCGCACCAAGTGTTTAAAAACCTGCAAGCCGTGGCGCAAGCGGCGGGCGGTTCTTTGGACGACATCGTCAAAGTCAACGCCTACCTTACCGACTTGGGCAACTTCGCCGTATTCAACGAAGTAATGGCCGAATACTTCAGCCAACCCTTCCCCGCCCGCGCCGCCGTCGAAGTTGCCGGCCTGCCCAAAGGCGTACAGGTGGAAGCGGAAGCCGTATTGGTACTAAACAGCTGATTTAAAATATAATGAGACCTTTGCAAACTCTCAGATGTGGATGCAGTTCAAGGCGTAGCAGCGCAACGAGTGCAGACATATCATTAGATAGGCAAACGAGCGAGCAGCGCACAACGCAGAAATGCGCCACAGATGAGGGTTTTGCAAAGGTCTCATAATGATAAGATATGCCGTCTGAACACATTTTCAGACGGCCTCACACACCTCATCCAACCACACGGATTCACACACATGGCACATTATGCAATCGGCGATATTCAAGGCTGCTTTGCCGAACTCAACGCCCTGCTCGCCAAAATAGGCTTTAACCACGGCACCGACACACTGTGGCTCACGGGCGACATCGTCAACCGCGGCTCGCAGTCGCTCGAAGCCCTGCAATTTGTGATGAAGCACGAAAGCAGCATCCGCACCGTGCTCGGCAACCACGACCTGCACATGCTGGCCGTATCTTACGGCTTCGGCAAAATCAGACGCGGAGACACCATCGCACCGATTCTCGAACACCCCGACAACCGCAAAATGCTTGATTGGGTGCGCGCCCAACCGCTCTTGATCCGCGGCGACAAGCATGTTTTGGTGCACGCCGGGCTGCTGCCCAAATGGGACATCGACAAAGCCGAAAGCCTCGCGCTCGAAGTTGAAACCGAATTGAAAAGCGACCGCGCCAAAGACTATTTTCTCAACATGTACGGCGACAAGCCTAAAAAATGGAAAAACAGCCTCACCGGCTACGACCGCCTGCGCATGATCACCAACGTCTTTACCCGTATGCGTGCGCTCACCTTCAAAAACAAGCTCGACTATGATTTCAAAGGCGGGCTTAAAGACATGCCCGACGACCTGCGCCCGTGGTTTGAAGCACCCGAACGCCAACACTTGAGCCATACCATCGTATTCGGCCATTGGTCGGCACTCGGCTATCTCAACAACTACCGCGTCATCTCGCTCGACACCGGCGCGCTGTGGGGAGGACAACTTACCGCCATTAATTTAGATACCAACGAAGTTACCCAAGTCTCTTCCCAAAGCAAACTGCATTGGGCAACGGCTTTGTGAACAGATTCAATCATCCGTCAATATTCCCGCTGCGGCGGGAATACTTTTTCTTTTTTCAAAACGATCAGATTCAAACGGCAGCTTTTAAAATCCGTATTCGGATGCCTTTTAGACAGCAACAGCCACAATAAGCCTCTTGGCTGTTTGAAACAGGTTTAAGCACACCGCTTTCAGATGGCTCAGTACCGGCACTTTTGGCAAACCGAATCAGACCGACAGGATATAGCGGAATTTGCGGTACATGATGCCGAAGCGTTACCCTATTCCACCTAAAAACCTATCAAAGATAGCGGCTTGAGGCCGTCTGAAATATGGTAAAATCGCCCGTTTATTATATTCAGCAATTTCAGGAAACCCCATGAGCTTAAAATGCGGCATCGTCGGCCTGCCCAACGTCGGCAAATCCACCTTGTTCAACGCCTTAACCCAATCCGGTATCGAAGCGGCCAACTATCCCTTCTGTACGATTGAACCCAACGTCGGCATCGTCGAAGTGCCCGATCCGCGCATGGCCGAGCTGGCTAAAATCGTTAATCCGCAAAAAATGCAGCCTGCCATCGTCGAGTTTGTCGATATCGCAGGCTTGGTAGCAGGCGCGAGCAAAGGTGAAGGCTTGGGCAACCAGTTTCTCGCCAACATCCGCGAAACCGATGCTATTGTGAACGTGGTTCGCTGCTTCGACGACGACAATATCGTGCACGTTTCCGGCAAAGTCGATCCCATTGCCGACATCGAAACCATCGGTACCGAGCTGGCTCTGGCCGACCTTGCCAGCGTAGAAAAAGCCATCACCCGTGAAGGAAAACGCGCCAAATCAGGCGATAAAGACGCACAAAAACTCGTTGCCCTGTGCGAAAAACTGCTGCCCCATCTCAACGAAGGCAAACCCGTGCGCTCGTTCGGCCTTGATGCAGAAGAACTTGCCATGCTGCGCCCCTTGTTCCTGCTCACCGCCAAACCCGCCATGTATGTGGGCAACGTAGCGGAAGACGGTTTTGAAAACAACCCGCACTTAGACCGCCTGAAAGAATTGGCTGCCAAAGAAAACGCGCCCGTAGTCGCCGTGTGCGCCGCATTGGAAAGCGAAATCGCCGAACTCGAAGACGAAGAAAAAGCCGAATTCCTCGCCGAAATGGGCTTGGAAGAACCCGGCCTCAACCGCCTAATTCGCGCCGGCTACGACCTGCTCGGCCTGCAAACCTACTTCACCGCCGGCGTAAAAGAAGTCCGCGCTTGGACCATCCGCAAAGGAGACACCGCCCCGCAAGCCGCCGGCGTGATCCACACCGATTTCGAACGCGGCTTCATCCGCGCCCAAGTGATTTCTTACGACGATTTCGTTACCTTAGGCGGCGAAGCCAAAGCCAAAGAAGCCGGCAAAATGCGTGCGGAAGGCAAGGAATATGTGGTGCAGGATGGCGATGTGATTCATTTCTTGTTCAATGTATAAGGTATTTGGAAGCAAAATCCGCTTATCATCGTGTTTGGTGATTTTGCTTTTCAAACCGCTAAAGTAAAAATATTGAACTCTGCATTAAAAAACTTTCTTCTATATATCTACTACAAATAAATGCCGTCTGAAATATACTTTCAGACGGCATCAACATATAGAGATCAATTAAGCGCAGCCTTCCATCAACAATAGAGAATCTTTGAGACCGATAGAAATAGAAGTAACTATATCACTTCACACCATAAGGTAGGACAACATTGCTTTCAGATATTCTAACATCTGTGACAATATTATCTTGAACCATGTAACTTACATTTTTATGTAAATTACCTTTAGCTTCAAAATATCATCAATGTATCAATATATTTCTTCAACTCTTGATTATCTGTAAATTAGATCCTAAATTACAAACAACCTTCCATATAAGGTAATTGTTCTTTTTTACCCACACTAATACTCTCTACTTTGTTGTTCATAATAACATATTTAATACCTAAATCTTCATCATTAACTTTGTACCAATAAAAAATAACTTTATCATTTTCATCACCATAAGGATGATTCATTATTTCTTCTTTTTCTCCTTTATGTTTTTGATATATTAATTTCGGCATATCTCCTATTTTTATCCCATACGGTGAAATGACTTGATTTTTTGAATACGATTCTATTTCTACTAATTTATTATCTATAAATTTAAAAGAAAAATCTGGATATTCCTTATTTTCAGCATGAAAACATCCTTCAATTTCTTCCTCAGCTTTTACAAAAGATTTTTTATTAAATGTATCCCCAATATGAATATCACCAACTCCATTTAAGAAAAATTTAGAATGTTCAAATCTAGGTTTTGGATTTTCGATTTTTTGATTAGGATAAGATTTGTCCATCTTATTTGTAGAACATGCACTTATATAAAACAAAGATAAAAATAAATATAATGAATTAAATACTTTAAAAGTTTTCATAAAATAAATACTTGAAAAATTTTATCCTTTAAAACAAAGAACATAAACTAAATATATACTATCACATTGTATGCTCATTTAAATTGTATGCTCATTTAAAATGTAACTAATAGACTTTATGAACAACTTTCCATTAGCTCTAAATATTCTTTGGTTCCTATCTCAAAACTTTCAACTTTATTATTTAAAATATTATATTTCACTCCAATTTTGTTAGGATACATATAGACAATAGAAAATCCTACATATGGATTTTCCAAACGTATACCTTTTTTATAAGGATGCTTTTTGTAAACAGTTTTTAAAGAATCACCAACTCTTACATTTGCTGGAGAATACATATTTTTATCATCTGTACTAATAACAACAACAATATCCTCATCAATCATATAGCTAACTTTTTTATGTAATTTATCAGTTGCAATAGCACAACCAACATTCTGTTCATGTTCAAATTCTTTTTTTAATTTTTTAGCATTAAATTTTGAGTTAATCTTAATATTGTTAAATCCATCAATCTGAAATTGATTACTGATAGTGTTTTGAGCATATGCAGAGCCTAAAGTCAGATATTAACAATAATCCTAATAATATTTTATATATTTTGTATTTTTCCATTACATATACTTTCTTATATATTTATATATACAAAAAAAATAATATTTATTAATTTAAAATCTAGAATTTGATTTTTTATATAAATAAAGAGATAAAATACTATCTAAATAGTATTAAATGATATTAAAAATATCACACCTTAAATTTTAAAAATAAAATTTTCTTCAATTCGGTTACTTGGTTTGGTTAGTTAGTTAACTCTTCAAAAACCATACTTTCCCTATTCAACTTCCAAATATTGGTTCTTTTTGAATCTAATATTTTTTTAGATTTTTTTATTCGGTAACAGTTTATATCAGTATGTATAGACCAATCTGTTTGAATAGTAAAATTAGAGTAACATTCCTTATCATGTTGTAATCCTACCGTATCCTTGAGCTTGTAGCTTAAAGCACCATGTTCATCTTCTTTAAAATTAAATGGTGGCTTTTTCACTTTAGGGTTATTATAAAAAGGTAAATCGAAAGTCAGATCTTGAATTCCAAGTCGAACTCGATTTTTATATCCTTCTTCAATTTCATTGCCTAGCTTTCTTTCAAATAATCTTAATTCATAAACTTGCTGTATAACACTAATCCCTTCCGCTTCTTCTGAGTTTTCATTATAAATAATGAGTAGCCACACATAATTGTTGTCATAGGGAATAATACCTAATAAATTAGCGTACTCTGGAACATCAGTTTGAAGAGGGCGCAAATACTCTTTATGATCGAATGGTGTTGGTAATTTATCTAAATCTAATAAACCGTTTTTCAACGTAGGGTAGTGTTGGAAATCAGACGTTTTCATTGGCAAACGTAAACATGGAGCATTAGCCAAATGTTCTTGTTCTTTCGGAAAGTTTACTGAACAATCAACATCTTTAATAATGGAAACATTATCTTTCTTTTCCAAAGTATGATCAGGTGAATCATTGTTTGATTTTATATTGTCTTTACACGATATCAATGTTACGAATGATAAAAATACAATATTTAATTGTAAGATAAATTTAAGCATATTAATACCCTATTTTTTGTTTTCAAAGTCAATAATTTTAGGCCTAAACCCTTGTAAATGTATATGATTCTTATGATCTTTAAGTTTGCTTGAATATGGCAACAATTTCCAACCTTTTGATTTGACTGGCCAAGACCTAAAATCCTTATAACCAAACTTATATAATGCCTCTACAAATCTCACATTGGCATCCCAATCAAAGATGCTATAGTCAGTATGAACAGGGGTTTTCACATGTAAGTTATTCTTAGCTAAATAACGAAAATCCCCATTAATACCATTAATATGTGAATCACTTTTGCCGGGTCCTCCATTTTTTGTACTAAAACCCGATCCTATGTATTCACTATATCCTAAAGAACACATCGCTCCTAAAACAGCTGCAAAAGCATTGCCGCTTAAGTAATAACGACCACCATCACTTTGAATTTCCCAGCTATAACCAATTTTTCCATCTCTACTTTTATAATAACTGTGCTTTCTTTGATCAACTAGATATATTTTCTTTTTAGGGATTGCTAAAATATTTTTTTTAGCCCATTTATTTGCAGAAATAAATGCGGACTTACCTAAATGATGGTAGCCTCCTCCTTCATCATAATAAATAAATTCAACATATCCCGTAGCTTCCTTATTTTCTCTTTTTATGGTGCCATCGTGGTAAATATGATAACGGATTGTATCATTAGCAGTTTTTTCATTCCCAACCACCGTCAGCGGATTACCGTTTTTCTCCGTGTGTGTATTCTTTTGCTTAACCGGCTCCGGTTGCGGAGGCTTTTCATCCTTCTTTTTCTCCTGTGGTTTGCTTTGCTGCTTCTCCGTTTTCGCCGGTAACGGCGATTTTGGTTTTGCTGCTTCCTTCGTTTGTTTTGCAGCCTGTACCACCATTGTAGCCACAGTTTTGCCGGCAGAACCCTTCGCAATCTGCACAGCAGCTGAATTTACGATAATTTTCCTTAGCGATACCGATTGCAAGCATCTGAAATAAGTCAGAGGATTTCCTCTGTTTCCGAATCCGCATACGAAACCGACTAGCGCTTTGATTTTCAGACGGCCTTCACTATCGGTTTTCCTCGTACGTTCTTTATTACGATAAAAAATACTGAATTCGGCATTGGGTACGATTTTTCCCTTAGTATCAACCACAACAATATTGAACGTATGTACAGGTAAGGCAACTTCAACCGTTGTGTCTTTCAAACTTTCGGTTACGGTAAAAGACTTAACAGGCTGGAGGTTTCCTTCTCCTGCTACACAAACCTGCACACTTTGTCCCGCTTCTGCAATGATATTTTTTTTGATTCCCTGGCTGTCTGTTATATGCTGTTTAGGCTTGCCTTTATAAACTAAGGTAAATTTAACATTACTGATGGTTTTTTTAGTATCTCCTTCCAATATGGCAATATTAAAATTAATATCTTTATTGGTTTCAACCGGCGTTTGTTGTTGTTCTTCTTTTTTCTCTTGTACAGCCTCTTGCTTTTTAGCCTCAGGTTTACCTTTTTCAGCTAACGGGGCACTTATTTTCAAATCAGAAGCCACTATATTAAACGGCTGAATTTGATCGGCCTTTTGAGTAATATCTTCACTTTTTCTGCCGTCGATTTCCAAAGTAATTTTGGCACCCGGATGTCTCACAATAACAGGCAACTCACCATCTGCGTCTGTTTTATGTTCTATCTTGAATTGGCTGTTGGTGTGCTTCCCTTCATATGAACTTAATATTGTTACGTGTTTGCCTTCTATAGGTAATCCACTTGGATCTTTCAAACCAATCCGTATCTTACGTTTACAGCAACTTTCCATATCATAATGAGCAAATAAATCAATGTAATGGCTGATATGCACACCATTTCCGTCAAATTCTTTATGGTTTTTTCCTGTGCTTTTGTTGATTTTCAAGTTGCCGGGTACATTTAAAAAAGACGCCAATCCTCCCAGTCCGACCAAATGGCAACCTGCGATGCAACCTGATTCCGTAATTTCAATACCCTTAACAATTTTTCCGTAATATTCATTTAAGCCGGTAGCACGTAATCTTTTACACCACAAATCTATGGATAAATTAATAGCTGCGATCTGAGTTTGACGGGATGACCTAAAAGCTTCTAGTGAAGTTGCACCGTTTTTACCCGTCCATTGCCCGTCTCTTGTTTTATAGCCGATGTCTATAAGAGCAGGAGTTCCGTATTGAAACAAACCCACATATCCATGATCATTAATTACCCTAATAGGGTATTCATTGAAAGTATCATCTTTGTTTAAATCTGCAGAACTCTCCCTTCTCGCCAACGCAAAGATAAATCCTTCCCTGTTGGAATTATAAGCAATTCCTTCTACCGGTTTATTGGTTCGCATAATTTATCTGATTTCCTCTTAATTTCCGAAATTTTTATAATCTTCCAATAAATCATCTTTTTGGTTATAAGTTGAATAGGGGACGTTATTATCGTCCACCGGTGCCGCCAAACATTTTGCTCTAGGTTGAAGCTCCAAGAATTTATCTAATATGGATTTAAGTTCGATATCTTTTTTATTTGCAAAGGCACTTGCTACAAATTGACATTCAAACGTAAAGTGAACGCCATAGGCATTTTTATAATTTGGCGGATAAATTACAGTTAATTGTGAGCGATCTTTTGTATTGAATACATAATTTATGGTGTAGACTTTTCCGTTCTTTTTCCCTTGATCACAAGCATAAGTATATTGTTCAATAGACTTATTTTGATTAAACTTTACTTTTTTCCAAACCTTACGCAACATAATGTTGGCATCTGTACCTCTTTTCATATAATAGAGATCTGTATTTCTTATATTTCCACAGTCTGTATCAAAAAAATGAACAATCTGTTTGTCATTGGTTGTTATTGTGATCTCATTGTTTTTTGCAGCATAGGAATAAGATGTAAAAACCGCCAATAAAACAGTCAAAATTAATTTATTTCCCATATTTAATTTCCAAAATTGTTAAAATCTTCTATTAAATCGTCTATATCTAAACCATCGTCGATATCTTCTTGATAATCTTGTTCGTCTTCTGCACCACAACAGCATTCATCGTGCAAATCACAATGTCTTTCTTCTGTTAAACGCCATTTGCCGTCTTCCGTCAACTTTCCGATAATAGCTATTTCAATTTCATCTTGTGTATCACCAAAGAATCTTGACGTTCTGCCATCATGATCTAATTTTTGGAAAGTTTCGGAGTTTTGGCCTCTGTGAATAACTTGATAACTTAATCCCTGCTCCAAAATATCTTTTGAGAATATATGACTGAAATCAAAACGACGACTATATATACCTGTTGTAGGCAATAAAGGTGTTTTTACATTCACACTACTCGGCCCCATCACCTGAAACCCCGCGCATTTCACCCACACCATTTTCGGACAGCCCAGTTCGATGTTGCCGTCTTTAATCTTGATGTACGCCCCGCCGCTGGTCAGCAGGATTTCGTCTTTGGCCGCTACTATTACTTTCCCCGCGCTGCTGGTGATGGTGGTGTCTTTGAGGGCATTGATCTGCATCTCGTCGTTCTGGGCCTGAATCTCTACCTTGCCCTGATTGGCCTGTAACTTCGCGCCGCTGCTTTGGCCGAACAGGTTGACGCTCTCTACTGCATGGGCGGTAAAGTTGCGGCCGGCGCTGATGTCGGTGTCGCCGCCGCTGATATGGTGGATGTGTTGGCCGGCGGTGTGCAGTTGGCTTTGCGGGGTGGCGCTGGCAATGCCGTCGGGGGCGGACAGTAAAATCACTTGTCGGTATAAGTCTTTGATACAGTTTTTCAGACGGCCTTCCTGCTCTTCGGTTAAGGTTCCTTCCGCTTTGGCTACATTGGCTGCTTTATTCAGACTCTTCGCTAATGACAATGCCTGTTCCAAATTGGCGATGGCTTCGTCACGGTTTAATACCGTTCCCTGTGCACCGCTTTGGCCATCTGAAGAGATAAACAAACCTTTACCCGCCCGCAACGCCCCCCAACTGTCGGTACGCAGCTCGAAGCCTTCGCCGTTGTCGCCGCGTTTTTGTCTTTGGCTGTCGACGATATGGCCGAGGTTGAGTTGGGTTTTGCCGTATTCGGTCGCCAGTTTGATGTGTTCCTGCCCCTGTTTGTCTTCCATCCGCAGTTTGTTGTTCGCCCAAGTGCGGATGACGTTACGGGTGTTCCAATCGGCGGGAACATGGTCGGGGTGGGAACTGTCGTGCATCACACCCGAGATATACGGCCTATCGGGATTACCCTGTACGAACGACAGCATCACTTCGGTGCCTTCGTGCAGCGGAAAGTGTTGGCCGTAGTCGGGGCCGGCGTAGGGTTTGGCCAGGCGGATGGGGCGGCTTTCTCCGCCCGGGCTCCATTCGTCGAGGTCGAACGGCAGTTTGACGCGGTAGCGCCCCATGTTGTCGATATAGGCGTAGGTGTAGTTGCCGGGGCTGGTGACTCGTGCGGGTAGGCTGCCCTGGATCTTGGGTAACGGGGTGATGCGTTCGGGGCGGAAGATGCTGTCGGCGGGGATGGCGCTAAAGCGGTGGCTGTACGCTTGGTCGCGGCTGCCGCTGTGGGTGAGCGACACTACCAGCCAGCCGTTGGGCGCTTCGCTGAAGCTTGGGGCCGTCTGAAACACTTGGCCGGTGCTGAGGGCGGTGATGTTGCCGCTGCCGGAGGCAACAATACGGCGGCTGTGGTCGAGCTGTTGCAGTAAGGCCGTCTGAAGTTGCGCTTCCTCGGGGGTCTTTTGATGCAAACCCCAATGGCTGTCGCTGCCGAGTAGAACGCTGCTGTCGGTTTCCGTACTCTTGGCCGTTACTTGGGACGACAAATCGGTATCTGCATCGCGGTAGTTGTAGTCGCCGACGCGGATGGATTCGAGAATCGGGTTGTGTTTCACCTGTAAGGCGAACACCGCTTCTTTACCGACACTCTCCAATCCGCCGTGGGGGCGGTAGGGATAGGGAGAGGTATTACTGCGAAAATAATGGGCGGCATCGTCACCGAATACTGCCACATCGCCATATTGGGCATTCTGCTCGAATGCGTACCAAATCCCTTCTTCTTCGCACAGCCGGTTGATAAAGGCGAAGTCGCTTTCCTGATACTGGGTCACATACTCGCGCACACCGTATTCGCGGGAAGTGTTGAAACGGAAATCGACACCGGCAAAACCGTGATGTTTCAACAGCGATGAAATAATGTCGGGAACGTTTTGGTTTTGAAACAGCCGCGAAGTGCGGTGGTGCTTCAATGCGGCGATGCGGGGTTCCAATACCATACGGTAACGGGTTTCGTCAGCCGATACCGACAACTTCTCGCAGGAAGTGATGATGCCGCTCCATTCCTTCAACGCTTGAGGCGCGATCATTCCCTCAATCAATCCCAACGCATCAGAGCTTACCGGCGTTACCGTAAACTTAGCCGCTTGGTTGATGTAGGACGACAGCGACAAATCGGCATCGGCGGAGGTAAGTTCGATGTCGAGACGGTAGGCTGTGTTGAATGCTTCGGTGGCGGTGAAGGAGACGACGGAAAGGGAGGGAGTGAAGCGGGAGAAGCTGAGGTGGTAGGATTGGGTTTGGGTCATCGCGGGCGTTCCAAAGCGGTGTGTACAAAGGGAAATTATGCTTTAGAAATATAGCAGAACGGATACTTATTTTCCATTTGCATATAACAAAAGGCCGTCTGAAAGTTTCAGACGGCCTAACAACATGCTCTGCGGGGTATTGTTCCTATCCGCCAATCATTGAAAGGTCGCGTATCAAGCCGAATTTTTTGTTGTGTAGGAAATGATGTTCCGGTTTTTCGGCCATCAATTCGTGCAGGTGCTGCTGCAAGCCTTCGGTGTCGCCTTGTTGCAGCCATGGGCGGAGGTCGTAGGCGGTGCCGCCGAACAGGCACAGGTGCATTTTGCCTTGGGCGCTGACGCGCAATCGGTTGCAGCTGCGGCAGAAATCTTTGCTGTACGGGGCGATAAAGCCGATGCTGCCGGCGAAATCGCGATGCCAGTATTCGCGGGCGGGGCCGGCGTATGCTTGGCGGGGCATCAGTTGCCAGCCTTGTGCCTGTAAATCGGCTTCCAATCCTGCGGCGGAAAGGTGTTGTGCGTTGAAGAGTGAAAAATTATCGCGGGTCTGCATCAGTTCGATAAAACGCAGCGTAACGGGGCGGTGGCGCACGAACTCTAGTGCGTCGGCGAGCGTTCTGTCGATGTAGCGGCGCATCAATAAGGTGTTCACTTTTATCGAGTAGAAACCTTCGGCCAAGATGTCGTCTAAGGCGCGCAGGATATTGCGGCATTCGCGCTTGCCGGTGATTTGGTAAAACACTTCGGGGTCGAAACTGTCGATGCTGATGTTGAGTTTGTCTAAGCCTGCCGCGCGGTAGGCGGGGAAAAGTTTGGCGAGTTTGAAGGCGTTGGTAGTTAGGGCGACGTGTTCGATTTCGGGCTGTGCTTTGCAGACGGCAATGATGTCGGCCAAATCGCGGCGCAAGGTCGGTTCGCCGCCGGTGAGGCGGATTTTGCGCGTGCCGTTACGGGCGAATGTTTGCACCAGCGTTTCGATTTCGCGCAGGCTTAATTCGTCGGGTTTGGCCTTGCCTTGATAGCCGTCGGGCAGGCAATACACGCAGCGGTAGTTGCACAAATCGGTAACGGACAAACGCAGGTAAGTTAAACGGCGTTGGAAAGGGTCGGTTAATGCGTTCATAAGAAAGCCTCCGTAAAAGGCTGGACGGTTACGGTGCTGCCTGCGGGCAAATCGCCTGCCTCACGCGGCAGGATCATATAGCCGTTGGCGCGGCTCACGCCCCATACGCGGTGGGAATCCTGCTCTCCGGAGGGTGCGGCCGACCAGCTTCCGTCGGCTTCTTGTTGCAGAAGTGCGCGCTGGATGTCGGTGCGGCCGGGCGATTTTTTCACGGGTCGGGTTAAGACGGCCGAAAAACGCAGTGGTTGCGGCACATCGGTTGCCCCGCACAGCAGCCATAAGGCTTCTTTCACAAACATATCAAAACCCACGAATCCGGACACGGGGTTGCCGGGCAAACCGAAATACCAAGTGTTTAGCATTTTGCCGAACACAAAAGGCTTGCCCGGTTTCATGGCCACTTTGTAATGATGGATGGCACCCAAACGCAATACGGCTTCGCGAACGTAATCATAATCGCCCGCAGACACACCGCCCGAAGTAATCACCGCATCGGCTTGGCGGGCGGCTTCGTCGAGCACATGCAGCACGCCTTCCAAATCGTCTGCCGCCTGCCCCAAATCGATAATATCCACCGGCAACATGCTTAATCTGGCCATTAGCGTATGGCGGTTGCTGTCGTACACCTGATCGGGTGTGCCTACGGGCGTGCCGGGTTCGTGCAGTTCGTCGCCGGTGGATAACACCGCCACTTTGATTTTTCGGTAAACCGGCACATCGCCCACGCCCAAAGCAGCCAGCAGCATAATGTCGGCGGGTCGTAAAATACGCCCTGCCTGCAAAACCGTATCTCCTGCGGCCACTTCTTCGCCGCAATAACGGATATTGTCGCCTTCGCGGGCGGCTTGGTTGAGTACGATGCCGTTTTCTTCGACGGTTACGTTTTCTTTCAATACCACGCACGCGCCGCCAACGGGCACAACCGCTCCGGTCATAATCCGCACGCATCCGCCTTCGGGAACATTGCCTGCAAACGGTTTGCCCGCCGCCGCCTCTCCCGCCACCTGCCAACGGCTGCCCGCTTCGGCTGCGGCCGGCAAAGTGTAGCCGTCCATAGCGGAAATATCGGCGCACGGGATATTCAGGGGCGACGTAATGTCTTGTGCCAAAACGCGCCCTGCGGCGCGGGCAACGGCAACGGTTTCCATCTCGGGGCGGTATTTGCTTTTATCGATATGCGCCCTAATCAGGGTTTGCAGTTCGGTAACGGATGTGAGCGACATGGTTTATCCTTGATTGCAAAATAAAAATAACAGCGTGCGGTATGCCGGATAATATACCAAGATGTGCTGCGCTTTATAGGTTTTTGGCGCAACGGCATACGGCGGCGCGATGCGGTGTGTCTGCCCGCTTGAGGGTTTGCGGGTAATGACATGATAAGGCCGCTAGAGCGCATACAGAATGCGCCTAAAGCATGAACTCAAACCGCAAAGGCATAGCCCGTATGCTACTTTGGGAGTATTTGCGCCCTATCCTACGGATTAGCTGCCTGCTATCATAAAAAGCCCACTCTCAAAACATGAAGGCCGTCTGAAAAACGTTTTTTCAGACGGCCTAATTTGTTTCATTGATCAGCACTTGGCTTCCGCACCTTTACGGGCGTAATACCACCAGTTCAACACCAAACAAACGGCATAGAAAATGATGAAACCGATCAAAGCTGCATTCACGCCGCCGGTGAGGTCGATAGACGTGCCGTAGCTTTTCGGAATAAAGAAACCGCCGTAAGCCGCAAACGCCGCCGTAAAGCCGATCACCGCCGCGCCTTCTTTGGTGGCATCGAGACGGGCTTGCTCCGCATCGACTTTACCTTCGTCGGCAAACTTTTGGTGCATGTTGAGGAAAATCACCGGCACCTGCATAAAGGTTGAACCGTTGCCGATGCCCGTTAGCGCAAACAAGGCCAAGAAGCAGGCGAAGAAGCCCCAGAAATTGCCGCCCTGCCCGTTGCTCGGTAAAAAGGCGATCACACCGATTACGGCGATAATCATGCCTGCGAATACGATTTGGGTAACGGCCGCGCCGCTTTTGATTTTATCGGAAATCCAACCGCCGAACGGACGCACCAGCGCACCTACCAACGGCCCCAAGAAGGCGTATTTCACCGGGTCGATGCCGGTAAACTGGCTTTTAATCAGCAGCGGGAAACCGGCGGCAAAACCGATAAACGAGCCGAACGTGCCCAAATAGAGAATGCACATAATCCAGTTGTGTTTGCGGCTGAAAATGATGGCTTGGTCTTTAAAACTGGCTTTTGCGCTGGCCAAATCGTTCATGCCGAACCATGCCGCCAAAGTGGAAAGAATGATAAACGGCACCCAAATAAAACCCGCATTTTGCAGCCACATTTGCTTGGTAACGTCGCCTTTAACCCAAGTTTGCGGTTCGCCACCGAACGCACCGAAGATGCCCGCGGTAATCACCAGCGGCACCACAAACTGAACGGTGGAAACGCCCAAGTTGCCCAAACCCGCGTTCAAGCCCAGAGCCGTGCCTTTTTCCGCTTTGGGGTAGAAAAAGCTGATATTGGCCATGCTCGACGAGAAGTTACCGCCGCCGAAGCCGCACAGCAAGGCCAACACCATCATGGTGATGTAGTCGGTATTGGGATTCTGCACGGCGAAGCCCAAACCGACGGCGGGCAGCAGCAGGCTGGCGGTAGAGAATGCCGTCCATTTGCGGCCACCGAACACGGGCACCATAAACGAATAAAAAATACGCAAAGTCGCACCGGAAAGCGCAGGCAGCGCCGCCAGCCAGAAAAGCTGGTTTTCGCTGTATTTAAAGCCGATATTGGGCAGGTTGACCACCGCCACGCTCCACACCTGCCAAACGGCAAAGGCCAACAGCAAGGCGGGAATGGAAATCCATAAATTGCGTTTGGCGATTTTTTTACCGGTTTTCTGCCAAAAGTCTTTATCTTCCGGCTGCCAATGTTCAATCAAATACGACATAACGATACTCCGTAAAAAGAAACCTGTTGAGGCCGTCTGAAACACCGCTGCACGTTTCAGACGGCCTGATAAGGATTAAGACTGCTTCTGATTCAAGGCTTTCAATTCTTGATCGCGCTTGGCTTTAAACGAGAAGTGCATCCAAATCAGCGATACGCATACCGTGCCGTAAAGCAGCATGAATGATGTCGAACGGATGCCCGTCCAGTCTTCCAGCGCGCCGAACATAATCGGCAGCAGAAATCCGCCCATACCGCCGGCCAAGCCCACGATGCCCGATACCGCGCCGATGTTGTCGGGGTAGTCGTCGGCCACGAATTTGAACACCGAGGCTTTGCCCACCGCCGTCGCCACGCCCACGGTAAACATCAGCACGGTAAACAGGGTAACGCCCAAGCCGATGTGCATACTCAAAGGGCCGTTTTTGGTTTGGATAACCAAGTCGGTTTGCGGGTAAGAAAGCAGGAAGAAGCACACCCAACACACCCACATCACCGCCCACGTTACCTTATACGCACCGAATTTGTCGGAAAGATAACCGCCGAACGCGCGCAGCACGCCGCCGGGCAGCGAGAAACATGCCGCCAGAAACGCCGCCGTTTTCAGCTCCATGCCGTATTCGCCCACATAATATTTGGTCATCCACAAAGCCAACGCCACATAGCCGCCGAACACCACCGAATAATATTGGCTGTAACGCAGCACGCCGGGGTCTTTCAGCAGAGCAAGCTGTTCGCGCAAAGTAACGCTAGACGACACCAAATGCTTGGGATCATGGTAGCTGGTGAACCAGAAAATAATTGCCATGGCCAGCATAATCGCCGAATACACGGTAGGCACGATCTGCCAAGTGCCGTAAGTGGTGATCAACCAAGCGGCCAAAAATTTGTTAACGGCAGAACCCGCGTTGCCCGCGCCGAACACCCCCATCGCCATCCCTTGCTGATGCTTGGGGAACCAGCGCGCCACATAAGGCGTACCCACCGAAAACGAGCCGCCCGCCAAACCCATCAACAGACCGATAATCAGAAAATGCCAATATTGGTCGGCATAACTCATCAGAAAAATCGCCGGCACCGAAATCGCCATCAGCGCAAACAGCACCACGCGCCCGCCGTATTTATCGGTGAGAATGCCCAGCGGCACCCGAATCAGCGAGCCGGACAGCACCGGCAGCGCAATTAAAATGCCGTATTGGGTTTGGTTGAAGCCCATTTCTTCCTGCACTTTGATGCCGACCACCGCCAGCATCATCCACACCATAAAACACACCGTAAACGAAAGCGTGCTGGATACCAGCACCGAGTAGCGCTTGTAAGTTTCCGAGGCCATCTCGCCGCCCCTCCCTTTCTTATTGAAGTGATCAAAGAAATTTTGCCTACGGTTAAGTTACTCTCTTGATACGCATGGCGCATTCACTTGAAGCATCGGGCATACAAAGCATTGGCATAGCCCTGTATCCGCCGAAATGGGCATCTGAGTAGTTATTTAGTCGTATCTCTTTTGCCGAAAAGCATCAGGCCGTCTGAAAAATATATTTTCAGACGGCCTGATATGCCCGAATGCGGCAAACGCTGCGGCGGCTAAACCAAAACGCCCAGCATCACTTGGTTGGCATTGAATACGGCAACGGCGGGCTTGCCCGGCTGCAACGCCAACGTTTCGCTGCTATACAGCGTAATCGTGGCGCACAGATCATGGCCGCCGATATCCAGCGTAACCACGTTGTTCACCGCGCCCTGCTTTATCTGCTTAACCGTACCTTGCAGACAATTTTCGGCAGAAAGCATCATCGGTGCCAGATCGGCGGCCACCACTACTGCGGCGGCTTTAACCATCGCTGCCACCGCCATGCCCTGTGCCAGTTTCAGACGGCCTTTGCTGAAGCTGCTAATGTGGGCATATATCTGCACGCCCGAATCGGTGGTTACCGTAACCATACACATACCGCCGTGTTCTTCGAGCGCGGTCACTTTGCCGACCAATTGGTTGCGCGCACTGCTTTTCATAACATTTCCTTTATCGTTTTGCAAACAGCCCGGCCGTTTTTTTCAGGCGGCCTCAAGGCACGATTTTATTTTTAATCATTAGGTTGCGGCACATTATGCTGCACCGCATACACCGCCGCCTGCACGCGGCTGGTCAGCTCGAGCTTGCGCAAAATGCTTTGCACATGCACTTTGATGGTCGATTCGGCCAAATCCAGCTTGCGGGCAATGATTTTATTGCTGTGTCCCGCCGCCAAATGGCCGAGAATTTCCAACTCGCGCGGGGTCAGCATGTCGAGTGCACCGACCGTTGCCGGTGCTGCGGGGCGGATCAGCGACTGCACCAGCCGCGCGGTCATTTCGGGCGAAAACACGTTATCGCCGGCGGCGGCTTTTTTGATGGCATCCACCAAAAATTCGGCGTTGATGTTTTTGAGCAGAAAACCGCGCGCACCCAAACGCATACATTCGGTTAAGTCTTCGCTGTCTTCCGACACGGTCAGCATCACCACCGTTTGGTCGGGGCGGCTGCTGAGTATCTGTGCCAAGGCTTCGCGGCCGTTCATCACCGGCATGTCCAAATCCAAAAGCACCACGTCGGGATTGAGCTGCTCCGCCAGTTTCACGCCGCTCAAGCCGTCGGCCGCTTCGCCGATCACTTCGCAATCTTCCTGCCGCGCCAGCAAAGCCTTGATGCCGCTGCGAAACAGCGTGTGGTCGTCAACCAAAATGATGCTGATTTTTTCGTTCGTTTCCATATCAAATCAAAATTCTTTCTTCTTGCGGCAGAGTCAAACGCACTTGCGTATATTGCCCGGGTTGAGATTCCAAATCCAAACGCGCATGAATACGCAATGCCCGTTCGCGCATAATGTTCAGGCCGACATGGCCGCCCGATAAGGTTTCGAGCGAAGCGGTATCGAAGCCGTTGCCGTTGTCGGTAATCGTCATCACAAAATCATGTTCGTTATCCAGCGTAACCTTTACCGAGGTGGCTTGGGCGTGCTTGCGGATATTCGACAGGCTTTCCTGCAAAATAAAAATAAACTGCAACTGCTGCTCGCTGCTCAAATTGGGGCCGTCGCCGTGCCACACCACTTCGATATCGGTTTGGGTTTGCTGTTTGAAACGTGCGGTAAGCGTTTGCACGGCTTCGGCAAATTCTTTTTTGCTGATTTTGGTGCGGAAATTCAGCAGCAGTTCGCGCACGTCTTCATAACATTCCTGCACGCCGTCTTTGATGAATTGCAGGTTTTCCGACATCTGTTCCTGATTGCCCGCCGCCATGGCGCTTTCGAGCATCTGCACCTGCAAATTTAAAAAAGTGAGCGTTTGGGCGATGCTGTCGTGCAGCCCCTGCGCCATCAGGTTGCGTTCTTGCAGCACGGCCAACTGGCGGCTTTCGTCGGCCAGGCGGATGTTGGTCAGCACCAGCCCCAAAAGGTTGCACAAAGAATCGAGCAGATGGGTGGTGTGGGTGTTAAAAGCGTATTTTTCGTGAAAATACAGAGTCATAATCCCCAAATCATGGTGGTTGTAGCGGATTTTGAATACCTGAAGGTAGTGAAAACCCGATTTCTCGCAACCCGTGGTGTGCATGGCCACCGAAGCCCCCGTCGGCCTGTCGAAATGAATCGGCTGCCAACCGCTCTGCTGTACGCTTTTGCCGCAAAAGCAGTCTTCCAAACGCTGGCAGGCTTCGGCGTTTTGCAGGGTATCGGGCAGGCCGGTGTGGGCAACCAAATCCATGCGGTGCCGTCTGAAATCGAGCAGGCGTATGCTGCCTGCGCTGGCGGGAATCAGGCTCATGATTTTTTCTAAAAACATATTGCCCGCTTCGGCTGCGGTTTGCGTTTGGTTGAGAAAGCGTGAAAACGAATACAGCGTTTGCAGCGTATAGTTTTTATCGGCCAAGTCGCGGGTTTTTTCATCCACTTCATGCTCGAGATTGGCGTAAAGCTGTTGCAGGCGGCTGCTCATTTGGTTGAAACCGTGGTCAAGCTGGGCAAACTCGGATAACTCGTGAATCGGCACTTGCGTTCCCAATTTGCCGTCGTGGATGCCCAACACTCCGTTTTGCAGCTCTTCCATCGGCCGGATAATCCACAAATACAGCAGCACCACCATCACACCCGCGCCGATCAGCACCATCGCCATCAGCCCGCTTTGAAACAGCCGCAGCCAGTAGGTATGGCGTGAGTTAACGGTTTCTACGGCAGACACCAAGCCGTCGATGGAAGCAACAAATTCGTGCAAACGTTTTTCTTCCACCCCTGTGCGTTGGCGGGCGGCATTTTGCAGCAGCGGCCTGATTTGCCGCCATTCCGATTTCAACCCTTCCATGCGGCTTTTTACTTCGGGCGTATCGGGCAGAAACAGCGGCCGCACCGGATCGCCCGTTTCAAGTTGCTGAACGGTGGTGTCGAAACGGCTGATTCTTTCGCCTATGTCTGCCGGATCATGCTGTTCGCGCAACATCAAGCCCAAGCGGTAAACCTGCATACGCAGGCTGCCGGCATCGTTAATCGCCGCCGCGCTGCCCTCCAGCCGCCACGACAGCAGCAAGGTGAAAATAATCGATGCCAATGCCGCCGAAACCCACATCACCGTGAGAAATTTCAAACGTGCCGACAAGCTGTTGAGAAAAGTAAACCGCAACGCCGTGCTCCATAAAAACGTGGGGCGGCGCACAACCGCCCTTTGATAAAGCTGCTACTATGCGTTATTTTATCCATATCGGAAATAAGCCTACCGCCTTGCCGCCCTAGTCCGTTAGAACTATGCCTGCATATTGCCGTTTCCTTATTGAAGGTTATGACAAAACAAAGTAATAAGTCATAAGGCCGTCTGAAAAAGTTTCAGACGGCCTTATGACTTCTGATTTATATCAAAAATAACCGCATGTGGTCTTTACACAATCTACGTCAGCGGGTTTGTAAAGTTTTCGGTTATCGGGTGCTGCGGCACTTCATCAACGGCGGCGCACCAACTGCCACGCACGGCCTAAGTAGGTTACGCTGGCGAAGCCGCTCCACACATGCACCAAGCGGGTGAACGGAAAAATCACAAACAAGCCCATACCCATCACCATATGCAGTTTGAACAGGAAGTTCACGTCTTCGATATGGCCGGCGGCATCACCGCGGAAGGTAACGATGTGCTGCGCCCAAGTCATCAGTTTCACCATTTCGTGGCCGTCGGTATGGCCCATGCTCACGAAAATGGTCAGCAAGCCCAAGCCTAAGGTGATGATGAGCCAAATCAGCACCAGTTTGTCGCGCCAAGTGCTGTAGGCGGCCAAGCGGTCGCATTTCAGACGGCGTTGCAGCAGGATAACCAAACCGACCATCGCCATCACGCCGAAGATACCGCCCATTACCATCGCAAAAATCTGCTTAGCTCCGTGCGAAATGCCCAGCGCGTCCCAAAACCATAAAGGCGTGAGCAGGCCGAACAAGTGCCCGAAAAACACGGCCAAGATGCCGACGTGAAACAGAATATTGCCCAAACGCAATTGGCCTTCATACAGGATTTGGCTGGATTCGCTTTTCCACGAATATTGTTCGCGGTCGAAGCGCACCAGGCTGCCGAAAAAGAAAATCGCCAAGGCTATATAGGGAAAAATGCCGAAAAAGAATTGGTGTAGGGTGTTCATGTTTGCGCTCCTTTTGTGGCCGTCTGAAAAGCGGCTTTAGGATAAAACTGTACGGTTTCTATGCGGGGTTTCAGCAGCGGCTCGGTGCCGGAAATGTCGGGGCCGAACGTTTCCATCGCTTCGTCCATATCGCGCACGGGCGGCTCGATGAGGGGCTGCGGCGCTACCGGGCTGAGTGCGGTAATGCCTTGCAGCAACACAGCGTAAGGCGAACCGCTTTTCTCGAGTTTGCCGCCGATGTGGGCAACCACATGCACGGCATCGCCGAGCAGCTTTTGGGCGTGTTCAGACGGCACTTGGCTTAAATATTCCAACAGCACGGGCAGGTAATCGGGCAGCTCGTCGTTGCCCAACTCGAAACCGCGGCTGCGGTATTCTTCCAGTAAGTCCACCATAGCGCTGCCGCGGTCGCGGTCTTCGCCGTACACATGCTCGAAGAGATAGAGCGCGTGGTTGCGGTTGCGGTCGAAGGTGGCGACGTAGCGTTCCTGCAATTCGCGCAGGCTGTGGCTGTTCAGGTAGCCCAAAAAGCTATTCAGACGGCCTGCTTGTGCTTGCAGCTCCGGCCATTCTTGCAAGGCCGTCTGAAATTCGGGCAAGGCTTCGATCAGCTCGGCTTCGGGGTAGCACAGCAGCGCGGAAAACCACCGGTAAACAGGATTCGCGCCCATCAGTGCACTCCTTCTTCGCGGTTTTTCTCGGCATCTTTACGCAGACCGTGGAAGATAATCGGCGTGCCTTTGCGCTTGCCGAACAGGTTTTCTTCGCCGCCGCCGGAACAGCCGTTGCCGAAAGTGAAGCCGCAGCTCGATTTGTCTTCAAAGCTGTTTTCCACCATTTCTTTGTGAGAAGTCGGAATCACAAAGCGGTCTTCATAATTGGCAATCGCCATAATCTGATACATGTCTTCCACCATTTCGGGCGTGAGGCCGGTGCCTGCCAGCGTTTGCTCCAGCGTTTCGCCGTGCACCACTTGGCCGCGTTTGAAACGGCGCATGGCAATCATGCGCTCCAGCGCGAGTTTAATCGGCTCCACTTTGCCGGCGGTGAGCAGATTGGCCAGATAGCGCAACGGAATACGCATTTCGTCCACGCTCGGAATGATGCCGTTTTCGCCCACCAAACCGTTTTCGATGGCAGACTGAATCGGCGATAAAGGCGGGATATACCAAACCATCGGCAAGGTACGGTATTCGGGGTGCAGCGGGAACGCCACTTTCCACTCCATCGCCATTTTGTACACCGGCGATTGTTTGGCCGCATCAATCCAGCTTTGGCTGATGCCCTGTTTCAAGGCTTCGCGTTGTATTTCGGGGTCGTGCGGATTCAAGAACACGCCCAATTGCTGTTCGTATAAATCCTGCGGGTTGGCTACCGAAGCGGCCTGTTCGATTTTGTCTGCGTCATACAGCAGCACGCCCAAATAACGGATGCGGCCTACACAGGTTTCGGAACACACGGTCGGCTCTCCGGCTTCAATGCGCGGGTAGCAGAACGTGCATTTTTCGGCCTTGCCGGAAGTCCAGTTGTAGTAGATTTTTTTGTAGGGGCAGCCAGATACGCACATGCGCCAGCCGCGACATTTGTCTTGGTCGATCAACACGATGCCGTCATCCTCGCGCTTGTAAATACTGCCGGACGGGCAGGAAGCCACACAGGTCGGGTTCAAACAATGCTCGCACAGGCGCGGCAGATACATCATGAAGGTTTGCTCAAACGCAGCGTGCATGTCTTTCTGAATGCCTTCAAACAGCACGTCTTTCGCCCGCTTCTCAAACTCGCCCGCCAAATCGTCTTCCCAGTTCGGGCCCCATTCCACCTTGTCCATTTTTTTGCCGGTGAGCACGGAAATCGGACGCGCGGTCGGCGGTGTCGGCATTTTCGGCGCGTTTTGCAGATGCTCGTAGTCGTAGGTAAACGGCTCGTAGTAGTCGTCGATTTTCGGCATATTCGGGTTGGCAAAAATATTTGCCAAAATCTTCAACTTGCCGCCCTGCTTGGGCACCAGCTTGCCGTCGGGCTTGCGCACCCAGCCGCCGTTCCATTTATTTTGGTCTTCCCAATTTTTCGGAAATCCGATGCCGGGCTTTGTTTCCACGTTGTTAAACCACGCATATTCCACGCCGTCGCGCGAAGTCCAGACGTTTTTACAGGTAACGGAGCAGGTGTGGCAGCCGATACATTTGTCTAAGTTCAGAACCATGCCGACTTGTGCTCTGATTTTCATGGTAGTGTTCCTTTTGGTTTGGTTTTCAGACGGCCTCTCTAACAGGCCCCAAGGCCGTCTGAACAACAGCTTCGTCAAGTGGTTGCTGTCGTTGTTGTAAAACTTTTTCACAGATAGAAGCTTAGTGGATGGCACGCAATAAAAATATGCGCCGAAAGCGCAAATAAAGGCAGCAAAGGAATGTATGGCGGCTGGCTGAAAGGGGGACGGGGATAGTTATTTGGGAGTATGGCTGTGAAGAAAAACGGTAGGAATCATGCAAAAGGCCGTCTGAAAACACAATTTTCAGACGGCCTCCACGCCATAACCGGCAACATCAAATCAATATATTGTGCCGGTAATCGATATTTTGAATTTAAGGCAATGCTTCAATAGACTTGGCTAATTCCTCAAACATTCTATCGGCATCAACTTCCGTAATCCAATTCACATTTGCAGGCTTACCGGTTGTTCCCCACCAATCAACCACGCACGCGCCCATTGTCAATTCACTCTGTGTTTCAACCGCAACATGACAGGCTTTGCCGGTAAACAGTTCGGGGAACACCGCATAAGTAACGGCACAAGGATCGTGCAACGGGCCGCCTTCCAAGCCGAATTTCTGCGTATCGAAACGCTCGTAACTTTGCAGAATATTGGCCAAACGCTTACCGTTGGTATTGTTTTGACGGCGCAACACATCCATACGCGGCGTCGTAATACAGGCTTTATGCGTTACATCCAAAGGTAAAGCGGTAATCGGCACACCGCTTTGCAGCACGATTTGTGCAGCATGGGGATCGACATAAAAATTAAATTCGGCCGCAGGGGTAATATTACCCGCCTCGAAATAATTGCCGCCCATTAAAACAATGTGTTTAATGGCGCGCGCAATATCGGGAGCCAATGTTAGGGCTTGGGCGATATTGGTCAACGGCCCGATCGGGCAAATCGTGATGCTCGCATCATCTGCTTTACGCAAAGTATCAATCAAATACGGCACGGCATGCACCGGTTGCAACGGGCATTCGGGATCATGCAATTCAACACCGTCCAAACCCGTTTTGCCGTGAACTTCTTCAGCCGTTACCAGCGTGCGCAACAAAGGTTTGCCTGCCCCCGCATAAACGGGAAACTCTTTTTCTCCGGCCCAATCGCAGATAATCCGTGCATTATTGGCGGTGTGGTGCAAGCCCACATTCCCCGCAACCACAGTTAAAGCCATAAAATCAACCAAGCCGCGCTTGGCAAGGCCATGCGCCATCAAAATGGCTGCTGCATCATCCTGACCGGGGTCGGTATCGATAATCAGGCGGATTTTTTCAGTCATACAAACCTTTCTTGCCCATTTAAGTAGCAAACAAAAAACCAAATAATCATGTAATAAGGCTTGTTGAAGGTACTACACTGAGTACGACAAATCAAGCCGGTATTATGATTATTTGGTTTGCCGGAATAAAGCGGAGCAGTTGTGCGCCGCTTACTCCTGTTTATTTGAAAATATTGTTTTTAAAAGGGTTGGCTGCTTTATCTGCATCGTATTTTTCTTGTTCTTCATCTGTAAAACCATTGAGGTTCAATAAATTGATTTTACTTTGCGCAGATTGGAATTCAGCTTTGGAAAGCTTGCTTTGGCTGATCATCCAATAAGTGTAACCCTTTTCTTTAACCGGCTTGGCTGTCCACAAACCTTCTTTGTGGAAATGAGTCAATACGCTTTGAGCCAAAACTTTTATATTGGCTTCGGGGTTGGCGGCACCGATGGTTCTTCCTATGCGGTTGTTACGCAAGTCAACGGCTTGATCGGCAGCAAAACGGCTGAAATATTTGGTTTTTCTTTCGCGAATAGAAGCATCGTCTTCATTGGCATCCCCTACTTTTTTAGCAATGTCCGTGCCAAAACGCGATGCTACTGCCGCCTGCCACAAAGCATGACGGAATGCGTTCACCTGAGTGCCCCTGCCTTCACCGTTGGCTTTATTGTCCAAACCGGTTTTCTCTGCGAAACGGGTCGAATTACTGGTGATATTGATGGAATCTTCGCCTTTCAAACCGATAGCTTTGGCAGCAACCGGATGGCTCGCCGCAAAACGCAACAGTTTGTTACGGCGGCTTTCGTCCGTATGTATATGACAGGCACTGAGTAAAAGCGCAGCAAAAAGTAAAGTAATGTGTTTCATGGTTTCCACTTTATTTTAAATTTAACTTACCCATAACTAAATGAAGAATGGGTATACCGTTTATGTTTCTATCACTCCTCTTAAAATGATATATCCGCCAACCGATAAATAGCCAAATTGAAACTGTTTGCCTGAATATCGGCTGCATTTCGGCGGCTATGAAGCTTAATCACAACAACCATTTAAGGCATTGCCTTTAAGGCATTGCCGCCTGTATTTCCTGCAACATCTTATCTAAAAAACGCCCTTGCCTTACCTGAACGGCGGCCTCTTCATAAGCATGGTTGGCAAAATCTTGTTGCAGCTGCATGTAAAGCTGTTTTTGTTGCTCGATAATTTCTTCTTTGAGTTTGATAAGCACCTGTTCGTCGTGTTCTGCGCGTGCTTCTGCCAAAGTCTCACGCCATTCCATCTGCTGCATGAGAAATTCAGGGGCAAAAGCCGTATGCTCGGGTGCATCGGCATCTATTCCCAGCTCTTTGAGCAGATAAGCCGAGCGGTCGATGGGGTTTTTAAGCACCCGATAAGCTTCGTTCACCGTAGAAGCCATCATAACAGCCTGCTTCTGTTCAAATACCGAAGCTGCCGCAAATTTGTCGGGGTGAAATTGGGTAGCCAGGGTGTGGTAGGTTTGATCAAGAACACTTTCATCAATATCAAAAGCAACCGGCAGATTAAACAACGTAAAGTATTGGCTCATAATTTTATCTAATATAATCAGGCTACTTAACAGCAAAGCCTCCAGCTTGCTTTACATTCCTTTAAATTATCCTACAAATTCAAATTTAAAACAAATGCTTATGCAAATTTAAAATGGCTTCTTTATTTGAAGGGGAAAACACCTTTTCTGCAGCTTGATCCACCGGTACCCATTCGAATGCCAAATGCTCGGAACGGTTGAGTTTAATAGGCGTTTCGCGAGCTATCTTTGCCGAAAATACGTGTTCCGTATTGTGTGTTACCCCTTCAGGATACCGGTGGCGCCAGTGTTCATAAATCTCGTACACATTACTCTCATACCAATTTATAAGCTGGTCGCCTGAAAGATAAACCCCTGTTTCTTCTGCAACTTCTCGTAATGCTGCCGTTTCCGGCTCCTCATCCGGCTCTAAGCTGCCGGTAACAGACTGCCAAAAGTTTTTTCGGTCTGCGCGCTCTATTAACAATACATTATTGTTGCCGTCGTGCAACACTACAAGAATAGAAACCGGCCGTTTGAGAGATCGGGTCATAACTGCCTCAAATATGCTGTCGGGTAGTGTGTTCTGAAGCATTTTGGTTTTGCACACCTTTTTGTTCTGCTTCAATCGGCAAGTTTAAATTTTCCGGCAAAGGTTGGTCATTCAAAATACGAACTTCGCGCTGCGGGTAAGGAAATTCGATGCCTTCTTCGTTAAACCGTTTCCAAATTGAAAAAAATATGTTTGAAAACAATACCACAAAACCGTTTTCAGGGTCTTTCACCCAAAACCCTATCGACAAATCAATGCCGTTGTCGCCAAATCCGGTGATAACCGCTTTGGGCGGCGGTGAAGCATCAACGCGTTCTTGTTCTGCTGCAACTTCTTCTAAAATTTTTAAGGCTACGGCCAAATCCGTGTTATAGCCAACCTGAACGTTCAAACTTTGGCGTAGAGAAGCATTGGTATACGATTCGTTAATCACCGTTGATGTCACAAATGTTTCGTTCGGTATCAACGCTTCGGAACCGGAAGTATTGGAAAGCACAACAAAACGCGAGGTAATTTTGGTTACATAGCCGGTAAAGTTATCAACCGTTAAGCGGTCGCCGGGGCGGATAGACCTATCACCCAAGATGATAAAGCCCGAAATATAGTTACTGGCGACTTTCTGCAAACCGAAACCGATACCGACACCCAATGCACCGCCGAATACCGACAACACGGTTAAATCTATACCTACCAAAGGCAAGGCAATTAAAACAGATAACGCCACCATAACCGTTTTAACTACTTTAGATAAAACGATACGCAAATTCAGGTCAAGACGTTGGCTCGACATCAAGCGGTTGTCGATAAAACGGGCCAGCCATAAGGCCACGACCATCAATATCACAATCCACAAAATACCGGTAACAATAGTAAACAGATTGAGCCTTACCGAGCCTATCGGAAACTCGAGCGCTTTCATTCCGTTGATGATGATGTCGTCAATACCGGAAACCCACAGCACAAAAGCAAACCAAAGCACGGCAGAGAGAAAACGCTCCAGCCAATCTGTGAACTTACTCGAAGGTAAGGCTGCGTGAACCACCGCCAAGGCAAAGCGGATAAGAATCATCCAGCGCGAAGCCATCGCCAGCAGTTGCAGCCATACGGCGTTGTATCCGTTTAAATTCCAAATATACAAAGCCACGATTGCCGATATCAGCATCATAATCGGCCAGAGAATGCGCTGGGCAATATGGCGGGCGAAGCCCCAGCGGTTAGACTCTTGGACGGGGTGTTTCTTTATCCAATAGGCCGACAACCAGAATGTGAACGCCATAATGGCAGCCACGACTCCCAATTCCAACCAGCCTATCGGATTGTTGAAGCTGCGCTCCAATAACTGTGATGCAAACTCTTGGCGGGCAAACAAACCCGAAAAGAAATCGGCAATACCGGAACTTTCAATCAATTTGTTGCCGGTAGAAGAAAAATCAGACATGGTGTGTAAAAATATAATATGTTAGAAAATCGAAATGAATTATAACCTAAATTAATTCGGTCTTTTTAAGTTCGTGATTCAGACTGATCAGGCAGCACAAGCAAAGATCTCGATACATCAACTGCCGTTTGCAGGCAAACTATGCAGCGGCCGTCTGAAAAAACATTTATTCAGACGGCTTGTTTTGATTTGCTTTGAAGGATTGCTCGTTCAAATCAACCAATCTTGTTCCTGCAAGAAAATCGTATAAGAACTGCCGGTCGGGATTGAGAAAAGCGAAGCCCCACGGCAAAATCCACCAAATCAAAGCAACGCCAAAGGCCGGCTTGGGCGGGATACCGTTAAAATGGCGCACGGCCGCATAAACCAACATCGGAATAAACACGATAAACACGCATGCCCACATAAAACGCAAACGCAACTGAGGCAGCGGCGGCCTGCTGCCCGCCGCATTGGTCAAACCGATTTTCCATACCCTCATCGGCAGTGTTTGGCCTTTTTTATGCCAATTGGCTTTGAAATAGAGCCACCAAACTGCCAGCAGAATCAGCGTTGCCGCCAAGCTGGACAATATGTGCGAAACAGGGTTAAGCGCCATTGCGGCCATTCCGGCCACCAAAGCGGCACCCATGCTCACCGCTCCGACGAGCAAAGCCTCGTAAAGCAGTGCTGCAATACGGCGCTTGAAAGAAACAGTAGGAAAATGGTGCATAATGTATGCGCGTATCAAATGTAAACAACGCCGCATTATAACCAAAAGACCATGATCAAGCCTATCGCATTGCCTCCGGCCTGATCTCTTTGATTCTGAAAGACCGTTGATATGATTTCACTTACCGACAGCCATTGCCATCTTGCCGATGCCGCATTACGGCAACACTTATCCGACGTTATAGAAGAAGCGGACAACGCACAGGTGTGCCGTTTTATCGTTCCGGCGACACAACGCGGTGATTTTCACGACGTGCTGGCTTTGGAAAACAACCAAACCATACACATCGGATTAGGTATTCATCCTTGGTATGCGGAAACGGCTGAAGAAAAAGATTTCACAGAGCTTGAAACCCTGCTCATTGGTCATCCTCGAGCTTGGGTAGGTGAAATAGGTTTGGATTTTTACGATAAAAACCAAACCGAAGCGCAGAGGCACATACAAAAAAGCTGCTTTATCCGGCAACTTGAATTGGCACAAGCACTGCGCCGTCCGGTGATCGTACACAACCTCAAAGCAACTTCTGCCGTGATAGATGCCGTGAAACAAGCCCGGTTTTGCCAAGGCGGTATTGCGCACGCTTTCTCGGGGAGCTTGGAAGAAGCAAGAACATTAATTTCGGCAGGTTTCAAAATCGGAATCGGTTCCCTGCTGCTGAATCCTACCGCGAAAAAAGCCCGCGAAGCTGCCGCAACCTTGCCATTGGAAAACATTGTTTTGGAAACCGACAGCCCGTTTATGTTAAAAAACAAGGTGAATAAGCCCGTAAACGTACGCGAAATAGCGGAAATCACAGCCGGTTTGCGCGGCATCAGTATAGAAGAAGTGGCCTTTCAAACCGAAGCCAATATTGATGAGCTTCTCAGCAAAATAAGATATTCATGAATTGCCGAAATAATGAAAGCGTGTTTGACGGTTGGATCCAACATGAGCAAAACACAGCCATAGCCATTAAACTAGGGTTTATCACTAAAATAAATGAATATGGCAGTTAAAATTAATTTGAAATCACCTGAAATACATCATTTTTAAAAATATCCACTACAAGGCCGTCTGAAAAATATCTTCAAAAAAGTGGTTTTGTGCCTTGCGGAAAGCAAGTGGCGGGACTAGAATCCAGCGTTAACTTATGTATGTTTTTCAAACAACACCGCCCTGCAAACAGGGTTTGTTTCGATTAAAAGGCACAACCACCATGCTACCCACACCGATTTACAATTTTTCAGCCGGCCCTGCCATCTTGCCCGAATCCGTATTGCGCACCGCTCAAAGCGAAATGTTCGACTACAACGGAACGGGCTTTTCTGTTATGACCATGAGCCACCGCTCCGACGTATTTATGAGCATTCTCTATCACGCCGAGCAGGATTTGCGCCAGCTGATGGATATACCCGACAACTATAAGGTTCTGTTTTTGCAAGGCGGAGCAAGTTCGCAATTCAATATGGTGGTGATGAATTTCGCCAACGGTTTCAAACGGGTTGATTCTGTGGTAACCGGCAACTGGTCGGCGATTGCCCACTCTCAAATGGGTAAACTTTCCGATGCCGAAATCCACTTGGCTGCCGACGGCGGCAAACAGTTCAACTACACCAATCTGCCGCCCGTCAGCTCTTGGGATATCGATAAAAACTCCGCGTTTGTACATTTTGTGATCAACGAAACCGTACACGGCCTGCAATACCGCGAAGTGCCTAAACTGGAAGACGGCATGCCGCCTTTGATTTGCGATATGTCGAGCGAAATTCTTTCGCGAAAAATCAACGTAAGCGATTTCGGCGTGATTTATGCGGGCGCTCAGAAAAATATCGGCCCGTCGGGCGCAACCATCGTGATTATCCGCGAAGACCTGCTGGAACGCTGTTCCGACCGCATTCCTGATGTGTGGAACTACAAATCGCACATCGAAAAACAAGGTATGTACAACACGCCGGCCACTTATCCGATTTATATTTCCGGGCTGGTGTTCCGCTGGTTGCAATCGCAAGGCGGCGTGGCACAGATGGAAACCATCAACACATTGAAAGCCAAAACGCTTTACGAAGCCATCGACAACAGCGGCGGCTTCTATATCAACAATGTCCATCCCGGCGCACGCTCTAAAATGAACGTGATTTTCACCACCGGCGATAAAGATTTAGACGAACTCTTCGCCCAAGAATCCACCACCCGCGGCCTGCAACTGCTGCGCGGCTATAAATCGATGGGCGGTATGCGCGCCAGCATCTACAACGCCATGACCCTGCAAGGCGTGGAAGCGCTGATTGACTTTATGAAAGAGTTCCAACGCCGTTACGGTTAACGGAAATAAAAAACCTGTTTGCCCGCTTATGTTTCAAGCAGGGAAACAGGCATTAAAACCTTTGCATAACTCTATCTCGGGTTGGCAAAGGTTTTTTTATTCATCGTCATAACGGCAGTTTTTCAAGGCCGTCTGAATCGTATCCATATCAAAACCCCGATAAGCGAGGAAACGGATCTGCTTTTGTTTTTCTTTCATATCTGCGGCAGGTTGTTTGAATTTCTTCTTTAACACAGCCATTGCGGTATCCAACTCGCTTTCGCGCGAAGGCAGAAATTCACGCACGGTTTCTTCATCCACGCCTTTGGCTTGCAATGCTTGTTTCAAACGCAGTGTACCGTGTTGTCTGCTTTTGCTGTGGATATAGGCTTCTGCAAAGCGTTGGTCTGATTGCCAATGGCGATCGGCAAATTCGTCCAAAAGCTCGTCCAACTCGTCTTCATGCTCGGCATACGGCGCAAGCTTGCGCTTGAGTTCGGCGCGACTGATTTCTTGTCGCGCAAGTATATCTAAAGCTCGGGCGCGTAGGGATTTTTGCGGTTTCATCGGCATCGTGTTTCGTGGGAAACGGGAATATACGGATGAGGCCGTCTGAACAGTTTTCAGACGGCCTCAGTATTATGCTTCTTCTTGTTCTTTCTGCGGTTGCAGGTTTTCAAAAATTTCAGGCAGCGAGCCGATAATCCAGTCGGGCTTGGTGGCAGCTTCTTGCGACAGCATGGTCATATCGCCGTAGCCAAACGTAACGCCCACACTCAAGCAGCCCGCCGCTTTGGCGGCCAGAATATCATTCTGCGAATCGCCCACCATCATCATATTGGCCGGGTCAATGTTGAGCACTTCGGCGGCATGCAGCAAAGGCATGGGGCTGGGTTTTTTCTCGGGCAAGCTGTCGCCGCCTAAGATCAGGCTGAAATAATCAGCAAGACCGAGCTGTTTCAGCAACTCTGCCGCCAGAATTTCGTTTTTATTGGTAATAACCACTAACGGAATACCTAAAGTTTTGAGCAAACCCAGTCCGGCCTCGGTTTCCGGATACGCGCGGGTATGGTCGCTTAAATGGTCGCGGTAATAGCGGATGTAAAAAGTAAACGCTTTTTCCCATTCTTCCTGCTCCGCCATGCCGTCGCGGCTATCTGTCAGTACCCGGTGAACAAGGTTTGCCAAGCCGTCGCCTACATAGCTTTCTACTACGTCAACGGGTAAGGGCTGCAGGCCCATATGCTCGCGGGTAGCATTGGCGGCTGCGGCCAAATCCGGCACGGAATCGCAAAGCGTGCCGTCCAAATCAAAAGCAATGGCTTGAACGTGTTCGATAGCAGGTGTGGTCATCGTATTTTCATCATCAGAAAAAAGAAAGCGTTTATTGTATAGCAAAGCAACCGGAATATTCTAGCGTGTGCCATGATTTAAGCTGTGCTATTAGAAAACTGGAAAACCAGTTATATAGGCCGTCTGAACACGCTTTTTGTGTATCGTCAATCAACTTAAATTTTGCCGCGACGTTGCTGCACCTTTACTCCATGCGGCTTGCTGCCTTACATCAAAATTAAGCTGATTGACTGTAACCAACCGTTTAAACGAAGCAAGTGTGATCAGCCGTTTCGGAAAATTGAATAACTATCCATTAAACTACTAATAAAAAACACTTGGTTATCGACACCAAGTGTTTTTTAATGAAATCCGCCCAATCATCCGAGCCGATCCGGATTTTTACAATTTTAAATTTAAAGTTCATTGCCGGCCGACAATCAGCTTTATCATTGGAATTATTTAATCAAATTTTTCAACACCAAAGCAGCCAAATCATCCAAACCAAAGCCGTCGGCATCTTGGGCAGAACCGTTGGGCGTGGCACTGTCAACCAAATTCGGCAAATATTGCGCCAACAAATCGCTGGCTTGGCTGCCGTTCATGCCGAATTTCGAAGCAATTTGCTCAATCAGCCCGCTGCCTAAAGCAGATTGCAGGTCGTTGCCTGATACGCTTTCATTGCTTCCGTTGGAAATCCAGCTTTCCAATGCGCTGCCCAAACCGCCCTGCTGCAACTGGTTAATCAGGTTGCCGACGCCGCCGCTTTGACGCACCAAATCCAAAGCCATTTGAACGGCGGTATTTTGCTGGTTGCTGCCGCCGATGGCCGATGCGGCCGCATTAATCAATGAATCCATTAAAGCCATGATGTGTTCTTTCTTGTGTTGGAATAAAAAATAAGTGTAGCAAATTATGGGCCAAGAAGATGTTGCTTTATTCGATTTCACACAAGCCGTCTGAAAAATAACATAAACCCGTTTTCAGACGGCCTCTGTGCCTTCTTCCTGCCCATTAAAGTATTCCACCGCCCCACCTTCGAAAAAGCCCTGCAAAATGGCTTGCGCCGCCACTTGGTCAAGCACTTGTTTCTGTTTTCTGCCGAACACCTGCGCTTCGGCCAACAGGCTTTCGGCATAGAGCGACGACATGCGCTCGTCCACCCAATAAACAGGCAAATTGAAGCGCCCGTGCAATCTGCGGCCGAATTTACGGCTCAGGCGGGTAAGCTCGTGTTCGGTGCCGTCGGTATAAACAGGCAGCCCGACCACCAAATGCTTGGGCTGCCATTCTTTAATCAGCTTGGCAATGGCAGCGAACTTGGCATCATTGCTTTCCCCCGTAACCGTGCTGATCGGGTGCGCAGTACCGACTTCGGCATCTCCCTCTGCCACACCGATGCGCGTTTCGCCGAAATCAAACGCCAGCGTTGTGCCGTTCGGCGCTTTAAGCATGACCGGCACCGTTCATGATCAAATTAGGATTAATGCCTACTTTGGCGAATGCGGCTTCATAGCGTTCGGCATACGGCAGGTCAAACAGAATACGGGTATCTGCCGGAACGGTCAGCCATGCGTTTTCCGCCAGTTCTTGCTCCAGTTGGCCTGCTTCCCAGCTGGCATAGCCTATGCTTACCACAGCTTTGTCCACAGCATCGGGCTGTGCAAGGTTTTCGATGATGTCGCGGGAAGTAGTGAGGGCAACCTGATTATTCACAATCAGGCTGTTTTGCCAATTGCCTACCGGAGTGTGCACCACATAGCCGCGGTCGATTTGCACCGGCCCGCCCATCATTACCCATTCGTTTTGAAAACGCTCGGGAATATTGGTATCGGCGGCGGCAAAAATCAGATCCATCGTTACCGGAGAAGGTTTGTTGATGACAATGCCCATTGCGCCTTCTTCGTTATGCTGGCACAAATACACAACGCTGCCTTCAAAAAACGGATCGTCCATTGACGGCATGGCTACCAGAAAATGGTCTGAGAGATTCATGTTATCGCTCGTTGAAGTAAGTGAATGGAAACAAAAATGGGGTTCATGTGCTTTTTTACAAGGCACTACATCTGCAAAATAAGCGCCGCAGTCAATCGTCTTAACTTTCACTACTACGGCGTTTTAAAAGCAAAACCAAGCAAATCAAACCATGCACTTATAATTTAATTAATAAGTTACAAATACTTATTTGATACACAGATGACAGCCCAAGTTGCACACGGTAACATTTGCACTTCTTAATCTTTCTACCCTTTTCTTCCGATATGACCACCCCCAATGTACTCGCCTCGGTGGACTTAGGCTCCAACAGCTTCCGCCTGCAAATCTGCGAAATCAACAACGGCCAGCTCAAAGTAATTGATTCATTGAAACAAATGGTTCGCTTTGCCGCAGGCTTAGACAGCCAGAAAAATCTCGACCAAGCTTCTCAGGAACGCGCTTTGGAATGCTTGGCAAAATTCGGCGAGCGTTTAAAAGGTTTCGAACCGGAACAGGTGCGTGCCGTGGCAACCAACACTTTCCGCGTGGCCAAAAACATTGATGCCTTTATTCCCAAAGCAGAGGCCGCATTGGGCTTTCCCATCGAAGTGATTGCCGGACGTGAAGAAGCCCGCTTGATTTACACCGGCGTGGTACACACCTTACCGCCCAACGGCGACAAAATGCTGGTAATCGATATCGGCGGCGGTTCGACAGAATTTGTAATCGGCTCCGATTTGCAACCCACGCTTACCGAAAGTTTGGCCTTGGGCTGCGTCACTTACAGCATACGTTTTTTCCAAAACAAAATCAGCCACAAAGACTTTCAGGCGGCCATTACCGCCGCCCGCAACGAAATCCAACGTATCAGCAAGTTGATGAAACGCACCGGCTGGGATTTTGCCGTCGGCACATCCGGTTCCGCCAAGTCTATCCGCGATGTTATTGCGGCCGAAAACCCTCAAGAAGCCGATATTACCTACGCGGGCATGAAAAAGCTGGCTGATAGAATCGTGAGCGCGGGCAGTGTGAAAAAAGCACGCTTCGAGGGCATGAAGCCCGAGCGCGTAGAAGTTTTTGCCGGCGGACTCGCCGTTATGATGGCAGCTTTTGAAGAACTCGGTATCGAAAAAATGACCGTAACCGAAGCAGCTTTGCGCGACGGTGTGTTTTACGATTTGATCGGCCGCCAGTTAAACGAAGACATGCGCGATCAAACCACGGCCGAGTTCCAAAAACGCTACCATGTCAGCAAAAACCAAGCTTCGCGCGTTGCTGCGGCGGCACAGAAAATCATGGAAAGCATCTGCCACACCCAAAACACCCCCGTACAGGAATTGGCATATTGGAAACAATACATCAACTGGGCGGGCATGCTTCACGAAATCGGCATAGATATTGCCCATACCGGCTACCACAAACATTCTGCCTACATTCTCGAAAATGCCGATATGCCCGGTTTTTCGCGCAAAGAACAGAATATTTTGTCGCTGCTGGTGCTCGGCCACCGCGGCGACGTGCGTAAGATGATTCCTTTGGTGGAAGACAAAATGATGTGGTTTGCCATTTTATCGCTGCGCTTAGGCGCATTGTTCTGCCGCAACCGGCTGCCGCTCGAACTGCCGCTGCACACCCAATTGCGCAGCAACGATAACGGCAAAGGCTTCATCCTGCGCATCAACAAACAATGGCTCGACGAACATCCCCTGATTGCCGGCGCGTTGGACTACGAAAGCGAGCAATGGGAAAAAGTCGATATGCCGTTTATCGTGCAACCGCAATAAACAAAGATACAGGCCGTCTGAATTTTTTTCAGACGGCCTCATCTAATCTTTATCCGTAAACCATATTTTAAGCAGACCAAAAGATGGACTTACACCATATCCGTGAAGATTACAGCAAACAAGAGCTTTCCGAAACCGATTGCGATGCCAGCCCTCTTGCACAATTTGAACGCTGGCTGAACGAAGCCATAAAAGCCGAAGCCAACGAACCCACCGCCATGAATATCGCCACCGTCGGTTCAGACGGCAGGCCGCAGAGCAGACAGGTGCTGTTAAAAGAAGTGAACGCCGAAGGTTTTGTATTTTTTACCAATTACCGCAGCAGAAAAGGAAGGGCACTCGAAGCCAACCCTTTTGCCGCACTCACTTTCTTTTGGCCCGAACTGGAACGCCAAGTGCGCATTGAAGGCCGGGTCGAGCAATTGGATGCCGCCGCATCCGACGAATATTTTGAAAGCAGACCCTACACCAGCCGCATCGGCGCATGGGCAAGCGAACAAAGCCAAGTGATTTCAGGCAAATCGATTTTGGTTGCACGCGCGGCAGCCGTTGGCGTAAAACACCCGCTGCATGTGCCGAGACCCCCGCATTGGGGAGGTTATGTGGTGATTCCCGACCGTGTCGAATTTTGGCAAGGCCGCCCCAGTCGTCTGCACGACCGCATCCAATACCGGCTGGAAAACGGAACATGGCTGAAAGAAAGATTGTCGCCCTAACCCATAAGGCCGTCTGAAAAACCCTGCAATCCGCCACCTGCGCAGATTGCAGGGTTTTACCTTTGCAACCCTGTTTCCATCTTCAAAAACTTATCATAAATCACAGCGCATTCCGGTTTGCCGAGACCGGCCAAAACATACACATGCGCGGCGGATGATTTTGCCAAACTCTCCAAAGTATAGCCGCCTTCCAAAACAGAAACGATTTTACCTTTGCAGCTTGAGGCCGTCTGAATAATCTTGTGCGTTAACCAAGCATAATCGGCCTCATGAAGATTCAGACGGCCTGTTTCGTCTGATTTGTGTCCGTCAAATCCGGCTGAGAGTAAAACCAGCTCGGGCTTGAAAGCCGACAGCTTGGGCAACCATTGTTCGCGCACGGCTTCTCTAAAATCACGGCTGCCGCTGTTTGGCGCAAAGGCAAGGTTAACGGCGTAAACCGAAGCTTTTTCCGTATCCTGCTGTTGGGGAAACGGAAACAAATCCTGCTCATAGCTATTGAGAAAAAGAACGCGGGGGTCGTCTTTAAAAATTTCTGCCGTTCCGTCGCCGTGATGAACGTCGAAATCAATAACCGCCACCCTTTGCACCCGAAAACGCGCAATCGCATGCATCACGCCTACGGCAACATTGTTGATCAGGCAAAACCCCCCTGCCTGATCGCTTTTGGCATGATGCCCCGGCGGGCGGATGGCACAAAAAGCATGGTAAGCATCCCCCTTCATCACCATTTCCACCGCCGAAACCACCGCACCGGCCGCATAACGTGCCGCAGCCAGCGATTCACTGCCCATCACCGTATCATCATCAATGCGGTAGATTTTGCCCGGTTGCGGCTGTACCGATTCCAAAAAACGCAGATATTTGCGCGGATGCACCAAAGCCAGCTGGCTGTCGGATACCTCACACGCATCAGCATGCCGGAACACATCCCAAAACCCCTGCTTTTTTACTTCTGCTTCAATCGCTTTAATCCGATCCGCTGATTCAGGATGCCCCTTTCCGCACCCGTAACGTAAAAACACAGGATGGCTTATCCAAGCCGCTCTTGCCTGCCGCCCGAGCAGGCGGCGTAACTGCAAACGCATATAGCGCACTACTTTGTTCATTGCCGTTTTCTGTGCCCATCTTCAGATTTGCACACCCCGAAAGCCGCTATATTTAAACGGCTTATGCTAAATATGGTTAACCGATACGGAAATTTCTTGGAAAAATCCGCCCTGCCCTTTAGAATAGCTTATTTCAGACGGCAATCCAAATCATTTGCCGCCCCATCAAAAAAGGAATGGAAAACTATGATCGATTTCGCTTATGCCGCCGATGCCGCACAACCCAGCGTTTTAATGCAGTTTGCACCGTTGATTCTGATTATCGTGGTGTTTTACTTCTTAATCATGCGCCCGCAGCAAAAGAAATTTAAGGCCCATCAAGCCATGATTGCAGAATTGAAAGTGGGTGATAAAGTGTTGTTGGCCTCCGGCTTCAAAGGCACGGTAAAAAGAGTGGGCGAGCAGTTTTTCACTGTTGAAATCGCCCGCGGCGTAGAAGTAGAAGTAGAACGCAACGCCGTTGCCAGCAAAGTAGCCTAATTTATTCAGCCCCAAGAGCCGCCGCATCCTGCTGCGGCTGTTTGTATTTATAAAATAAAGGTTTAATCATGAACCGTTATCCGCTTTGGAAATACCTGCTGATTGCCTTCACCATTATTTTGGGCATTGTTTACACCTTGCCCAATCTGTTTGGCGAAACGCCCGCAGTGCAAATCTCAACCAACCGCCAGTCTATCGTTATCAACGAGCAAACCGAAGCACGCGTAGCCTCCGCCCTTCAGACGGCCAACATTGCTACCGACGGAATGTTTATTGCGGGAAACTCACTGAAAGTACGTTTTAAAGACACCGAAACCCAGCTCAAAGCACGCGATGTGATTGAAAAAACATTGGGCGACGGTTATATCACCGCACTCAACCTGTTGGCCGACAGCCCCGAATGGATGTCTAAAATCAATGCCAATCCCATGTTTTTGGGCTTGGATTTGCGCGGCGGTGTGCATTTCACCATGCAGGTGGATATGAAAGCCGCCATGCAAAAAACCTTTGACCGCTACGCCGGCGACATCCGCCGCGAACTGCGCCGTCAAAAAATCCGCACCGGCACCATCCGCCAAGTTGAAAACAGCCTGACCGTACCGTTTCAAGATGCTTCAGATCTGCAAAAAGCACTCGCCCAACTGCAAAGCTTTTTTCCTGAAGCCACGCTGACTCCCCAAGGTAACGAACTGGTACTTACCCTTTCAGAAGAAGCAGTAAACAAAGTACGCACCGACGCACTCAAGCAAAATATCGCCACTTTGCACAACCGCGTAAACGAACTGGGTGTGGCCGAGCCTGTTATCCAACAGGCAGGTGCCGAGCGCATCGTAGTACAGCTGCCCGGCGTTCAGGATACCGCCAAAGCCAAAGACATTATCGGCCGTACCGCTACTTTGGAAGTACGTATGGTTTCCGATGATCCGGCGCAAGTTCAGGCGGCCTTATCGGGCAACGTGCCGAGCGGCTACGAATTGCTTTACACCGCCGGCGAACACCCCCAGCCTACTCTTGTGAACAAACAGGTAGAGCTTACGGGTGACAACATCAACGATGCCCAACCCGGCTTCGACGATAAAGGCGCACCTGCCGTCAACATCAATTTGGACAGCGCAGGCGGCAGCATTTTTGCAGATTTAACCGCGCAAAACGTAAACAAACGCATGGCAATGGTTTTGATTGACCAAGGCAAAGCCGAAGTGGTTACCGCGCCCGTTATCCGCTCCGCCATTACGGGAGGCCGCGTACAGATTTCCGGCAGCATGTCGACGGCCGAAGCCAACGACACCTCTCTTCTGCTGCGCGCCGGCTCTTTGGCCGCACCTATGGAAATCGTAGAAGAACGCACCATCGGCCCCTCTTTGGGTAAAGAAAACATTGAAAAAGGCTTTAATTCGACCTTGTGGGGTTTTGCAGCCGTTGCAGTGTTTATGATTCTCTACTACCGCTTGTTCGGTGTGTTCTCCGTTATCGCACTTTCCAGCAATATTTTGTTCCTGATTGCCATTTTATCGGCTCTCCAAGCCACTTTAACCCTACCGGGCATTGCAGCCTTGGCCTTAACCCTCGGTATGGCGATCGACTCCAACGTATTGATTAACGAACGTATCCGTGAGGAGCTGCGTGCAGGCGTGCCGCCCCAACAGGCCATCAATTTAGGCTACCAACACGCTTGGGCAACGATTGTCGATTCCAATATCACTTCGTTAATTGCCGGTATCGCCCTGCTGATTTTCGGCTCGGGGCCTGTTCGCGGCTTTGCCGTGGTGCACTGCTTGGGCATTCTTACGTCGATGTATTCCTCGGTTGTCGTATCCCGTGCGATGGTTAACCTTTGGTATGGCGGCCGCCGCAAACTGCAACACATTTCCATCGGTTCCGTATGGAAACCCAATACTGAAACGGCCGCTAAGGAGTAAACAATATGGAATTATTTAAAATCAAACGCGATATTCCGTTTATGAGTTACGGCAAGCTGACGACTTTTATCTCGTTGGTTACCTTTATTGCTGCCGTATTTTTTCTTGTTACCAAAGGTTTGAATTTTTCAGTGGAATTTACCGGCGGTACGGTAATGGAAGTTCAATACCAGCAAGGTGCCGATGTCAACAAGGTTCGCCAACGCCTTGATACGCTCAAGCTCGGCGACATTCAAGTGCAGGCACTCGGCACCAACAAACACATTATGATCCGCCTGCCCAACAAAGAAGGCGTGCCTTCGGCACAGCTCTCCAACAATGTAATGGATTTATTGAAACAGGATAGCTCGGATACGATTACGCTGCGCCAAGTCGAATTTATCGGCCCGCAAGTGGGCGAAGAGTTGGTCAATAACGGCCTGCTGGCATTGGGTATGGTGATTGTCGGCATCATTATTTACCTCTCCGTGCGTTTCGAATGGCGCTTTGCGGTAGCGGCGATTATTGCCAATATGCACGACGTTATCATTATTTTGGGATTTTTCTCCCTGTTCCAATGGGAGTTTTCCCTCACCGTGCTTGCCGGTATTCTGGCCGTATTGGGCTACTCGGTGAACGAATCGGTTGTGGTATTCGACCGTATCCGCGAAAACTTCCGCAAGCCTCACATGCGCAATAAAACCGTTCCGCAAATCATCGACAATGCGATTACCGCAACCATGAGCCGCACCGCTATTACGCACGGTTCTACCGAAGCCATGGTGCTTTCCATGTTGATTTTCGGCGGCGCAGCTTTGCACGGCTTCTCTTTGGCTTTAACCATCGGTATCGTATTCGGCATTTATTCTTCGGTATTGGTGGCCAGCCCGTTGCTGCTGATGTTCGGCCTTAACCGTGACAATTTAGCCAAACAACAAAAACAAAAAGAAGAAGTGGTGGTGTGATTTGGCACCGCTCAAAAACCAAACAGGCCGTCTGAAAATAAATTGATCGCCGCAAATGCGGCAGTTTAATCAAGCGGCTTGCAAAGACCGACTCCCACTCAACAATAGGAGTCGGTCTTTTTTTATTGCAAACGTTCCGATACTTTAAAAACCCGCTTTGAGTGTATGGTTAAGCATATTCAGACGGCCTCAAACCTTTTTGTGTACAATACCGACCTGACCGCAGCAGAGCAAAGCGGAAAACACCACATAACTAACCGGCAAACTCCCATTTATCCCTGTTCAGACGGCCTCGCGACAGATTGAATTAACAGCCTGCCGGAAGGCCGTCTGAAAGCGAACCTAAACGCTTTGCCAAAATCATTATTCCGTTTTTGAAGGACCATTATGAATATCCGTGTAGGACAAGGTTATGACGTTCACCAACTCGTTGAAGGCCGCCCGCTGATTCTCGGCGGCGTGACCATTCCCTTCCACAAAGGTCTGCTCGGCCATTCCGACGCCGACGCCCTGCTACACGCCCTAACCGATGCCCTGTTGGGCGCGGCAGGTTTGGGCGATATCGGCAGCCATTTTCCCGACACCGCCGCCGAATTCAAAGATGCCGACAGCCGCGTACTGCTGCGCGAAGCCTATAAAAGCGTACAGGCAGCAGGTTGGCGCGTGGTGAATGTCGATACCACCATCATCGCCCAGCAGCCCAAACTCGCCCCCCACATCCCCGCCATGCGCGACAATATCGCCGCCGATTTGGGATTGCCCGAACAAGCCGTCAACATCAAAGGCAAAACCAACGAAAAACTGGGCTATCTGGGCAGACAAGAAGGCATCGAAGCCCAAGCCGCCGTGCTGTTGCAGGCCGTCTGAATACTGCATATCCCGCAGAAAGCTGTTACTATACCCCCGTTTGCAATTTGTTTATTCCCGTTTATTTTATGGAGAGAGAAAACATGGCATCACAAGACGATTTGAAACGCATCGCGGCAGAAAAAGCCGTTGAATTCGTGCCCGAAAACGAATATATCGGCATCGGCACCGGCTCTACCGTTAACCTGTTTATCGAAGCCCTGGGTAACAGCGGCAAAAAAATCAAAGGCGCGGTTTCTACCTCTAAAGCCACTTCCGAACTGTTGGTGCGCTACGGAATCCCCGAAGTGCAAATGAACGAAGTTTCGCATCTTACCGTGTATATCGACGGTGCCGACGAAATCAACCACTCGCTCCAAATGATCAAAGGCGGCGGCGGCGCGCACTTAAACGAAAAAATCGTGGCCAGCATTGCCGACAAATTCGTGTGCATCGCCGACGAAAGCAAATACGTTTCGCGCTTGGGCAAATTCCCGCTGCCAGTAGAAGTGATTCCGATGGCCCGCTCCATGGTTTCGCGCAAACTGGTGGCTTTGGGCGGCCAACCCGAACTGCGTATGGGCTTCATCACGTTTAACGGCCACCAAATCGTTGACGTACACGGCTTGAACATCAATCTGCCGGTGACTATGGAAGACGAAATCAACAAAATTCCCGGCGTGGTGGAAAACGGCTTGTTCGGCCACAACGCCGCCGATGTTTTGGTACTCGGCACCCAAGACGGCGTGAAAGTGATTACACCGAACTAATATCCGTTGCCGATTCGGCTTTATCGTATGAAGGCTAAAGGCCGACTGAAAATGTTTTTCAGTCGGCCTTTAGTTAGTATGTAAGTATGTAATGAAACTTTGCTTGTCTTCGACTCACGCTAAATTGCTAGGAAACTGGCCAATACTTTTACGAAAGCCGTGCTTGCCATACCAGCGTGATAACGATAACTGGCACAGTATTGGAATTAATTAATTGGAATGTTAATGGCACTTACGCAAGATAAGTTCTCCAAAAATTTAATTACCTTTGTAGAAGTGTCTTAATCGTTTGATGTGGAAGTAGAGAAAAGGTTTTGTTAGCAAATTTCAGAAAGGTTTGATAATTCTTGTTTGCCCTTATCAGTCAAAGATAAATAGCCATTTTCATCTTCATGGATAAATCCTTCCTTTATTAACACTTTAAAACCATGAGATGCACCTCCCATTTCATCTTTGCTTGGAGTAAGAGGTTTATAATATTCGAAAACAAGAATATCACGAGTAACATTAATTTTAGGAGTACTATTATTTGCTTGGCTAATGAATTTCAATGCAAAACACTTTGGATCCAGCATGATGTTTCCTTTCATTTATTAACTATTAACATGAAAAACAGGAACTATCTCAAGTTCCTTGCCAACTTAGCTGCCATCCTGCCCCACATGATTAAAGTAAAAATAGATGGCTTTAAGGTATTACCGCATGTGTTAACGGTATGACAGGGGAAGGTAATTTACCCTATACTACAGTTACAAATACTTAGTTAATGCTCATTTTCTTCATTGTCTACTCATGATCAGTAAATATCAACTATACAAACACATATTTACCCAACCTTCGAGTAAATTAATACGTTTAATATATGATTAACTAAAACCATGCTACTTTTAAAAGATTTTTAACACCCTACTTCCCCAAAAACAAACTGCCACACCCAAAACTTCACTCGGGCATGGCGGTACGTTTACTAAACAAGTTGTTCAGAAATATCTAACTCAATACCGTGCGTCTTTCGGTTTGTCACCGTTCGGCCAGTCTTTAACCTTGCCGGCAAAGTCCGGGCGCGGTTGGTGGGTGAAATATTCGGCGATGTCCACGGCTTCTTGGTCGGTCAAGACTTTGCCTTCGCCCCACATGCCGTGCATTTGTGCGCCCATTGGCATGGCGGCTTTGATGAAGGCCGCGGCTTTGTAGGTGCGCGCCATGCCTGCGCCGATATTGAAGGATTCGTCGCCCCACAGCGGCGGGAAGGCATAGACGCCGGTGCCGTCTTTCTTACCTTCGCCGTTGCTGCCGTGGCATGCGGCGCAATGTTGGGCATACAGTTTTTTGCCGCGTTCAGGATTGGGCACGAGGTTGGTGTCTATCTTCACGGCGTTCACGATATCCACTTGCTGGCCTTTGGGTACGCCTTGTCCGACCCATTTGATATAGGCCACCATCGCCTGCATGGCTTCGCTGTCTTTCGGCAGCGGTTTGCCGTTCATGGAGCGTTGGAAACAGCCGTTGATGCGGTCGACTAAGTCGATTTCTTTGCCGGGGCGGGGCATCACGCGCGGATAGCGGTTGTAGGTGTTGATGTAGGGGTTGCCGCCCGGCACTTTGCCTTGTGCGATATGGCAGCTGCTGCAATTCATTTTGCTGCCGACATGCTCGGGAAGCAGGCGCGGGGTTTCGTTCATCAGGCGTTGGCCGTAGCGGATTTGCTCGGCATTCGGCTCTTTTTCGATGTCGCTGTCGGTCGGTACGGTGTATTGGCCGACTACTTTTTTCTGGTCGCCCTTGCCGGTCACAATCGGATAGGTGTAGGGATGCTCGGCTGTTTTTTCAGACGGCCTCTCGTTGCAGCCTGCCAATCCGAGAAGAGCGGCACCGACTGTCATGCCCAATAAAGCGAATGTTTTATTCATGATGGTCTCCCGATACAGTTTGAGGCACGATGTTGGGTGCTTTGGTGTTGACAAAACGGCGGATTTCGGCAACGTCGCGCGCTTTGATTTCCGGTGCTTGGTTGTGCCAGCTGTTGCGGACGAAATTCACGACTTCGGCGATGTCTTCGTCGCTCAAGTGCCTGAATCCGGGCATGGTAAACGCCATAGTGTCGTGCTTGGTGTGCGGCGTGCGCCCGCCTTCAAGCGTCACTTGAATCACGGATTGGGCGTTGTTGGCGTAAACCGCGCTGTTTTTATTCAACGCTGGGAAAATGCGCGCCATGCCGTTGCCGTCGGCACGGTGGCAGGCGATGCAGTGTTCGGCATACAGCATGGCACCGCGGCTGTTGTATTTGCCGCTTTTCAGCATGGCTGTGGTCGTGTCTTCACGTTTGGGCAGCCCTTGTGCTTTATCGGGCGACGGAGACAACGTTTTCAAATAAGCCGACATGGCTTTTAGGTCTTCGTCCGTCCAATATTGGGTACTGTGTTCCACCACTTCGGCCATAGCGCCGAATGCGGCAGTAACATCGGTGCGGCCGCTGGCAAAGAAATCCTGCAACTCGGCTTCGCTCCATGTGCCTAAACCGCGTTCTTCGCCGCGCAGGCTTTTCGCGCGCCAACCGTCAATCACGGCACCGCTCAAGAAATGGCGTTTATCGTCGCTCAAGGCTTTTTCCTGATAAGCCACGCCGCGGGGTGTATGGCAGGCGCCGCAGTGTCCGGGGCCTTCGACCAGATATTTGCCGCGGTTGATGCGGGCATCAAAACGGCGGTCGGCTTCAAACTGCCGCTGCGGTGCAAACATCGCTTGCCAGTAAGCGAGAGGCCAGCGCCAATTCAATACGGGCGGCAGGGTGCTGTCGGCATTTTTTTGGGATACCGGCTCCACGCCGTTCATAAAATAAGCATACATTGCGCGCATATCGTCGTCGGGCATAATCGTATAAGACGGATAAGGCATGGCCGGATACAGCGGGGTGCCGTCTGAACGGATGCCGTGTTGCACGGCGTTTTTGAATTGGGCGTAAGTATAATTGCCGATGCCGCTTTCTTTATCCGGCGTGATATTGGTGCTGTACACCGCGCCCAAAGGCGTTTGCATCGCCAAACCGCCCGCATAGGGTTTGCCTTTGGGTGCGGTGTGGCAGGCAAAGCAGTCCGACAAACGGGCAACGTATTCGCCGTGCCTGATTAAATCTTTATTTGCCTGAACAACCGCGGCATCTTGGCTGCTGCGGCTGTGCACAAGCCATTTGGCACCTCCGTAAGAGATGCCCAGCAATACCGCCGCCGCCAATGCCGTTTTGGTAAGGGTTTTCATATATGCTCCTTCTGCGCACTATCGGGCGTTGTTATATTTACAGTTTAATAAATGTGTGTTTTGATACATAAGAAATATTTATTTATGCTTGAGCACATTGTCGGCCACAGGGCATAACGGCTCTATTGTGGAAAACCACATAACAAAACCATATTTGACATAAAGCAATAAAACATAGGGATAAGCATGGGCATCCGGCTGTTTTTCTGCATCATCCTGCTGGCCGTATCCAGCGTTTCGGCGAAAACATGGTATGTCGGCGTGTTGGCACCGCAAGGTGCGGCAGTTGCGCGCAACCAATGGCAGCCGTGGTTGGATTGGCTGGGTAAGAAGCAGAACGGCGAACAGTTTGTGCTCGTTCCTTTAAGTTTGAACAATTGGCAGAAAGAGCTGTCTTCACAGCGGATTGATTTCGCATTGGGGCCGCAGGCGCAGTTTGTCGCCCTGCCCGACACGCAGGGCTGGCGTTGGCTGGCAACGGCACGTTTTCCCAGCGGGCATAGGCCGAAAGCGGCGGAGCAAGTGGGCAGCACGATTTGGGTACATGCCGATTCGAGAATAAACAGTGAAAACGATTTGCGCGGCCTGAAAATCGCCGCCGTCGATATTCAGGCGTTCGGCGGGTTTATGCTGGCAGAATCCGCGCTGCTCAAAAAAGGCTTACGCTCGGGAAAAGATTATCAGATTGTCTTTACCGGTTATCCGGTAGAACAAACCTTAACCGCTTTGCAGAAAAAAGAAGTCGATGCAGCCATTGCACCTTTGTGTTTAATGGAAGAGTGGCGCGCGCAGCAAGGTTTATCCGAGCATGTTTTCAAACCCTTATCCGTGCACAGTATCGTTAACAACTGCATCTCCGGCACGCCCGTTTTCCCGCATTGGATGCTGGCCGCCCTGCCCTCCGTACCCGAACAAACCGCCTCGCAAATCGCGGCCTTGCTGCTCGGCAGCACCGCAACATCCGATATGCCTTCTTGGTCTCCGCCCGTTTCTTTTGTAGAAGCCGAACAGGTTTTGGCAGGATTGGGGCGGCATCCGCTTCATTCAAACTGGCAAACACAATGGCGAAACTGGCTGTTTGAAAATACCATGCTCGTCGGTGCCATTGCCTCGATGCTGGCGATTTCCCTCATCAACTACGGCTGGATGGGCTGGCTGGCCTACCGTCGCAGAAAAAAACTGGAACAAGCCTACCGTCAATTATTAGAGCGCGACCGCCTGCTGGCACACGCCGACCGCATGAACATCGCCGGCGAAATGGCGGCCGGTCTTGCGCACGAACTCAACCAGCCTATGGCCGCCATCCATTACTACGCCGAAGCCTGCCTGCAATTATTGGAAGCCGGCAAACAACCCGAATCCATACGCAAAGCCCTGCACAACATCATCCAAACCACCGAGCGCGGCAGCCGCATCATCCGCAATTTGCGGCAATGGAGCAAAACGCCCGAACACGTTTATACCGACGCGCATATAGAAGAGATCCTGCAACACTGTGCCGACTGGCTTTCCTGCCAAAAAAACGCGCCGCAACTGCATTGGCACAATCAAAGCGGCCAATCTTCCATCTGCACCGTATCCGGCATTGTCGAACAAGTTTTGATGAACTGCCTGCTCAATTGCCAACAACAACAGGCCAAGCGGATCGACATCACCGTTTTCAGACGGCCTGAATCCGAAGAACTGGTGATCCGTATTGAAGACGATGCCGGCGGTTTTAACCAAGATATTTTGGCCCAGCCCTTTATTCCGTTCCGCAGCACCAAAGCCGACGGCTTGGGTTTAGGCTTGGTCATCTGCGACCGTTTGCTGCGCGGCATCGGCGGCAGCATCACATTAAACAACCGTGATAACGGTATCGCCGGCGCCCGAATCGACATTTCGTTACCCGAAAGGAACACCGATGCCTGAACTTGCCATTCACGTTGTCGACGACGACGCAGCCGTGCTGGATGCCTGCGGCTTTCTACTGGAAAGCCTAGACTACCGCCCCACACTCTGGAGCGACCCTAAAATATTTCTCGAACAAGCAGAGCTGGATCAACCCGGTATCGTGCTCACCGACTGGAACATGCCGTGGCTCAACGGCCAGCAGCTCCAACAAGCCTTAATCCAACGCGAAAGCCCTCTAGCCGTGATTGTGATGACCGCTTTCGGCGACGTGCCGCTGGCAGTCGATATGCTGCAACAAGGCGCGGTGGACTTTTTAGAAAAACCCGTTTCGCTCCACCGCCTCCAAAGCGCCCTAAACACTGCCACCAAGCAAACACTCGACAACTACGCCCAATGGCAAAGCAAACAACGCTTCAAGCTCTTGAGCACAAAAGAACAAGCCATCGCCGCATATCTGGTGAAAGGCTACACCAATAAACAGATGGCCGACGAATTAAACGTTGCCGTGCGAACAATAGAAGTCCACCGTGCCAATGTGATGCAAAAAATGCAGGCAAACAGCTTGGCCGACCTGCTCCATCAGTTAATTTCTTTAAAAACCCACCGGTAATTTATCATGCTCGCATCTGAAGCCGTCTGAAACATTTAAACCCGCCTTTGGCCGAAAATGATATGAAAATAATATATAGTCAGTTAACTTGATTTTTAATACAAGGCAGCAAACCGCAGACAGTACAAGTGTAATCAATCAACTTAAAAACAAGTTATGCTTCACAAAATCAGTCTGTAATATTGTTGTTTTATTCCAAACAATATGTGGCAAAACACAAAAACAAGTTTGGCATTCAACAATAAATTAATATTTTTAGAAACAATAACCTAAATTTTATCTATACGTTCAAACCGCTTGATCTGCACAACATAAATCCGATATAAAAACGCCCTGATATCTTCAATATTCTGTAACTATCCTACACAAAAATGAGTTAAATCAAAGCAACCGTTTCATCAATTACTATAATTGGCTTATCCCACAATACGCATTAGGTAAACATCATGAGCGATCTCTACCCCGACCGGATTTTGCAGGTAACGGTTGAAAAAGGTATGGTCAAAGTGCAGGCAGGCACGCTTTTTCTGACTATTCTCGGTTTTTTAGGCGGCATGTTTATCTCGTTGGGCTATTTGCTTATCTGAGAGTGGTAGGGGGAGTGCCGCACGAATAGGGCAGCTTGGCCGTTTTTATCGGAGCTTCGGTGTTCCCTATCGGACTGGTGTGCATTCTTATCGGCGGCGGCGAACTGATTACCGGCAATATGATGGTTGTGCCCGTGGCTTGGCTGGTAAAAAAATTTCATGGGCACAATGGGGGCGCAACTGGCTGATCGTTACGCTGGCCAACTTGCTTGGGGCTTTATTTGTTGCTTGGTTTTTCGGGCATTATGTCGGACTGACCGAAGGCGATATCCTGCCTAAAACCATTGCGGTGGCCGAAGGCAAAGTCAATGCCGATTTCGGCCGTGCGCGGGTGTCGGGAATAGGATGTAACTGGATGGTGTGCATGGGCGTATGGCTGTGTTACGGAGCGCACAGTATTTCGGGCAAGGTATTGGGTATTTGGTTTCCGGTGATGATTTTCGTGTTGGTCGGCTTTCAACATGTTGTAGCGAATATGTTTGTGATTCCCGCGGCCATCTGGGCCGGGGCGGAAATTTCATGGGCGCAGTTCGGCTGGAACATGTTGTCGGTATATATAGGCAATGCCATCGGCGGAGCGGTATTTGTGGGATCGATGTATGCTTATGCCTATCGGTATGCCCTACAAGAAAATCATTAGAACAACAATAAAACAAACTTAATCATGCCGACATGATGCTTGAACAAAGCGGTTTTCGGCACATCAAACCAACAGAGGCCAGCGGATTCAAATTTGAAGTGCAACTTTCCACAACAGAAAAAGGCCAGTATGCGGTTGAACTGCAACCCAAAAGTTGGACACCCCTCCAACTTAAAAAGGTGCAGTTTTCTTATGTCCAAATATACACTAGACTTCAAATACCGAGCCGTACTCCATTATCACCAAGTGCGCAGCCAACAGCGCACCGCAGAGCATTTCAACGTCTCGCGCACACACCTGCGCCGTTGGATAGGCGCCTATCGGCAAGGCGGCATCGCCGCACTGCAACACCCTCAGGCACACCCCATGAAAACCAAACGCAAAAACCCGTTTATCGTCGATAAGCCCGACCATGAAAAAACCCAAGCAGAGCTGATTGAAGAACTGCGCTATATGCGTGCGGAGAACGACTACCTAAAGCACATGAAAGCCTTCAACGAAAAGGAAGAGAACGCCGCCAAAGCTGCGAAACCATTCAAAAATTGAGGGCGAAACACCCGCTGAAATATCTGCTGCACAGTGCCGGCATCCCCAAAAGCAGTTTCCATTACCATATCGGCAAACCCGACCCCGATGCTGCGGCCAAAACCGCAGTGAGCGAAGTATACCGTCAACACAAAGGCCGCTACGGCCAACGGCGGATTGCCGCCGTATTGTCGTGGAACAAAAAGAAAGCCGGGCGCATTATGGGTTTATTGGGGTTGAAAGCCAAAGTCCGCAGCAAAAGAACCTGCCGCCCGCAGGCCATAGGGGAGGCTGCGGCAAACATTCTCAATCGTGAATTCAGTGCCGTCAAATCGCGAGATAAGTGGTTGACCGATGTGACCGAGTTTAAATGCACAGACGGCAAACTGTACTTATCGCCGATATTTGGATGTGTTCAATCGCGAGATTGTGGCCTATTCTTTAAGCCGCAGAGCAAACGGCGAAATGGTAACGCAAATGTTGGATAACGCATTCGGTCGTCTGAAAGGGGCAACGCCGCTGCTGCATTCCGACCAAGGCGTACTGTATAGAACCGGTGCTTATCGGGCGAAATCGGCGGAGAACGGGATTGTGCAAAGCATGTCGCGCAAAGGCAACTGTTGGGACAATGCGCCGATTGAGAGTTTCTTCGGCACATTGAAAACGGAAAGCTTTTATGAAGAAGGTGCGTTATCGGTGGCAGAGCTGACAACGGTGATCAATGATTACATCCATTACTACAATCATGAACGTATTAGTTTAAACTTAAAAAAGCTGAGCCCTGTGGCCTACAGAACTCAGCTTGAAGAGGATGTTTGAGAAACATTCTTAACTTGTCCAAGGATTGGGGGACAGTTCACTTTTTCAGACGGCCTTCTGCTTAAGAAAACAACATATCAGCGTATATCCGCTTTATTTCTCGTTGTTACCCAGTTGGGGCAACACCGAACCTTCGCCCAAAGCCAAAAGGCCGGTTTGTGAATACAGGCCGAGCTTATTGCGCGTATCGACGATGTCGAGATTACGCATGGTCAGTTGGCCGATGCGGTCGGCAGGGGTGAAGGCGGCGTTCTCTACTTTTTCCATGCTCAAACGCTCGGGCTGGTAAGTCAGGTTCGGCGATTCGGTGTTCAGAATTGAGTAATCGTTGCCGCGGCGCAGCTCCAGCGTTACTTCGCCCGTAATCGCTTTGGCCACCCAGCGTTGGGCGGTTTCGCGCAGCATCAATGCTTGTGAATCAAACCAGCGGCCTTGATACAGCAAGCGGCCCAAGCGCAAGCCGTTGATGCGGTATTGCTCGATGGTGTCTTCGTTATGGATTCCGGTCAGCAAACGCTCGTAAGCGATGTGCAGCAAAGCCATGCCCGGTGCTTCGTAAATACCGCGTGATTTGGCTTCGATGATGCGGTTTTCGATTTGGTCGCTCATGCCTAAGCCGTGGCGGCCGCCGATGCGGTTGGCTTCGAGAAACAGTTCCACAGGGTCGGCAAACTCTTTGCCGTTCAAGGCTACCGGTATGCCCTCTTCAAAGCGCACGGTCACTTCTTCGGCTTTAACGGTTACATTTTCATCCCAAAACGCTACGCCCATAATCGGTTTAACGATTTTGATGCCGCTGTTTAAAAATTCTAAATCTTTGGCCTCGTGGGTGGCGCCGAGCATGTTGGAATCGGTGGAATAGGCTTTTTCAACCGACATTTTGTAGTCGAAGCCGTTGGCGATGAGAAATTCGCTCATTTCTTGGCGGCCGCCGAGTTCGTCGATAAAGGTTTGATCGAGCCACGGTTTGTAAATACGCAGGTTCGGATTGGTCAGCAGGCCGTAACGGTAGAAACGCTCGATGTCGTTGCCTTTATAGGTGGAACCGTCGCCCCAAATGTTGACGTCGTCTTCTTTCATGGCCGATACCAGCATGGTGCCGGTTACGGCGCGGCCTAAAGGTGTGGTATTGAAATAGGTGGCACCGCCGGTGGTGACATGAAACGCGCCGCATTGGATGGCGGCAATGCCCTCGTGCGCAAGCTGGCTGCGGCAGTCGATCAGGCGGGCTTCGATAGCACCGTATTCTTTGGCTTTTTTGGGAATGGCGTTGTAATCGTCTTCATCGGGCTGGCCGAGATTGGCGGTGTAGGCATAAGGCAAGGCGCCTTTGAGTTTCATCCACAGCAGGGCTGCCGAAGTATCAAGGCCGCCTGAAAAGGCGATGCCCACTTTTTGACCTGTTGGTAGGCTTTGTAGAATAGTATGGTTATGCTGGCTCATCGGGAAAATCCTGTTGATTATGATTATGCCGTTTCAGACGGCCCGAAAACGGGTTATTATTGTATGAATCGGCTGATTCGTCCAGCCTGAAATGTTCCTGAAGATGTGTTCAAGTGCTTTGGCTTTGGGCCTTTCACTTCAGGGTGTACCGTCAGAAGGCATTGCGGCGGTTTGCCCTGCTGTGATGCCCCGACCGGAACAAGAAACGATGCAGCAGAAAGCGGGCTTGATCCGACCTTATTACCTTATCAAAGTAAACATTATGATCGATTTCAACCTCATCATTATCGGCGACGAGATTCTGCACGGCAGCCGCATAGATAAGCATTTTGCTTTTTTCAAACATCTGTTGGAATCTCGCGGATTGCGTTTAAACCAAGTGCAATATCTGCCCGACAACTATACCTTTTTGGTTAAGCAGCTTCGCCGCAGCTTTTCAGACGGCCTGCCTGCATTTGTTACCGGAGGCATCGGCTCCACCCCCGACGACCATACCCGTCAGGCCGCTGCCGAAGCGTTGGAACTGCCTATCGTCCGACATGCCGGAGCCGTGCCGTTTATCGAAGAAACTTCCCTCAAACGCGGCGACGGCTTGGACTCGCCTTCGCACCGGCAGCGTTTGCTGATGGCTGATTTCCCCGAAGGAGCAGAACTTGTTCCCAACCCTTACAACAAAATCGCCGGATTTTCGATTAAAGAGCACTATTTCTTCCCCGGCTTTCCCGTGATGGCGCACCCGATGGCCGAATGGGTATTGGAAACCTATTATGCCGACCGTTTCAATACCGTAAACAGCGCCCAACGCAGCGTATGGATATTCAGCATGCCCGAATCCCATGTCGCCCCGATTATGCGCGATGTGGAGGCACATTACGAAGGCATCCGTTCGTTCAGCCTGCCCAGCGTAGGTTGGACAAAAGAGAACGGCGAAGTCGTTCCGCCGCACATCGAATTCGGCATCAAAGCCGTTGGCGAAGCCTGCTCGCAGATTGAACAGGCTTGGAGCGAAGTATTGGGCCGTCTGAAAGACATCGGTGCCGTTATCCGGCATGAAGCACCATAGCTGTTGGAAAAGGTCGGGTTATTTACACTTTTTATACCAAACAGCTTTTGTTTTTTGCAGGAATGATGGTTTCGTGATTTTTGAGTATTCTCAAGAACGATGCGGCTTCGCCGTGCCTTTCGGCATTCTTGACAACCCTCAAAAATCCCAAAATGGGTCTGCATGCAAAAAACGGAAAGTGTAAACAACGCTAGAATTTCCTACACATAAGCTGCCATTTAAAACAAACCCACAGGCCGTCTGAAAGCCCAAACAGGTTTTCAGACGGCCTTATGCTATTTTTACTTGATTTGAATTGTTTTTTCATGACAGATAAAAAAACTATGAAATCAAAAGCATAAAAATTAACAACATCATTCGGATGCCTTTGCGCAAGCACTCCGCCAGGCTTATTGCGGCTGCAACAAAGACAAGGAACTTTTTATCTGTTATGGTTGACCAAATGAAATCCGTGCCTTGCGCACTTAGCAGCCACTTTCTGCTTTTATCACTTTTTTATTACACTTCCACTTTCACAACGGAGTAATCTATGACACATTTGAAAACCATCGTTCCGGTATTGGCATTGACTGCAACGCTGAGTGCTTGCGGTATGTTCGGCAAAGACCAACCTAAAGCCCAAGCCGCCCAACCTGTGCCTGCAGTTCAACAACAAGCACAACAACAGGCTCCGCAAACCAAAGTTCAAGCGCCGCAAACCGTACAGGTTGATTCTATCGACGGCAAAAAAGAAGTGGCATACAAATGCGGCAACAAAAATCCGCTGCATGTTATGTACGGCTTCAAAAACGGAGAAGTTGTCATTGCCCAAGTGAAATATCTGAACAAATTGTCTCCGGGGCTGTTCCGCGTAACCGGCAATCAAGACTCCAACATGTTTACCGGCAACGGCATTACTTGGGTGGCTGAAAAAGCCAATGCCGCCAATGTAGATAAAGTAAACGGCAACATGCTGACCCAAGAAGGTATCGAAACGGTAAACGGCAAGCAGCACCAAGTATCTCAAATCGTTGCACGCTCTTGCGTGCTTGATAAAGCCGCTACCGCCAAGTTGAACAAACAAGCGAAAAAATAACCGCAACACATTTGCCGTACCCGCGTCGTATTTCGGTTTAAAGTACGGCAAAGCATAAAAAACGGTTAACCGATTCTATCGGATTAAAAATAACCATGTCGTCTGAATGTTTCAGACGGCATGGTTATTTTTCGTATTATGCAGAGCAAGCCGAACCGATTATTCACCCGGGCATTCGGCACATTCGCTATGCAACTCTCCCAGCTTTAACTGGCTGTTCACGCTGCGTAAAGCAGTACGCAAACCTTCTTCAATAACAGGATGATAGAAAGGCATATCCAGCATTTGCGGAATCGTCATCTTTTGCTGGTGCGCCCATGCGAGCAAATGCGCCAAGTGTTCGGCCGCAGGACCCACCATTTCCGCTCCGATAAACAAGCCGGTGCTTTGTTCGGCATAAACGCGCATGTGGCCTTTGTTCACCAACATCACACGGCTGCGCCCTTGGTTTCGGAACGATACTTCGCCGATTACCACGCATTCCGGATTTTTGTAACGCTCCATCACTTGTGCATATTTCAAACCGACAAAAGCAATTTGCGGGTTGGTAAACACCACACCGATGGTGCTGCGGCGCAAGCCTTTGTGAATATCGGGGTATCTGCCGGCGTTGTCGCCTGCGATTTTACCTTGGTCGCTGGCTTCGTGGAGTAACGGCAGTTGGTTGGACGCATCGCCCGCAATAAAAATGTGGGGAATGCTGGTTTGCATGGTTAACGGATGGGCTTTGGGCACACCGCGTTCGTCTAATTCTATCTCTATATTTTCAAGACCGAGATTATCGGTATTCGGGCGACGGCCTATCGCAGACAGCAAGTAGTCGGCGGTAAAAACGCCGCTTTTATCGTTTTCTGACCAATGAATTTCCACTTCGCCTTTGTCATTCAGTTTGGCTTCGGTGCGCACATTAAGATGCAGCACCAGTTCTTCTCCGAATACGGATTTAGCTTCCTGCAATATAACCGGATCGGAAATACCGCCCAGCGTGCCGCCCACACCGAAAATTTCTACTTTTACACCCAAACGGTGAAGTGCCTGCCCAAGCTCCAAACCAATCACACCGGGGCCGAATACGGCCACCCGCTCAGGCAGCGTATCCCAAGAAAACACATCATCGTTAATGATCAGCCGATCACCCAAGGCTTCCCATTGCGGCAATACAATAGGACGCGATCCGGTTGCAATCACAATCCGATCGGCCTCAATTTGAGTGTGGTCGTCAATTTGAACGGTATGCTCGTTAACGAATTTGGCCGCACCCATGATCCTTTTCTCGGCCGGCCACTCTTCCACATCGCTTACCACAAAGCCGACAAAACGGTCGCGCTCAGATTTCACGCGATTCATCACTTCTTCGCCGTTAACGGTAACGCTGTTTTTATCCAAATGAACGCCGAACGGTTCGGTGTGCAAAGCATGATGACGCGCTTCGGCAGCCGCAATCAGCAGCTTGGAAGGCATACAGCCTACGCGGGCACACGTTGTGCCGAACACATGGCTTTCAACCAAATAAACATTGTCGGTATGCTGCCGGGCACTGCGAAACGCCCCCATACCGGCAGTACCGCCACCGATAACCACCACATCAGCTTGGATTTTTTTCATAGTTATTTTTCCTTTTAAAAACCGTTGCAAACGGTTCTAAATTTAGAGAAACAAATAAAGGGAATAAGGCAATCTTACAAAAACAAAATATTCACATTATCCTGTTTGTGTAAAATTGCCGAAAAGGATTTTTCAGACGGCCCGATACAATAGATTTCTTTGAATATATCTAAAGCGTGCCGTTCTGATCGATTATCATCACGGCACGCTTTACCCGATCAAACATAAGGGAATGGTTTTAATCCCTCAGCTCAATCATCCTATCGGTCAAGTTAGTTTTTAGACAAATAAACTTCCAAGTCTTCACTACCGCCAATGTATTTACCGCCGATAAAGATTTGCGGAGCAGTTGCCTTACCGGTAATGGCACGCACGGAAACAATGCTGGCATCTTTGCCCAATACGATTTCTTCGTAAGATAAGCCTTTTTCTTCCAGAGCTTTTTTAGCTTGGGCGCAAAATTGGCAACCGGGCTTGGTAAAGATGGCTACCGATTCCTGTGCTTTCCAGTTAGGAGCGATATATTTCAGCATGGTGTCGGCATCGGAAACTTCAAAGGGATCGCCTTCTTTTTCCGGCTCGATAAACATTTTTTCGATTTTTCCGTCATTCACCAGCATAGAATAACGCCAAGAACGCTTGCCGAAGCCCAAGTTGTCTTTATCTACCAGCATGCCCATGCCTTCGGTAAATTCACCGTTGCCGTCGGGAATCATGGTGATATTGTCAGACTCTTCATCAGCAGCCCAAGCATTCATAACAAACGTATCATTTACAGATACGCACAAAATATCGTCCACACCGTTTTCTTTAAACGCTTTAGCCAGCTCGTTGTAACGCGGCAGATGGGTAGAAGAACAAGTGGGGGTAAATGCGCCGGGCAGAGAAAATACCACTACTTTTTTACCTTTGAACAATTCGTCGGTAGAAACATCTTTCCAAGAATCGCCGACGCGGGTGTGGAATACTACGCTCGGTACTTGCTGACCGGTACGATCTACTAAAGCCATATTGATACTCCTGTTTTAAAAAACGTTTAATCAAACGAAAATCGAGATGAACTTGTCATTATAACCAATATTACATTTAACGGATATAAAACATCTGCTGCCATCTGCTGCATTGAAAATCGAAAAGCCGTTCGTGTTCTGCTTCGATTATCCGATAATGCAATGTCTCGAAAGCTTATTCTAAAACATGAACAACCGCGATATAAGCCGGTTTTACTGCAAAGCAGAATTGCTTTACAGAAATTTACACCAATTGCAGCCGCGCTTTTCTACCCTTGCATCCCTAAAAATAAACGCTGCCTGCGGTTGTGCACAAACCACAATCAAACGGCTATAATAACCGCTTTACCAAGTTTTGCTTATTACCATGACACACGATAACGATGCGTGGATTGTTTTTCCCCAGAAAATACCGTTTGAAGTTCCGCTTGTTCTGCAAAGCGGCCAAACCCTTCCGCGTTTCGATTTGATGGTGGAAACCTACGGCAGTTTGAATGCCGAAAAATCCAATGCCGTATTAATCTGCCATGCCCTTTCCGGCAATCATCATGTTGCGGGAAAACATACTCCCGAAGACAAACATTCCGGCTGGTGGGACAGCATGGTCGGTCCCGGCAAACCGGTTGATACCAATCGTTTTTTTGTGGTCGGTTTGAATAATTTGGGCGGATGCCACGGCAGCACGGGCCCTTTAAGCATCAATCCGGAAACCGGAGAAGAATACGGCGCTGATTTTCCTGTGGTAACGGTGAAAGATTGGGTAAAAAGCCAAGCCCTTCTGGCTGACCATTTCGGTATTAGGCAATGGGCGGCCGTGATGGGAGGAAGTTTGGGCGGCATGCAGGCTCTGCAGTGGACGATAGATTTTCCCCAGCGGGTCAGGCATGCGTTGGTTATCGCCTCGTCTACCCGCTTGTCTGCACAAAATATTGCGTTTAACGATGTGGCGCGTCAGGCCATTATTACCGACCCGGATTTTCATGACGGCCATTACCGCCGCCACAATACCGTTCCCCGCCGCGGTTTGCGTATCGCCCGTATGATGGGGCATATTACCTATCTTGCCGAGCAAGGTTTGGGCAAAAAGTTCGGACGCAACATGCACAGCAACGGCTACCAATACGGCTATGACGTAGAATTTGAAGTGGAATCTTATTTGCGTTATCAGGGAGACAAATTTGCCGAACGTTTTGATGCCAACACTTATCTGCGCATGACCAAAGCTTTGGATTATTTTGCCCCTGCCGCCGAATTCGGCAATGATTTGGTTGCCGCTTTAAAAACCGCTCAAGCCCGATTTTTTATTGCTAGTTTCAGCACTGATTGGCGGTTTGCACCGGCACGTTCGCGTGCGTTGGTGAAACATTTGGTAAAAGCCGGCAAGCATGTCCAATACATCGAAGTCGAATCGCACCACGGCCACGATGCTTTTTTAATGACCGACGAGCCTTACATCCGTGCCGTTCGCGCTTATATGAACAATGTTGCCGAGGAATGCAAGCATGACTGAACTACGCGACGACCTACAGTTGATTTACGACTGGATTCCGCAAGGCAGCCGGGTATTGGACTTGGGCTGCGGTAACGGCGAACTGCTTTCCGCCTTGATTCAACGAAAACAGTGCACCGGCTACGGCGTAGAAATCGATACGGAAGGCGTTATCGCTTCGATAGAGCGCGGTGTGAGCGTGATTCAGGCGGATTTGGAGCAAGGGTTGCAAGATTTCGGCGACAACAGCTTCGATATTCTCGTACTCAGCCAAACCATACAGGCGATGCAGAATACCGAAACCATTTTGCAAGACCTTACCCGTGTCGCCAAGCAAGCCATTGTGTCTTTTCCAAACTTCGGTTATTGGCGCAACCGCCTGCAAATCGGATTGTGCGGGCACATGCCTGTATCCGAACGCATGCCGTATCAATGGTATAACACGCCCAATATTCATTGGTGTACGCTGCAAGACTTCGACCGTTTATGCGCGAAAAACCATATCCGCGTTTTGGAGCGCGCCGTGATGACCGCCGGTAAACGCATCAATATTTTGCCCAACCTTTTAGGCAGCTTGGCCTTTTATCGCGTAGGTTGAATATTTCAGACGGCCTCAAATCTTTTAAAGCCGACAAACTAATAAAGCTGCCCGAATCAGGCAGCTTTAAGCTATATAGGGATTGAATCTCAAACTTAGCCGTAATTTTCAGGCTTATTTAAGTTTGGCTTTAATGTTTCAAGCTTTGGGAAAGATTAGCGTTTAACAAACACCAAATCCCATACACCGTGTCCCAAGCGTTTTCCGCGCGCTTCAAATTTTGTTTCAGGGCGGTATTCCGGTGTGGGCGCATAATCTTCTGCGGTGTTGCTTAAACTGTCGAAACCGCTTAACACTTCAAGCATTTGAACCGCATATTCTTCCCAATCTGTTGCCAAATGGATATAGCCGCCTGTTTTTAATTTGGGCAACAGCTTGGCAACAAACGGTATCTGCACCAAACGGCGCTTGTTATGGCGCTTTTTGTGCCACGGATCGGGAAAGAAAATATGAATGCCGTCAAGCGAACCGTCGCTTAACATATTTTCCACTATTTCCACAGCATCGTGGCGCATCACCCGGATATTCGTTATCTGTTCTTCTTCAATCAGTTTAAGAATATTGCCTACACCGGGGCCGTGCACATCAATGGCTAAAAAGTCTTTTTCAGGCAGGCGTTTGGCAATTTCTACGGTAGCCGTGCCCATGCCGAAACCGATTTCCAACACCTTCGGATTATCACGGCCAAACATTTTGTTCAAATCTGCCGGGTTTGTTTGATAGTCGATCCCGAATTGAGGCCACATGGTATCAATGGCACGCTGCTGAGCGGCAGTCATATGTCCTTGGCGCAAAACAAAGCTGCGGATGCTGCGTTTGTGTTGCTCGGGAACCGTTTGGTTGTTAGATTGATTTACTTCGTTGTCAGTCATTATTTGTCTCATCGGTAAAGGCCGTCTGAAAGAATGAAGCTTTCAGACGGCCTCTTAATACATGTTTTGATTACTCGGAGATATCATCACCAGCTTGGTCTGCATCTACCGCTATATCGTCAGATGCGTTTGCTTCTCCGTTATTTGCTTCTCCAAGGGGAACTTCTGTCTCTTCAGGTTCTTCCGCCACACGCTCCAAGCTGACCAATGTTTCGCCTTCATCCAAATTAATCAGCTTCACGCCTGCTGCGGCACGGCCGGTTTCGCGGATTTGGTCGACTTTGGTTCTGATTAATACGCCGCCGCTGGTAATCAGCATCAAATCGTCGGTTTCGGCAACCAATGTCGCCGCCACCAGTTCGCCGTTGCGCTCGCCGGTATTGATGGCAATGTTACCCTGCCCGCCTTTACCTTTGCGGCTGTAGTCGGCAATCGGGGTACGCTTGCCGTAACCGTTGGCCGTGGCAGTCAACACTTGCAGGGTTTCGTCTTGTTCGCATTCGGGAGAAAAGGTAATCAGGCTGACGATACGGCCGTCTGAAGGCAAGCGCATACCGCGCAGGCCGCCGCTGCCGCGTCCGCTCGGGCGCACACCGTTACCTTTCAAGGCCGGTGTTTCGCCGTTTTCGTCGCTGTTGTCTTCCGCTTCATTGAGGCCGTCTGAATCTTCGTTTTCCGCTTCATCGACATCTCCGTTGCGCTGTTCGTAGTATTCATTAAAGCGGATGGCCTTACCCAAGTTGGAAAACAGCATAATATCGCTGGTGCCGGAGGTGCGGGCCACGCCCACCAGTGAATCGCCTTCTTTGAGGGCAATGGCTTTAATGCCTTGAGCGCGCACGTTTTTAAAGGCGGAAAGCTGCACTTTTTTCACCATACCTTGTGCGGTGGCGAAGAAAACGTATTCGTCTTCCGGGAAGTCGCGCACGGCCAAAATCGCGCTGACTTTCTCGCCTTCGTCAAGCTGAATCACGTTGTTAATCGGACGGCCGCGGCTATTGCGGCCGCCTTCGGGCAGTTTGTACACTTTGATCCAATGGCATTTGCCGAAATTGGTAAAGCACATCAGATAATCATGCGTGTTGGCAACAAACAGGGTTTCGATAAAGTCTTCGTCTTTAGTGGCTGCCGCCTGTTTGCCGCGCCCGCCGCGACGTTGCGCTTGATAATCAGTGGTCGGCTGGGTTTTGATATAACCGCCGTGCGTCAGCGTTACCACCATTTCGCGCGGCGGAATCAGGTCTTCATCGGCAATATCGCCGCCGAACGGATTGATTTCGCTGCGGCGTTCGTCGCCAAAATGGGTTTTGATTTCTTCCAATTCTTCGTGAATGATTTGGGTAATCCGCTCGGGTTTGGCCAAAATATCCAAAAAGTCGATAATCTGCGCCATGATGTTTTTGTAGTCGTTGACAATCGTATCTTGGTCGAGACCGGTCAGGTTACGCAGGCTCATGCGCAAAATGGCATCGGCTTGGATTTCGCTCAGGAAATAACCCCCGCTTTGCAAACCCAATCCGGCAGGCAGACCTTCCGGGCGGGCCATCTGCATATCCAAATCGGTGCGGGACAACATTTCTCCGACCAAGCCCGACTGCCACGGACGCGCGAGCAGCTTTTCTTTGGCTTCGGGCGCATCGGCAGATTCTTTAATCAGCTGAATCATTTCGTCGATATTCGATAAAGCCACGGCTTTACCTTCGGCGATATGGCCTTCATGACGCGCTTTTTTGAGGCGGAACAAGGTGCGGCGGGTAACCACTTCGCGACGGTGGCGCAAAAACTCGCTCAAAATCTGTTTCAGATTCAGCAGGCGCGGTTGGCCGTCGACCAATGCCACCATATTGATGCCGAAGCTGTCTTGCAGCTGGGTGAGCTTATAGAGCTGGTTCAATACCACTTCGGCGTTTTCGTTGCGCTTCAGTTCGATAACCACGCGCATGCCTGATTTGTCGGATTCGTCGCGCAGATCGGAAATGCCTTCCAACACTTTGTCGCGCACCAGCTCGCCGATTTTTTCCACCAGCTTGGCTTTATTTACCTGATAGGGAATTTCGTCGATGATGATGGCTTCGCGCTCGCCGTTTTTGCCGATGGGTTCGATATGCGTTTTACCGCGCATCACCACGCGGCCACGGCCGGTTTTATAGCCTTCGCGCACACCGCCCAAACCGTAAATGGTTGCACCGGTAGGGAAATCGGGGGCTTTGATGATATTAATTAACTCGTCGATACCGGTTTCGGGGTGAGCCAGCAATTGCAGGCAGGCATCAATGGTGTCGGGCAGATTGTGCGGCGGAATATTGGTGGCCATACCGACGGCAATGCCCGAAGAACCGTTAACCAGCAAAGCGGGAAAACGGGTCGGTAAAACCAAAGGTTCGCTCTCGCTGCCGTCGTAGTTGGGGCCGAAATTAACGGTTTCTTCTTCGATATCCGCCATCATTTCATGGGCGATTTTCGCCATGCGGATTTCGGTATAACGCATGGCCGCCGCACCGTCGCCGTCTACCGAACCGAAGTTGCCCTGACCGTCAATCAACACATAGCGCATCGAGAAATCTTGAGCCATGCGCACAATGGTGGCGTACACCGCGCTGTCGCCGTGCGGATGGTATTTACCGATCACGTCGCCGACGATACGGGCAGACTTCTTATAAGCGCTGTTCCAACTGTTTTTCAGCTCGTGCATGGCATATAACACGCGGCGGTGAACGGGCTTCAGGCCGTCGCGCACATCGGGCAGCGCACGCCCCACAATCACGCTCATGGCGTAATCGAGGTAGCTGCGGCGCATTTCGTCTTCTAGGCTGATGGGAATGGTTTCTTTGGCGAAGTGGTGGTCGTTGCGGGTGGTTGCGTCGGTCATGGTGATATTTGGTATTTCACAGAAAAAATTTCGTGCGATTTTAGCATAAAACGGGCTTGAATTGGCGTATGCGGCGTCGGGTTCGTTTGTTTGCGGATGTTTCGGTCGGTAAGGCCGTCTGAAAACGATTTTGGCAATCCGGTATGTGCAACCGCATTCTTCAGACGGCCTGATACTTTTGCGGAGCTTTGCGGGTAAAAAGCCGTGAAGTTAAGGAAGATTACACGCCTGCAAGTTGCAGACCGTGTGCTCTAACCCTACAATGACGCGAGTTTAACTTAAGAGAGAATCTTTATGCGTTTTCTGCTATTGCCCTTACTGTTAGCGGTTTCAGCCGTTTCTACGGCGGCTCCGCGACACGACAAAGATACTTTGGTCAACACCCGCTATCAAGAAAGCGAGACCGAAAAAGCCGCACGCGAATTTAAAGAAGCCGACATCGGATTGCCGCCTTTTCCCGACCTTCAAAGCGGGCATTGGTTTGATATTTATGTGGGCAATACATACGACAAAAAGCCGAAAATCCTGCTCGACAGCATCAGCATCGCGCCTGATACTTCTGTGCGTTATGTGCTGAACATCGAATCCAAACAAGGTTATGACAATTTGAGCGCCGAAGGTCTGTTTTGTGCCGATACCACGTTTTCAACCAAAGAAAGCAAACGCTCTTCATTCAAAATTTTCGGCTACGGAGACACCGTAAACAAACGCTGGATTACACCGCGCAATGCCGATTGGAAGCCGATAGGTGCGATTTTGAACAGTGCCGATCCCGTTCGCGGCGTGCTTTACCGTGCCTTCTGTGAAGACGGCAAGCCCGGCAGTGCGGAAGTTCTGCGCCAAAGAGTGATGGAACGCTCGGGCAAACATTCTCGTTCGATGACCAATCTTAACAAAAAGTAAAACAACAAACCGTAAGGCCGTCTGAAATTTCAGACGGTCTGAGACCTTTTCAATAACATAAGTTACTAAAATCTTATACTCAATAAAATTCTTAAAATGAAAAATCTTTCTGATTTTGCCTACTTTTTACTCAGAATCGGAAAGGTTTTAGTCAATTGAAAATTTTTAGCATATTTTTATGCGTCAAATTTTGTTAATAGACTATTTTTGCAAAAGTCTCGGCCTTTTGTCATGTGCAAATTGCTCATGCAATGGGTTTCTTATTTTTAGGTTCGAATGAGAAAAGAGCATTAAACTGATAAGACGGCAGGCGTATGTTTTGATGTGTAACAAAGATGATTCAAAAGTTTTATAAACTCTGAGGCCGCCTGTTAAATCGTCTAAAAACAAAATAGGCCGCAATCGCTTGCGGCCTATTTTTTAATTTATTTGGCTCCCCGACCTGGGCTCGAACCAGGGACCTGCGGATTAACAGTCCGTATTTATAAATTTCATTCAAATTCCAACAGTATCAATTTTTCAAATAAAACATGCTGTTAATCAATTTATTCTGTAAATTCTTATCATTCAATATCAACCAGCACTCAACTTGAAACCGTCTAAATTTTGTTTAAAATAATACTGTTTTTTAATTTTAGACGGTTAGATTTATGTTCGATGACAGACAACGCATATTGGCCTCTTCGGAAGGCGAATGGGTATTTGTACGTAAAATTGTCCCCTGTGGTTCTTTGGAAGTTCTACACGGAAAGCGTGGCATCACTTTCTATTTTCGTGCTTACTTTAAAGGTAAAACCAATCGTTTTGCGATTGGGCGTTTTGATCCTAACCACCCCCGTATGGCGATTAACCCTTCACGAATCGGCTACAGTATCGAAGGCGCTGCACGAGTGGCAGCACAAATGGCAGATAAACATCTTGAATATGAAGCTAAAGGCGGTTATTCCGTTTATTTGAAAGAGCAGAAAGCGCTGAAACGTCAAGAAGCATTAATAAGCAATTTGAACCAGTCAGCAGAAAAAGAAGTAGTCGAGGGAGAAGCTGTCCTGACTTTAGGAAACCTGTTGACAGCTTATATGGATTATTTAAAAAGCAAAGGTCGCGTTTCTGCGCACAGTGTAAGAACCGACTTGGATAAAAATGTCTTTAAAACCCATCCCGCCATTATTGACATGCCGGCCAATCAAATTACACCGGATGAAATTGCATTGATTCTTCGTTCCATTCATGAAAGAGGACATGGCCGTACGGCTAATAAAATCCGCTCTTATCTTCATGCAGCATTTACTTTGGCGATGCAGGCAAAATATAACCCGTCTTTGCCTAAACATTTTATTTCGTTCAATGCAGTAATGAATCCTGTTGCCGTTATTTCTCCTGATACAGCTTCCAACCGTGCCGATAAAAACCCATTAGCAGGAGAAGAGATGCGTTGTTACTGGAGAATGATTGATCAATATCCCGAACCACACATTAAAGCCTCATTGAAATTGCATTTGTTATTGGGAGCGCCCCGTATTGCACAGTTGGTGCGGTTGCAATGGAAAGATGTGCATCATAGCTATTTAGTTTTGCAAGATGGCAAAGGCAAGCCCGGCAAGCCTCCAAGGCCGCACTACTTGCCTTTGATTGAACCGGTCAAAGTGATATTGGCAGAAATGCCGAGATTATCCGAGCGGGTATTCGGCAGCGGCAAAGCCCCCATGACCGCCACTACCCTGTCTGACTGGGCTAAAAAGGCGGTAGACGGGCAGATTCAAAACTTTACTCTGAAACGCACCCGCTCCGGTGTAGAAACTTTATTGGCCAGCTTGAAGGTTTCACAAGAAGTTCGTGGCTATCTTCAAAGCCACGGTATCGGTGGGGTGCAAAACAAACATTACAATGCCTATGAATTTTTAGACGAAAAGGCCGAAGCATTGAATAAATTGCATCATTATCTGCAATCAACAGATAGTCTTTAATTGTTCTCTCAATGCTGCCCGTTTCTTTTGACGGGCAGCATTTATTTTGACTACTAATGCCTTGATTTCCGTATCGTCGGCGCCGGCTGAAATAGCTTCTAAAATCAAATTCACTTCATCTACAGGCCAACCGATCCGAGCAGGACCTATGCGTACCTTGTCAGGTAGTAAACCGCTTTTGATACGGTTATAAACGGTATTGGGAGCCTTAATATTGAAAGCAGTCATTATTTGATTAAAAGTATAATATTTCATCCGTATTCCCCGATGGTTAACTGTTCACAAAAAACTGGAAAATCGTTCCAAGAAGTTATTGAAATTTTTTCATACAGTTAGGATGCAGGGCAAATAAAAACGATGAAAAATATTTTGATTTCAATTGATTAATTTCTAAAAAAATAAAAGAACTGATTCGTATACGGTGTAACAGGAAGATATCCCATTTTGCTTTCAATAGATTAATTTTTTAAAATCAATCATTTATAAAATTCATACACAGTGATTTACACTTTAGACAACGGATATGTGTTTTATTTATTAAAAATACAAATGCCATTTCGCAAATTCCTTTTTGTTGAAAATTGGAAACATTTTTTTACCTTATTAGCTCAGGTGCGCACCTCAGCAATATCGAGTTTTAATATTAATAAAATCAAATGGATATATTCAGAAGTGCAAATAGCGGGCCCAAGCCCGCTATGTATTCATTATCTATTTTATCTTTGATAAGCATTTGGATAGATATACACGGTTTTACCTGTCGGCTTACCGTAGGTTGTGTTGATTGGTTATTCCTGCACAGCCAAGTGCAGGCAGTTCTCGGCGGCCAAGCCGAGAACTATTCCGGTCGGTGTGTAGTGACCGGACTCCGATTTTCGCCTTCGCAGGCTCCGCCTCAACAACCGGCGGTCGAACCGCCGGTCATCAGCCGGCAGCCCGTTCAACGCCCGGATGCCATCCGGTTTGATTACGATGAGATTGTTCGTTTGCCCGTTCCTTTCGTATCCCTCACGGGACTTACCTTTGCACGCTGAACTCACGCTCGGGTACGCAGCTTACGCTTTCCTACTCAGACACTCTCCCGGTCTTTTACCCTTTTCGCCGGTGCCACCCGTACGTTTTATGGGCAGTCAGACTTTCCCAAGTTAGTTTGTTGTTACTGCATCATTCCTAGCTGCCGCCTCACATAAATATCCATACCCTACGGCTACCCGGTGACCCGGTTTCAGTCGGTAAAGAGTCCACAAACCCTGACTTACTGGATATTTTGCTTCTTACGGCTCATTCAGTCCGCAGCCTCCTCATCACCATCATGAGGTATTCGGATGATTCAACACAGCGCCATTCGGCATCAGTTTCCCGACCCGTTTCGGCTACCGTTACACGCTTAAGCTCTCAACGACCCCGGATTTCTCCGGGTGCCGGCATACCAAGATTTCTCCCGTACGCCCTACAACATTTCTGTTGCACCGCAGCCGTCGTGTGTTGCATACGTCACGCTCTTTCGATACGTCCCGCAGGCCGGACTCTACCGGCTTTCACAAACAAACAGGTCGGTTCCGCATTACTGCGGCCGCCGTTTCCTTGTCGCCCGTTCTTGAAGGCCGAAACGGATTGGGTCGAATCGGGGAGTTTCACCCCGAAGCGCCCTTCGTAGTCGTACCAGCACCATTACGTGCATACGACTTCGGCAAACTGGACGGTTTGGCAGACCATCTCGATCTCATCACGTTGGGGGCTAGCCAACGATTAACAGGTGTGGCTAGCACCATCGGATAGGGTGATTGTAAGGGGTCTCCTTTTGCCGAGATAGGGGCTTTGGCTCCCTATCTCGGACTCTTCTATATTTGCTGCCCCTACCTGACTTAAAAATAAAGCCCTAACCCTTGATAATCCTAGTGGGTTGATTACATACCCAAATTTTAAAATTTGGCGTATGATATCTGCAACACAACACAAAAACACAACTGAATACGGTAAACCAAAAAAGTAAAAGATCAGGTGTAACAAGAGAGAAATGCGGCCAGGCATTTCGAATCGGATACCGATATTGTTGAGTGGCTTCTCGAAAGAAAGGATGCTGACGAACAGATAGCCTAAGTTGACCAACCGGTTTGGTGATGATGCGCATAGCGCCCGAACAAACTATATGGGCCAGAGGAAAAAACACTCCGGCTCCCCATAACATTTTGCCGAGGAGTGCAGATGATGCCATCCCAAACCCAAACCCAAACCGGATTGTTAATTTTTACCTGCCGTTCCATCTATATGCAGAGAATTGCCGATGCTGTAGAGGACGGCTACGAGTATTACGTCTGCGGTGAAGTGCCGACGGTAAAGTTGCCTGTATTGGTAGATAAATTTACCGTCAACTTCTCACTGCATCACTCGCCCAAACAACGCTACCGTGCGCGTCAGAAAGGTAAAAGCAGCACAAAATTGCTGTGCTACCGTCACGATAAGGAGCCGGATAAAGTCCGGTTTATTTTGCTGCACCGTCGCAATAAAAACAGCGATTTGCCCAAAGGTGAGCAATGGCAGATGGCCACCAACCGCCATACCCGGATTCACAGTAGCGGTTATGAGCTGGTGCGCCTGCCGAATGAACGCAAACCGGACAGCCCCAAGAAACCGTTGAAACCTTACCGGTGGTCGTGGCGGTATACCGGGCAGCGCATGAGCGATTTTGAAGCGGATATAAAACGGGCATTGGTCCGCAAGTCGGAAGCGGACTATTTGGCGTTGTTCGAAAGGCTCTCCCGCACATTAGGCTTCGCAGGTGTGCGACAGCAGGCATTCGGTTTGCTGAAGCGTATGGAATGTGAATGGTTGAAAACAACCGGGGAGGAGCCGCCCCGGCATTTTAATGGCAAGCTGCCTACGGTAAGGCGGTTGAAGAATGAAGGGATTACTTTGGCTGAATTGCAGAAAGAATCTTAAATGCCATAAATCAAAATATGCGGCTGGTAGGAGGAAATCATACCAGCCGTTTTGTGCCTAAATGATACAGGCAGTTTTCTTTATGACACCTCATTTCAAATGGAAATAAGGCATCATTATTTTCGACATATTTAACCTTTCGGATCAGTTATTCTGCCTACAATCTTTGCGTTTTAAGCTATACTTCCCTGTTTTAACTTACACATAATCTGTATATCTATTTTCAGGAGTACCTACCATGACAAGCACTCAACAGCGAGCCGAATTGCAACGTAAAATTTGGCAGATTGCTAACGATGTACGAGGCTCCGTCGACGGTTGGGATTTCAAACAATACGTTTTAGGTACCCTGTTTTACCGTTTTATCAGTGAAAACTTTGCTGCCTTTTTCAATGACGAAGATACCGACTATGCCACTCTGTCCGATAACGTTATCACAGATGAAATCAAAGAAGATTCAGTTAAAACAAAAGGTTATTTTATTTATCCCAGCCAACTTTTTCAAAATGTGGCGGCTAATGCCAATAACAATGAAAGCCTAAACACTGATTTGGCAGACATTTTTTCTGAAATTGAAAACTCAGCCAACGGCTACCCTTCCGAGCAAGACATCAAAGGTCTGTTTGCCGATTTTGACACCACCAGCAACCGTTTAGGCAATACCGTAGCAGAAAAAAAACAAACGTTTGGCTGCCGTGCTGAAAGGTGTGGCGGAATTAAATTTCGGCGATTTCCAAAACAACCAAATCGACCTTTTTGGTGATGCCTACGAATTTTTGATTTCAAATTACGCCGCCAATGCCGGAAAATCCGGCGGGAGTTCTTTACCCCACAACATGTATCCAAACTGATTGCCAAGTTAGCCACCCACGGGCAAAGCACCATCAACAAAATTTATGATCCGGCTTGCGGTTCTGGCTCTCTGTTGCTGCAGGCCAAAAAGCAGTTTGACGAGCATCTGATTGAAGAAGGTTTTTTCGGGCAGGAGATCAACCACACTACCTACAACCTCGCCCGTATGAACATGTTTTTACACAACATCAATTACGACAAATTCCATATCGAATTGGGCGATACCCTGCTGAATCCCAAATTGAAAGACAACAAATCTTTTGATGCCATTGTTTCAAATCCCCCTTATTCCGTTAAATGGATAGGCAGCGACGATCCCACATTAATCAATGATGAACGCTTTGCTCCGGCCGGCATTTTGCCGCCCAAATCCAAAGCCGATTTTTGTTGATAACGCATTGGGTTCGGAAACCACGCAAAGCGTGTTTGGCCATCAGTTGCATTCTTATGTGATTACCGATGCCATCCGTGATGAAAAGGTATTGAAATTCAAGGTAGATTACAACGATGTGCGCCCGCAGTTTAAATCACTTGAAACAGAAACCGATGAGAAGAAGTTAAGCGCAGCCGAGAATAAGCAAGCCTTACTACACCCTGACCGCATCCGCGAAATTTCCCAATATATTTTGAATCATTTCAAACAGAAAACCCACCGCCTCAATGCCTCGGGCAAAGGATTTAATGCCATGTTTGCCGTAAGCAGCGTGGAGGCGGCTAAGCTTTATTATGAATCATTTAAAAATGGGTATACGGATTTAATGGTTGATGGGTCACCTTCACCCCATCAATCTGATACCACCCTCAGATGGTTGATAGATCGACTCCGTAGTTGAGTTCCTCTGCGAAGTCCGGCAGTCCGTAACCGATGGTTTTCTTGTAGAAAGGAGAGACCTTCGCAGTCGGTGCCTTCTTCTTGTGCTTCGTGGTGTAGAGCATTCGTGCCCGCATCACCTCGAAGGAGTAACCGCGCCCTTCACGGTTCTTGTCCTTGGCCAGTCGGTTGATGGACTCCGTGTAAGCGTTGGTGACGGGCATGTCCGTCTCGAAGTAGGTCATGGTCTCTTCGCGCCAGTTTCCCACTGCCCTGACCAGATCGCTCCAGACTTCCTTTTGGCCCTTCGGGATGGTGGCTATCCACTCGTCCAGGGCGGCTTCTGCCTGGAGCCGTGTGGTGGCGTCCCAGATGCCGTAGAAGCGCTCCTTGTGCTCGTAGGCGGCCAGCAGTTGCGGGAACGCGCCTGTCCAGGTCTCCATGATGAGGCGCTCCCGGTCTGAGACTTCGTGAGCGCGTTTCAGCAGGATTTTCCGGTCTCCCTTGAGAGTCCGGGCTCTGGGACGGTTTCAGCTCCTTTCTGAGGCCCTTGCGCACTCTCTCTAGGGCATCGTTGGCCATGCGCACCACATGGAACTTATCGACCACGATACGGGCCTGGGGCAGCACAGCCTTGACCGCTGCCCGGTAGGGGTTCCACATGTCCATGCTGACGATCTCGACCTTCTGCCGGTCTTTCAGCTTCATCAGGTAGTTGGTCACCACGTCCTGGCGGCGGGTGGCCAGCAGGTCGAGCAGGGTTCGCTCCTCAATGTTGGTCAGAATGCAGCGGTAGCGCTTGTTCAGGTATAGCTCGTCAATGCCCAGGATGCGGGGCGTCTCGAAGCGGTGCCAGCGCCCCAGGAACTCGGCGCGGGCGTTGAAGATGTCGCGCACCGTCTTCTCGTCCAGGCCGGTCTGTGCCGCCACAAAGGTGTAGGGGTGGTTGAAGGATTCCTTCTCCACGTACTCATGCAGCCGCAGTGTCATACGGAATCCGTCCACCATCTCCGGTAGCTGGGGCCTGAATGTTGTCTTGCAGGCCCGGCAGGTGTATCGGCGGCGGACCACCCAGAGAGTGACCCGTTTGCCGTGGATGGGCAGATCACGATAGGGAACGTCACGCTTGCCGAACCGTACGAACTCACCCTGCACGCCGCATTCCTCGCAGGCGATGGGATCGGGCACGTCCACCTGGAAGTGCATTTCGTCGTCGGTTGATTTGCAGCCCAGTACTTGGTATTGCGGCAGGTGAAGGATGTTGTCGGGAAGTTCGGTCATGGTGTTGTATAGGCGTAGGTGTCAGTCAGATCCATCCGACTCGGCATTGGTGTTTGCTTTTTTACCCAACAAGCTGCTGGAAACGAAAAGTAAGGCACCGAGGACAATTGCAATATCAGCCAGGTTGAAGGCCGGCCAATGCCAGTCTCGCCAATAGAAATCAAAGGAATCCACAACATAGCCGCGAAAGACCCGGTCAATCAGGTTACCCATGGCGCCACCGAGGATAAGACTGTAAGCGATGGCTTCTCCTTTATGACGATTTTCAAGGATCAGCTTGATCAGAAAAATCGAGACCACTACCGTGATTCCGATAAAAAAGTAGCGCTGCCAGCCTCCACCATTCGCAAAAAGACTGAATGCGGCACCGGTGTTCCATAGGTGCACCCAGTTAAAGAACGGGGTCACCGAAACATACTCGCCATAGGCCATTGATTGCTGCACCAGCCACTTTACAGCCTGATCAGACGCTGCCAGCAGGCCCGATATGGACAATAGGGCATACGGCGAGAGCTTTTTGCCAATAATGAGCATTATTTAACCCTTCAACGCCAAAATGCGTCTGGCACCGTTAAGTACAATGCCCCCCGCGATGGTGCCGATAATCAGATCCGGATAATTGGAACCGGTCCACGCGACCAGGGCGCCGGCGGTGATGACCCCCAGGTTGATCACCACGTCGTTGGCCGAGAATATCCAGCTTGCCTTCATGTGCGCCCCACCTTCCCGATGTTTGGATATGAGCAGCAGACAACTGGTATTGGCAATCAATGCGACGAATGCGATAGCCATCATCACCAGCGATTCAGGCTCACTACCGAATACAAAGCGTCTCACCACCTCTACGAGCACGCCCACAGCCAAGATCAGTTGCAGTACACCAGCAAGATGCGCGGCACGTACCTGCATTTTCACGCTATGTCCAACCGCATAAAGGGCAAGCCCGTACACCGCCGCATCGGCAAAATTGTCCAGGGATTCTCCAATCAGGCCGGTGGACCGGGCGATCAGACCGGCAGTCATTTCCACCACGAACAGAAGTGCATTGATGCCGAGCAACCAGCGCAGGGTCCCGGATTCTTGCTTAGCAGAAGCTGCCGAAAACTCGGCGGCCTTGATGGTCTCCGGATTTGCAGCGACGGTTTCCTGAAGCGAGGCGCCTAGCCCCAAGGTCTTCAGTTTCGAGGTGACGGGCTCGACCTCGCCGTCATGCACGACCTTCAGCCGGCGGTTCGACAAGTCGAAGGACAGCGCCCGAATCTCCTCAAAGCCGTTCAGGGCTAGGCGAATCATTCGTTCTTCTGATGGACAGTCCATCTTCGGCACGGCATAAACACTGACCCATCTCCCTGGCGCCTCGGAGGAGGCCTGTATATCGGTATCCGCTGCGGACGTTGCATCACCGCCACAGGCGCCACCACAGGATTTGCTCATGATACGACTCCACTTGAACAATGTTGTGGTACCATTTTAAACTATAAAGCTACTATAAGGTCAATAGAGTAAAGAATCCGTTGGGGAGGAGGCTGATGCGCATTGGTCAGTTGGCGCAGTTGGTAGGGGTCGAAACACAGACGATCCGCTTCTATGAACAGCAGGGCTTGTTGCCGCCGCCTGATCGGCAGGACAACGGTTACCGTGTCTATACCGAGAAGCATGGTGAGGGGCTGGCCTTCATCCGTCGCTGCAGAATCCTGGGCCTGTCACTGGCTGAGATTCACGAACTACAGAGCTATCAGGACGACCCTCATCAGCCTTGTACCGCCGTCAACACCTTGCTCGATGATCACATCTCTCATGTGCGGTCGCAGATAACCGCTCTGCAAGCGCTTGAGAAACAACTCGTTTCACTGAGAGCGAGTTGCAACGATGACCGGGAAGTTGAGGCGTGTGGGGTTCTTGCTGGAATTAGCGAAGGAAACATGCACCAGCAGTAGGTGAAGCATCAACCAGATAATCCGATGAGATGCCGGTCTGTCTCACTCTCATGCAAAGGTAAGATCAACCATTTAATCCGCTTACCCTTAAAAATCTGCAAAAAGAGCATTCAAAGCCACTAACCATTGCAACGATTTTTTCTTTTACAGCCAACGAAGAGCAAGATGCAATAGGCGACATTCCGGATGAAAGTTTTGAACCTTCAGCCATGAGTGCCAGCGCAAAAGAATTTTTAAGCTATGCAATTAATGATTATAACGCCACTTTCAAAACCAATTTCAGCGTAGAAAGCAAAGCGTTTCAAAACTACTACCGCGATCTTTCCTTGCGCGTTAAAAATCAGGAAGTAGATTTATTAATTGTGGTGGGTATGTTTCTAACAGGTTTCGATGCCCCTACGCTAAACACTTTGTTTGTGGATAAAAACCTGCGCTATCACGGTTTGCTGCAAGCTTATTCACGCACCAACCGCATTTACGATGCCACCAAAACCTTTGGCAATATTGTTACCTTCCGTGATGATGTGGTTTTTGAAGTCGATTTATTAAAATCGCAAGAAATTGATTTGGACTATATTCTAGATCTGATTTTTGAACACAATCAAAAAGTCAAGAATAAATCAGAGCTGGTTGAAGAGATCATCCGTATTACCCGGGCTAGCCTGAACAATCGCCCTAAAGAAACTTTATTAGTTGATTTTATTAATCAAACAAATTTAGGCAATATTCCTGATAAGGACGGTGTTGCCAATGCTTTTTTACAATTTGCACAAGGCGAGCAACGTCGTGAAGCCGGTGAATTAATTGTTTCGGAAGACTTAAATGAGGAAGCGACCAAGCGTTATATTACCGTTTCGTTGAAGAGGGGATATGCGAGTGAAAATGGCGCTGATCTCAATAAGATTTTGCCGAAAATGAGTCCTTTAAATCCCCAATACCTTACTAAGAAGCAAAGAGTTTTTCAGAAAATCAGTGCATTTGTCGATAAATACAAAGAAGTTGGCGGAGATATCTAAGATAGGATGAACCAATTGGTTTGAGAATTGGGATATTTATAGACGCGGATACTAAAAAAGCGTTAACGCATGTGATGCTATATATATGGGATTTTAAGTTCCATATATATAGCTCACTATAGTGGAAAGGTTGCTGCATAATTCAATCATTAAGAATTTTCAGATAGGATTAATAGGTAAAGCTCATATCTTTTAATAAAAGAGTATTTCCAATAAATTAATATTTGAAATGTACAGAATATAAGTTTGGAACGGGTAAAAGAGGCCCAATCTGAACCGCTTATTCATTGTACAAAATGGTATTGACTTGCAATCCACCCAAGAATACGTTTCCTTCTTTTTGCCATGCTAGTAACTGTTCTTTTTGAGAAGCGCTTGAATCTATCATCAAGGCTAAAATTAGCCATGCAATATTGGGAGGAATCCCACATAGGTTATTATTTGCCATACATTCAATAAAATTAGATGCAAAATATTGGCTATTTAATGTCTGACCAAATAATTTTCTTAATTCCAAAATATCTTTAGAATTTAAACCGGCATTCCATAAAGCGTCTATTTTCCTATTGGCCAGGCCAAATTCAGTAAAGTGCCTAACTGCTTTATCTGCATTTTCTATATTAGAAAAATCTATATTTGTGGGTCTTTGAAACCACCATTTGACTTCCCAATTAAATTGGCTAATCTCTTCAGAAGAAGTAAAAGCAACCCAGCAAGCATTTTCGGTGAACAGCATAGAATCTTCATGGTTCATAGCGACCGAAAATACAATTTGCAAACCCTCTGGGCGTTTTTTGAACCAATCATTAATTTTATTTAAAGAGTTATCTATTGAAGCAAATGTCCAGCGGGCACAGTCCTCACCTAAATCACTGGCGGCTGTTTTAATCTTACTAACTTGAACCTCTTGGTCATACGAAGCATTACCAGTCAAATAAACCATAATATGATTGTGACCGGTAGACTCAATCAACTTAAAAATATCTGACACAAATAAAGCATAAATATTCAGTTCTGTATCAGTAGTTCCCTCTTTCCGGGCGAATATAGCAGGGATGTCCTGTTTTTTAGTGATCAGCGCCTCCCGGCTCAAACCTTCAGGAAGGTAAAAACCTGATGCCAATATTGCAATACGCTTTTGAGCCCAAGTTCCCCAGCGTTGCCGGATGTTGTTTTTTTCTTTTTCCCATGCTAAGAAACGTTGCTCGTTATTCATTTCCCACGAAAACACTAAAAAACGAGCTAATGCACAGATAAGTAAAGGCAAAAAGAATACGATTCCCCAAAACCATACAGAATGTGCAGTATTACCCCACATTAGCCATAAAGTTGGTGTAATTATTAAATATAAGAACACTAAAACCATCAACCAAATAGGTAAAGTATTCCATTTGTACTTTTGAGGCTTCGGAATCTCCGGAATATCGGGAATATTCCACTGCATATGAGTAAACTCCTATTGAGTCATGTTGCTTTATAATTAATCGATAAATAATAGCGTTCTAATAAAAGAATTGCTCACGATCTTTCTACTTTTATTCCTATTTTTGACAAATGCCTACCTAAATTGATGCTGTAATTAAAAGAGTTATTGCAGCTTGTTTAGCATCGTAAATGAAACTTAAAGAATCCCATACAATATTTAAATTTTTAAAGTCCAATTTCATTGGGCTAATAAGCTCATAACTCGAAGCTAGAGTAGGATATTTTTTAATAAACCTACGAACAATTTTTGAGCTAAGTATATCGTTATCTAAATAAACAAAATCTTTAAATAAAATATAAATTTCTATTTGCTGAGAAATATTTATCGCTACATCTGCTTTTTCACTCAGATATGTAATTTCATGCCTCAACACATAGCTATTATTAGAAAGATCAAAAAAATCCTTTAATTGTTTATGGCAATCATCTGTGAAATCAATAACTATACTATTATCTATCGCTATTTTTTTCTGGTTCATAAAAACTTGTAGATTATTATTCATATTATTAAACTATTTAATTAATGCTTGTTAGCTATTCTAATTGGGTATTTAGAGTAGGCAGTTTTTTAATTGAACCAATACTAATAGTGAATGAGATTAGGTCGTACCTTAGCTACTTTGACTCTTTGAGATATAGGTCTGTCCTTAAGCTACAAGTAAGGACAGACAATCCTGATCGAGCTAGGCATAAAGCTTACCACGGCCATCTGAAAGTAGAGCTACAGGCTGGAAAATTGATCAACTAAATTTTTTCAGGCAGAATTGTTTAATGTTTACTTGTGAATTTTCATTACATTTGAATTATTTATTTAGGAGAATAAACGACCATTTCTCCGTTGGGATATTCTCCTTTCCAACCGCAGGGAAAACCTCCATTTTGATAAACTTCTATTTGTTGTTCAATGAATTCATCTTTTTGTTGAGAAAATATGCGGTATGCAGCAAAAGTTAAAAAATCATTATAAACAAAATCAGTAAACTCATCAGGAAATAAATCTTTTTTTTCTTTCTGTTGGAGAATAATTAAATCCCATAATTCTTTTTTATAATCCTTCCATAAATATTCTGCTTTTTCCTCTTCTTCGACGCTCATTCCCTCAAATAAATAAGTTAACGGAGTTCTATCTTCTAGTAAATCAGGATAACTACTATAAATTGCGTAATCAGGATCTTGTGTTTCGTATAAGTCCTGTGCTTCATTTTTATTAAAAGTAATGGAATAATTTGACAAATTAAATCCTCCACAAAAGAAATTTGGATTTTTTAAAATTTCAAATAAATTCTTTTTTTGAGCTTCAAACTTAATTTTTAAACTATCTAGCATCATTTCAGTATTCTTTTAAAATTGCTTTCCATTGTTCATCAGTTGCATCAGATTTACGCATAATTGGCCCCCTTTATTTAACATCCTTCCTAAAGATTTTTGTAGGACAATCAGCTGATCCTTTTGTTTAGTACAAGCTTCTTTAGAAATAGTTGAACAATTACTTTACTTACAATAAGAAATAGTACAAGTGGTTGTACTCCTCATTAATTTCATTGTTACAAGTAAAACGGGGGCAATCTTTTTGCTTAAGGCATCTCTGTGATATTCGGTTATTTCTGTCTGATTCACTTAGGTATATGATTTCATGGCTTAATACTTAAACAATTATCAGAAGAATAAAAAAATATTTAAGTTTTAGGCGCTTAGTTTGTTATGTATAGTTAATTGGATAGGAAAAATCAAAACTAATTCAAAGTGAAGTAAAGATTCCCTGAATTATCTTTGTCGTATAGTTCCAGAAATTGCATCTTTAAATTATTTTCTATGACCATTTCTTTAAATTTATCAGTAACTCCATATATATATGGTTTTTTTTCATCTCTAAATATATATTTTGAAGACATATCTTTATAACAATCTAAAGATTTATTATTTAAAAAACTAATGCTATTTTTTATATATAAAGCATATATATCAGATGGAGTGTTATTAATTAGGCATGGGAAAAATAAGGCATCTTCTTTCAATTTATCATGTGCTATTTCAAAAAAATTTCTTGAAAACAATAAAATACCAGAGGATGAAAAATAAAAGTCCGCGTTTAAAATTGTAGTAATTTGAGTTTCAAACTCATTGTCGTATGTTAGATTTATACGAGGTTTTTGCAAGAAAATATCATCATCATTGAATTTGAAATAGTCTAAGATACTATCCTTGTTATTACCTTTCAAATTAAAAGAAAAATCAACATTAATGTTTTTAGGGGGAAAAATTGTATAGAGTTGCATATTATCTGCTCCTATTTTTTCTTACGGTTTAAAGGTGATGCGCAAGTATATTTACCTGTTTGAGTACCAAGTCTTAGTTCCCTTTGTAATTTTTGAACCTCTTGCTGATAGTTTCTATAATCCCATTTTTTATTAGCTTTTGCGTCTGATTTTGATCTTGCTTGGATAGCATCTAATTTAGCTGCAACTTTTGCATTGTATTGTGCATGTTCTTGAGTCCATCCACGATGTAGTCCTAAATTTGGATTTCTATCAATTCCTTCGCAAATGGGCATATACATCAAATTGGAAGCTGAATTAATATTCATTCCCGATTTTAAAAATACCTCATGATCTTTTAAACTATATGGGATAATATGTTGCCGCTGATAGCCTGGCTTAGAAGGCATTACCTTATGACTTGGCATTCTTCCGCTATTGGTAGGTCGCAGCCCCCATGGATCAATCCAGCCTGTTGGATTATCTACATAAGCATACAAATTATCTCCACCCCACAACCCAATTGGATCCTGACTGATGAATCGTCCGACACTAGGGTCATAATACCTGAACCTATTGTAATGTAGTCCGCTTTCCTTATCGTAATACTGCCCCTGAAAGCGGAATGGAATGTTGATACTGAGGCCGTCTGAAATATTTTCGTGCTCAATTTCTCCCCAAGCTTTGTATGTGGCTTCCCAAACGGTTTTGCCTTTTTCATCAGTCGCCGCTATCGGTGTGCCTAGGTGATCTAGGCGATAGTAGATGAGGTCGGGTTGGGTGTCTGGCTGTTTTGGTTCTTTGAGAAGTGGATCTGCTTCCGGATCATATGAGTAGGGCAATACCACTCTGCTTGGGCTGGGGATGCCACTTACCGAGGCCGTCTGAAACTGAGCCACAGGTTCGAAGGTATCGGGCTCAAAGATATAGTGGATGCTGCTGTCTCCATTAGTTTCTACTGCCAGCGTATCTTCCTGCCACAAGTAAACAGTAGTGTTTCCGTTGTGCGTTTTGGCAATTCTTCTGCCTAAGGCATCATAGCGATACTCTGTTATGCCTGTCTGATTTTCCAGTTTGATAAGCTGATTGTAACCGTTCCATGTGTAGCGGGAGGTGTTGCCGTTGTTGGTTTTTTCAATCAAATTGCCTTTAACATCATATTGGTAATGTGTTCCGGCGTATTCTTTCAGCAGATTTCCCCACACTTTGTTTAATACAGGATATTCCGCCGCTTTATCTGCCGGTTTGTACGTATCTAAGCGATTTCCGGCTGGATCAAAGGCGAAGATTTCTTGGTTGTTGGGGGTAATGGCGGCAATCAGACGGCCAACCGGGTCGTAGTGGTATTGAATGCTGCCTTTAGGGGTTTGAATGTCAATAAGCTGACCAGCTTTATCGTAACGGTAATTACGGATGCTACCGTTACTGCTTTGTTGCAAAATTCTGCCGAGAGGGTCGTAGCGGGTATGTTGAGCGGTTTTGTTGCCAAGGGTGCGTTCGGTTTCGCGGTGCAGCCGATCACGTTGGTAGGCGGTAATTTCCCGTTGGTTGAGGGTGAGGCCGTGCACATGACCGCTGCCATAGCGCATCATTCCGATTCGTTGGCCATCGGGTCGGATGGTTTCGATACGGTTGCCCAATTCATCATAGTTGTGTCGCCACACATAACTACGGCGACTGTTACCAAGCCTGTAATGCTGGTATTCCTTTACTAGGTTGCCGAGGGTGTCGTAAAAATACTGGTAATGGCTATGATTGTTACGCGCCTCGACGAGGCGACCAGCGGCATCGTAGCTGTAATTTTCTTTGTCGGCTTCCCGGGCTTCTCCTTCTGTATTGTTTATCAAGATGCTGCGGCTTTCGATGCGACCGGCCGCATCGTAGTTAATGGCTGTAATGGTATCCGCTTCATGAATTTCACGGAGGACACCACTGCCTTCGGTATAGTGGTAGCTGGTAGTTTTGCCGTCAAAGCCGGTTTCTTCCAACAATGCACCGACACTATTGTAACGGAAGCCGTAAACGGCACCATTTGCATCCACCAAACCGGTAAGCCGGCTGTTGAGATCGTAGCGGTATTGGACACGGTTGTCTGCCGCATCGGTTCGGATAAAGACGCGACCGGCACGATCGTAAGTGTAGCGGGTGGATTGTGCCAGTGGGTCGGTATATTCTAGTAGGCGGCCTTCGGGATCATATTGGTAGTGCTCCTGGGTGCCGTCTGCTTGGCTAAGCGTTTGTAATTGACCGCGTAGGTCATAGGTATAGCGTGTAGTATGGCCTTCTGCATCGGTTTGCGATGTCAGACGGCCTCTGTCGTCATAGGCCCAATGTGAAGTGTAGCCGGAACAATCGGTATGGCTGCTAATTTGTCCATCGGCTGTCCAGCTTAGGGTTTTAACGCCGCCTTTGGCATCCGTAATCCGTACAGGCAAACCACGCTCATCATAAACATAACGAGTTTCGTTAAATTCGGGATCAGTTTCCCTCACCATATTGCCGTTACTGTCATATTCGCGCAGCCAGCGTTGGTTATGAGGGTCAGTAATGGCAGTCAGATTATTGTCAGCGTCGTATTCGAAAGAAACGACACTGCCGTCGGCTCGGATATGCTCGAGCAGATTGTCTTTGTCGTCGTAGGTGTAGTTGTCTTCGCTACCGTCAGGATGAATATGAGTCGTAATGTTTTTACGCTCATCGCGGAAAAACCATTCTTCAGTATGGTCGGGATAAATAATCCGGTAAGTATAATTTTCTGCATCATACAGATAACTGGTTTTGTAGCCGTAAGCATCAGTTACAATCGTTTCACGGATATTCTCATCCCATTGCAACGTTAATTCTCCGCTACCGTCATCAGCATATTCTCGAATACATTTAGCCCAATGGCGACGTCCCTGCCATTCAAGGTTGATACCTCTTCCTGTACGGTCCGTATAACGTGTAATCAAGTGGTCTTGGTAAGCATATTCGTAAACGTCTCCTGCCTCATCAGTGGCCTTGATAAGATTTCCAAAATGATCATATTCGTAGGCTACCAGCAAACGGGCATTGTCTCCGGCCAATTCAATACGGCTGATTTTATTCTGCTCGTTATAGTGGATAACCACCAAGTTATTATTGGTGTCATTAATCCCAACCAAAAGATGGCCTGAATAATGAAAGCCAAGTACATTACCATTACGGTCTTTAATAGTTAATAAACGAAAAACATCCCCATAACGCTCATAAATTTCAAGCAAATCTTTGCCAACGTTAAGGGTCAGAATGTCCTCACTGACACGCATCAACGTAAAATCTTCTATGGGATGATGATAAGCTCTACCGGGTTCCAATAATGGAAAAGGTACAGCTCGACCGTCAGAGGTGTGGTATAACAACTCTCGTTTACGGATGCCTATGCGTGCAGTATAGGGAGTGATCCAGCGTGCCCCCAATTCACCCCGCTCATAGGTGATTAATCCTGAGCAGTAAGTGCGGGTCCAGCTGATCGGCATAATACCTGGCAGGGAAAAATCTATATGGGTAAATGTTTCTTGTCCAGTAGCAAAATCGATAGATTTTCTAGAAGCGCCGGTACCGCAGCTTTTGCAGTCAGAAGGCTTATTTTTACTTTTACTTTGCTGAGTGGACGCATCCAGACGAGCATTTTGGTTGGTTTTTTGGCTTTTACCAGGAATAGCGGCTGGGCGGCTGATGTTTTTGCGTTTTTTTAGGGCAGATAAAAGCAGGTTTAATAATTTTAATAATCCTCCTGCCAGTCCCATAATCCGAGCATCTACTGTATTTCTATATCCATGCAATTGAGCAGCAATTACAGACAATTTGGTTTTGATTTGCGGGGGAACCAACTTGGCAACAGCTGCATTTGCTACATCTTTCGCAACAGCTTCAGTTTTATATCCCGCTGCTACACGATATAGATTGCGGCCCTGTTCAGTCCATACAGTTCCTTTGTTATAAGCCTCACTTGATTTTCGATGTAGTGTGCGAGTGTCAAAAACTTTACCTGAGGATATTTTTGTTAAGGCATCCGCACTAGATAATAAGGTTCGCTGAGCATGCCGACTAACTTCTTTTAGCATGCCATTCATTTGTCGTTGAATAGCCGCTACATATTTTTCAACGTCTCCCTTGTGCCCTGCCAAAATATGATTGGCGATTGCTGTAACAGCTGCTTCAGTCAAAAGTCCTTTGTGCCGCAACGCTTGTTCACGTACTAAAAGTAATGTAGGACGTAACGTAGTCCTTGCTGCATTACCAGTTCCTGGAATGATCCCGATAACATTGATGGCCAAATTCATCCAGTCGAACATATCGGTATTTTTTTTGCTGGCCATATCTTTAATAGCAAGCATGGTATCAACAACAGCCATTGCATTGCCGATAACAGGTATTGCTCCGGCAGCCATTGCCAGCCTATCTAAAGTTACATAGCCGTCTGAAATATTTCTGAGCCACCTATCAAATTTAGAAGCTCCTCTTTGGGCATCCTTGGTGAAAGTATTTTTAGGGCCAACTGCAACTTTTTTATATGGTGTGGTTTGAGGAGCCATTTTGATGTTACTCTTTAAAATTCAAACTGATATAGTTGTAAAAAATTATTTAACTTCCGATTATTTCTTTTTGATATTAGATGTAATCTTTTCAGTTAAAACAAGCTGTTGATTTATGGACAAGCTTTTAGCTAAATCTTTATAAGATCGGGATTTTATGTTGTCGGAAACTTGCTTTAATGCTTGTGCTTGTGAGACCAAATTTTTGGTATCTGCTAAAAGTGTGTCTACTTCTTTTTTGGCGATTTCAAATTGTGCAATTTGATTTTTATCTGAAGTAGTTTGTTTTCCAATTGGTAAGACTCTAAAAGCATCTTCGATAATATCTTTATCACTATGGCCATCTCTCGGATCTTTACTAAATACTACCTTCGCAGCACCTTCAGCCAGTCCGCTCACAACTGCATAACCATTACTATCTAAAATACCTTTACGTACTTGCCCGGAACTATCGATAACAGTGTATTCACCTCCAGCTACACCGTCTTTCTTTTGCGTTGCATAGTAATGAAGCAGCTCTAGTTGGCCTTTAGCTACTTTCGGCATGGTACCTTTTACAGATTTACTAGAGGGGCCAGTACTTTGCCAGCCAGAAGATTTATTGATGATTTGCCCAGGTGTGCCAATCTCGACATTGCCGCCACCTAAAGTAATATAAGAACCATCACACACTAATGTTAGCTTTTTAGAGGCGGAAATAGTTATTTCACCGTTTACGCTATCGATGCGGATATCTTTGGCTGCTGCGACCGTAATATTATCTTGTTGTGCCTGTAGCGTTATGTCTCCTTTGGACGCAACCATTTTGATGCCTAGGGTTTGGGCAAAAAAGCTGATCAATTCGCCAGCTGCAACAGTGAATTTCTTGAAGACACTGTTGTGGATATTGTTGCCAGCGGTATGAAGAATATTTTCAGTAGCACTGATTTGAATGTGCTTTGGTGTGCTCAATACGATACCAGCTGGCGCACTGGCAATCAGGCCGGCATTTTTCAAACCTTTAGCATCAAGTTCACTCAGACTGCTGCTGCCGTATTGGCCGCCTTGATCCATTAAATCTTTACTACCGCTATTTACATCTTGATCACCTAATGGGGTTTCCGCACGTTTGGCTGCTTTAGCTAAACCCTGTGCCATATCCAACGCTTCTTTTAATTGTTGGATAGTTGCTTCCATATCTAAAACTTCACCATTAGCAGCACTTTGGGCGTTGGCTGATAGAAATAAGCCTTTGCCTGCGCGTACAGAACCCCAATGGTCAGTACGCAGCTCAAAGCCTTGTCCATCATCACCTCGGAGCTTTCGTTCGCTGTCGACGATATGACCGAGGTTGAGTTGGGTTTTGCCGTATTCGGTCGCCAGTTTGATGTGTTCCTGACCCTGTTTGTCTTCCATCCGCAGTTTGTTGTTCGCCCAGGTGCGGATAACGTTGCGGGTGTTCCAGTCTGCGGGAACGTGGTCGGGGTGGGAACTGTCGTGCATTACCCCGCTGATGTAAGGCCTGTCGGGATTACCCTGTACAAACGACAGCATCACTTCGGTGCCTTCGTGTAAGGGGAAGTGTTGGCCGTAGTCGGGGCCGGCATAGGGTTTGGCTAGGCGGATGGGGCGGCTTTCCCCGCCCGGGCTCCATTCGTCGAGGTCGAACGGCAGTTTGACGCGATAGCGCCCCATGTTGTCGATATAGGCGTAGGTGTAGTTGCCGGGGCTGGTGACTCTGGCGGGTAGGCTGCCCTGTATCTTAGGCAGCGGGGTGATGCGTTCGGGGCGGAAGATGCTGTCGGCGGGGATGGCGGTAAAACTGTGGCTGTACGCTTGACCGCGGCTGCCCCTATGGGTGAGCGACACCACCAGCCAGCCGTTGGGCGCTTCGCTGAAGCTCGGGGCCGTCTGAAACACTTGGCCGGGGCTGAGGGCGGTAATGTTGCCGCTGCCGGAGGCAACAATACGGCGGCTGTGGTTGAGCTGTTGCAGTAAGGCCGTCTGAAGTTGCGCTTCCTCGGGGGTCTTTTGATGCAAACCCCAATGGCTGTCGCTGCCGAGTAAGACGCTGCTGTCGCTTTCCTTATCTTTAGCTGTTACTTGGGACGACAAATCGGTATCGGCATCGCGGTAGTTGTAGTCGCCGACGCGGATGGATTCGAGAATCGGGTTGTGTTTCACCTGTAAGGCGAACACCGCTTCTTCACCGACGCTCTCCAACCCACCATGAGGGCGGTAGGGATACAGATGACGGTTGTCGCGAAAATAATGGGCGGCATCGTCGCCGAATACCGCCACCTCGCCATATTGGGCGTTCTGCTCGAAGGCATACCAAATGCCTTCTTCTTCGCACAGCCGGTTGATAAAGGCGAAGTCGCTTTCCTGATACTGGGTCACATACTCGCGCACACCGTATTCGCGGGAAGTGTTAAAGCGGAAATCGACGCCGGAGAAGCCGTGGTGTTTCAGTAATGAAGCAATAATGTCGGGAACGTTTTGGTTTTGAAACAGCCGCGAAGTGCGATGATGCTTCAATGCGGCGATACGGGGTTCCAATACCATGCGGTAACGGGTTTCGTCGGCCGATACCAACAGCTTCTCACACGAAGTGATGATACCGCTCCATTCCTTCAACGCTTGGGGCGCGATCATCCCTTCGATCAATCCCAACGCATCAGAGCTTACCGGTGTTACCGTAAACTTGACCGCCTGATTAATGTATGACGACAGCGGTAAATCAGAATCAACAGAAGTGAGTTCGATGTCGAGGCGGTAGGCTGTGTTTAAGGCTTCGGCGGCGGTGAAGGAGGCGACGGAGAGGGAGGGACTGAAGCGGGAGAAGGTGAGGCGGTAGGATTGGGTTTGGGTCATCGCGAGTGTTCCAAAAGCGGTGTGTCAAAGTATCGGAATTCAAGATATATGCTTTGGCAATATAGCAGAATAGATATTTATTTTCTATTTACATATGACAAAAGGCCGTCTGAAATTTCAGACGGCCGAGACCTTTGCAAAATTCCCCACAATCCCCTAAATTCCCTACCAAGACATTTAGGGGATTTTTCATGAGCACCTTCTTTCAGCAAACCGCACAAGCCATGATTGCCAAACACATCGGCCGCTTCCCCCTGTTGAAGTTGGAGCAGGTGATTGATTGGCAACCGATCGAACATTACCTCAACCATCAAAGAACCCGCTACCTTCGAGACCACCGCGGCCGTCCCGCCTATCCCCTGCTATCCATGTTCAAAGCCATTCTACTCGGCCAATGGCACAGCCTTTCCGACCCTGAACTCGAATACAGCCTCATCACCCGTATCGATTTTCAACTCTTCTGCCGCTTTGACAACTTTTGCATTCCCGACCACAGCACCCTCTGCCGTTTCCGCAACTGGCTGGCGCAAGACAACACCTTGGCCGAATTACTGGATCTGATTAACCGCCAACTGACTGACAAGGGTTTAAAAGTAGAGAAAGCATCCGCCGCCATCGTTGACGCCACCATTATTCAGACGGCCGGCGGCAAACAGCGTCAGGCCACAGAAGTGGATGACGAAGGGCGGGTCAACAGCCAAACCACACCGAGTAAAGACAGCGATGCCCGTTGGGTAAAGAAAGACGGCCGCTTCCATCTGGGTTACAAACAACATACCCGTACCGATGCGGAAGGCTATATTGAGAAACTGCACATCACTGCCGCCAATGCCCATGAGTACAAACACCTGCTGCCTTTGTTGGAAGGCCTAGCCAAAGGCACGACTGTCTATGCCGATAAAGGCTACGACAGTATGGAAAACCGGCAACATCTGGAAGAACATCAGTTGCGGGACGGCATCATGTGCAAATCCCACCGCAACCGGCCGCTAACGGAAGCGCAAACCAAACGTAACCGACACTTATCGAAAACCCGTTATGTGGTCGAACAAAGCTTTGGTACGCTGCACCGTAAATTCTGCCATGCCCGGGCAACTTATTTTGGCCTGAGCAAAGTGAGTGCGCAAAGCCATCTGAAGGCGATGTGTTTGAACCTGTTGAAAGCAGCCAACAGGCTACGTGCGCCTGTTGCCATCTGAAAGGCAGCTCAGATACCCGATTATCGGGTATTTGAGAAGAATAAAGGGGATATTTAGAACGGAAAACAGCCGAAATCCTGTGTTTGGGTTTCGGCTGTTGGGTAAAGGGGCTATTTTGCAAAGGTCTCGGCCTTTTGTCATATGTAAATTGCTCGTGCAATGGGTTTCTTATGGAATAAGTTTCTTAATTTTTAGGTTCGATGAGAAAAGAGCATTAAACTAATAAGACGGTAGATATTTTTGATTGTGTAACAAAGGTATTTTAAAAGTTTTGTAAAATTTGAGACCGTCTATCAAACCGTCTAAAAACAAGATAGGCCGCAATTGCTTGCGGCCTATCTTGTTGATTTATTTGGCTCCCCGACCTGGGCTCGAACCAGGGACCTGCGGATTAACAGTCCGTCGCTCTACCGACTGAGCTATCGGGGAAGAAGTCGACATTATAGCTTGGTTTTTATAATCGTCAATATATTTTTAATCCGTTTATATGAAAATAGATTAATAATATGAATTGTAATGAAATTTATTTTGGCTGGATGGAGGCCGTCTGAAAAAACTCCCGCCTTCATCGGCGGGAGTTTTTCTTTCAGGATGTTTTCAGATGATGAACTAACAGCATCGTCCGCCATTGCTTCCGCTGCGGCGCTTGCTGCAGTAATCCTGAAATTGCAATTTCGTCATCACCGGCGCATTAGGGTTGTGTTTGCGTTGACGGGCAACATAGTTTTCATAGTCGGGTACGCCAACCATCAGGCTGCCGGTCAGGCGTGCTGTTTTCCATGCGCGTTTGATGAATTGCAATAAATTATGACTCATTACTTTGAACCTCGTTACGGTAAACCGCAGGCACTTCTTTGGCAGTAGGCCATGCTACTTTACGCGCTTTCAAGGCAACCCGCAATCCGTATATGGCTACGATAACGACGATGGAAAGGAACAAGATGGTTAAACCAGAGTTAACATAGTCGTTAAATGCGATACGGCTCATTTGCTCTAAGTCTTTAGCCGGAGCCAAAACTTCACCGCGTGCCGCCGCATCGTTGAATTTAGCGGCATGTGCCAAGAAGCTGATTCTGGGGTCGCTGTGGAACAGTTTTTGCAAACCGGCATAGCAGGTTACGAATAAAACCAATACCGCAGGAACAAGCGGAACCCATACATAACGTTCGCGTTTCATTTTCACGAGCACCACGGAACACATAATCAGGGCTACACCGGCCAGCATTTGGTTGGCGATACCGAACAAAGGCCAGAGTGAGTTGATACCGCCCAGCGGATCGGTTACGCCGGTATAAAGGAAGTAGCCCCAGAAAGTAACAGCCAAGAAAGTCGCAAACAGGTTGGCGGGAAGCGAATCGGTGTTGCCGAAAGGTTTGTAGAATACGCTGCCCAAATCTTGGATCATAAAGCGGGCAACGCGGGTACCTGCGTCCACCGCGGTCAGAATGAAAAGCGCTTCAAACAAGAGAGCGAAGTGATACCAGAACGCCATCATGGCTTCGCCGGGAATCAGTTGGCTCATGATGTGTGCCATACCTACGGCCAAAGTCGGTGCGCCACCGGCACGCGACAGAATGGTGTTTTCACCTACTTCTTTAGCCGTGTGCAATAAAGTGTCGGCAGTAACGGGGAAGCCCAGTTGGTTAGTAATCACTTGTGCGGCTTGAGCAGCGTCGGTGCCGATAAGGGCAGTGGGGCTGTTCATGGCAAAGTACACGCCGGGATCAAGTGATGCGGCGGCCGCCAAAGCCATAATGGCCACAAAGCTTTCCATCAGCATGCCGCCGTAGCCGATCATGCGTACGTGGGTTTCGTTTTCCACCATTTTCGGCGTGGTACCTGAAGAAATCAGGGCATGGAAGCCTGAAACCGCACCGCAGGCAATGGTGATGAACAAGAAGGGGAACAAGCTGCCTGAGAATACGGGGCCGGTGCCGTCGATAAATCGGGTAACAGCGGGCATTTGCAGAGCGGGGCTGACAATCAGAATGCCGATAGCCAAGGCAATGATGGTACCGATTTTCAGGAAGGTTGAAAGATAATCGCGCGGAGTCAACAGCAGCCATACGGGCAATACTGCGGCCACGAAGCCGTAGATCATAATTGCCCAAGTCAGCTGGATGCCGTCTAAATCAAAGTAGTGTGCAAACGAGCTTTGTGCAACATTCTCACCGTAAATGATGGCCAACATCAGCAGAATAAAGCCGACGATGGAAATTTCACCGATTTTGCCGGGACGGATATAACGGGTATAGATGCCCATAAACAGTGCAATCGGCATGGTGGCGGCAATGGTGAACGTACCCCACGGGCTGTGTACCAGTGCTTTAACCACAATCAATGCCAACACGGCCATGATGATGACCATAATCATCAAAATACCGATAGAAGCAATAACACCGGCGGTAGTGCCCAGCTCTTGTTTGACGATATCGCCCAACGATTTACCGTCGCGGCGCATAGAAACAAACAGCACCATCATATCTTGAACGGCACCGGCAAAAACCACGCCGAAAATAATCCACAGCGTGCCGGGCAAATAACCCATTTGCGCTGCCAACACCGGGCCGACCAACGGGCCTGCGCCTGCAATGGCGGCAAAGTGGTGGCCGAACAATACGCCTTTGTGTGTGGGCACATAATCCAAACCGTCGTTATGGCGTTCGGCCGGGGTTAAGCGGTTGGGGTCGAGTGCCATCACCTGTTTGGCAATGTACAGGCTGTAAAAGCGGTAGGCGATACAGTAAACGGAAATGGCGGCAACCACCATCCATACCGCGCTCACCTGCTCGCCCCTGTGGATGGCAAGCGTAGTAAAGGAGGCCAGGCCGACCAATACCACTATGCCCCAGATCAGAAACGTTTTGAGATGTTTCATAAAGACCTCGCAAGTTTGTTGAGATAAAAGCAATTGTTTGGTTACGTTTTATAGTAGAAGCTGAGAGCCTGTTCAAAATCTTCGTTCGACGGAGGTTTTATCCTGTCAAACCGCCTTTCAAAGAAACGGTGAACAGACTGCGAAAGTGAGCAAGAATCAAGGCAAAACAGGAATCATGCAGCATGATTGGAAACAGGCGGATGCAATCTGAAGCGGGAAAGATGCTTGTAAAGGTATCCCCTGCGTCTGTACTGCATGCGCATGTTTACGCACGAACCGCATGAAAATTCACGGCAGCCTTGTGTAAATTATAGTTGTGTAACGTGAACAATCGTTGCTAGGTTAGCACAGTTCTTATCAGAACGATATGCAGGCGCAAGCCAACAAGGATATGCATTGAGCAAAATCAAACTATCAGAGGGAAAATCGGGCTTTTTACAGCCGATTTCCCCCTATTTGATTGCTTTTTTGAATAATAACTTTAGTGATGTGAAATAAAGCGCAATTATGTTGCCGTATTCATCAACCGCAGCGCTTTCAGACGGCCTGTTTCAATCTGATACTCGACCAAGCCGATAAAAGTGCCGTTTTCGTCATAAATCCGAATCGGCATATCGGAAGAAACACTGTTGCCGGAATGCGCCGGCTGCTGACCGAACTTGAGCAACCGAACAGACGGTTCGGGCAAAACAAGACGGGGGAGGTGTTCGACCAGCACATCGCAAGGCAGCAGCAAACCGTCGCGTGCGGCTTCGTCCAACCCTTCCAATTTTTCGAGCGTATGCGTTTGCCCTATCGAAAAACCGGCGGTTTCGGTGCGGCGCAGCGCGGTCAGATGGGCGAAAGTGCCGATATGTTTGGCGATGTCCTCACTCAGTGTGCGAATGTAAGTGCCTTTGCTGCAACGCACATCAATTACGGCTTCGGGCGGGCTAAAGGATTGGATATCGATGGAATAAATGGTAATGTCGCGCGGCTTGCGCTCGATGACTATGCCTTTGCGGGCGTATTCATAAAGCGGTTTGCCCTCATGCTTCAATGCCGAAAACATCGGCGGCACTTGTCGGATAGAGCCGGTCAATGCCCGACAGGCCGTCTGAAAATCTTCGTATGGAATATCGGCACGGCCCGTGGCAACAACCTCGCCTTCGGCATCGCCGGTTGAAGTCGCTTCGCCGAGTTTGAGTGTGGCTGTGTAGGCTTTGTCGGCATCCAACAGATATTGTGCGAATTTGGTGGCTTCGCCGAAACATACGGGAAGCAGGCCGGTGGCGATCGGGTCGAGCACGCCGGTATGGCCGGCTTTTTCGGCGCGGTAGAGACGGCGGGCTTTCTGCAAGGCGGTATTGCTCGACAATCCTTGTGGTTTGTCGAGCAGAAGTACGCCGTTCACGGCGCGTTTTTGCGGTTTGGAAAACGGGTTCATAAATGTGTAAAGGTTTCAGGCCGTCTGAACGGGCTGTTCAGACGGCCTGCCGTATTAATCTTCAACAGGCTTTTCTGCCGCAACTTTATCGATAAGATGGGAAATGCTCATGCCGCGCTCGAGCGATTCGTCATACTTGAAATGCAGCTCGGGTGTTTTAAACAGCTTGATGCGCTTGGATAATTCGGTGCGCAGATAACCTTTGGCATGTTCGAGCGCATCTTCGGTGATCTCACGGGTGCTGTCGTCAAGCACGGTGTAGTAAATCGTGGCATGACTGTAATCACGGGTTACGTCCACTTCGTTAATGGTAATAAAGCCTGCTCGCGGGTCTTTCAGGCCGGTGCGCACCAGTTCGGCCATTTCGCGCATAATCTGTTCTTTAACACGGTCTTGGCGGGCATAGCCGCGCTGTGGTTTTCTCATGGTATTCCTTGATCATCAATAATGCCGTCTGAAAGCACATTCAGACGGCCGAGCATATGTCGAAACGTGATTATACTGTTTTTGCGCTAAGCAGGGTATGCGGCAGATAATCAATAATATACCTTCGGAGTGAAAAAGAGATCGTATCTGCATCATGCGGTTATTCAAACACAGATTGGTTTTTCACTTCTCAAAACACAACGAGTTATTCGGCAACTGTAAATTCATGACTATTAAATAAAACAAAAGGTTAGTATTGTTCATTTTTGAATTATTTTACAAACAAAATCATAAAGATAATTTACAAAAAGCTAAAAAATAAAATAAATAGTTGATTAAAAATAAAAATAATGAAAAAATTTTTACACAGTCAGCTCGGCTGTGCCATCTACTAAAAAAATGAACTTTTAATCTTTAAATACAGAAGGATCTTGTCTACATGAAAAAAATTTTTCTTACTGTTTTGGCCTCGACTTTATTAGCCGCCTGCGGCAGCGGCGGAGCAGGTACAACCACCACTCCAGACGGCACTAAAATTAACCTCGAACTCAGCCCTAAAGGAGCCATCGAAGCAGATACTACCGATGGTAAATTAAAAGGTTGGAATCAAGATTCATCATTTTACGGAGCATGGCTAAATAACAGCGGTCACTTCCAAGAAATACGCTATCAAGGTACGCTAACACCTGAAAAAAATATACCTAACTCAGGTTCGGCTACTTACCACGGTAATGCCGTGCGTAACGACAGCATCGATAACGACATTCTCTTGGATGCAAAAAGTCGTATTCATGTTGATTTTGGAAATAAAACTGTTAGTGGCGAGATAGAAATGCCTGGATTACGCAGAAATATTTCTTTGCACGAGGGGCGTCTGAATGGAGCATCTTACTCTGGAACTGCCAGTGTAATTGGCAACAATGGAGGACGATATCAGGGAGGGTTATTCGGGAAGCATTATGAAGAGACCGCAGGTGTTGTTAAATTCGACAATAATCCGAGCCTTGATACTGCTTTTGGCGGTAAGCGTTATTAAATTGATCAACTAATTTAAAGGGATTAAAACTTGGGGCTGAAGTAGATTAGCCCTAAACACCACACCAAAGCCGCAAAGTTTTTAACTGCTGCTTTGGTGTCCCGAAGTTAAAACGAAACTCACATTCTTTCAAGAACAGAGGAAAAGATTTTCGGTCAATTCCGTTGTATTTGCGCAAGACACGTTTCGCCTGATTCCAAAAATTCTCAATGCCGTTGATATGGTTGTGTCGGTCGGCAAACTTTTTGCTGTGATTAATCCTGTGATGGTGAAAACCGCTGACATCCAACACGTCGTAACTGCTCAGGCAGTCCGTATAAACTACGCTATCAGGTGTAATTTTCCTTGTAATAACAGGAAATAAACTTTCCTTTCGGGCATTATTCACTACAACCGTATAAACCTTACCTCCACGTTTAAGGATACCGAAAACCACCACTTTACCTGCTGCTCCCCTACCGCGCTTTCCTTTACGCTTACCGCCGAAATAGCTCTCATCCAATTCTATAGTGCCCTCAAAAACCTGATCTGCTTCCAAAGCCAAATGATGGCTGATAACAAGACGGATTTTACGGTAGAAGAGAATAGCCGTATTGGGCTGAATACCCAAGATATCGGCAGCAGAACGTGCGGTTACCTCCAATACAAAATATTCAAGCAGTTTTCTTTGCAGACTCTTCTTTAACTTACAGTGGGTTATCTTCATTTTGGCAGCCTATCATGACTGCTAATCTACGTCAGCCCCTAAAACTTTATGCTGAATAAAATATTTACCATAGGTACTTTAGCTTTTCTATTAGCCGCCTGCGGAGCAACCGGCACGCAGTTCTCTGCCCTTGAAGCACCTTCCGAAGGACAAAGTAAACTTTATGTTTACCGCTCTCCTTCTTTCAAAGGTGCAGCTATTCATTATGATGTATATGCGGGGGAACAAAAAATCGGCAATATCCGCAACGGCGGTTATATCAGTAAAGAATTGGCTCCGGGAGATTACGAAATTTGGGCCAAAACAGAAGCGCGCCGAAGCGTAACGATTCCGCTACGGGCCAATGAAGTCCAATGTGTCAAAGCAAGCGTCGGCTTTGGTGCATTTGTCGGCCGACCTAAACTGGAAAGTGTATCGCTGGATCAGTGCAAAGCAGAGATAACTGCAACAAAAGCAAGTTTGAACCCATAAGCCATAAGCAAAATAAACTGCAAAGGCCGTCTGTAATATATTTGCAGACGGTTTATTTTATTTTGCCAAACCCGCGAAAATATCGGAAACTCAGCGTTTTCTGAAAAAAACCGTATGCAAACCGTGCTACCATGCTTTTCAGACGGCCTTACCTTATATGTCCAATATAACTCAAACCGTTTGCCTCAAACGGCTCTTCCTGCCCTAACCATTTATGCAAACACACAAAATTCCCGCCAGTGCCGTGATGCTGGTTAAAAATTCCGAACGCTATCTGCAAGAAGTGCTCACTGCTTTGACCGACTTCGACGAAGTGCTGCTGCTCGACAACGGCTCTACCGACCGCACGCTTGAAATTGCCGCCCGCTTCGGCAACGTGCGCGTGTGCAAGCACGAGTTTACCGGCTTCGGCCCGATGAAAAACCTTGCCGCGTCGTTGGCCAAGCATAACTGGATTTTCAGCATCGACAGCGACGAAGTGCCCGATGCCGAATTGGTGGAAAACATCCGCCGGGCGGTTGAACACAACGACCCGCAAACCGTCTATACCCTTTTGCGGCTCAACCACTACAACGGCCGCCTGATTAAAGGCTGCACATGGTATCCCGATATTTTGCCGCGACTTTACCAACGCACCCACACCGGTTTTTCCGACAGAAAAGTACACGAAGGCATCGTGCTTCCGCCTCAAACCGTCGTGCGCAAGCTCAACGGCCATCTGAAACATTATTCTTATGAAAATGTTGAAGGGCTGATTCACAAAATGCAGCATTACAGCACCCTTTATGCCGAAGAAAACCGTTATAAAAAAGATGCCACCCCTTTTAAAGGCTTGCTCCACGGCGCAGTAGCCTTTATTAAAAACTATCTGCTCAAACGCGGCTTTATGTATGGTGCCGACGGTTTGATTATTTCTTCGGTTAACGCACAAGGCTCTTACTATAAATACGTTAAGCTCTACGAACACAACCGCAACATGAGCGTGTCGCTGATCATCACCACCTACAACCGCCCCGATGCGCTGGCTTTGGTGTTGAAATCGGCATTGGCGCAAACCCGCCTGCCGCAGGAAATCATCATCGCCGACGACGGTTCCGACAGGCGTACCACCGAAGTGGTGGGTAAGTTTACCCAAGCCAGCCCCGTGCCGGTCAAACACACTTGGCAGAAAGACGACGGCTTCCGCGCCGCCGAATCACGCAACCGCGCCATCGCCGCCGCCACCTCGGATTACCTGATTATTATCGACGGCGACATGGTGCTCGATCCGTCGTTTATCGCCGACCACATCGCCGCGGCCAAAAAAGGCCGTCTGATTCAAGGCTCGCGCGTGATTCTCAGCAAAGAGCGTACCGAAGCCATATTAAACCAACCCGGCCTGCCTTTGCCGGAGCTGTCTTTTAGCTCAAACGGTGTGAAAAAACGCCTGTCCGCCCTGCGTCTCACCAAGCTCGCCAAGCTGCTCGGCAAACGCGGCAACCGCAAACACAAAGGCATCAAAAGCTGCAATATGGGCTTTTTCCGCGACGATGCGTTAGCGGTAAACGGCTTCAACAACGAATTTGTCGGCTGGGGTCGCGAAGACAGCGAATTTGCCGCCCGCTGCTACCATAGCGGCATGAAACGGCACAATCTGAAATTCGCCGGTATTGCCTACCATCTGTGGCACCACGAAGCCGAACGCGCCGCCCTGCCGCGCAACGATGCCCTGCTGCAAGCCACGTTGAATGAAAAGAAAACCCGCTGCGAACGGGGCGTGAACGAGTTTTTAGAAAAACCGCCCGCACCCGATCCGCAACTTGAACTCGATATAGAAGAAAACGCATAAGCATTCATGCAGATTCGATAAACACACAGCCCAAAGGTCTCAGGCCGTCTGAAAATGTTTTTCAGACGGCCTTTCCGCCCTGAATTGGTTTACAATAACGGCCATTCCGATTTTTACTTTGTTTGAGAGAAACCATGTTAGATATCCAACAACTCCGCAACCACACCGCCGCCATCGCCGCCCGTTTGGCCGAACGCGGTTACGAATTTGACACCGCCCGTTTCGAAGCATTGGAAAACCAACGCAAACAGCTGCAAGTCCGCACCGAAGAATTACAGGCCGCCCGCAACAGCGAATCGAAAAAAATCGGCATGCTCAAAGGCCAAGGCAAACACGAAGAAGCCGAACAAGTGATGGCGCAGGTTGCCGATATCAAAAACGAACTCGAACAAAACGCCGCCAAACTCGAAGCCATCCAAACCGAATTCGAAGCATGGTTGGCCGGCATTCCCAACCTGCCGCACGAAAGCGTGCCGGTAGGAAAAGACGAAACCGAAAATGTGGAAGTGCGTAAAATCGGCACGCCGCGTGCATTTGAGTTCGAAGTAAAAGACCACGTCGATTTGGGCGCGCCGCTGGGTTTGGATTTTGAAACCGGCGCACAGCTTTCCGGCTCGCGCTTTACCGTGATGAAAGGCCAAATCGCCCGCCTGCACCGCGCTTTGGCACAATTCATGCTCGATACCCACACCACGCAACACGGTTACACCGAGTGCTACACGCCCTATATCGTCAACGACAGCACCCTGTTCGGCACCGGCCAATTGCCGAAATTCGGCGAAGACCTGTTCCACGTTACCCGCGGCGGCGACGAAACCAAAACCACGCAATACCTGATTCCCACCGCCGAAGTTACCCTCACCAATACCGTAGCCGACAGCATCATGCCGTCTGAAAGCCTGCCGCTTAAACTGACCGCACATTCGCCCTGCTTCCGCTCCGAAGCCGGCTCATACGGCAAAGACGTGCGCGGCCTGATCCGCCAGCACCAGTTCGACAAAGTGGAAATGGTGCAAATCGTCCACCCCGAAAAATCTTACGATGCGCTCGAAGAAATGGTAGGGCACGCCGAAAAAATCCTGCAACTGCTGGAACTGCCCTACCGCGTGATTACCCTGTGCACCGGCGATATGGGCTTCGGCGCAACCAAAACCTACGATTTGGAAGTATGGGTGCCCGCACAAAACACCTACCGCGAAATTTCGAGCTGCTCCAACTGCGAGGACTTCCAAGCCCGCCGCATGAAAGCCCGCTTTAAAGACGAAAACGGCAAAAACCGTTTGGTACACACCTTAAACGGCTCGGGTTTGGCGGTCGGCCGCACGCTGGTGGCCGTGCTGGAAAACCACCAAAACGCCGACGGCAGCATCAACATCCCCGCCGCACTGCAACCTTATATGGGCGGCGTAACCAAGCTGGAAGCCAAATAACGGCAGAGGCCGTCTGAACACTTTCAGACGGCCTCATCTTATTGTTTCCGCCGCAACTCGACCTTACCGCATTTCCCATCTATATTAAACATACCCATACGACACTTCAGGCCGTCTGAAAAACACAGCGCAACCGAACACGAAAGACCAACATGCCTAAAGCAACATTCTATACCCATGTCGGCAACCCCTACGCCTTCACCTGCCGTTTGGCCGCCCGTGCCATGCAAAGCGGCTCCCGCGTGTTGGTGTGGGCGGATTCGCCCGAAGCCGTTGCGCGCTTGGATATCGACTTATGGCAATTCGAGCCGACCAGTTTCTTGGCTCACGAAGTTTGGGAGACCGGCCAAGACTGCCCCCGAGACGTGCCGCTGGTGCTGGCCTGCGGCAACACTCTGCCCGAAACGGAAAGCGGTTTGGTGGTGCTGAATCTTGCGCCCGACTTTTGGTGCGACGCGCCGGTGCCGCCTGCGCGGGTGTTGGAAATCGTCGGCAGTAGTTTGGAAGAGTTGGCCGAAGCCCGCGAACGCTTCCGCGCCTATCGAAACAGCGGTTTTGAAATCGAACACCACAACATGCAGGGCAAAGCGTAAACTCGCCGTATAGCAAATAAACTGTGTTTCTGTTAAAGCGTTGCTGTGCCTTAGCCCGAAGAGAACGATTATAAAGGCCGTCTGAAAACCGTTTTTTACATGCTCTTTATTACCGAAAATTATTTTCCAAGCCGCATTACCGAAAATTATTTTCCAAGCCGCCGCCCATACTCAAAAATATCAAAAAATTTCCACCGCTTTTTATCATGACAAAACGCTAAATCCAAGTGCCGTCAATGCTTTGCCGCTTACTCACAAAAGATGTGGATAACTTTGTGGACAATATGTGAAATACCCGTCTTTTTCCCGAAAAATCAGGCTTTCCATAGTGTTGCACAAAAAATAAGCCTTTTATAAAAATCAATATATATCATCAAGTTACAATAGTTTTCAAGTTGTCAAGCATCCTACACGGGCACACACCGCCCAACTGAAAAACAGTGTGGATAAAAACATAAAAATGCTTGACAAAAGCTTTTCAAGCTATAATCTCCAGCCAGTCAAAGCCTTATCTTCAAAGCCATGCCGTCTGAAAAAAAATCCCCTCAAATTTGCTGGTTGTTTTGCAGCGTTATCGATAACTTCGGCGATATCGGCGTGTCGTGGCGGCTGGCACAAATGCTCACCCGCGAACTGGGCTGGCAGGTGCATTTATGGGTGGACGATGCCGCCGCCCTGCTTGCCCTCTGCCCCGATTTGCCCGCTACGCCCTGCACCCATCAACACATCACCGTGCGAACATGGCAGGCAGAGCGTGCCGACGGCTTGGATAACACCCCGCCTCCGCATATCGTTATCGAAACCTTCGCCTGCGATTTACCGCCCGATGTTTTGGCAGTTATCCGCCGACACCGCCCCTTATGGCTGAATTGGGAATACCTCAGCGCCGAAGACAGCAACGAAAAACTCCACGCCCTACCCTCGCCCCAAGCCGACGGTCTGCAAAAATATTTCTGGTTTATGGGCTTCAGCGAACGAAGCGGCGGACTATTGCGCGAACAAGACTACGAAACACGCTGCCTTTTCAACGAACATACGTTCCGCAAAACCTTGCAACTCCCCGCGAAAACCGCCCCAGAATGGCTGCTGTTCGGCTATCACAGCCCCGTTTGGGCAGAATGGCTGACCATGTGGCAGCAAGCCGGGCAGCCGATTACCCTGCTGTTGGCCGGCAACCAAATCATCGAAAGCCTGAAAACCGCCGGAGCCATACCGCAAAATGCCTTAACCGAAAGCGGCAGCGTTTTTCAGACGGCCTCGGTTCAGCTGGTTAAGATACCGTTTATTCCCCAAAGCGATTTCGACCGCCTGCTGCACCTTTCAGACGGCCTTATCATCCGCGGCGAAGACAGCTTCGTGCGCGCCCAATTCGCCGCCAAACCCTTTTTCTGGCATATTTATCCGCAGGAAGAATCCGTGCATATCGACAAACTGCACGCCTTCTGGCACAAAGCCTATGCCGATTATCCCCAAAACATTCAAACCGCTCACCAAGCCCTATCGGACGAACTGAACGGCGCAACCGCACTCACAGCCGAACAACGCCTCGCCGCATGGCAAACCCTGCAACAATTCGCCCATCTGTGGCAACAAAGTGCGGCGGATTGGAAAAACAGGCTTTTCCGGCAATCTTCAGCCATCGAAAAACTAGCCAAATTTATCGAACACCGCTAAAATAACGCGTTTATTTTTACCGAATCAAAGATTGGAAACACAACATGAAAACCGCACAAGAACTGCGCGCAGGTAACGTATTTATGGTCGGCAACGACCCGATGGTGGTACAAAAAACCGAATACATCAAAGGCGGCCGCAGCTCTGCCAAAGTCAGCATGAAACTGAAAAACCTGCTGACCGGCGCAGCCACCGAAACTATCTACAAAGCCGACGACAAATTCGACGTTGTTATTTTGGCCCGCAAAAACTGCACATACAGCTACTTTGCCGACCCCATGTATGTATTCATGGACGAAGAGTTCAACCAATACGAAATCGAAGCCGAAAACATCGGCGACGCATTGAAATTCATCGTTGACGGCATGGAAGACGTATGCGAAGTAACTTTCTACGAAGGCAACCCGATTTCCGTAGAACTGCCCACCATCATCGTGCGCGAAGTGGAATACACCGAGCCGGCCGTTAAAGGCGACACCTCAGGCAAAGTGATGAAAACCGCGCGTTTGGTCGGCGGCACCGAAATCCAAGTAATGGCCTACGTTGAAAACGGCGACAAAGTCGAAATCGACACCCGCACCGGCGAATTCCGCAAACGCGCTTAAGAAAATTACCGAATCTTTTTTCTTATGCGTTAAAGCCGAAATCTTTATAAAAGCGAATTCCTCTCGTACTATCAAGGATGAGAGGAATTTTTTTTATGGTTTGCTTTTAGCAACTTACTCTTGCGATATTGGGAGAGGCCGTCTGAAAAAAACCGTCTGAAAATATTTTCAGACGGTCTTTTAACCCATACGAACCAATCAATTCTTCATCGACTGCACCGGAGCGGGAATACGTCCGCCGCGGTTAACGAACACTTCGCACGAGCCTTCTTTCACGGGCATGATCGGTGCGTATCCGAGCAGGCCGCCGAATTCTACGCTGTCACCCACATCTTTACCCGGCACGGGGATAATGCGCACGGCGGTGGTTTTGCTGTTGATCATGCCGATGGCGGCTTCGTCGGCAATGATGCCGGAAATGGTGGCAGCAGAAGTCGTGCCCGGCACAGCGACCATATCCAAGCCTACGGAGCAGACGGCGGTCATGGCTTCGAGTTTGTCTAAAGTCAGCACGCCCGATTCGGCAGCGGCAATCATGCCTTCGTCTTCGGAAACGGGGATGAACGCGCCGCTCAAACCGCCGACCGCGCTGGAGGCCATCATACCGCCTTTTTTCACGGCATCATTCAGCAAGGCCAAGGCGGCGGTGGTGCCGTGGGTGCCGCATACGCTCAAGCCCATTTCTTCGAGGATGCGGGCTACCGAATCGCCGACGGCAGGCGTGGGAGCCAGCGACAAATCGAGAATGCCGAACGGAATGCCGAGCATTTTGCTGGCTTCGTGTCCGATCAATTCACCGACGCGGGTGATTTTGAAAGCGGTTTTTTTCACTACTTCGGCCACTTCGGTAAGCGTATGCGTGTAAGTGTTTTCCAAAGCGGCTTTAACCACGCCGGGGCCGGATACGCCGACGTTGATAACCGCATCGGCTTCGCCTGCGCCGTGAAACGCACCGGCCATAAAGGGGTTGTCTTCGACGGCGTTGCAGAAAACAACGATTTTGGCGCAACCGAAGCCTTCGGGCGTGATTTCGGCGGTTTCTTTAATGATTTCGCCCGCCAGTTTTACCGCGTCCATGTTGATGCCGGCGCGCGTGCTGCCGATATTGACGGAACTGCACACGATATCGGTGGTTTTCATGGCTTCGGGAATGGAGCGGATCAGCACTTCGTCCGACGGCGACATGCCTTTTTGCACCAATGCGGAAAAGCCGCCGATAAATGACACGCCGATGTCTTTGGCTGCTTTATCCAGTGTTTGGGCAATGCTCACATACGAATCGGCGTGGGTAGCCGCGGCGATTTGGGCGATGGGCGTAACGGAAATGCGCTGGTTCACAATCGGCACGCCGTATTTGGCAGAAAGATATTGCGCGGTTTTCACCAAATCTTTGCCGATGCGGGTGATTTTGTTGTAGATGTTTTGGTTGAGAATGTTGATGTCGGCACTGATGCAGTCGTGCAGGTCGATACCGATGGTGATGGTGCGCACGTCGAAATTCTGGTCGGCCACCATACGCACGGTTTCTAATATTTCGCTGGATTGAATGCTGGTTGTCATGATTTCAATCCTTTAAATGCGGTGCATGGCGTTGAAGATTTCTTCGTTTTGCATACGGATGTCGAGCGCGAGTTTTTTACTCTCTTCTGCAAACAGATCCAGCATTTCCTGACGCGTTTTCGGGCATTTTGCCGTGTCCACCAAAATAATCATGGTAAAAAAATCGTCCATCAGTTGCTGGCTGATGTTGAGAATATTGATTTGGTTTTCGGCAAGCCGTTTAGACACGTCGTACACAATGCCGACACGGTCTTTGCCGATCACGGTAATCACTGAATTGCTCATGTTGCGTTTCCTTGTTTCGAGTTGAATTTGCAATCGGGTTTCAGACGGCCTGCATGCAATGGAGGCCGTCTGAACATAAAATAGATAAAGGCGTTATTTCTCCGCTACCGCAAAAGCCATCACTTTGTCGTCTTCATCGCTCATGCTTAGATGCACGCGGCGTATGCCTTGATCTTTCAGCCATTTTTCCAATTCGGGTTCGCAGATAAATTCAGGCTTGCCGAGTGCATCATGGCCGATACCGATGTTGCGCAGGCTCACGGGCGAGCGGATGCCGGTGCCGACGGCTTTGGCAAAGGCTTCTTTGGCGGCAAAGCGTTTGGCCAGAAAATTTACCGGACGCGCCGCCTGCGGATATTCAAGCATCTCTACACGGCTGAGCAGGCGTTCGGCAAAGGATTGTCCGTATTTTTTATACAGTTTTTCGATGCGGCTCAGGGCAACGATGTCGGTACCGATTCCGTAAATCATGGCGTTTCCTTTGAATGGTTATTTCAGACGGCCTGAATCAGTCTTGATTAATAAGGCAGCGAGCGTGCTCTGAACATCACTTCCTTCATCTGGCGGATGGCTTCGGGCAGGCCGATAAAAATCGCTTGCGCCATCAGCGAATGGCCGATGTTCAGTTCGTGAATGGCTAGAATTTTGGCAATCGGGCTGACGTTGTGGATAGTCAGGCCGTGGCCTGCGTTCACTACCAAACCCAAATCGCTGCCGAAATTCGCGCCTTCTTCAATCCGCAGCAATTGCGCCTGACGTTGTTGAGGCGTTTCGGCATCGGCATACGCACCGGTGTGCAGTTCGATTACCGGCGCGCCGACATCGCGTGCCGCCTGAATCTGGGCTTCATCGGCATCAATAAACAGCGAAACACGGATGCCGGCATCGGTAAGCGTTTTGGTAAACTCGGCGATTTTCTTTTGCTGCGCCAACACGTCCAATCCGCCTTCGGTGGTGACTTCTTCGCGGCGTTCCGGCACGATACACACGTCTTCGGGCATCACCTGCAAAGCGTTTTCCAGCATTTCTTCGGTTAAGGCCATTTCCAGATTCATGCGTGTGCGGATGGCCTGTTTGATGGCAAACACGTCGGCATCTTTGATATGGCGGCGGTCTTCGCGCAAATGCAGGGTAATCAGGTCGGCACCGTGGGTTTCGGCAATCAGCGCGGCTTCGAGCGGGCTGGGGTAAATGGTGCCGCGTGCATTGCGCAGGGTGGCAACGTGGTCGATGTTTACGCCTAACAACATGGGAAATCCTTTCGTGTTTTGTCTGTTCAGACGGCCTGTTTGCCGTATCAAATCAGGCCGTCTGAAACTGCTGCATCTGCTGCAATACCTGCCGCGATTTGATGCCTTCGGGCAGGCGGAAGTCAATCAGCATGCGGGTAAGTTTGAGCGCCTGCTGCAAACTCTCGCCGCTTTCAAAGCTGCCGCTGCGCAATTGGATTAAGCTGCTGCCGTCCACCGCCACGCCCTGCACTTCGCCGGGCGGCAAACCGCCTGCTTCTTCAAACGGCAGCGGCGCGTGTTCGGGGCGCAGCCAGTAGCGGCGATCCGAAGTAACCGCCCCGCCGTGTTCGTCTTGCTGCAAATCAGGGGCGAAACCGAGTTCGGTCAACAACGTCCATTCAAAGCGGCGCAAAGCGGCAACATGGTTGGCTTCGTTGGCAATCGTCTGCATCACGGTATGCAGCGCATCGTAAAGGGCGGGATGCGGATCTTCGCGGGCGGTGAGTTTATACACCAGTTCGTTCACATACAAACCGCTAAACAGCGCCCTCCCCTGCGGCTGCCGCCAACCGCCCAGCCATTCGGCACGGTGCAGGGTTTTCAATTCCTGCGAACCATACCACGAGGCACTCATCGGCACAAACGGCACCAGCACGCCGCGCAATTCGCTCTGGCGCGTGCGTGCGCTGCGTGCCAGCACAGCCACCCGCCCGTAACTGCGGCTGAACAATTCCACCCACAAACTGCTCTCGCGCCACGGCTTGGCGGTGAGCAGAAAAGCAGGTTCGTGATTGATGCGGTGGGTTTGGACAGACATAAAAAATGATGCGGGAAAATATCGCGGGATTATACTCCGTATCTTTCGCGAAAGTGAAAAGTCTCAGGCCGTCTGAAAACAAACTACACGAGCTTTCAGACGGCCTCAATTCAATCAATAAACATCCAACACGGCATCACTTTTTCAACACCGCCCGTTTCACGATCTTCCACCAGTCGGCCGCTTCCAATTTAGGGCGGTGGTTGAACACATCGTAGCGGTTTGCGTCGAGCTTGTTCAAAATCTGTTGGCCGCCGAGAATGATCATACGCAACTCAAAACCGATGCGCCCTTTCAAAGTTTTTGCCAACGGAGAACCGGCTTTCAGCATTTGATGGGCGCGGGTGCATTGGTGCGCCATCAGCCGCTGGAAAGCGAAATCGGCCTTACCCTCTGCGATTTGTGCTTCGCTGACGCCGAATTTTTCCAAATCCTGCTGCGGAATATACACCCGCCCTTTCTGCCAATCGACCGCCACATCCTGCCAAAAATTGATCAGCTGCAAAGCCGTACAGATGCCGTCACTTTGGGCGATGCTGCGTTCATCTGTCACACCGTAAAGATGCAGCAGAATCCGGCCGACGGGATTGGCAGACCGGCGGGCATAATCTACCAGTTCGCCGAAATGCTGGTAACGCTTTTTCACTACGTCTTGGCTGAAAGCGGAAAGCAGATCGTAAAACGGCTGCAAAGGCACGCCGAACGGCTGGAGCACTTCCCGCTGCAAACGGCGCATCAAATCGGTTTCGGGTGTTTCGCCGCGTGAAATTCTGTCTAATTCCTGCCGCAGTCCGTCCAGCTGCTGCAAGCGCACATCATCCGGCACATCGCCTTCATCGGCCATATCGTCTGCCGTGCGGGCGAAAGCGTAAACGGCATGAACCGGTTTTCGCAAACGACGGGGCAATACCAAAGACCCGACGGGGAAGTTTTCATAATGGTTAACCGACATGGCAGATATTCCCAATAAAAACAAAATCATTCAGACGGCCTCTACTCAATCTGTAAAAGTAACAGGCCGAGCCTTGCTCTTAAGGCCGTCTGAAAAGTAAAACACCGACGGCTCAGACAAGCCGTCGGTGTTTGGTAAAGGGTGGCGAGCCCAACCCCCGGCACTGGCGCATCAGAGTGGGCTGCTGGCTTCCGCCCCTGACCCGTTGTTCCGAATTACCATGCGGGGAGACCCGCCGTAAGCCGTGCATTATAGCCGCTTTGTGTGAAAATACCAATAGCCTGTTGCCTGAGGCGCACAAAAATACCGGAATTGTCGACAAAAATGCCGTCTTTATGAACGCGCTGCATAATGTTCAGCCATATTTTTCCATTGAAAAACAATCGGAATTACATTAAATTACGATTTTGTTACATGAACATTTTTTTCAGACGGCCTGATTCGGGCCGTCTGAATCCTTAAATAAAAAATAAACTGTTACGGATAAAAAACTTACGCTTGCCGCACAGTTTAAAAAAGAATGATACGGAACCGCCCGCCATGACCACAGCCACACAGCAACGCATACGCGAAATCCCCTACAACTACACATCTTATTCCGACCGCGAAATCGTCGTCCGCCTGCTGGGTTCGGAAGCGTGGAACGTATTACAGGACTTGCGCGGCCAACGCAGAACCGGCCGTTCGGCACGGATGCTGTTTGAAGTATTGGGCGATATTTGGGTCGTTACCCGCAACCCCTATCTGGTGGACGACCTGCTCGACCACCCCAACCGCCTTGCCGCACTGGTACGGGAGATGCGCCACCGTTTGAACGAAATCCAAAAACGCCGCGACAACAACGAACAGGTATCCGAACTGTTGCAGGCGGCAGAAGCGGCGGTTCAGCGTTTCGACGAAAGCTTTGAAAGCACCCGCAGAAAGCGTGAACAGATTCTGGCGCGCTTGTCCAAAATCACCAAAAAACACAACATCATGTTCGACGGCCTCGCCCGTGTGGTACACGTTACCGATGCGACCGACTGGCGCGTGGAATATCCGTTTGTGGTCATCAACCCCGACACCGAAGACGAAATCGCGCCTTTGGTAAAAGCCTTAATCGAACTGGATTTGACCATTATTCCGCGCGGCGGCGGCACGGGCTACACCGGCGGCGCGGTGCCACTCGATGCCATGAGCGCGGTCATCAACACCGAAAAACTCGACAAACACAACGGCGTGGAATATGTGGAACTACCCGGCTTGGAAGGCAAACACCCGATTATCCATTGCGGGGCGGGCGTGGTAACGCGGCGGGTGGAAGAAACCGCCACGGCCAACAAGCTGGTGTTTGCAGTTGACCCGACTTCCGCCGATGCTTCCTGCGTAGGCGGCAACGTGGCCATGAACGCGGGCGGCAAAAAAGCCGTGCTATGGGGCACGGCGTTGGACAATCTTGCCTACTGGAAAATGGTCAACCCGCAAGGCGAATGGCTGAAAATCGAGCGTGTGCGCCACAACTTCGGCAAAATCCACGACGAAGAAACCGCCGTTTTCGACGTGCATACTTTGGATTCAGACGGCCGCCGTGTCGTTAAAACCGAACGGCTGGAAATCCCCGGCCGCCAATTCCGCAAAGTCGGCCTCGGCAAAGACGTTACCGACAAATTCCTCAGCGGTCTGCCCGGTGTGCAAAAAGAAGGCACCGACGGCATCATCACCAGCGTGGCCTTTGTGCTGCACACCATGCCGAAACACATCCGCACCATTTGTTTGGAGTTTTTCGGCACCGTTGCCAACGCCACGCCGTCTATCGTAGAAATCCGCGATTATCTGCTCGGCCACGAACAGGTACAGCTGGCCGGTTTGGAACATCTCGACTGGCGTTATGTACGCGCGGTCGGCTATGCCACCAAAGCAGCAGGCAAAGGCCGCCCGAAAATGGTGCTGATTGCCGATATTGTGAGCGACGACGAAGCCGCCGTTATCGAAGCGGCCGAGCATATCGTCAAACTGGCGCAAGCCCGCGACGGCGAAGGCTTTATCGCCGTTACGCCCGAAGCGCGCAAAACCTTCTGGCTCGACCGCAGCCGCACCGCCGCCATCGCCAAGCACACCAACGCCTTTAAAATCAATGAAGACGTGGTGATTCCGCTCGAACGCTTGGGCGAGTATTCAGACGGCATCGAGCGTATCAATATCGAGTTGTCGATTAAAAACAAACTGGCCTTGTGCGAAGCCTTAATCCAATATCTGCAAGGCAGCCTGCCCGTCGATAAAATGGGCACCGACCTGCCCAGCAGCGAATTGCTGGGCGAACGCGCCAAACACGCATTGGCACACGTTCAATCGGTTAAAGAGCGCTGGGAATGGCTGCTCGCCAATCTTGACGCACCGTTGGCCGAATACAAACAACGTTACGGCGACGCGGTTCATGCCGCGCCCGAAGCCAAAGACGAAGAAAGCAGTTTTATCGCTTTCCGCGATTTCCGCCTGCGCGTGTCGATTAAAGCCGACGTAATGAAACCCCTGTCTGAAATCTTCAGCGGCAAGGCCGACACCAAAATCATGGAAGGTTTGGCCAAGATTCACAGCCGCGTGGTGCGCGGGCGCGTGTTCGTTGCCCTGCACATGCACGCGGGCGACGGCAACGTCCACACCAATATCCCTGTCAATTCAGATGATTACGAGATGCTGCAAACTGCCCACAAAGCGGTGGAACGCATCATGAACATCGCCCGCAGCTTAAACGGTGTGATTTCCGGCGAACACGGCATCGGCATCACCAAACTCGAATTCCTCACCGACGAAGAAATGCAGCCCTTTTGGGACTACAAAGCCAAAGTCGATCCTCAAGGCCGCTTCAACCGCCACAAACTGATGAAAGGCTCGGATTTACGCAACGCCTACACGCCTTCGTTCGAGCTGCTCGGCGTGGAATCACTGATTATGGAGCAGTCCGACCTCGGCACCATCGCCGAATCGGTAAAAGACTGCCTGCGCTGCGGCAAATGCAAACCCGTGTGCAGCACCCATGTGCCGCGTGCCAACCTGCTGTACAGCCCGCGCAACAAAATTCTCGGTGTCGGCTTGCTAACCGAAGCGTTTTTATACGAAGAACAAACCCGCCGCGGCGTATCGCTGCGCCATTTCGACGAACTGAACGATGTCGGCGACCACTGCACCGTATGCCACCGCTGCGTGAAGCCCTGCCCCGTCAACATCGACTTCGGCGACGTAACCGTGGCCATCCGCAACTATCTGCGCAAAGCCGGCAAACGCAAGTTCAACCCCGCCGTTGCCGCCGGCATGGCTTTTCTCAACGCCAAAGACCCGCGCACCATCCAAGTGTTGCGCAAAGGCGTAGTGGAAGCCGGTTTCAAATTTCAGAATATGGCATACAACTGGGGCAAGAAAGCCCACATCGGTGCAGGCCGTCTGAAAAAAGCCCCAAAAGCCACCACGGGCGGTTCGCCGATTAAAGAGCAGGTGGTGCATTTCATCAACCGCCCGCTGCCGCGCCATGTGCCGATAAAAACCGCCCGCGCTTGGTTGAACATTGAAGACAACAAAACCGTGCCGATTATCCGCAACCCGCAACTGCCGGAAGACAGCGAAGCCGTGTTCTATTTCCCCGGCTGCGGTTCCGAGCGCCTGTTCAGCCAAGTCGGACTAGCCACGCAAGCGATGCTTTGGCATGCCGGCGTACAAACCGTGCTGCCGCCGGGCTATCTCTGCTGCGGCTATCCGCAAGACGCAGGCGGCAACCACGACAAAGCCGAACAGATGACCACCGAAAACCGCGTGCTCTTCCACCGTTTGGCCAACACCTTAAACTACCTCGACATCAAAACCGTGGTCGTGAGCTGCGGCACCTGCTACGACCAGCTGGAAAAATACCGCTTCGAAGACATTTTCCCCGGCTGCCGCATCATTGATATTCATGAGTTTTTATTGGAAAAAGGCATCAAGCTCGACGGCGTGAGCGGCCAGCAATACCTGTATCACGACCCCTGCCACAGCCCGATCAAAACCATGAACGCCACCAAAATGACCAGCGAACTGATGGGCAAAGAAGTGGTGTTGAGCGACCGCTGCTGCGGCGAATCAGGTATGTTTGCCGTCAAACGGCCCGACATCGCCACGCAAGTGAAATTCCGCAAACAGGAAGAAATCGAGAAAAACCTCAAGCAGTTGCCGCAGGGCGAGCCGGTAAAAATGCTCACCTCCTGCCCCGCCTGCCTGCAAGGTTTGAGCCGCTACACCGACGACAACGCCATGCCCGCCGACTACATCGTGGTGGAAATGGCGAAACACATTCTCGGCGACAACTGGCAAAACGAGTTTGTCGAAAAAGCCAATAACGGCGGTATTGAAAAAGTGTTGCTGTAAACCTTCCCGCCGATGAGACGAGGCCGTCTGAAAACCATTTCAGACGGCCTCGTTTGCCAAAATCAGTTAAAATAACCCATTTTTGCACACCCGATATTATGAACATCCTGCAAGCAGAAAACCTATCCTTTGCCGTCGGCCACGTTGCCCTTTTAGACAAAGCCTCTTTCCAACTCGATAGCGGCGAAAAAATCGGCTTGATTGGCCGCAACGGTGCGGGCAAATCCTCTTTTCTGAAAATTCTCGCCGGTGTGCAAAAAGCAGATGACGGCCAACTCATCGTGCAAAACGGCCTGAAAACCGTTTATGTGCCGCAAGAATCTTTTTTCGACCCGCAAGCCACCGTATTCGATGTAGTGGCTGACGGGCTGGGCAGCCTGCGCGACATCTTGCGCCGCTACCATCATGTCAGCCAGCAACTCGAAAACGGCGAAAACGCAGCCTTGCTGAAAGAGCTGAACGAACTGCAAACCAAATTGGAAGTGCAAAACGGCTGGCAGTTCGATGCCGCCATCAAACAAACCATCAGCGAAATCGGCTTGCCCGAAAACGAAACCATCGCCAACCTTTCCGGCGGCCAGAAAAAACGGCTGGCCTTAGCCCAAGCATGGGTGCAGAAACCCGATGTGCTGCTGCTCGACGAGCCGACCAACCATCTCGATATAGACGCGATTCTGTGGCTGGAAAACCTTTTACAGCAATTTTCCGGCAGCATCGTCGTCATCACCCACGACCGCCGCTTTCTCGACAATATCGCCAACCGCATCGTCGAACTCGATCGCGGCATACTGCGCTCCTATCCCGGCAGCTTTTCCAAATACAGCGAGAAAAAAGCCGAAGAATTGGCCGTAGAAGCCGAGCACAACCGCCTGTTCGACAAATTCCACGCCCAAGAAGAAGCGTGGATACGCAAAGGCATCGAAGCCCGCCGCACCCGCAACGAAGGCCGCGTCAAACGCTTGGAAGAGCTGCGCAAACAGCGCGCCGCCCGCCGCGAACGCCAAGGGCAAGTATCGTTCAAACTCGATGCCGGCGAAAAAAGCGGCAAAATCATCGCCGAACTCGAGCACGCCTCGTTCCAATACGGCGACAAAATCATCATGGACAAATTCTCTACCGTAATCCAGCGCGGCGACAAAATCGGCCTCATCGGCCCCAACGGCATCGGCAAAACCACCTTCCTAAAGCTGATTTTGGGCGAACTCCAACCCACTTACGGCAGAATCCGTTTGGGCAGCAAACAGGAAGTCGCGTATTTCGACCAGTTCCGCAGCGCGCTGAACGAAAACGACACCGTGTTTTACACCCTCGGCCAAGGCAACGATTATGTGGAAGTAGGCGGCAAGAAAAAACACGTGATGAGCTATTTGGAAGACTTCCTTTTCCACCCTGCCCGCGCCCAAAGCCCCGTGTCGTCGCTGTCCGGCGGCGAACGCAACCGCCTGCTGCTGGCCAAACTGTTTACCCGTCCGGCCAATATTCTCGTGCTCGACGAACCGACCAACGACTTGGATATCGAAACTCAGGAATTGCTCGAAGAATTACTGCGCGATTATCAAGGCACGGTATTCTTGGTCAGCCACGACCGGATGTTTTTGGATAACGTCATCACGCAAAGCATCGTGTTTGAAGGTGAAGGCCGTCTGAAAGAATACATCGGCGGCTATGAAGACTATCTCGATGCCAAAAAACGCGAACAATCGATTCAGACGGCCTCAGAGCAAAAGCCCGCAGAACCCGCCGCCGAAAAGAGCAAACCCAAAGCCAACCGCACCGTCAAACTCTCCTACAAAGAGCAGCGCGAGCTTGAAGCCCTTCCCGAAGAAATCGCCGCTTTAGAAGCCGAGCAAGCCCAAATCAACGGCAGCCTTTCCGACCCCGACGTGTTCAAAGATTACGAAAAAGCCGGCGCCCTGCAAACGCGTGCGGAAGAAATTGAAATGCTGCTGCTGGAAAAATTGGAACGCTGGGAAATTTTGGAAAACAAACAAAACGGAGTGGTATAACCCGAAAAGACCTTTGCAAAACCTTCAAATGTGAACGAATGCAGGCATATCCTATATGGTCAATCCACTTATTTTTAATGCAAACAGCAAGCCGCAGATAAGCGGTTTTGCGATAACCAACCGGCCGTCTGAACATTTCAGACGGCCGGTTGGTTTATCGCCAATAAACTTCATTGCTACGGCGTCGCACGGCTTGCCGTTTTGCATCAAAAATAAGTTTATTTGCTGTATGGTGTCTCAAACTTCAACCTGCCGCCAACACATACCAGCCCAAAGCCAACGCAGATGCTGCCAGCAGCACCCACGCTCCGGTTTGCACTGTCTCGTGTACTGCCCGTTTATGTTTGCGGTTAAGTAAGCGGTTAACCACCAAGCCAAGCAAGGCGACTAAAAAAACAATGCGTAAAATGCGGCCTATCATGGTTCAGCTGTTCCGCCCACAAAGTAAAGCAACCCGTAAAACACCGATGTCCGCCGTTAAGGCGGTATTTTCGGTTTTATTTTGCCGCCCAAGCATAAAACGCAGCGGCGAATTTGTTTAAGAAGTTTGCCGTGCGTTCGTCTGCCACTTTGCCGTTATCCAAAGCAGCGGATGCGCGGCTGAGAAATACTTCGGGCGCAATCAACACATCCGCGCCCATCGCCTGCAAACTTTGGCGGATGTGCAAGGCCGCATTGATGCCGCCGTAACTGCCGGGCGAAGCGGTGGCAACAGCCACTTTTTTGCCTGCCCATACGCTTTGACCGCTGGGGCGCGAAGCGATGTCGATCAGGTTTTTCAGAGCCGCCGGCATGGTGCGGTTATGTTCGGGGCTGGCCATCAGCACGGCATCGGCGGCTTTCAGCTGGGCACGCACGCGCTCGTAAGCCGGTACGTTCTCGCCGTCGAGGTCTTGGGTATAAAGCGGCAGGTCACCGATGTTTACTTCTTCGATTTCCACACCTTCGGGCGCTTGGGCGGTAATGTGTTCTGCAACTGCGCGGTTGATGGATTTGCGGCTCAAACTGCCGATAACGAGAGCGATTTTAGTCATGAATACTCCTGATAAATTGCTGGTTGACGGTTTATCCTGCCCGCACATTTCATCATGCGGAACAGCCGGAAACCTTTACAAAGCCCTCTCTGCGCAACGTTTCTGCTCGGTGCGCTGCAAACGGGGGGATGGCAAAGGTCTCAATTAATTGTAGTTAAAACGACGAACCCGGCTCTTGCAGAAAAGCGATTTCTTCCGCAGTGCTTTCGCGCCCCAAAACAGCATTGCGGTGCGGATAACGGCCGAAGCGGTCGATAATAACCTTATGTTTGATTTCAAAATCAAGCGCATAAGGCGTAGTGTAGCGTTCAAACCATACCACCGCCTGCTCATGAATCACACGGCTTTCACTGTGCATCAGCGGCATCAACATAAAATGGCGCTCGGAAGCCTCCATCCCGGCAAAGCCCGGCTGCCGCACTGCTTCCTGCGCCAGCGCCACCGCCATATTATCCTGCGCGAACGCCATAGGGCTGTCGCGGAACAGGTTGCGTGAAAATTGGTCGAGCACAATGATTTCCGCCAAACGGCCATGCAGCGTGTCGCGCCAGCCGTAAAGCTCCGAATAAGCCGCCTGCCGCCACACATCGGCAAAGCGGCTGCGGATTTCCGCATCAAACTCATCGCTTTTGCTGAACCAAAACGGCCGGTTTTGTTCATCGAACCAAAAATCAAGTACGGTTTTGGGAGTCATCATTCGTTCCTTTTTGAAAACCGATAAAGCTCGGGTAAGGGTTTTCCGATATTGCATCGGCTGAAAAAATGCGAAAAACATCAAGATGTAAGGCAAGATTAAGATTTGCTAAATGCTTTTTCAGACGGCCTTTTGTTCATTTCAATCTGAAGCACTGGCTACAATAACCGCAAGCGTTTATTGTTCGGATTGAACACCGTCAAACACCACACGCCCCACCAATCTAATCCGTCGTCAAAATAATTGCTGAATGGATGGGTTTCGAGTGTTCTGCCGTACACCTGATGCTGTATCCAATCGGTAACAACAGGTTCATCGGTCTTGATTAATCCCGTCAAAAAACAGAAATCTCGCCATAAAGCTATTGCTTCTTCCCCTGTCAAACCACGCAATCCGTAAGGAGGATTACAAAAATTGTAAGACAAAGTTTCAAACCATTGATTTTCATCTGCAGCAGAAAATTTCATTTTTTCTAACGGGTGCAAAAAATTGTTACCTAGCGTAACAGGGTGGGCTTCTTCCAGATTCAGAGTAAGCGTCAAACGCTCTTGCTCCCTTTCTGCTTCCCGAATCAGTCTCTCCCTGATCTGCCTGACACTGCGCGGATCATGGTTAATTTCATGTTCTGCTTTTTTCTTCTCATAATACAAATGGCTCTGCTCACGCAGCATATCACGCTCAGGCCGGATAAAATGTTCAAACACCGCCTTAATCGCAGCGCGATAAGCAGTAATATCCGGCACTCTATCCTGCTGCCACAGCCATACAGCAAAATGGAATACATTCACTGCATTTTGCATCCTTTGTCTCAATTCAGCCTGCACTATCGATTGATATAGATTTTTCAAATCAAAATTCATAACATTGATTAAGTTTCATCATTGTAAGGCCGTCTGAATTTCAGACGGCCTTTTTTGGTTTAGAATAAAACCGTGCCGGTATTCGGCACGTTATCAAATTAAAAGGAGTTTATTATGAAACCGACCGAACAAGACAGCACATTCGATTTAACACCCGCGGAAGAAATGGAAGCCGAAGAGCGCGAGCTGGTCATCGAAGATTCGGTAGACGATTTGGTCACCTATGCCGACCATCCTTTAAGCGACCGCGAAATCGAAAACAAACGGCTGCACTTGGAAGATATCAAGCCGGAACCTGAAGACGAGTAAACTGCCTCAAGCCCGGCTTTCCCACTTTCCAACCTCATACGAAACTTAATTATTTCAAAGCCCGGATACCCACGGCATCGCGCACTTGATCAAGCAGCACGCGCGCCTGTTTCCGGGCTTTTTGTGCGCCTGCCTGCAAAATATCTTCGATTTGCGCGGGGTTGGCGGTTAAGGCGTTGTAGCGTTCGCGTGGTTCGGCCAATTCGGCATTGATTTTTGCGGCAAGCATTTTTTTGGCTTCACCCCATGCCAAGCCTTCGGCCAGCATTTGCGTGAATTCGGCGGTTTCGGCAGGTGTGGCAAAGGCTTTGTAAATCTCAAACAACGGGCTTTCGTCGGGCTGTTTCGGTTCGCCCGGCTCTTTTAAGTTGGTAATGATTTTATTCACCGATTTTTGGGTTTTCTTATCGTTTTCCCACAGCGGAATGGTGTTGCCGTAGCTTTTACTCATCTTGCGGCCGTCCAAGCCTACCAGCAACTCGACGTTTTCGTCGATTTTCACTTCGGGCAGCGTGAACACTTCTTTAAAGCGGTGGTTGAAACGGCCTGCAATATCGCGCGCCATTTCAACGTGCTGGATTTGGTCGCGACCCACCGGCACTTCTTTCGCGTTAAACATCAAAATGTCGGCGGTCATCAGAATCGGGTAGCTGTACAAGCCCATCTCGATTTGGTGGTCTTGGTCTTCCTGCCCTTTATCCAGATTTTCTTGCACTGCCGCTTTGTAGGCATGGGCGCGGTTCATCAGGCCTTTGGCGGTGATGCAGGTCAGAATCCAGTTCAATTCCATGATTTCGGGAATGTCGCTCTGGCGGTAAAACGTGGTTTTTTCGGGGTCTAAACCGCAAGCCAGCCAAGTGGCGGCAACGGCTTGGGTGGATTCGTGAATCATCTCGGGATCATGGCATTTGATGATGCCGTGGTAATCGGCGAGAAACAGGAAAGATTCGGTATCCGGCGCATGTGAGGCCGCAATCGCAGGGCGGATGGCACCGACGTAGTTGCCCAAGTGCGGAATGCCGGTGGTGGTTACGCCGGTTAAAACGCGTTTTTTATTAAATATTTCCATTATTTTCAAACTCTCTTCAAGAACATTCAGGGCACCCTACCTTTACCTGAACAATAAAAAATATGCGCAATTATACTCGGCTTTTCTTTGGCAATATTAAGAAAGAACAGATGAAATAGAAAATTGTGGAAATTACAAAAACAATCACATTAGCATAAAAAAATCCCCACCATCCAAATTTTCCGCAATCAACCGATCCAACACAGAAACTAAAAGCTATATAAAGCATAAATGCAAAAGTATGAAACAACCCGCCAATTATCGAATATCTGCATTTGTTTTTTCTGTCATATCGCCTCCATACCGCCCAAATTCCTGCTCCTAATGCCGGTATTATATATATACCTAAAAGGAATGATATTAATGAAAAAAGGCGACTCCTGATATCAAATACTGCATTATTAAAAAAATAAATACCATTTAAAATGGATAAAATAAGCGGTATAAATAAAACTACGCGAAAAAATGGGTAACTTTCAAACTCAGACACAATCATCTCCATGTTTAACTACTATATTTTATATTTTTCAAAACTGCGCATTCTAAAAAAACATATAGCATAAAAAGCTATCAGCTCCAAGCATACCAAACTTATCCACAATTTAAATAAAAATTTCTATATAAAAATCAATAAATAAAATATTTTTCATCATTTTTAAACCGTTTATACATTGACTTACCCACAGGCGAACCCATATAGCTTTCATCTGAACAATACACAAACTTTAAAGAAAGAAAACAGATGAGATTCGACAAACTAACCGCAAAATTCCAACAAGCGCTGGCCGATGCCCAAAGCATGGCTTTGGCTGCCGACAACAGCTATCTCGAAGCTGGCCATGTATTGAAAGCCCTGCTCGACGATAACGAAGGCGGCACCGCCGCCCTGCTTTCACACGCCGGCGTAAATGTGCCGCAAGTAAAACAACAACTTACCCAAACCTTAAACAGCCTGCCCAAAGTATCCGGCACCGGCGGCGAAATTCTGCCCAGCCGCGAATTGCAGGCCGTCTTAAACCTGATGGACAAAGCCGCCGTGAAGCGCGGTGATGCCTATATTGCCAGCGAACTGTTTCCGCTGGCACTGGTACAGCAAAACGACAGCACCGGCAAAATTCTGAAAAACGCCGGTGCCACCGAACAAAACATCAACGCCGCCATTGACGCGGTACGAGGAGGAGCCTCTGTGGATAACCCCAACGCCGAAGACCAACGCGAAGCCCTGAAAAAATACACCACCGATTTAACCCAGCGTGCCCGCGAAGGCAAACTCGACCCCGTGATCGGCCGCGACGACGAAATCCGCCGCGCCATCCAAGTATTGCAACGCCGCACCAAAAACAACCCGGTGTTAATCGGCGAGCCCGGCGTGGGTAAAACCGCCATTGTGGAAGGCTTGGCTCAACGCATCGTCGATGGCGAAGTGCCCGATTCCCTGCGCAACAAACGCCTGCTGGTGCTTGATTTGGCCGCATTGATTGCCGGTGCCAAATACCGCGGCGAGTTTGAAGAACGCTTAAAGGCCGTCTTAAACGATTTGGCTAAAGACGACGGCAACACGCTGATTTTCATTGATGAAATCCATACTTTGGTTGGCGCGGGCAAAACCGACGGCGCGATGGACGCGGGTAATATGCTCAAACCCGCCCTTGCCCGCGGCGAACTGCACTGTATCGGTGCCACCACTTTGGACGAATACCGCCAATACATCGAAAAAGATGCCGCGCTGGAACGCCGCTTCCAAAAAGTATTGGTGGGCGAACCAAGCGTGGAAGACACCATCGCCATTCTGCGCGGCTTGCAGGAGCGTTACGAAATCCACCACGGCATCGACATCACCGACCCGGCCATTGTCGCTGCTGCGGAATTGAGCAACCGCTACATTACCGACCGCTTTCTGCCCGATAAGGCCATTGATTTGATCGACGAAGCCGCCAGCCGCATCAAAATGGAATTGGATTCCAAACCTGAGCAGATGGACAAACTCGACCGCCGCATCATCCAACTTAAAATGGAAAAAATGCACGTTGAGAAAGAAAGCGACGATGCCAGCAAAAAACGCTTGGAGCTGATCGACGAAGAAATCGCCGGCCTGCAAAAAGAATACGCCGATTTGGACGAAATCTGGAAAGCCGAAAAAGCCGCTTCCGCCGGCACCGCCGACGTGAAAAAACAAATCGACGACATCAAAGTCAAAATCGAGCAGGCCAAACGCCAAGGCGATTTTGCCCGCGCCTCGGAACTCGAATACGGCGAACTGCCCAAACTTGCGCGCCAACTGGAATCGCTGGAAAGCAATCCCGAAGAAAAACAGGCCAACAAACTTTTCCGCACCAAAGTGGGCGCGGACGAAGTGGCCGAAATCGTATCGCGCATGACCGGCATTCCCGTGAGCAAAATGATGGAAGGCGAACGCGAAAAACTGCTGAAAATGGAAGACGTGCTGCACAACCGCGTAGTGGGACAAGACGAAGCCGTGCGCGCCGTATCCGATGCCATCCGCCGCTCACGCTCCGGCTTGGCCGACCCCAACAAACCCTACGGCAGCTTCCTTTTCTTAGGCCCGACCGGTGTCGGCAAAACCGAGCTGTGCAAAGCATTGGCGAGCTTCCTGTTTGACAGCGAAGACCATTTAATCCGCATCGATATGTCGGAATACATGGAAAAACACGCCGTTGCCCGCTTAATCGGCGCGCCTCCCGGCTACGTCGGCTACGAAGAAGGCGGCTACCTAACCGAACAAGTCCGCCGCAAACCTTACAGCGTGATCCTGCTCGACGAAGTGGAAAAAGCCCACCCCGACGTGTTCAACATCCTGCTGCAAGTGCTGGACGACGGCCGCTTGACCGACGGCCAAGGCCGCACGGTAGACTTTAAAAACACCGTGATCGTGATGACTTCCAACATCGGCAGCCACCACATCCAGCAAATGGGCACATCGGATTACGAGGCCGTGAAAGAAGTGGTCATGGAAGACGTGAAAGAACACTTCCGCCCCGAAATGATTAACCGTATCGACGAAGTGGTCGTGTTCCACGGCTTGGATCAGGCCAATATCCGCAGCATCTCCAAAATCCAGCTCAAAGGCTTGGAAAAACGCCTTGCCGCGCAAAACCTGCATCTCAAAGTCGACGATGCCGCGCTGGACATCATCGCCAAAGCAGGCTTCGACCCCGTATACGGCGCACGCCCGCTCAAACGCGCCATCCAAGCGGAAATCGAAAACCCGCTGGCTCTGGCTCTGCTCGAAGGCAAATATCAGCCTGAAAGCGTGATTCATGTGAAAGCGGACGGAGATAAGCTGGCGTTTGATTGATTAAGCTAAACCGTAGCAACCGCTATGACTGAGGCCGTCTGAAAATTTTTCAGACGGCCTCAATCATAAATATCTGCAACCCAAAGTGACCCCTCTTCCCATATACCAAGCTCCCCAGAAAGACTTTTTTTCGGGCAGGCATTATATATCCCAAGTATTTGATGCTTCCGTTTAGGAAAATATTTACCGCCCAAAAACAGCAAACACCATCCAGCCCTTCTTTTAATTTACGTTAAAAATAGCAGTCTATTTGTTTTAAATAAGCGGAGAAATATAAAAATAACGTCAATCAAGGCAAATTTGCATTGCAGTATTGCCTGCCTTGTGGCAATTTCAACACATCAATGCTTATTTATAAAAAATCATCACGGCATTGATCCATTTATTTCAAATAACACAACTACAAGGAGCAAAGCTATGGCTACACAATTCTTCATGCCCGTTCAAAACATTTTAGGTGAAAATGCTTTGTCTGAAGCGATGAATGTTATTACCGCTTTAGGGTTGAAAAAAGCATTGATCGTTACCGACGGCGGTTTGAGCAAAATGGGCGTTGCCGACAAAATCGGCGGCTTGTTAAAAGAAAAAAATATTGATTACGCGGTATTTGACAAAGTTCAGCCGAACCCGACCGTAACCAACGTGAACGACGGTTTGGCTGCCTTGAAAGCCGCAGGCGCGGATTTCATCGTATCTTTAGGCGGCGGTTCTTCACATGACTGCGCCAAAGCGGTAGCCATTGTGGCCACCAACGGCGGAAAAATCGAAGACTACGAAGGCTTGGACAAATCCAAGAAACCCCAATTGCCGCTGGTTGCCGTGAACACTACTGCCGGTACGGCTTCTGAGATGACTCGATTCACTATTATTACCGACGAAACCCGTCATGTAAAAATGGCGATTGTCGATAAACATGTTACGCCGCTGCTGTCGGTAAACGATCCTTCGTTAATGGAAGGCATGCCCGCCCCGCTCACTGCGGCCACGGGTATGGATGCCTTAACCCATGCCGTAGAAGCCTATGTTTCTACCATTGCCTCTCCGATTACCGATGCCTGCGCGGTTAAAGCCATCGAACTGATTGCACGTTATCTGCCGACCGCCGTCAAAGAGCCGAAAAACAAAGAAGCGCGCGAAAAAATGGCTTATGCGCAATTCTTGGCGGGCATGGCGTTCAATAACGCTTCATTGGGTTACGTTCACGCAATGGCACACCAATTGGGCGGCTTCTACGATTTGCCGCACGGCGTCTGCAACGCGCTACTGCTGCCCCACGTTGAACGTTTCAACCAACAGGCCGCCAAAGAGCGTTTGGATGAAATCGGCACCATCTTAAGCAAAAACAACGACGATTTGAAAGGCTTGGACGTCATCGACGCGATTACCAAACTGGCCCGTATTGTCGGCATCCCCAAATCTTTGAAAGAATTGGGCGTGAAAAAAGAAGATTTCGGCGTACTGGCCGACAATGCGTTGAAAGACGTTTGCGGCTTCACCAACCCGATTCAAGCCAACAAAGAGCAGATTGTCGGCATCTTCGAAGCAGCATTTGACCCCGCCTGATTTCATTCAATGCCGATTTGAATCTAAGGCCGTCTGAAAAATATAAACCGCACCCCAAAAGTTGGGCATCAGCCAACCCATTAAGGTGCGGTTTTCTTATGAGCGAAATACAATAGACTTTGAGAAGACTTTAAGAAACCTCTGCAAAACCGCCGGTGTAGATGCCGTTCAAGGCGTAGCAGCAACGCAGCAGGTTAAGTTTATTTGCGATATTTCAGGAAACAAACCAATGAACATCCACCCTATTCCCGCCTTTTGCGATAACTATATTTGGCTCGTCAAACATCAAAACGAAGCCGTCTGCATCGACCCCGGCGCAGCAGATGGCGTGCTGGCTTATCTCAAACAGCACCGGCTGACGCTTAGCCAAATGTGGATTACCCATCACCACAACGACCACACCGGCGGCATTGCCGCGCTCAAGCAGGCGTTTCCCGAATGTACGGTTTACGGCAACCGCGACATTACCGATGCCGATATCCATGTGAACGAAGGCTCGCAATTGTCATTCGGCGGCAACACGGTTGACGTATGGGCCACACCCGGGCATACCGACACGCATCTGAGTTATGTTTTGCATATTTCAGACGGCCTCCACGTTTTTTGCGGAGACACTTTGTTTTCAGCAGGTTGCGGTCGCGTATTTACCGGCACGGCAGCACAGCTGTTCGCTTCGTTACAGCGCTACAACAGCCTGCCCGAGCACACGCTGTTTTATCCGGCCCACGAATACACAGCATCCAATCTGCGTTTTGCCGCCCATATCGAACCGGACAATGCCGATATTCAGACGGCCCTTAATGAAGCCCGGTATATTCCGACACTGCCGGTCAGCCTTGCGCGGGAACGCAACATCAATCCCTTTTTACGCACCGGCCGCACAGAAACCGCCGGGCGGATTCGCGCCCTCAGCGGCATCAACAGCCAAGACGAAGTGGCGATATTTGCTGCAATGAGGGAGCTGAAAAACCGTTTTTGATATTGGTTTTATAACAAATATGGTCTTTGCCCATTCACATTGAGGCCGTCTGAAAACAGTTTTTCAGACGGCCTCAATGCCATTTCAAATACGGATCAACGATGGTATTGCCTTGACAATTCATGCACCGTATCCACCAGCAACTTGGCGTGTTCGGGGTCGGCATGTTGGTTGATGCCGTGGCCGAGATTGAACACATGGCCGCTGCCGTGGCCGTAGGCTGCCAAAATACGCGCGGCTTCTTCGCGGATGCTGTCGGGTGTGCCGAACAGCGCAAAGGGGTCGAAATTGCCTTGCAGCGCCACTTTACCGCCTACGCGCTTGCGGGCTTCGCCGATGTTGCATGTCCAATCCAAACCGAGGGCATCGGCACCGGTGTCGGCCATTTTTTCCAGCCACAAACCGCCGCCTTTGGTAAAAACAATCACCGGCACGCGGCGGCCTTCGCTTTCTCGTTTCAAACCGCCGACAATCTGCTTCATATAACGCAGGCTGAAGGCTTCAAACGCCGCATCGCTCAACACGCCGCCCCATGTATCGAAAATCTGCACCGCCTGCGCGCCCGCATCGATTTGGGCATTCAAATAAGCGGTTACGGCTTGGGCGTTAACGTCCAAAATCTTGTGCAGCAAATCGGGGCGCGAATACATCATGGTTTTGATGGTGCGGAATTCTTTGCTGCTGCCGCCTTCCACCATATAGCAGGCCAGCGTGAACGGGCTGCCGGAAAAGCCGATTAAAGGCACGCGGCCGTCTAAGGCTTTGCGGATGGAAGTAACGGCATCAAACACATATTGCAGCTTGCCCATATCGGGTACGTCCAGTTTGGCGATGTCGGCCTCATGCTGCAAAGCCCGCTCGAATTTGGGGCCTTCGCCCTCGGCAAAATACAAACCCAAGCCCATGGCATCGGGCACGGTTAAGATGTCGGAAAACAGAATCGCCGCGTCCAAATTAAAGCGTTCCAGCGGCTGAATGGTTACTTCGGTGGCCAATTCGGTGTTTTTGCACAAATCCAGAAAACTGCCGGCGCGGGCGCGGGTGGCTTTGTATTCGGGCAGATAGCGGCCTGCCTGACGCATCATCCAAATCGGTGTGTATTCGACAGGCTGCTTGAGTAAAGCGCGCAGAAAAGTATCGTTTTTCAGATTGTTCATGTTCGGTCTCGTTAATATAAATTTGCTGCCGCAACAGATAAATAATATGTTCGGCGCCAGTTTTTTCCTATCAAGAGGCCGTCTGAAAGACTTTTTTCAGACGGCCTCTTACTGAAGCGGGTATCGCCTTTAACGGACTTCTACCGGCAACAGGTTTTCTTCTTCGTCCCGTGCAACGGCTTCCAACACCAGCTTACGCTGCAATTCGGCTTTTTGAGGCTGTTCGGTTTCTTCAAACACTTTAGCCAAAGCAAGGCGGGCGGGCACTTCGGGGCTGAGTGCGATACTGGCCTCCAAATAACTTTGCGCCTTGCCCCACAGTTGCTTGTCGTGTGCCAGCTGCCCCAAATGCATCAGTAATACGGCATTGTCGGGATGGTCTTTCAGCCAGCCGTCTGCAACATCAATGGCTTTGCGCTGCTCTTTATCGCTCAAAAAGCGCACGCTCTCCACAAACGGCTCAAGCAATTCGATTTGACGGGTTTTCGGATAATGATCCGCCACCCATTTTACGGCTTGTTGATACAGGCCCAAACGCTGATATTTCTCGGCAATGGCCACGCTTAACTCGCCCGATTTGAGATGATCGGGAATACGTTTCAAACAGGCTTTCAAGCCGCCGGCATCCGAAACCAACGCCAACAGGCGGCGGTATGCCCAACTGTGGTATTGGTCGGATTCATAATCGCTGATCGCACCGGCCTTAACCAGTTTCTCCGATTTGTCCAACACATCCAACGCATTGCCTTTATCGAAAGCATAACGCAACTGCAAACGCACCAAACGGGTCAGGCTGGGGTTGATTTGTGCCGCAGCCGCCAAGTGGTTTTCGGCAGCCGGATAATCGCGGCGGGTCAATGCCGATTCCGCCAGCAACAGATAACGCGAAAGCTGCTGCTTGGCAGGCAGGCTTTCGATGTCCTGCAAATAACGGTCGCGCAGGGCGGTATCGTCCATCTGGTCGGCGGCATGTGCGCCAAGCATCAAAGCCAAGGTGCGGTTGTCGCCCGCTTCTTTATTGGCCAATACCTTAGCCGCTTCCTGTTCGGCTTTTTGGAACTTGCCTTCAAAAAACGCCAATCCGGCATTGTTCAAAGCAGTCGCAGCCTGACGGCCTTTGCGCGCCACACCGAAACGCTGCATACGCCCGGGCACATTGAGAATGCCGGCAATCAGGCGCACCAGCAGGTAAAGCACCACCACAAGGGCAATCAAACCGATAATAAAGGCATGCAGGTTGATGCGCAGCATGGTTTGCTCTACCACCACATACACATTACCGCTGTATAAACCTGCCGCAATCGCCAAGCCTACGGCTACGGCGAACAAAACGATAATCCAAATCAAGCCTCTCATGCCCGCTCCCCTTTCACAACAGCCGGAGCGGAAGCCGGTTTGCTTTCACGCGGCGCGGCCGAAGGTTTCACATTTGTGGGCGCATCTTCTTTTTTCGGGCTCAACGTGGAGGGAGAAGAAGGTGCGACAACAGGCGCAGAAGCGGCCTCTTCTTTTTTCTCTGCGGCATCCGATGCTGCCGGAGCAGATGCCGCTTCAGGCACAGCGGCGGGTGCAGATGCGGCTTCGGGGAGCGTGGAAGGACGGCTCGGGCGCACCACTTCCTGATAATTGCGCACGGCATTCAAGCTGTTTTTCAGCACGTCGTCAGATACGGAACGCAAATCCAGAGCTTTCAATTCGCCCAGCTCGCGCAACCAAGATTGTGTGGCCGGAGAAGCGGTGTCGAAATACTGTTTGACGGCGGTTTCGGCATTGTTCAAATCGTTCAGATACACTTCGCCGTTATGTTGGAGCAAGGCGGTGCGGGCATCCAAAAGGCGCAATCTCAGGTTTTCGCGCACGAAATACACTTGTTCGGGTGCAATCAGCATGGCGTCGTTGTTATCCAAACGGCGCACTTCTACCATGCCTTTCAGCGCGGCAACGGTTTTCTGCCAAGCGTTTTGCCACCAAGAAAGATTGGCCGCCGGTGCGGTTTCGGGCTGGGCGTTCTGACCCGGTTTCAGCGCGCCGTCCACCATCAGCGGCAAACCGGCTACGGCAGTTTCCAAACGGTCGAGGCGCAACGATACGGCGGAAACATCAAGATAAGGGCGGTTTTTCAGAGCCGTCAGATCGGTGCTGACGGCCTGCTTGATGGGCAGCAGTTCGGGGTGATCAAAGCGGCTTAAGCGGCTTTCGATGTTTTCCAGCACGTTCACCGCAGCGGGAACATTACCGGTGAGCAGCAATTGCTGCGAACCCATATTGAGCATGGTTTCGGTTTCGTCCACCAGCCAGTCGGCACGGCCTTTGAGCAATTCTTGATAAGCTTTGTTGGCGGCGGCGATTTTATCGGCATTTTGTTTTTGGTTGCCGACGATTTGGTCTAATACGCTTTGGTTGCTGTTTTGTTTACGCAAAATTTCTTGCAGCAGCGCGGCGTTTTGCGATTCGCCCAATGCGGCTTTGTCTATTTTTTGGTTGAAATCCATTTCTTGTGTTTTGAGCAGGTTTTGGCCCTGCACAAACAAAAAGCCGCCCGCGCCCAAAGCCAGCAGTGAGAAAGCCAGTGCCACAACGGCTACCGCCCGGCCTGATGATTGCTTTACCACCACCGGGGTGACTAGGGGTTGGTTATTTTTGGGGTCAGACATAAAATTTCCTGCTGGTTCGGGATTATTCGGAGCCGCTGCGGCGAAACCGGTTTTCGGTTCGGACGGTATCTGCGCGGCGGCGGTCGGTTCTTTTTGTGATGATGGCTCGGCGGCATCGTCGGAAACCGTTTCAGACGGCCTCACCGTGCCGTCTTTCGATACCACCAGTAAATGCTTGGACTGCTCCTGCGCTGGCGCATTTTCGGGCAGTTCGTTTTGAGGGGTGTTTGAATTGGATTCGCTCATTCGTCGCTCCGTACAACACATTCGTCTGCACGCCGCACCATCCTGATACGGCGCACACCTGCTTCGCGTAAAGCATCGGCAATACGCGGATGATGGGTGAAGTATATCAAGGTTCTCAGAAATTGGGCGAATCTATCCGGTGCCTGCTCAAACAATAAACGAACCATTTCGGCGGAGGTAACGTATGCGGCTTGCGGCTGCTCGGCTGCCAATATCTGCCAATCGGGCGTAAGAGGCCGTCTGAAATAGACTTCGGCCACTTCTACCTGAAAACCTTTTTGATTCAAGGCGTTTCTTAACCATTCCCGCCCGCCTCGGCCACGCACGATCAGGATTTTCGCACCGGGTTTCAGCGTATTCCATATCGGTAAAGCCAACACGGCTTCGCTGTCGTTGCCTTCTTGCGGGCAGATGATGTGATAAGGGTAAAACTTTGCTAAGGCTTGGCGGCTGCCCTGCCCCACGGTAATGTGTATGGAGAGGCCGTCTGAAAAATCAATGTGCGGCGCGGCGGTTTCAACCGCGCTGGGGCTCACCCAGAAAACGGCATCCGCGTTGTGAAACTGCCGGTTGAGATGCCGCAAGGCTTCGTGATCCGGCTCAATCCGCATCGGGCTGAACGGCACGGCACGCCAACCTTGTGCTTCAAGTGTGGCCGCATCCGCCGAGGCTTGCGAGGGGGGGCGGACAATCAAAATGGCTGGACGGTGTTCAGACGGCCTGTTCATGCTGTTTCCTGTTTCGTTTCGGTTTTTATTCAACAATCGAAGCATGTGTTGAAAAACGCATTACGGGCGCTTCAGACGGCCTTCAGTGTAGATTCCGATAGATGGCAGTCTGAACACTCACAACGGCCCATCGGCTTCGTAAGGCAAGCCGTTTGCTTCGGCCACTTCTTTCCAAGCCTGCAATATCAAGCTGCCGTCGTTGTCTTTCAGCAAAGCGGCATCCGACAGCATTCTCCGCCACACACGCGCTTTGTTCAAACCGTGCATCAAGCCTAAATAATGGCGCACGGTGTGCCGCAATAAAGCACCTCCGCCGGCCTGAACGCGGTCGCGGCTGTATCGGTACAGACGATGCACCAAATCGGCGTATTCGATGGGGGCTTCTTGGCTGCCGTAAAACAGCGAATCCCAATCGCGCATAACCATCGGGTTATGATAGGCCTCGCGCCCCACCATCACGCCGTCCACATACTTCAAATGTTCGGCAATCTGTTCGTTGGTGGTGATACCGCCGTTGATGATGATTTCCAAATCGGGAAAATCGCGCTTAAGTTGGTACACATATTCGTATTTTAGCGGCGGTACTTCGCGGTTTTCTTTCGGCGACAAGCCGTCCAACCAAGCGTTGCGGGCATGAACGATAAACGTGGTGCACTCGGTTTTATCCGATAAAGCGCCGACAAAATCCTGCACGGTGCGGTATTCGGTTTGGCGGTCGACGCCGATGCGGTGCTTAACCGTAACGGGAATCTGCACCGCATCCTGCATGGCTTTGATGCAGTCGGCCACCAGCTCCACTTCATTCATCAGGCACGCGCCGAATGCGCCTTTTTGTACGCGCGGGCTGGGGCAACCGCAGTTTAAGTTGACTTCGTTGTAGCCGTAAGCTTCTCCTGCTTTTGCGGCTTTGGCCAAGTCAGACGGCTCGCTGCCGCCCAGTTGCAAGGCCACCGGCTGCTCGCCTGCGTTAAATGTTAAAAAGCGGTTTTGGTCGCCGTGAATAATCGCGCCGGCATTGATCATTTCGCTATACAGCCAAGTATGGCGGGTAATCTGGCGGGCAAGATAACGGTAGTGGGTATCCGTCCAGTCGAGCATGGGCGCAACGGAAAGGCGGCGCGGCGGTAAAGAATCGGCAGTCATGAAAATAAATAATCGGTTTGTGATTTGATCATACGAAACGGCACATTATAAAGCTTTTTAGCCGGTTTCCGCACAAACGGCACACAGAACCGGTGTGGTTCTTTGCCGACGGCTTTCAGTTTTCCGTAGCCACTGAAACGTCTTTAGCATTCAATGTTTCCAACGCTTGCGGCGTTACAGCCACCAAAAAACCGCGTTTGCCGCCGTTGATATAGATCTGCTCCAAATCGCGTATCGTGCGTTCCACATACACCGGCAATACGGTTTTGGTGCCGAACGGGCTGGTGCCGCCGACCAAATACCCCGTCCATTTATTGGCCTGCTTCGGGTCGGCAGGCTCGATATGCTTCATGCCCAACTCGCGGGCGAGGTTGCGGGTGGAAATGTGTTTGTCGCCGTGCATCAGCACAATCATGCCCTGCTTGTTTTCGTTTTGAAGCACAATGGTTTTAACCACCTGATGCTCCGGCACACCCAAACACTGCGCCGAATGCGCCGTGCCGCCATGCTCGACATAAGGATAAAGATAGGGCGTAAACGGAATATTGTGCGCCCGCAAAAAGCGGATAGCCGTCGTAACGGGATAATCGGTTTTGCTCATAACAGAAGGCCGTCTGAAAAACAATCATGCAGAAAACGCCAAACCTTTTTGCCGTGTCCGGCATGTTTGGCGACGGTTAGAATATGTAGCCGGCTATGTTACCATAAGCTCTTTAAACAGACTCTCAAGCCGACAGACAGCCTGAAACCTTTGCTTTTCGGCACTTCCCGACAACGGCTTTCCCTATCCAGAAAGGACAAAATATGACCATCCAATACTTCGGCCAAACACCCCGCCTCTCGGAAGCCACCGTTGCCAACGGTTTCGTTTTTCTTTCCGGCATGGTTCCCGAACGCACCGATGTGGGCGTAACCGAACAAACACGCGATGTATTGGCACAAATCGACAAATGGCTTGCCGAATGCGGCTCCGATAAAAAACATATTCTCGAAGCCACGATTTTCCTGCCGAACCTATCCGACTACGCCGCCATGAACGAAGCTTGGGACGAATGGGTAGCCCCCGACCGCGCCCCCGCCCGCGCTTGTGTAGAAGCCAAACTTGCCAACCCCGAGTGGGCGGTGGAAATCAAAGTATCGGCCGTTCAGATTCAGAAATAAAAAACATCATCAATATGATGAACCGATGTTTTATAAGCGATACAGCACCGCTTTGGCCGTCTGAAAAAAACATGCTTGCAGGGTTGGACACCGTGCAAGCATTTTTGATTAAAGCGCCCCAATATGCCGACAAAGAAATAGGGGCTGAAGTAGATCAGCAGTCATGATAGGCTGCCAAAGGGCTAATCTACTTCAGCCCCTTTTTTATTTTGTCCGCACCTTATTCCGGCCGACGGGCGGGGTCTATCAGCAATACCCGTGCGTTGTGTGTCGACCACAGCAGTTTGGCCGTTTGGCGCAGGCGGGTTTGGATGATGGTTCGGTGCAGCTGAGGCAGGCGGCTCAGGTAACGTGCATCACCGTAATGCCTGTGGCTGGCGGCCAAACGCTCCAGCCATATTTCGGGGTTGGCTTGGCGTTTGGCTTCCTGCTCGATAAACAGCTGTTGCAGATTATCGGCTTCGGCTTTGGTGATGTTTTCGGGCAGCCGCTGCAAAATCTGTTGGGCGGTTTCCCACGCTTCGGCGGCCTGTTCGGGCGGCGTGCTGAAGAAGAGGTTGCTTTCCACGCGGTTGTAAACAGGCTCGGGCAAAGCGGCAAACTTGACGCTGTATGTGCTTTGGTTGCGGCTGCGCAATTCGTCTTTCAAACGCGCATTGGCAAGGTTGACCAGCAGCGGAATCTGTTCCGAGGTATCGGGCGTCCAGTCGTAGAAGGGCTGCCAAGACCACGCATTCACATCGGTGCCGTCGATATCGTTGATGGGCGCGCGGCGCAAAGTAGCCCCTTCCAACAGCGGCCTGTTCATGTTTTCGGCGGGGCTGCGGGGAATATCGGCCAGATATTGTGTGAGCAGGGGAATGATTTTTTCAGACGGCATACTGCTGACTATGTAGTGGTTCACATTACCCGATGTCAGCTTGCGCCATTGCCTCTGCATATCTTGTGGCGTTAATGCGCGGATCTCGGTGCTGTCGTGAGGTCTCGGTTCGGTTTGGCCGTAGCGCAGAATTTCCAGCTCTTGCTCCTGCTTGCCGGGAACCGATTGCAGATACACCGGCAAGCGCACGGCAGCGGCTTCCAGCCTGCTTTGCCAATCGGCCGCCGCCACCGATGCGGCTTGGCGGCTGCGGTAAAGTTGCAGCAGCTTCTCCAAACCGGTTGCGGGCACTTGGGCATCAACCGTTTGGCGGTCGCTGTCGAGCCGGTAACGGTAAACGATGCCCTGTTGCCGCTGCCATTGTTTGAAAACGTGAGTGCTCCAACCTTCGGGGGCGGAACGGTTGGCGATGTCTGCCGCCAACTGTGCCTGCCAGCCGTTTGCACCGCCGTGCAGATAGCCGGTGTCGGCAATGGCTTTGAAATAAATTTTGCCGCCTGCCGAAGCGTGTTGCAGAAGCGAAATACGGTCGCCGTTGCTCAAGGTGAGATAGGTAACGGCATTGTCTTTATCGTAACTTTTCGATACCGCTACGCCCTGCCCTTTATGCACGGCAAAAGCGGTATGCTGCGCAGCTTGCGGCTTAGCCGCTGTTTGCGCGGGCGTGGCAAGTGTGTGTATGGAAGGCTGCTGCTTGGCCGGAACCAGCTTGGCTGCTTGGGTTTGCACAGGGGCTTCGGAGGCCGGTTGGTTTTGCGGCGTTGCTGCCGTCTGCATCATCACCAGTTTGTCTGCCGCATTCAGCCATTCCGATATGCGGCGGTTAACGGCTTGCGTGTTTATGCGGTAAAGCTGCCCCCTTTCGGCAGCGCGTAATGCGGCCGAAGGCACACTTTTGCCTGCCAATACGGTTTCATCGGCCGTCTGAACGGTTTGGTGAAAATCATCCGGCAACACATCTTGACGGCTTAAATGGTTATGCAGGATTTTGCGGTAGGCGGCGGTTTCGCTGTCTGACGCGGGCTGCTGCTTCACGCTCTCAAGCAAGCGGTGCAGTGCCGCCAAAGCTTCTTGATGCCCGCTCGGCGGAACATCGGTATAGAAGCCGAGCGAACCTGTTTGCTTGCCGAGATCGCCGAACTTCATGGACACAGTCCCGCCTTCCGCCTGCAAACGCGTGTTGATGATGTGGGCGGCAAAATTATCCAGCAGCCGCTGATAGAGGCCGGCATCGCTGTTTTCTTGCGACGCGGCATTGTCGAAGCGGAACACCAACGACAGTTTGTTTTCGGTGTTGTCTTTGTCGGTAATGTGGTGGATTTGTTTGGCGGCAGGTTGGGGTTCGTATTCTTGTGCATGGCGAATCGGCAAATCAATCGGTTTCAGACGGCCTAATGCTTCTTGCACGGCGGTAACGGCTTTTTTAGGATTGAGGTCGCCGACGATGACCAGCACGGCGTTGTTGCTGCCGTACCATTTGGAATGGAAACGGGAGGCGGTATCCGCCTGCGCCTGTTCGATGGCCTCACGGCTGCCAATAGGCGGGTAACGGCCGCTGCGCGAACCGCTATGCAGCAAGGCGTGATGCCGGCGGCTCAAACGGTTGGCCAGCGTTTGCTGCTGGCGCCATTCGGCCAAAATCACTTGCTGCTCTTTCTGCCAATCGGCCGCTGAAAAGTTTTGCGGGGAAAGCATCTGCCGGTAAACCGCCAAAGCCTCTTCAAGCTGGCGTTTGCCTTGCGGCGGAGACAGCAGATAGCGGGTAAAACGGTAGCCGGTTTGAGCGTTGTAGTGGCGGCCGAGCTGCCAGCCTTGCTGATTGAGATGAGCCGACAAACCTTGCGGAAAAGCCGCCGAGCTTTGAAACACCATATGTTCGGTGATATGGGCGATGCCTTCTTCACCGTCGTTTTCATCGGCAGCACCCGCCTGCACCTGCAAACGCAAGGTCAGCCTGCGGTCGGCGGAAGGCACGTTGAAAATGTGGTAAATCAAGCCGTTGTCGAGTTTGCCTTCAACATGCTCCACTTTGCCCGCACGCACGAAGGCGGCAGAGAAAAGCACTGCGGCAAGCAGTAAAAAACGTATGAGTCGCATTTTTGTAATGTGTCGGTATTTTTTATTCGGTCGGAGCCGCAAACGGCGGCATCCGTGCTTTTTATTTTTAATATTGTTCAGGCATGATGCCTGATGTGTTACCGAGGCCGTCTGAAAACTTTTCAGACGGCCTCAACTTATCATCAAACAGCCAACTGCGGAAACAGGGCTTTCAACCCCGCCACAATAATCTCTACGGACACCGCCGCCAACAGCATACCCATCACCCGATTGAGAATGGTTAGGCCGGTATCGCCGAGTTTTTTACTCACATAAGTGGCCGCCATCAACACTGCATAACAAATCAGGCTGATAACCAAACCGGCCGCCAAAATCAGCAGCGTATCGCGGTAATGTTTGGCCGCCGAAGCATAAATAATCACGGTAGAAATGCCGCCCGGCCCGATCATCATCGGAATCGCCAAAGGCACAACCGCAATCGCGCCTATGCTCTGGGCGGCTTTGGGGCGAATGGTGATATCGTTGTCTTCCCCCGTACCCACATCCGGTTTGGCCGGATTGTTGCCGCCGTTCATCATCGAAATGGCAATCAGCAGCACCAAAATGCCGCCGCCTACTTGGAAAGCACCCACACTGATGCCGAAGAGCTTTAAGATGGCTCCGCCGGTCAAACAGAATGCGGTAATCACAATCATCACGGTAGCCGATGCTACCTGTGCAACTTTCCGCCGTTCGCGCGTGCTTAAGTTGCGGGTTAAATCCAAATAAATCGACAATGCGCCAAACGGGTTGATCAACACCATAAACGCCAATATCAGCTTGCCGATTTCCATGCCTATCATGTGTTGTTTGCCTTTTTATTGTTGTGTTTCATGTTATTTTCAGACGGCCTCTCCGCCTTCGCCGTTTTAACGCCGCTGGTTGCCGATACCCATCAAAAGAGCCAGCACCACCATAATCGACAAAGTTGCCGTGCCACCGTAGCTGACCAGCGGCAACGGCACGCCGACCACGGGCAGAATACCGCTAACCATGCCCATATTGACAAAAGCATAGCAGAAAAACGTCATCGTGAGCGCACCGGCTAACGTGCGGCTGTATAAAGTGGGCGCTTTGGCGGCAATGTAGAGGCCGCGCCCCAAAATCAGCAGGTAAATCGCCAGCAGCAATACATTGCCGATTAAGCCGAATTCTTCGCCGTAAACGGCGAAAATAAAGTCTGTGGTGGCTTCGGGAATGTAGTCCAAATGGGTTTGCGTGCCGTTGAGCCAACCCTTACCCCAAATACCGCCCGAACCGATGGCAATCATCGACTGCAAAATATGATAGCCCGCGCCCAGCGGGTCTTTGGTGGGATCGAGCAGGGTCAGCACGCGCGTTTTTTGGTAGTCGTGCATACCGTAGTTCCAAATCAGCGGCAGCGCGGCCAAAAAGCCGACCAGAGCGGTAAAAATCACTTTCCACGGCAAACCGGCAAAGAAAATCACAAACAGGCCGGAAGCCATAATCAGGGTTGCCGTACCCAAATCGGGCTGCTTGAGAATCAGCGCACCCGGAATCAGCACCAACAGTAACGCACCGATATAGTGATACCAACGCAACGACATTTCGTATTTTTGAAAATACCAAGCCACCATCATCGGCAAAGCAATTTTCATGATTTCAGACGGCTGTATCCGCCCGATACCGATGCTCAGCCAACGGGTCGAACCGTTGACCGTTACGCCGAAAAAATGCACGCCCAACAGCAACACCACGCCCAAGGCATACATAGGCGGTGCAAACGCCGATAAAGTTTGCGGCCGCGCCTTGGCAATAAACCACAACAGAATAAAGCCCAATACGGTGTGGACGGTTTTATTTTCAAGTTGGCCGATTTCCTGACCGTCGGCCGAATACAGCAAAAACAGGCTCATGATGTAAACCGCCAACATCGCATAAAACAGCCACGGATCCATCGGCTCCCACACGGCACGCCTGATGCGGCCGAACAACGTTTCTTCATTCATACTCATGGTGCTGCTCCCGAGGCCGTCTGAACATCGGCCGCGCTCTGATATGCCTGCCTGAACACCGAAGATGCCGAAGAAGGCGCAAGCGGCGCACTGGAAGCGGTAAGCTGCGGATGGGTTTGCTCGGGTTGCGGCGCTGAAGCGGCCTGAACAACCTCGCCTTTTCCTGCTTTGCCGCCTTGCAAGGTCAGCAGATAATAATCGCTTAAGGCACGCGCCACAGGTGCGGCATTTGCTCCCCAGCCGCCGTTTTCGAGCAATACCGCTATCGCAATCTGCGGCTGCTCCACAGGCGCAAACGAAATAAACCAAGCGTGGTCGCGGTGTTGTTCGGCCAATGCCGCCGCATTGTAACGTGCGCCCTGCTTAATCTGTACCACTTGCGCCGTGCCGGTTTTGCCGCCCATGGTGTATTGCAGGCCGTGACTGATGCGCCGCGCCGTACCGCCCTGCAACACTTTGGCCATCGCTTGTTTGATATATTCGAAGTTTTCGCGTTTAAACGGAATCGTGCGCTCGGGTTTGGGATCAATCAGCGTAATTTCACGGCGTTCATGGTCGAGCAACTCTTTGACCAAGTGCGGGCGGTACACCACGCCGTTATTGGCCAGAGAAGCCGTAGCATGGGCCATCTGAAGCGGCGTATAAGCGTTGTAACCTTGACCGATGCTCACCGACACCATTTCGGCGGGATTCCATTCGCGCGCTTTCGGGTCTTTAGATTTGGCAAACCGCTTCGCTTTCCACTCGCGCGAAGGCAACACCCCTTTATATTCGTGCGGCAAGTCAATACCCGTTGCCGAACCCAAACCGAATTCGGCCAAATAAGGCCATGTTTTATCAATCCCCACTTCATAGCCCAAACGGTAGAAAAACGTATCGGAAGACACCTGAATCGCTTTGCTTAAGTTGGCCGAACCATGCCCGCTGCGTACAGAATCGCGGAACAAATGGCGCGAGCCGGGAATGCTCCATGCGCCAGGAGCAGGCACAACCGTGGTTTGGGTAATCTTGCCGTTTTCGAGCAAAGCCATACCCATAAACGGTTTGAATGTAGAACCCGGGGGATACAAGCCCTGCGTTACGCGGTTAATCAGCGGTTTTTGCCAATCTTCGTTCAAAGCTTTCCATGTGTCGCTGTCGATCCCGTCGATAAATAAATTGGGGTCGAAAGACGGTTTGGACACAAACGCCAACACGCCTCCGGTTTGCGGATTGATGGCCACAACCGCACCGCGGCGGCCGTCCATCAGGCGGTCTGCTTCCTGCTGCAAACGGATGTCCATTGCCAAACGCAAAGTCTGGCCGGTTTTGGGCGGAACGGTTTTCATCACACGCACCACGTTGCCATAAGCGTCTTTTTCCACTTCCTGATAACCGGGAGAACCGTGCAGCTGGCGTTCGTAAAAGCTTTCCAAACCCGATTTGCCGATATGGGTGCTGCCGCGATAAAGTGCAGACAGATTTTCTTCGTCGAGTTTTTTCTGATCACGGTCGCTGATGCGGCCGATATAGCCGAGAAAATGTGCCGTCAATTCAGGATAACGGTAGGCACGGAAGGTGCGGGCATTGATTTCCACGCCTTTGAAGCGGTAAAGCTGGGCCGCCAAACGCGCCGCTTCATCGGGATGGAGTTTTAATTTAAGGGGAATGTTTTCGTAAGAACGGAATTCTGCACGGAATTTTTTAAAACGCTTCAAGTCGCCCGGCGTAATATCCACATAAGGACGTAACGATTCGATTAAACCTTCTATTTTGCCTTCTACTTTTCCCGGCACGATTTCAAGCGAATAAGCGGGATAATTGTGCGCCAATACCACGCCGTTAACATCGACGATTTCACCGCGTATCGGTGCCGTGGGCACCAGCGAAATACGGTTGGTATTGGCTTGAACCACATAATCTTGATGCTTGAATACCTGAAGGTACACAAAGCGTGCCAGCAACACCGAGAAAAAAACGGCAATCAGCACAAAAGCCAGCACCAACCGCAATCTGAAATCGCGCTGGCGTCGGGCAATATCATGGTTGTGGTCGTAGGGCCGGTAAGTATGGTTGTTCATCGGCGTAAACGGCGGGAGTTAAGAATAGACAGCATCATTTTGCTTAAGAGCGGCCACAGCAAAGCACCTACGAAAGGGCCGACAAACGCCGGCCACTCGGCAAAACGCTGATCGTACATCAAACGCACCACCGCCAACACGGCTTGGCTGCACAACAAAGCCGCCAACACAACAACGGCCTGAAAGCCGTAATGGTAAAGCACAATCTGCCTTTGATGATGCTGGATAAAAAACACCATCACCATATAAGCCAGCGCATGCTGGCCCAATAACGAAGCGGTGCCAATATCTACCAGCAGCCCTACTGCAAAGGCTATGCCGATACCCACGGTTTGCGGTTTGTGCAATGCCCAATACAGCAAAACCAATGCCGTAAATTCGGGCAGCCAAAAAAACACTTCAAACGGAAACGGCATAAAATCCAGCAACATGGCAAGCACGAAGCTGGATACGATGATGCTCGCCGGCACACGGTTGTGAAAATCTTCAAAATCAGTCATAACAAGACTTGATAGACTTAAGGGGAAGTTTGGGCGGCCTGTTCAGACGGCACGGCCTGCCCGGCTTGTTGCGGAATGACCAGCACATACTTGCTGCTGCGGAAGCCGGCCAAAGGCGAAAGTGATACGCGGTAGTAAGGCGTTCCTGCGGCATGCGCCACCTGTTCTATTTTAGCAACGGGAATGCCTTCCGGATATACGCTGTCCAAACCCGAGGTCAACAGCACGTCGCCAGCACGCAAATCGGCATCGGCAGGAAAATAACGCAAGCTTACGGCACTGCCGCTGCCGTAAAGCAGGCTGCGCACGCCCGTGCGCGCCACCGCTACCGGAATCACGGTTTTGCCGTTGGTAACTAAAGTCAGCTCCGCGTTCAAGGGATACACCTGAGTAACCTGCCCCATCAAGCCGCTGCCGTCAATCACGGCATCTCCGGCACGCAGGCCGTGCGTGCTGCCTTTATTCAGAATCAGTTTATCGGAAAGCGGGTCTTTGCCGTTGGAAACAATTTCTGCGCCGCCGGTAATGCGTATGCCTCTTTCCTGCAAACCTTGCAGTTTTTTCAACTCCGCCAAATCGCGTACTTGCAGCTTGGATTGCTCCAACATCAATTTCAGACGGCCGTTTTCTTCATTCAAACGTTGATTGTCTGCCATCAAGGCCGATTGTGACTGCAAAAAACCGCTCACATAGCGGTAGAGATTAACCGGCTGATTAGCCAGCCATTGTACGGGATACAGCGCGGTAGCCACATAGCCTTTGGCGCGCTGAACCGCAGCATAACGGCTGTCGAGCATCATCAGCGCCACACAAACAATCGACAACACAATCAGTTTGCTGGCAGGCTTCATGCCCCTTTGGGCAAAGTTTAAAGAAGGTTCGGACATTGTTCAGACGGCATCCTGACGGTTAGGATTCATTCGATATTGATTAAGGATTGACCACAAAAATCGAATTCAGTTTGCCTATCATATCCAAAGCCTTGCCCGAACCGCGTGCCACGCAGGTTAACGGATCTTCGGCAATCATCACCGGCAAGCCGGTTTCTTCGGCCAGCAGGCGGTCCAAACCTTTCAGCAGCGCCCCGCCGCCGGTCAGCACCAAACCGCGTTCGGCAATATCCGCACCCAATTCGGGCGGCGTTTGCTCCAACGCATTTTTTACCGACTGCACGATTTGGTTTAGAGGTTCGGTTAATGCTTCCAACACTTCATTCGAGCTGATGGTAAAAGCCCGCGGAATGCCTTCGGCCAAATTACGGCCTTTGACTTCGATTTCGTTTACTTCCATACCCGGAAAAGCCGAGCCGATTTTGGTTTTGATTTCTTCGGCGGTTGCTTCCCCGATCAACATACCGTAATTACGGCGCACATAATTGATAATGCTTTCGTCAAACGCATCGCCGCCCACACGGATGGAATGCGAATATACTACGCCCGAAAGTGAAATCACACCCACTTCGGTTGTTCCGCCGCCGATATCCACTACCATACAGCCGGTTGCTTCTTCAATCGGCAACCCCGCACCGATTGCCGCCGCCATCGGTTCTTCAATCAGATTCACTGAAGAAGCACCCGCTGCCGAAGCCGAATCACGAATGGCTTTGCGCTCCACTTGGGTAGAACCGCACGGCACGCAGATAACGATACGCGGCGGCGCGGCAAAGCGGCTGTTATTCACTTTTTTGATAAACTGTTTCAACATTTTTTCGGTCACGTTGAAATCAGCAATCACACCGTCTTTCATCGGGCGGATGGCCTGAATGCTGCCCGGCGTGCGACCCAGCATTTTTTTAGCTTCCGCGCCCACCGCCAAAATCGCACTCTTGCCGTGCGCCGCATCCGTCTGCATCGCCACAACCGAAGGCTCGTCCAAAACGATACCCTTGTTACGGATATAAATCAGCGTGTTGGCCGTGCCCAAATCAATCGCAAGATCGTTGGAAAAATAGCGTGTTAAAAAGCGAAACATAAATATGTCCTGGATTATGGTGTTTGGTTAAACAATTTAAGAAAGAGGGAGCATCGCATTTCAGACGGCCGCATACTGTTACAAACAGTTGAAAAGCACTAAAATCGCCATGCCGAAAGATATGGTTTTCGGTTATAATTCTCCGCCGAACGGAGCAATAATCAGATAAACGCGTAATAATACCCTAGTTTGGGTATTTGCTGAATTAAATTTAAGGATTTTTTATGGCCCTGACCTTGAGCGATGTGGAAAAAATTGCCAAACTTTCCCGCCTGAGCCTGACAGATGCTGAAAAAGCGCAAAACCTTCAAGAATTGAACGACATATTTTCATTGGTTGAAAAAATGCAATCGGTAAATACCGAAGGCATCGAACCGATGGCACATCCTCACGAAGTTGCCCTGCGTTTGCGTGAAGACAAAGTAACCGAAACCGACCATGCCGCCGAATACCAAGCCGTTGCCCCCGAAGTGCGCAACCGCCTGTATATCGTTCCCCAAGTTATCGAAGAATAACCGGCACATAAAACACATTTCTTACGGTTAATCAAACCGCCTATGTGAAACACATACTGTTAATATAATAGCAATATTTTCAGACGGCCTCCCACCAGCTAACGTTTAAGGCCGTCTGAATCATACGGTTGAATATAAAATGACCCAATACACTCTGAAACAAGCCAGCGAATTGCTGCAAGCTAAAAAAATTTCCGCCACCGAGCTGGCGCAAGAATACCTCAACGCCATCGACGCCCGAAACCCCGCCATCAACGGCTACACCACTCTGAATAAAGAACTAACGCTTGCCGAAGCCAAGGCCGCAGACGAACGCTTGGCCGCCGGAAACGCAGGCATCCTCACCGGCGTACCCATTGCCTTTAAAGACATCTTCTGCCAACAAGGTTGGAGAAGCGCGTGTTCCAGCAAAATGCTCGATAACTTCGTTTCCCCCTACACTGCCACCGTCGTACAAAACCTGCTCGACGAAGGCATGGTAACGCTCGGCCGCACCAATATGGACGAATTCGCGATGGGTTCGACCAACGAAACCTCGTTTGACGGCGCCACCAAAAATCCGTGGAATTTAGAAAACGTACCCGGCGGCTCTTCCGGCGGTTCCGCAGCCGTTATCGCCGCCCGTTTGGCACCTGCCGCATTAGGCTCCGACACCGGCGGCTCCATTCGCCAGCCCGCTTCGCATTGCGGCATTACCGGCATCAAACCCACCTACGGCATCGTTTCGCGTTTCGGCATGGTGGCTTATGCATCCAGCTTCGACCAAGCCGGCCCGATGGCACAAACCGCCGAAGACTGCGCCATTCTGCTGAATGCCATGGCAAGCTTCGACGAACGCGATTCCACCAGCTTGGAACGCGCCAAAGAAGACTACACCCGCAACTTAAACCAACCCCTCAAAGGCTTGAAAGTCGGCCTGCCCAAAGAATACTTCGGCGAAGGCATGAGTGCAGACGTACAAAAAGCCATTCAAGCGGCCATCGACCTGCTTAAAGCACAAGGCGCAGAAATGGTAGAAGTGAGCCTGCCGCAAACCGAGCTTTCCATCCCCGCATATTATGTTTTGACCTCGGCCGAAGCCAGCACCAACCTATCCCGCTACGACGGCGTACGCTACGGCCACCGCGCCGCCCGATTCGGCGACTTGGAAGAAATGTACAGCAACACCCGCGCCGAAGGCTTCGGCAGCGAAGTCAAACGCCGCATCATGATCGGCACCTACGTTTTGAGCCACGGCTATTACGACGCCTACTACCTCAAAGCCCAAAAACTGCGCCGTCTCGTAACCAACGATTTTCAGACGGCCTTACAGCAATGCGACATCATCCTCGCACCTACCGCACCCACCGCCGCACCCAAACTGAACAGCAACATTAACGACCCCGTGCAGATGTACCTTTCCGACATCTACACCATCGCCGTCAACCTCGCCGGCCTCCCCGCTATGACCCTGCCCGCAGGCTTCTCTTCCGACGGCCTGCCGATTGGCGTACAGTTGATTGGCAATTATTTCGCCGAAGCGAAATTGCTGGGCGTGGCGCATCAGATGCAGTTGGAAAGTGATTGGCACAGTAAAACGCCCACCGGTGTTTAAAAAAGGGCTACCTGAAAATAATAAGGCCGTCTGAAAAATTCAAGCTGCCTTAATGACTCATTCGATTAAATACAAATGATGAAAGATATTTAAATATGAACACTTATCAAGAAGGTTTGAACTTTGATAAAACTGTAGACTTCTTTATCTCTTTTGACGAAGAAACTGAAGAATATATAGTGGATATATTCAATGCTCAAATTGCTGACAAAGACCAAGCCTATATTGAAACATTTGAATGTGAAAACTTTGAAGAAGCTTTAGAAGCTGCACAAAACTATAAATTACTTATTGCCGCTTAAATCCGATGGCCTCTTCTAAACCTTTTTTAAAATGGGCTGGTGGGAAATTCAAACTTGCCCCATTTATTGAATTTAATCTGCCTAAACAACCCCGCAAACGCCTTATCGAACCGTTTGCGGGTTCTGCTGCCGTGTCAATGGCTTTGGATTTTGAAGCTTATTTGTTAAATGATACCAATCCTGATTTAATTGGTTTATTTCATATACTTAAAGAAGAAAAACAGCAATTTATTAATTATGCTCGTTCTTTTTTTACTTTAGAAAATAATCAGGAAATTCGCTTTTACGAATTACGGGAAAAATTTAATTCTTCTCGAGAATTAAGCGAACGTTCCGCTTTATTTATTTATTTAAACCGCCACGCATTCAACGGTTTATGCAGATATAACAGCAAAGGTGCTTTTAATGTGCCTTTCGGCCGCTACAAAACACCTTATTTCCCTGAAATGGAAATGTTGGCATTTATTGCGAAAGCCAACCGTATTGAGTTGATGTGTGCTGATTTTCAGACGGCCTTGGATTTGACAAATAGCGATGATATCGTGTATTGCGATCCGCCTTATGTGCCTTTGAGTGAAACAGCTTCATTTACCGCTTATGCTAAAGGCGGATTTGATTTAAATGACCAAACCCGTTTAGCTGAAACAGCCAAACAAATTTCAATACAATCTCAAGGTGTATTGATTTCCAATCATGATACAGCCTTTACCCGAGAGATTTACAAAGAAGCACGATTAGAAACCATTGACGTGCAAAGAAATATTGCAGCAAAAGGTAGCAGTAGGCAAAAAGTAGGCGAATTGTTGGCGATATATGGCGAGTGAATTTAACCGGTTAAAAGAAGAAGCAGCGGCTTACCATATTGGCTTGAAAAAACATATTTCAGACGGCCTCGTGATTTATAACGAAAATGCTTTAACTGTTATGCGCCGTATTTTGGATAAATATCCAAACGGCTGCTTCGATATGATTTTTGCAGACCCGCCTTATTTTTTGTCCAATGATGGTTTTACCTGCCAAAACGGGCAAATGGTTTCGGTAAATAAAGGCCGATGGGATAAATCTCAAGGGTTATCTGCCGATTTAGAATTTTATGAAGAGTGGTTACGCCTATCTTACGCACTATTGAAACCAAACGGCACAATATGGGTATGCGGTACTTATCATAATATTTACTTGATAGGCTACCTGATGCAAATCATCGGCTACCATATTTTGAACAACATTACATGGGAAAAACCCAATCCACCGCCAAATTTATCCTGCCGTTTTTTCACACATTCAACTGAAACACTGCTATGGGCGAAGAAAAGCAAAAAAGCCAAACATACTTTTCATTATGATGTAATAAAAGCACAAAACAACGATAAACAAATGAAATGTGTCTGGAAAATTGCACCACCAAGTAAAACAGAAAAAGCATTGGGTAAACACCCAACACAAAAACCGTTGGCTTTGGTTGAGCGATGCATTCAGGCAGCTTCAAATGTGGGTGATTTGATTTTTGACCCATTTATGGGAAGTGGCACGACAGGTATAGCTGCATTAAAAAATGGGCGGAAATTTTGTGGGTGTGAGCTAGAAACAGGATTTTTTGAGTTAACAAAAAATAGGTTAGATAATAAAAATGTCTGAATTTCAAAAATTTTTAGATCAATTGGTGGAAACAAATGCAACATTGGATTATTTTGTTAGTTTTGATACTGTCAGAAAAAATGTTAGCAAAATAGCTCTAAAACTCAATCAGCTAAATTATTTAATCGGTAAAAGTAATTTAAAAGAAGCCATTCGAGATATTTATAATGAAAATCCTAAAGCTTTTGATGTGCTTGGTATTTTGATTGCTGTTCGAGAAAGTAACAAAACTAAAACTTTCAACAATCAAGGGGAAATTGTTTTTGTAAATAGTTACTTTTCCTCATTGGAGGGGATTTACGACTACATACAACAAACAGGTTTGGAAAAAATTTTCCAAAATAAAGATATTACTAATCTGGTGGACTATGTTTTTGGTGTGGAAGCTGGGTTAAGCACTCATGGCAGAAAAAATCGCGGTGGGGACAATATGAACTTTGCCGTTGCCAAACAGTTGGAGAATGCAAATATTCCATTTCTAAAAGAAGTTCCCAATACTAATTTTCCTGATATTACTGGTTTAGGGAAGGATATTAAGCGTTTTGATTTTGTTATTAAAACAAAGCTCAAAACCTACCTAATAGAAACCAATTTTTATAATACTGGTGGTTCAAAGCCTAATGAAGTTGCCCGCGCTTATTCAGATATTGCTCCTAAGATAAATCGGCATCCTAATTATGAATTTGTTTGGATTACTGACGGCCAAGGTTGGCAATCTGCTAAAAACAAATTGGAAGAAGCATTTAATAATATTCCCAGTATTTATAATTTAACCACATTAGAAAGATTTATTGCGAAACTTCAAGATGAAGGTTTCAATAAATAATCTTCACATTAAAGAGGTTTTTAATGACCAAGCGCGAAGAATTGCTCGAACAGCAGCGCCGTCTTCATATTGTGTTCAACGCGTGGATGACAGATAAAAAAACAGCATGAAGTTGTCGTGTATCGGCGTGAGAACGGTGATCTAATACGTCATCATCCCGATGGAAAAGAAGAAGTGATTAAATATGCCGTTAAATAATGTCAGAAAAGTTTGCACCTGGTTTTGCCATTTTGCGACCAAAATTGCTTGATATGGGTTTCATACCCGACCAATCTACCTAAATTTTAAAATATTCCTTGATTTTGAAAGATTTTTTATGACCTGGGAAACCGTAATCGGACTGGAAATCCACGTCCAATTAAATACCAAATCCAAAATTTTCAGCGGTGCTTCTACTGCTTTCGGTGCCGAGCCGAACGCGCATGCCAGTGTGGTGGAATGTGCTTTGCCGGGCGTGTTGCCGGTGATGAACCGCGAAGTGGTGGAAAAAGCCATTAAGCTCGGTTTGGCCTTGGATGCGAAAATCAACCAAAAAAACGTGTTCGACCGTAAAAACTATTTCTACCCCGACTTGCCCAAAGGCTATCAAATCAGCCAATTGGATTTGCCGATTGTGGAACACGGCAAGTTGGAAATTGTGGTGGGCGACGAAGTCAAAACCATCAATGTAACGCGTGCGCACATGGAAGAAGATGCGGGTAAATCGGTGCATGAAGGTTTGAGCGGTGCAACGGGCATCGACCTCAACCGCGCCGGTACGCCTCTGCTGGAAGTGGTTTCCGAGCCGGAAATGCGTTCCGCAGCCGAGGCTGTGGCTTATGCCAAAGCTTTGCACGGCTTGGTAACGTGGCTGGATATTTGCGACGGCAATATGGCGGAGGGTTCATTCCGTATTGATGCGAACGTATCGGTGCGTCCGAAAGGACAGCAGGAATTCGGTACGCGCCGCGAAATCAAAAACTTAAACTCTTTCCGCTTTTTAGAGCAGGCGATTAATTATGAAGTGGAAAGCCAAATCGAGATTATCGAAGACGGCGGCAAAGTGCAGCAGGCAACGATGCTGTTCGACCCCGATAAAGGCGAAACCCGCGTGATGCGCCTTAAAGAAGACGCGCACGACTACCGCTATTTCCCCGACCCCGATTTATTGCCGGTGATGATTTCAGACGGCCAGTTACAAAAAGCGAAAGACGAAATGCCTGAGCTGCCGTCTGAAATGGCACAGCGTTTCGTAGCCGATTTCGGCGTGAGCGACTACGATGCCCGTTTGTTAACCGCCAGCCGCTCTCAAGCCGCTTTCTTTGAAACCGCCGCCCAAGCCAGCGGACAAGGTAAATTGGTGGCAAACTGGATGAACGGCGAATTGGCCGCTACATTGAACAAAGAAGGTTTGAGCCTGTCTGAAAGCCCGATTCAGGCCGACCGCTTGGCCGGATTGGTGGCGAAAATCGCCGACGGCACATTAAGCAACAAACTCGCCAAACAGGTGTTTGAAGCGATGTGGGGCAGCGATTTGGATGCCGAGGCCATTATCGAGCGCGACGGTTTGAAACAGATGACCGACACCGGCGCGATTGAAAAAATCATCGACGAAGTGTTGGCCAACAACGCCAAATCGGTAGAAGAATTCAAAGCCGGTAAGGAAAAAGCCTTTAATGCGCTGGTGGGTCAAGTGATGAAAGCCAGCAAAGGCAAAGCCAATCCGCAGCAGGTGCAGGAATTGCTGAAAGCGAAACTGGCTTGATTGCGTAGCATCTAAAGAGGCCGTCTGAAATTTTCAGACGGCCTGAAACCTTTAAAGCCCTTCCGATAAACAATTTTATCTTCCGCAACTTATGTCTTACACCGTTACCCTTGTGCCCGATCATGCGACTTTCAGTGTTGAAGCCGACGAACCGATATTGAGTGCCGCCAAGAGACAAAATTTCAACCTGCCCCATTCCTGTCAAAGCGGCATTTGCGGTCAATGTAAGGCTCAAGTAGTGAGCGGCGATATCGAACGGGGAGCCTATGCCGAACTGGCCTTAAGTTCGGAAGAAGCCGCCCAAGGTAAAATATTGATGTGCTGCACCAAATTAAACGGCGACGTCACATTAAAAATACCCGGTTATAACGGCGCATCCGCCCCGCCCGTTAAAACCTTTCCTACGCGCGTGGCTTCAGTGGAATATATTCATGATGTTGCCGTGTTAACCCTCTCTTTACCCAAAGCACCGCCTTTCCATTTTTGGGCCGGCCAATACATTGATATTCTGTTGAAAAACGGTGAAACACGCAGTTACTCCATCGCCGGCAACCCCAACAGCACCGAAACCCTCACTTTGCATATTGCCAAACGGCAAGGCGGTTTATTTTCCGACATGCTGTTCGGAGAAAACCCCTCTGTTCAAGAAAAAACCATTTTGCGCGTGCGCGGCCCTCTGGGTACGTTTGCGCTGCAAGACGGCGATAAACCGATTATTTTGATGGCAACCGGCACAGGCTTTGCACCCATCGGCAGCATACTCCGCCAGCTGGCCGACAGCGACAGCAAGCGCCCCGTGCATCTGTATTGGGGTGCGCGCCATGAAAGCGGCTTATATGATTTTCAGACGGCCTCGGCATTAACCGCCCGCTTACCGAACGCCCGTTTTACTCCCGTGCTTTCGCAACCGGACACAAACTGGCAAGGCGCAACCGGCTATGTCCAAACCCAAGTTGCTGCCGATTATCCCGACTTATCGGGCTTTCAAGTCTATGCTTGCGGTTCCGTTCAAATGATTGAATCGGCCAAGCAACTTTTGCAGCAAGAATGCGGTCTACCCGAAACAGCATTCTTCTCAGATGCATTTTCGGCTGCGGTGTAATCTGCCGTTTTGCCCGCTTACAATTAATGGCCAAGCAAAGGCCGCTACCGATCAAGATCTCTGACCACATACCATGCCGTCTGAAGTGTTCAGACGGCATCTTGCCGCTTAGGTGTGGTGTGTCCCTTTCTGAAATAATGCTACAATCTTCTTATCAACAACAAACCTTTATTTTTTATGAGTATTCTTGAAGCCGTTATCATCCTGTTTCTTCTGATTTTAATCAGTGCTTTGGTTTCGGCTGCCGAACTGGCACTGGCTTCTTCCCGTAAAATCAAATTACAGGTCATGGCAAAAGAAGGCGACGTGCGTGCACTTGATGTCTTGAACATGCAGGAGCACCCCGGTAGCTTTATTACAGTAGTACAAATCGGTTTGAATGCCGTAGCAGTATTGGGCGGTATTGTCGGCGAAGCGGCGGTGCGGCCGTTTTTGAGCAATCTGCTGGCCGGCACCGGCTTGGAAACAGCGGCTTCGGTGCTGGCGTTTGTTTTTGTGACCAGCGTGTTTATTCTGTTTGCCGACCTGATGCCCAAACGCTTTGCCATGATTAACCCCGAACGGGTGGCCGTGCGCGTAGTACGGCCGGTCATGCTGCTGATTTTCGTGTTCAAGCCGTTGATTTTCCTGTTTGACGGCATGGCCAATCTGATTTTCAAACTGCTGAAAATTTCTACCGTACGCAGCGACGGCCTGACTTCCGAAGACATTTACGCCGTGGTCGATGCCGGTGCGCAGGCAGGCGTGTTGAAGCAGCAGGAACATTATCTGATTGAAAACATTTTCGATATGCAGGAGCGCACGGTTACTTCTACCATGAGCGCTCGCGAATATTTGGTTTATGTAGATAAAAGCGACAATAACGAAACCGTGCTGGAAAAAATAGACGAAACCCCTCACTCTAAAATCTTGGTATGCAACGGCGGGCTGGAAAAAGTGATCGGCTATATCGAATCGCACACGTTTCTCACCCATTATCTGAAAGAGCCGAACATCAACCTGACCGACCGCCGCGTGTTACGCAAAGCTTTGTTTATTCCCGATACTTTGTCGCTTTACGAAGTATTGGAAACCTTTAAAAACGCCGGCGAAGACTTTGCCGTAATCATCAACGAATACGCTTTGGTTGTGGGTGTGATTACGCTGAAAGACGTGATGAACATTGTGATGGGTGATTTGGTAGCGACAGAAGAAGAGCCGCAAATTATCCGCCGCAACGAAACCTCTTGGCTGGTGGACGGTGCAACACCGCTCGAAGACGTGATGCGCGCCCTCGACATTGCCGCTTTTCCCCATTCGGAAAACTACGAAACCGTGGGCGGATTTATGATGTATTCGTTGCGCAAAGTGCCCAAACGAACCGATTTCGTGGTGTTCGACAAATACAAGTTTGAAATCATCGACACCGATAATCTGAAAATCGACCAGCTGTTGGTTTCGCTTCATCAAGATGCGGTTGAAAAGAAAGATTAAAACGATAAGCAAATAAACTTTAATTTCTGCTACATCGTTGCTGCGCCTTAGCTCAAAAAAACGATTGTACAAGGCAAGCCTGTACAAACAGATACAGCTCTTGCTCGTCTGCGAAGCTTCTTACCGTTAAAAGACTTTGAACAGGTTCTTACGTTTAACCTGTGTTTGATATACTACTTTGCTCATTGCAGCTTTCTTTAATGAGCGCATATAAATTACTTTCTTTTTACTTCTCCAAAGTAGCAGAATGCCATCTGAAAGCGATTTTGCGAGCTTGGTAAAACCCACACTTAGCGGGCTTTACCAAATAAGCCGTTAACGCTTTTTGCGTTTGGCCTTAGTGCTTTCGCTACGGCTGTTTTTTTTTCGCTTTTCTTTATGAGGCTTACGGTCGGATGAAGCCTTACCATCCGACTTCACTTTAACCGTAATTCCTCGTTTGCTGCGTGAAGCCGTTTCAGATGAGGCCGTCTGAACCGCAGATTTTCTGCTGCTCTTTTTAGATACTTCACCGCCACTGATCAAAGTCAGATCAATTTTGCTGGTATCCAAATCGGCACGAGCCACTTTAACGGTTACACGGTCGCCCATATTAAAGCGTATGCCGCTGCGCTCGCCCTGCATAGCCATAATTTCGGGGCGGTAGTTGAAATAATCCTCCCCTAAATCGCTGATATGCACCATTCCTTCGATGTGAATATCGTCTAAAGTCACAAAGATGCCGAAATTAGCCATGCCGCTGATACGGCCTTCAAACACTTCGCCGACTTTGTCGCGCATGTAATAGGTTTTCAGCCAGTTTTCTACATCGCGGCTGGCATCATCGGCACGACGCTCGCAGAAAGACGTATGCACACCTAAAGCCTGCCATGATTCAGGACGGTATTTTTCTTCATTCAATACTGCTTTGATGGCTCGGTGTACGGTCAAATCGGGGTAGCGGCGGATCGGCGACGTGAAATGGGTATAAGCTTCATAGGCCAAGCCAAAGTGGCCTTGGTTTTCAGGCTCGTAAACCGCTTGTTGCATAGAACGCAGCATCATTACCTGAAGCAATTCGGCATCAGGACGGCCTGCAAACTGTTCGGCCAGTTGCGCGTAGTCTTTCGGAGTGGGATTGTCTCCCCCGCCCAAGTGCAATCCGAGCAAACCCAGTTGTTCGCGCAATGTAGCCAGCTTTTCAGGAGTAGGCCCCAAATGGTTGCGGAACAGCGATGCATGTTTATTCTTCAATAAGAACTCAGCCGCACACACGTTGGCTGCCAACATACACTCTTCAATCAACTTGTGGGCATCGTTGCGTACGATAGGCACAATACGCTCGATTTTTCCGTTATCATCGAAAATCATTTGTGTTTCAGTACTTTCAAACTCAACCGCACCACGCTTGTGCCGTTTTGCCTGAAAAATTTGAAACAGCTTGTACAGCGGTTCGATTTGCGCCCTATGCGGATAATCGCCGCCTTGTTTTATCCAATCCCAAACTTGCGTGTAAGTCAAACGAGCATGTGAACGCATAACCGCCGGATAAAACTTATATTCTTTGATATTGCCCGCATACGTTACCACCATGTCGCATACCATACACAAGCGTTCCACATCCGGATTGAGCGAACAAATGCCGTTGGAAAGGCTCTCCGGCAACATCGGGATTACCCTGCGCGGAAAATACACGCTGGTGGCGCGCTCTTGAGCATCCTTATCAATAGGGTCATTAGGGCGGACATAATGGCTCACATCGGCGATAGCCACAACAAGGCGGTAATTCCTGCCCTGTTTTTCAGCATAAACCGCATCATCAAAGTCTCGTGCAGTTTCGCCGTCTATCGTAACCAAAGGCAGATCGCGCAAATCTACGCGCCCCTTAATATCTCGCGGCCGGACATGATCGGGAATTTTTTCGGCAGCCTGCAAACACGCTTCGCTAAAAATATGGGGCAGCTGGTGCTTGCGCACAGCGATTTCAATTTCCATGCCGCTGTCTGCATAATCACCCAATACCTCAACCAACTTGGCAACCGCCGGACGGTGACCATCAGGATAGCTTTCGATTTCCGCTACCACAACCTGCCCCGATTCGGGCTTTAATTCCGCCAAACCTTCGGGCTCTAAAACAATGCTTTGGGTGAGCCGGTGATCTTCAGGCTCAAGAATGGCAATACCGCGTTCTACATAATAACGGCCGACAACCTGTTTTTGAGCACGTTCGACAATATCCAAAACCTGCCCTTCGCGACGGCCGCGACGGTCTGTTCCTGCCGGGCGCACAGTAACGATATCACCATGCATCAAGCCGCGCATTTGACGTTCGTATAAAACAAAATCGCCTTCACCGGTCGGCACCAAAGGCACGGCAAAACCAAAGCCGTCTTTATGGGCTTCGATACGGCATTTCACCAATGCCAGTTTTTCGGCCGCACAAACGGCACCGCGACGGTTAATCAACACCTGCCCGTCTCGCGCCATCGCTTTAATACGGCGTTCGAAAAACTCGTGTTCAGCTTCAGTAATCGACAACTTCTCTGCCAATTTGAAAATCTGTAAAGGAACACCTTCCTGCTCCAATACTTCTATAATCCATTCGCGGCTGGGCAACGGATGATGATAGCGTTGCTGCTCGCGGCTCAAAAAAGGATCTTTCTCTCTTAAACTGAGTGACTTAGTATTTTTCTTCATTTTGATGATTGACAATCTTTCATTTAAATATATAATTCACATCTCTTTGCAGCCGACACTTTAACGTAAAGCAAAGATTAAAGCAAAGCCCAGGTGGCGGAATTGGTAGACGCGCTAGCTTCAGGTGCTAGTATCCTCACGGGTGTGGAAGTTCGAGTCTTCTCCTGGGCACCATAGTTTCAACTTTGAAACTCTGAGTAGCTTTAATACAGTAAAAACATAAAGAATTCAACGTGCCCAGGTGGCGGAATTGGTAGACGCGCTAGCTTCAGGTGCTAGTATCCTCACGGGTGTGGAAGTTCGAGTCTTCTCCTGGGCACCAAAAAATACTCCGGTTTAATACCGGATTTTTTATTGCCTATTCACATGAAATTTAAATATTTTTACACAAAATATTTGAATAAATACCTTATTTTCGTTGTTTAAAATTACTATAGTCAATCAACTTAATTTGAATACAAAGCATCGATTAGTATGCAATATTAAGTAATGAGCAGCCTATTCTGTTGCCGCTTTAGCGGCTTACACAATCGTTCTCTTTAGAAGAGCTAAAGCGCGTCAATACCTTAGCAAAAGTTAAGTTGATTGACTATACTCTTACAAAAACTGAAATAACTCTGAGTTGCTTCCCCAACTTATCTACTGTTGCAATCTTGCGAATCAACAACATTTTTTCTTACAATATCAAGGCCGTCTGAAAATATCAGACAGCCTTGATATTGCATATAGATGGAACAAAAAATCTGACTTTCTATAAACAGAGAAGAAAATTCGCTCTCCCGATTATCGATTCCGTGCAAAGGCCTTTATCATGAAAATATACACCTCTATCGAAATGCGCCGTTACGAACAAGCCGCTGTTGATGCAGGAACTAGCTTTGAACAGTTAATGGAAAATGCCGGACAAGGTTCAGCAGCGGATATTCTCAAACGCCACCCGACAGCCGGTCACGTATTGGTTGTGTGCGGAAAAGGTAATAACGGTGGGGACGGCTTGGTAATCGCAAGAGTGCTTCAACAATCTGGCTGGAAAGCTGATATTGTTTTTGTTTTAGGTGATAATGTGTCCGAACTTTCCGCACTCAACCGTAGCCGCTTACACGGATTACCCGGTATTGAATTTATAGAGCCTAGTGAGCTGGAAGGCCGTCTGAAAAAATTCTCCTACAACCTACTTATCGAAGGTATTTTCGGCACAGGATTTAACGGTATATTGCCTGAATCTGTAGCCAGTATCTGCCGTTTATTGAATCTTTCAGACGGCTTTAAAATTGCTTTAGATATCCCTACGGGTTTAAACGGCGACACCGGTGAAGCTGATGAAAATGCATTTAAGGCCGACCTTACTTATACCTTTGCTGCATTTAAACCGGGGCATTTTAGTGAAGCAGGTAAATCTTTATGCGGTGAAATAGTGTGCATCGATATTGTTTAACCGAATTTCATAGACTGACTTAACAACCCGAAACCTTTTCTCACATTAGTTATTTAAAATGTATCTAGAATAATCTAGCAATCTTACAAAAACCCAAAAGCAAAACCCTGCTGGATGCAGGGTTTTGCTTTATTCCGGATTCCGGCCAATTATCATTTGCTACTTAATTTATCTTATTGGATTAAATTGAGGCTTTAGATTATTCAAACAATGATAAATCAGCTGAGAAGGTTACATAACTTTATTGCGCGTACGAGATTGATTGTCTACAGGCTTTCGCGCATTAAATGCTCGTTTTGATGCCTGAAAAATAGCCTGACGTCTGCGATGCTGCATAAATATCTCCTTTCTTTGTTGTTTTCATGGTATGAGATACGGGTAATATAATATTTTTGTATATTTATTACAAGAACGGTTTTGATAAACAATGTTTATTATTGATAAATAATTCACTAAAAATAAACGCTTGGTATATTAATGTTAATTTAAACATGGTTGATATACATAAACAAAGTAATATCAATAAGTTTATTAAAGTTTAGAGTTATTGAAAATATATTAAGAAAAGAAATCAGGCCGTCTGAAAATTCAGACGGCCTGTATTCAGTTAAGTACTTTTATAAAATAAATTACTCGGCAGCGGCCACCACAGCAACTTTAACAGCAGCAACTGCATCGGTATGCAAAGCTACTTCTACCTCGTATTCACCAACAGCTTTCAAAGGGCCGTTAGGTAAACGTACATTTGATTTTGCAACTTCAATACCTGATTCAACGATAGCAGCGGCAATATCGGCATTAGTTACAGAACCAAACAAACGACCGTCTACACCTGCTTTTTGAGCCACCGTGATGGTTTGTCCATCCAATTTCTCTTGACGGGCTTTAGCATCAGCCAAAATTTCGGCCTGCTTCGCTTCCAATTCGGCACGACGTGCTTCAAATTCTTTCATATTGGCTTCGGTAGCACGTTTAGCTTTGCCGGAAGGAATTAAAAAGTTACGGGCATAACCATTTCTTACGGTAACAATATCGCCCAAATTGCCCAAGCCACCGATTTTTTCTAACAGAATAATTTGCATGATCAAAATCTCCGTAAATTATTTATGTTGATCGGTATAAGGCAGCAAAGCCAAGAAACGGGCACGTTTTACGGCAACAGCCAATTGGCGTTGGTAGTGTGCTTTGGTACCGGTAATGCGGGCCGGAATGATTTTACCGTTTTCAGAAATGAAGTCTTTCAACAAGTCTACTTGTTTGTAATCAACTTCTTGGATTTTTTCAGCCGTGAAACGGCAGAATTTTCTACGTTTGAATGATTGACGAGCCATTGTCGTTTAACCTTTATATTCTTTAATGTTTTGTATGCGCAACACGGGTTTTGGATAACGTTGGCTTTTTTGTGCCAAAAAACCGTTTACTGTGACGACGGTTTCAATCCCGTGTTGCCAATTAAGCGCATCCTTACCGAGAATTTTTGCGGGCAATTCCAGTTTTACCAAACATTTTTGCCCGTTTTCTTCCTGCCATGATTCGTGCCTTAGCACAATATCCAAAACCGGTACTCCGGCTGGCGTGTATCTCAATTCTCCGCAATGGACAATTTGGGCGGTAAGATTTAAAAGATTTTTCAATCTTCGATTACGCTTCGGCAGTTTCTTCTTTAGCCGCTGAATTGCTGTCGAGCAGGTTTTTAGACTTTTCGTCTTTCAGCATCGGAGAAGCTTCTGTAACGGCCTGTTTGGTTTTGATGGTCAGATGACGCAATACTGCATCATTGAAACGGAAAGCAGTTTCCAGTTCTTCAACCACTTCGGGAGCGGTTTCGATATTCATCAAAACATAATGTGCTTTGTGGATTTTGTTGATTGGGTAAGCCAATTGACGACGGCCCCAATCTTCTAAACGGTGAATTTTACCGCCTGCTTCGGCAATCATGGTTTTGTAGCGCTCAACCATTGCGGGCACTTGCTCGCTTTGATCAGGATGAACGATAAACACGATCTCGTAATGACGCATGTTATCTCCTTACGGTTTAAAAACAGCCTTTTACCATGCGAAAAGTAAAAGGCAAGGTTGGAAAACGGGCTATTATAACGGCTTAGAACGAATAAATCAACGCTTGAAAAAAGCGTTACAATAAATAATAGAAATAGGGTGTCAATAAAACTATAAAAGAACTATAAAAGAAAAAGAAATAGCCGACGGCAGAAGGTTTTTTGTTTTATCAAAATAACGTCGAATTTTGTTTCGGATTGAGTGGTAAACAATGATGGAATTCCGCAAAATTATCCATATCGATATGGATGCATTCTATGCTTCCGTTGAACTGCGTGAACAACCGCATTTGCGCGGCAAACCTGTTGTGGTTGCTTGGGAAGGCCCGCGTTCTGTTATTTGTGCGGCTTCTTATGAAGCCCGACAATTCGGATTACATTCGGCAATGGCCGTTTCAACTGCAAAAAGGCTTTGCCCTCAAGCGATATATGTACCTCCTCATTTTGATTTATACAGACAAATATCTCGCGAAATTCATGCTATTTTTTCCAGATATACAACACTGATTGAGCCTTTGTCGCTTGATGAAGCTTATTTGGATGTAACCCGCAATCTTCAGAATATTCCTTATGCCGGCGAAATTGCTCAAAAAATCCGCCAAGAAATCAGGCAGGAAACCGGGCTTACTGCCTCTGCCGGTATTGCACCGAATAAATTTTTAGCCAAAATTGCATCGGATTGGCGCAAACCCGACGGCCAATTTGTATTGCCTCCTCAAAAGGTTGAAGCATTTTTAGAAACGCTGCCGCTTGGAAAAATCCCCGGCGTAGGTAGGGTTACTTTGCAGAAAATGAATGCTTTGGGGATGCAAACGGCGGGAGATTTACGCCGTTTCGAACGCGGGCAGCTGCTGCATCATTTTGGGCGATACGGTTACCGTTTGTATGATTTGGCACGCGGTATAGACGAACGTGAAGTAAAACCCAACCGTGAACGGTTGCAGATTTCTACGGAAATTACGTTACCCGAAGATTTGCCTTTAAAGGAGTTGATTATTCATTTACCTGTTTTGACTGCTGATTTATGGGCGCAAATGAACCGCAAACAAGTTGAAGCGCGCAGCGTTACGTTAAAATTGAAAACGGCAGATTTCCATATCATTACCCGTTCTCTTACTTATTCTTCTGCGCTTCCTGATCAACCTTCTTTAATGAAAGCTGCACAAACGCTGATGCAGCGTATTCCTACACATTCAGGAGATTCCTTCCGACTCATCGGCATCGGAGTAAGCCATCTGATACCCAAAGGGAAACAGCAATTATTATGGGATATATGATTCAGACGACCTAAAATTGGTTTGGCAGCCATAATCATTAAGCAATTATTAAGTTATTCAAAACAACGTAAATAAACCGCCCTGTCGGTTTTACGGCTTCCGCTTAAATCTTAACGCTCTTTTTCTCTAAAAAAAGCATAAGTGACATCATGAAATAAATCCACATGAGGGCTGTCTTCATAATTTAACTCGGCTAAAGCATCTTCGAAAGCCAATTGCACCGATTCCACTACATCTTGCGCGATTTCTGCAGGCAAGGCTCTTACCATGCCTTTGAAGGCTGTTGAAAGTACATGATTTTGCATACGTAAAACATCGTATGCTTCTTCTAAGTATTCTAAACGCTGCTCAATGCTGCTCATGATTTTTCCTTCTATAAATTCTGTTAAAATAAAACATTATATAGGATTTAAAATATAGGATTTAAAAATACTGCGGTTCGACGGCGGCCTGGTTGCAATAGCCGGCGAACAGTTTTGGATATACCGTAATGAACACGGTACACATACCGCCAGACTCCGAATGAAAGTGAATAATCAATAATGAATAATCCACGTTATCATGATCATACAAAACCCGATACGCAAAACGGAGAAGATGAATTCGACTGGGAACGCGGTTTGGAACAATTGCGCCAGCAACGCAATACGGCGCGTGAAACACCTGCTCCTTCCCGCTCTGCTCCTCAAAGTGTCGCCCCGTCTTACCAACCGGCTTCTTCCAAACCGACACCGACGGAAGCGCAATTGAGTGCGCGTGCGGCTGAGAAGATGTTGCGTGAATATCTGCAACAATGGCAAAAGGAGCATAACGACCTATTTTCGGAAAATATTACTGCGGAAACCGATACCACTGTTTTATTGCAAGAAGACTGGCTTGCCGCCCAAACTGCCCTCCAATCTGCACGAATAGACGATAAAAATATCGAAAACACCCGCACGGTTTGGCTCAACCCCAAACGTCAAACGGTTTCTTTTGACCGCCCCCACGAAGTTGAAAATTTACGTTCAGGCCGTCAAACAGCAGAGCATTCGGAAGAGCAGACTGAAAATGCTTTTGAAGCTGACGTTCAGGCAGAAGATTGGCTGCCGGTAACGGTAAAAGTGATTAATCCACAGGTTGATCCGCGCAAACCTGTGATGTGTTTGTCGGAACAAGAATTACTGGAGCGTTTGAGCCGCCGTTTGCGCCCTCACTTGACTGATGCGGTAGCAGGCATGGTACGCGTAGCGGTACAGAAACAAACCGCTGCCCTTACTTACCAGCTTCAACAAATGTTAAACGAACAAACCCCCGCCATTGTAGATGAGATTTTGGACTACAATTTAAAAGCCGCTATGTCGGAGATTAAATACAGTTTGAAATATAACCGCTGATAATTGATATTTTGGTTAGAGGCCGTCTGAAAACATCTGGATATTCTCTCCGGCCGCCGTGTTCCCCATACGGCGGCCGGATATTTAAATAGAAAACAAAATGTTTCAGCCGCAAGCGGTTGCCCATTGCATTCAAAGCATACGGCCGACAACCGGCTATCGAACACCGATGTTGGGTTTTCAAAACTTGAAAGCTTTGCCCTTCGGCTGCGGCACATTTCAGCGTTGTGCGCTGCTCGCTTGCTTACACTATCTATATGATATGTCTGCATCTGCCGGGCTGTTATGCCTTTTACTGCATCCACATTTGAAGATTTTGCACGAACCTCAACTTGTTAACCGCGATATCTCTTATTCACAAAATACATACCGGAATCTTCGCTCATGACAAAAAATTGGATTTTACCTGCCGTCATCGCCGCCGCGCTATTCGGTTCCCAATATTTTTATCAACAACACTCCCGACACCAAACCGAGTCCCCATCATCTGTGTCATCGGCGAATAGAAGCGAAGCTGCCGAAACAACTCTCCGAAAAGCGTTTGAACAACGTCAAAGCAATATTCAGGTTGAGGGCAGCGGCAGAGTGAGCAAAACCCTTCCCGACGATAATAAAGGCTCACGCCATCAACGGTTTATTGTGAAACTCAGTAGCGGACAAAGCCTTTTGATCGCCCACAACATTGATCTCGCCCCTAAAATCAAAGGCTTGAAAAAAGGCGATACGGTAGCTTTTTACGGCGAATACGAATGGTCGGAAAAAGGCGGCGTGATTCATTGGACGCATCACGACCCTCAAGGCAGGCATCCTGACGGCTGGTTAAAACACAACGGTGTGATTTATCAATAAAATCCCCTAGAGGCCGTCTGAAGATTTTTCAGACGGCCTCGATTAAACATCCAATTCATAACACACAACACTATGACTACCCGAAAAAAAATCTTTGTGCTTTATACCGGCGGCACCATCGGAATGCGCCAAACCCCGCAAGGGCTCAGCCCTGATACCGCTTTGGCTGAAAAGGCCCTGATACCGTTTGCAGATAACTATTCGTTCGACTGGCACATCTGCAATCCCTTAATTGATTCTTCGGCCGTCACCCTGTCCGATTGGCACAACTGGTTGGAATTGCTCAAAGAAAAAGCCCGTACATACGACGGCATATTGGTGCTTCACGGCACCGACACCCTGGCTTACACGGCCAATCTTTTCACCCTTACCCTGCCCGATTTGAAACTTCCGATTGTGATCACCGGCTCGCAATGGCCTTACAATGCCCAACACAGCGATGCCCCTTTAAACTTAGCTACCGCCGTTGCAGCGTTTGAATTAAACCTGTCCGAAACGGTTATTGCTTTCAACGGTAAACTTTTTCAGGCCGTAGGCAGCAGCAAAATCAGCACCGAGCAGGCCGACGGCTTTGATAACCCCCATTTCGGCACAATCGCAATATGGTCGCCCGAATGCGGTTGGCGGCATGTGAACAAAAGGCCGTCTGAAAAAACATCCGCCGCATTACACACGCCCTTCCCTGTACTCGACACACAAGCCAAAGTGGTTTGCCACACGCTTGTGCCGGGCTTTTCGGCACAGTCTTTTTCAGACGGCCTTTACCGCAATGCCGATGCTGTGATTCTGCAAAGCTACGGCCACGGCAATGCACCGTCTGACCGGGATTTTATTCAGGCAGTTAACGATTTGACTTCACGCGGAAAGTTAGTGCTCAATATCAGCCAAGCCAAACAAGGCAATGCGGCTGCTGTGTATGCACAAGGCAGTGCGTTGCGGCAGGCAGGTGTTGTAAACGGAGGCAAGGCCAATTTAGAAACGGCACTCGTTCTGCTCACACTCGCCGTCAGCAACGGTCTCGACAACAAACAGCTTCAACAAAAACTGGAAACGCTGAATTTACTATAACACCTTGGCTTTATTAGCTAATAATATAAAAAAGCCTGATGTTGGATACATCAGGCTTTTTAAATCATTCAATTCGATTTAGATTTGCGTTGACCATTCTATGGCAAATAAACTCCAATTTTGCTACGACGTTGCTGCCTGCACACCCAATTTGTATTAGAAACTGCCTGCAAGCTCCCCAACCAAACTGTATTTCCGCTACGAATCAGCCATATCTGCAAATAATGCCGTTTCAGACGGCCTCAAATTCTTTTTCCTATACCTTTTTCATTTTAGACTCCAGCATCGCCCGCAAACCGGCCAAGTTGCTCTTGCCTTCTTCCTTACTCACAATCGGCTCGCCGCCTTTTCTGCCGAGGATTTTCAAATCTTCCTGCGGCATTTCGTCGATAAAGCGGCTGGGGTCGGGAAACTGCCATGTGCCTTGCCGTTTACGCTTCACGCAATGGGTGAGCGTAAGTTGGCGTTTGGCGCGGGTGATGCCTACATACATCAAACGCCGCTCTTCTTCGACGTTGCTCTCTTCGATGCTGTCGGCGTGGGGCAGCATGCCTTCTTCGCAGCCGACGAGAAACACATACGGATATTCCAAGCCTTTGGAGGCATGCAGGGTGGAAAGTTTGACCGCATCTGTTTCTTCTTCGTTTTTGCCTTCGAGCAAGGTCATCAGGGCGATGGTTTGGGCGATTTCGATGATGTTTTTGCCGTCTTGCCCGCCTTTGCGCGCCAGCCAGTCGGTGAGGTCGGTAACGTTGCGCCATTTGATTTCGCCGGCCTTGCCTTCTTCGCTGCCGAGCAGATGGGCTTCGTAGGCGATGTCGGCCAGCAGGTTGTTGACGAGTTCGCCCGCGTCGTCGTGTTCGGCACGGGCGCGGTAATCTTCCATCAAGGCCATGAATTGTTGCAGATGCTCGCGGTTTTGGGCGTTTAAGACGGCCTGTGCTTCGGGGTTTAACGCGGCTTCATACAGGCTGCATTCGTGGCTGTGGGCATAGGTGTTGAGTTTGCCGAGCGTGGCTTCGCCGATGCCGCGTTTGGGCGTGGTAACGGCGCGTAAAAAGGCGGGGTCGTCGTTAGGATTGGCAAGCAGGCGGATGTAGGACAATACGTCTTTGATTTCGGCTTTATCAAAAAAACTCTGGCCGCCTGAAAGCTGGTAAGGTACGCGCGCGCTGCGCAAGGCTTCTTCAAACACCCGCGCCTGATGGTTGCCGCGGTAGAGGACGGCGAAATCGGCGTATCGGGTTTTGTCGCCGCCCACCAGTTTTTGTTTCACGATTTGACTCACCACCCATTCGGCCTCGTGTTGTTCATGCTGGCAGGCGACGATTTTGATGTGTTCGCCCATGCCGAACTGCGACCACAAGGTTTTTTTGAACAGCTTGGGGTTGTTTTCAATCACCTTGTTGGCCACTTTCAATATCCGCGCGGTGGAGCGGTAGTTTTGCTCCAGCTTGATTACCTTCATCTGCGGATAGTCTTCCTGCATTTGGCGCAGGTTTTCCATGTTTGCGCCGCGCCATGCGTAGATGGATTGGTCGTCGTCGCCCACGGCGGTAAACATGCCTTCCGCGCCGGTGAGCAGCTTCATCAAAGTGTATTGGCAGGCGTTGGTGTCTTGGCATTCGTCCACCAGCAGATAGCGCAGGCGGAGCTGCCATTTGTGGCGCACTTCGCTGTTTTGCTGCAACAGCACGGCGGGCAGGCGGATTAAGTCGTCGAAATCGACGGCTTGATAGCTCTCCAGCGTGGCCTGATAGCCGGCATACACTTTCGCCATTTGGCTTTCCCACTCGTTGGAGGCCGTCTGAAGAATCTCTTCGGGCGTTTTCAAATCGTTTTTCCACAGGGAAATTTGGTGCTGGGCTTTGAACACCGCTTCTTTGCCGGTGCTGCCGAGCAGCTCGTTGATGATTTTGGCGCTGTCGGTGCCGTCGAGAATAGAAAAGTTTTTCTTGTAACCGATGTTGGCGGCTTCTTCGCGCAAAATGCGCATACCGAGCGAATGGAAAGTACAGATGGTTAAGCCGCGCGTTTGGCTTTTCGGCAACATTTTGCCCACACGCTCCTGCATTTCTTTAGCGGCTTTGTTGGTAAACGTGATGGCGGCGATGTGGTGGGCAGGATAATTTACTTGCGTAATCAAGTATTTGATTTTCTGGGTAATCACACCGGTTTTACCGCTGCCCGCACCTGCCAAAACGAGCAGGGGGCCGCCGAGATATTGCACGGCTTGTTGTTGCTGGGGATTGAGTTTCATGAAAATGGCAATGTACTGACTAACAACAAGATGATATTACCATGTAAATTACCATAATAATGGGAAGCTTGAGTAGATTAGCAGTCATGCGCAGTTAATCTACGTCAGCCCCAAGTTTATTTCCTGTTATTACAAAGAAAATTATGCCGGACAGCGTGGTTTATACGGGCAGCTTGAGCAGTTACGACGTACTGGATGTCAGCGGTTTTCACCATCACAGGATTAACCACAGTAAGGCATTTGCCGAGAGGCAAAACCACATCAACGGCATTGAGAATTTCTGGAATCAGGCCAAGCGTGTCTTGCGCAAATATAATGGCATTGACCGAAAGTCTTTTCCTCTATTCTTGAAAGAATGCGAGTTTCGTTTTAATTTTGGGACAGCAAAGCAGCAGCTAAAAATTCTGCGGCTTTGGTGTGAGATTTAGGGCTAATCTACTTCAGCCCTTTAATTTTTAGGCGCGGCCTTGGCAACTAAGCCTAATCCCCGAATGGTGGGGCTTTGTTTTCAATATATCACCTACACGATTGACCATGATACTTTCAGCCTAATCCCCGAATGGTGGGGCTTTGTTTTCAATCGCAGGTCTGTTTTTCTCCTTTTAAAGTCAGTGGGTTGGAAACGGGGTTTCCAATCTTTTCAAAGTTTACAAAGTTAAACATGGGTTAACCTCTTTTATCTTGTAGCGTCCGTAGCCGAACACGGTTTCTTTGCCTATGTGCAACCATTGTCCGAGATGGAGCAGTTGGCTGAATGGTAGCGGTAAATCTTGAAATTGCCAAGTGCCTATGGCTCCGCCTAAGTTGATGTGCTGTTGTTGGCGGGTTGAATAGCGGCTCCAGTCCAGCCATTGCAGTTGGTGGCGGCTTTTTATGTGTGCTGCGGCCTGCATCAAGCTTGGGTAATCGGTTTCCAAGTTCTGCCAGTATAGGGTGGCGAACGTCGAGGTGCGTCTGACCAGCTGAGACCTTTCAGTATTTGTTGCCTGCTCCGGTTTAACAATAAGTTGATTGGCTATATCAGCGGAACAAATCCATTACTTTTACAAACACCATAACCACGCCGTAAGCCAACGGCACACCTGCCAACGCCCAACGCCACCACACACGCACACCACCGTGCGACACTTCTTCGGCTGCCAGATAAGCATCCGACAAGGTGGTTTCGTCGTCGGGATTGTGGCTTTGAGCCGCATCTTTCACGCTTTTATCATGGTGTTTCTCATGCACCGGCTTCACCGATAGGTTGCACAACAAACCGATAATCAGCAAAGCGGCCATGATATACATGGTAATACTGTATGCCTGTGCGGCAGGTACGCCGCTGTTAATTTGCCCTTGGCGGATATAGTTAACCAACACAGGCCCCAACACGGCGGCGGCAGACCACGCCAGCAACAGCCGTCCGTGAATCGCGCCGACTTGATAAGTGCCGAACAAATCTTTCAAATAGGCCGGAATCGCTGCGAAACCGCCGCCATACATCGACATAATGATGCAGAACCCGATAACAAACAGCCCCTTGCTACCGCTCTCGCCGATAGACGGAACAGCAAAATAAAGCAGCGAGCCCAGCACAAAAAACAGCGTATAGGTATGCTTGCGGCCGATTTTGTCGGAAATGCTCGACCAAAAAAAGCGGCCGCCCATATTAAACAAACTCAACAACCCGACAAACCCTGCTGCTGCGGCTGCGCCAACCGCCGCACCCGCACCGACCGAAGCTTCGGAAAACAACTCCTGAATCATCACCGATGCCTGACCGAGCACACCTATGCCGGCGGTAACATTCAAACACAAAATGAAAAACAGTAACCAAAACTGCGGCGTTTTTACCGCCTGCCCTGCATTCACATGGCTGCTGCTGACCATTTTTTTCGTTTTGGCAGGCGGCACAAAGCCTTTCGGTTTCCAGCCTTCTGCCGGTACACGAATGGTAAACACACCGAACATCATGAAAATAAAATAGAAAATACCGAGCACGATAAAAGTTTGCGCCACACCGGTGGAATCGGCGCTGCTGAAAGCATTCATTAATGCTACCGATAAAGGCGACGCAAGCATCGCACCGCCGCCGAATCCCATAATGGCCAAACCGGTTGCCATGCCGGGTTTATCGGGAAACCATTTCATTAACGTCGATACCGGCCCGATATATCCCAAACCCAAGCCTACGCCGCCAAGTACGCCGTTACCGAGATACAGCAACCACAGGTTATGGGTGTAAACCCCTAGTGCCGACACAAAAAAACCCAAGCTGAAACAACAGGCTGCCACAAACATCGCTTTACGCGGCCCTACCCGCTCCATCCAAGTGCCGAACAGCGCAGCCGATGCCCCCAGCACCGCCAAAGCAATGCTGAACACCCAACCTACCGTGGTCAGCTTCCAATCATCGGGCGCAGACTCGGTGATACCGATGATTTTAGTAAGCGGGGCATTGAATACGGAATAGGCATAAATCTGCCCGATAGACAAATGAACCGCCAACGCCGCAGGCGGCACCATCCAGCGATTGAAACCGGGCGGGGCTACGGTGTTGGCTTTATCTAGAAAAGACATAACATTCCTTTGATTTGAAGTGTGTATGAAGAAACCTTTGTAAGACTTTCAGATGTGGATGCGGCTCAAGACGGAGCAGCATAGCGAGCACAGACATATTCAAATACAAGGCTAAGCGGGCGGACAGCGCACAACAAGGCTTCATTAAATCTGAAATACAGCTGCCCGCCCCACTAAGCCATTGAAGTGTGAACAGAATCGGTTTCGTGCTGTGTGCTGTCTGTACAGTCTGCGGCCTGCTGCCTATCAGAAATAAGTTTGTTTGCTGTATTTCGTCCATACCGTTTTATCAGGCGCGTATTTTATCAAAACACGGGCTTTTCTTAACGAAAAGGAAAAGTGATTTTATTTGCAGCCGTATATTCATCAAATTCATGCAGCCCAAACCTTTGACCCTGTTTTTGACTTTGCCCGGCGGCATTCAGCCGCAAGCCTGTGCTTTCCGCGAGATTTGGCCGTCTGAAACTTCTTACTTTCGGAAGGGTCAGATTATGGTTCAGACGGCCTGATATATTGACTATACTTATATCTTGTATGCTCATTGCTGCCTTGTATTCAAAATATTTTATTGACTATGGGCATACGCAATAAAATCCCGTTTGAATAAAAAAGACTGAAAACTGTAACATTATTTCCAAGTATGGTTATGTAAAGCTTATTGCTTACAAACTTTACTTTCACTTAAATTAAAATTACGTTATATTACATTTCAATAAATACTGTCTTTTACTACTGTTATTAACCCTTACAGATATCACCTCCGAAAGGATACTTTATGCAAACACAAGCCGTTATCGACCATATCGTCGGCTGGCTCAAAGACTACGCAGCCAAAGCCAAAGCCAAAGGTTTGGTAGTGGGCGTGTCGGGCGGTGTCGATTCTGCGGTCGTATCTATTTTGGCCGCCCGTACCGGCCTGCCTGTATTGGTGCTCGATATGCCCATCCGCCAAAAAGCAGATCAAAGCAGCCGCTCCAAAGCCCATATCGAAAACCTGCACCAACGCTTTCCCAACGTAAAAAGCATGCTTGTCGATCTAACCCCCACATTCGACACTTTTGCCGAAACGGTAGAAGTTAACGAAAGCGACTATCCATCCAAACAACTGGCTTTGGCCAACGCCCGCTCGCGCTTGCGTATGCTCACGCTTTATTACTACGCGCAAATCAACGGCTTTTTGGTAACGGGCACCGGTAACAAGGTGGAAGATTTCGGCGTTGGCTTTTTCACCAAATACGGCGACGGCGGCGTCGATATCAACCCCATCGGCGACTTACTGAAAACGCAGGTTTACCAACTTGCCTCAGCACTCAATGTAATCGAATCGATTCAGGTGGCCGCACCCACCGACGGCTTGTGGGATACCGACCGCACCGACGAAGAACAGATGGGCGCCAGCTATCCCGAGCTGGAATGGGCCATGAGTGTGTACGGCTGGAACCGCCCCGAAGATTTCGAAGGCCGCCAGCGTGAAGTGCTGGAAATCTACACCCGCCTGCACCAAGCCATGCAGCATAAGGTTAATCCGATTCCGGTATGCCGCATTCCGAATGATCTGCTGTCTTAACGGCAAAGCCTGAGCAGCCCTTTTTTCACAACCGTTCGAGCATCATCCGATTCAAATAACCGAGGCCGTCTGAAAAAAGCTTTTCAGACGGCCTCGGTCTATCAACGGTCTATGACCCGACGTAGTTAATCAACATCATTATTAAAATTCAAGTGGATTAGCGATATCGGGATGGCGTTACAGAGATTCCGCTTTTTTCAAACCTTTGGCACGAACGGTGGCAATCGTACCGTCAATCCCTTTTTGTTTGATTAAGTCGTTGAACTGATTGCGGTAAACCGTAACCATGCTCACGCCGTCCACACGGATGTTATACACCTTATAAACCGAGCCGACTTTGTAAAACTGATAGGAAACTTCATATTTTTTTCCGCTCGGCGTAACGATTTCGCTGTAAGCATCCACTTTGTTTTTGCCGTTATCCACCATTTTCGGCAGCACTTTTACTTGGGCTTTTTCCGCCCCCATCAAAGCCGACCGCGCATACATGGCGATAATCATTTCTTTAAATGCCGAAATAAATTCGGTTTTCTGCTTGGGAGAAAACTCTTTCCACGGCAGGCCGACTGCCAATGCGGAAATACGCTGGTAATCGAGATAATTGTCGGCATAGCGTTCAATCTGTTTGATTTTCTGTTGTTCGCTCAAGCCTTTGTTACGAACAACTTTCAATACGGCATCAATGTTCTGTTGAAGTTGTGCCTGCGCAGGGTGCTGCTGGGTTTGGGCGGCGGCATAAGGTGCCACCACTGCAACAGGTACGGCAAATAATGCAGCCGTTAGCGTTTTCATTTTATTCCTTTCAACTTTCGATTCAATAGGATAAATCAGGTTCACGGCGCATTTAACTATGAATCGGCGTAAGCAAACTTTAAAAACTGCAAAATCTTATGCCCTTTCAATCAAACCCGGGTAATGCCGCGCAACAGCTTAGTAAACCACCGTATTATCGGCCGTCTGAAAAAAAACGGAGGCATTTTGTACCTCCGCTTTTTTCAGACGGCCTTAGTTTCGAGATAGGCGCGCAACTTGTTTTCGTCTAAAAACCAATGGCAGATTTCCATATCGCCGTCGAGCAGCACGGGCACAAGTTCGTTGTATTTTTCTTCCAGCACGGGATCGTTATCCACATCAACGATATGCAACTCAAAGCCGTATGCTTCTTGATAAGGTTTTAAAGCATCCCGCATTTTGTGGCACAAACTGCAATATTCGCGGAACATCAAAGTTAGCCGCCATCCGCTTTGTGTTGAAGATTCAAGCGGCTTCATGCGGCAACCTCTTTTTTCTTGCGCGGTTTGCGGCGGCGTTTGCGCTTGGCTTCGTTACCCGATGCGGCACCCTGCCCTTGCCGGGCTGCGGTCATCTCCAAACGGGCGGTATCGTCTGCGTGTTGGAACGCCGTCCACCATTGCGCCAGCTCAGGGTCTGCATTGCCCGTTTCGGCACGCAACAGCAGGAAATCGTAAGCTGCCCGAAAGCGTTGCTGAGCCAACAGGCGGTGCGGCCGGGCGCCGCGGCGGTTTTCAAATTGCGGCTGCAACTGCCAAATTTCCCGCATGGTAGCCGAAAAACGCTGAGGAACACCCCAGCCTTTTTCCATATCGCGCAGATCGTTAATGGCCTGAGTTAATGCCGGCGCGGGCTTTTGACCGTTTTTCATGTTTTTTTGCCAGCGTGCATTCAATTGCGGCCACATCACGGCAGCCAACACAAAACCCACAGACACCGATTTATCTGCACGCAAACGTTCATCGGTATTGCGCAGGGCGGCGGCGGTGATGCTCCGTTCGTCTTTTGCCGCATTCAGCAAAGCCGTTAAAATCGGATGAATGTTTTCCTGCACCCCGAGCTTTTCAAATTGAGCCAAACACACCGAAGCATAGCCTGAAAACAGCAGCTTCATGATTTCGTCAAACAAACGTGCCACCGGTTCTTGTTTCAGACGGCCTGCATATTCGGCAATCGGCGCGGCGGTTTCCTGCTCGACATCAAAACCGAGCTTGCCCGACAAGCGCACCGCACGCAACACGCGCACGGGGTCTTCTTGATAGCGTTCGGCAGGATTGCCGATCATCACCAATTTTCGCGCCGCAATATCGGCCACGCCGTGATGAAAATCGATAATATGCTGGCGGATCGGGTCGTAATACAGAGCGTTGCAGGTAAAATCGCGGCGCATCGCATCTTCTTCCATCGAACCGTAGGCATTATCTTTCATAATGCGGCCGTGTTCGTTGTGCAATACTTTGCCGCCGCTGCGGAATGTAGTAACTTCAATGGTTTCCGGGCCGATCATCACATGCACGATCTGAAAGCGGCGGCCGATAATACGGCTGCGGCGGAATACTTTGCGTATCTGCTCGGGCGTGGCATTCGTTGCCACATCGAAATCCTTAGGCTCCATGCCCAACAGCAAATCGCGCACCGCGCCGCCGACCACATAGGCTTCAAAACCTTCGTTGTGCAAACGGCGAACCACTTTTTCAGCGGCAAAACTCAACATATCGGCACTGATGCGGTGGCCGGAAAACGGAATCACTTCCTTACGCGCACGTGGTTTTCCCGATTTGCCGGGCAAAACCTTGTACAGCCATTTCTTCAACATAAATCAATCAACCATTTCAAAACCATGCCGTCTGAAACACCTGAACCTTTGCAGAAAAGCCTGCATACAAGCCTTTCTGCAAAGGTTTCAGACGGCCACGGTAAAAAGCCTGAAAAAACAAACCGCGTATTATACCCGATTGAAATTCAGCGTGCTGTTTTCCCGCAAACTCGGAAACAATACGCAAAGCTGCGCAGCACACCGAACGTAATTTTTTGGCACGCCCTATTTTGCACCGATGGCAGACGATGCCTGTTGTCTTCACCGATTCATTTTTAAGCTATAATATTGATTATGTAACGAACACCACATCCGATAAGGAGAACACAATATGTACCACTACAAATCAGATGCCACAAAATTTCTCGAAGAATACATCGAACAACATCCCGAAGAAGCGCAACAACGCCTGAAAAACCGCGGCTTGTTGTGGGATGTCGAATTAAATCCCGAAGAACAAGCCGGATACGAAGCGGCCAAACTGCCCAAAAAACCCTACGCCTACCAGCCCGACTGATTTTTCAGACGGCCTTGCTTGCAATATGGCAACCCACATACACAATACCGATCCGAAGCTGGGTGCGTATCTCAACAGTATCGGCGAAGCCGAGCATCCCGCTTTGACCGCTTTGCGTGAACGCATGCAAACACACCGGCTCGGCAAAATGGCTATCGCCCCTTCGCAGGCATCATTGCTGACCTGGCTGGCCAGACTGATGCGCGCCGAGCGTTATTTGGAAGTCGGTGTGTTTACCGGTTACAGCAGCACGGCCATGGCTTTGGCCTTGCCGTCTCACGGCACCGTTACCGCCTGCGACATCAACGTTACCTTTACCGACATCGCACGCGAAACCTGGCAGGCGGCAGGCATAGCACACAAAATCACGCTGCATCTGCAACCGGCCTTATTGACATTAGACGACCTGATCAGCGCAGGCGAATCGGAAACTTACGACATTGCCCTGATTGATGCAGACAAACCGCCCACCCCGGAATATTACGAACGCTGTTTGCAATTGGTGCGTAGCGGCGGCGTTATTGCCATCGACAACGTGCTGCTCGGCGGTCGCGTTTTACAGCCCGTTCATGCCGACAGCCCGCCGGCTCACAGCATCTTACAGGCGTTTAACGAAAGCCTGCCGCAAGACGGCCGTATCATTCCGATCACGCTTCCGGTAGGCGACGGTTTAACCCTTTTGCTTAAAAAATAATGCGAGGTCATGATGAATATATCAAACAAACTTATTTTTGATGCAAGACAACAAACCGCAAAAAATACAAGCAGCACCTCAAGACACAGCAACGACGTAGCAAAATTTAAGTTTATTTACGATATCCGATTATCCGCCCCGTTATTCAGCATCTTGTTACTGAGTGCCTGTGCAGGCATCACAACTTCTGCACCGCACGCCGACCATCAGCCAAACCAAGCAGATGCCATCCCCTATCCCGAACCTGACGCACAATTTCAAATCAATAACTTAGGCATCAAAATCGCCCGCCTCGAAAAAGAAGTCGACAGTTTGAAAACCAGAGTGCGCCAACTCGAACGCCGCCCTGCCGCCAACCGCTCCCATACCAAACCGCCTGTGCGCACGCAAACCAACACGGTTGCGGCTGAACCTCCCCGCTCGGCCACCCAAACCAACCAATACGAACAGGCTTTAAAGCACTATCAAAAAGGCAATTACGCCGCTGTCGTGGCATTACTCAAAGGTGTTGACGGTGGAGGAAACGGCGGCGAAACCGACCGCCAAAGCATGTATCTGCTGATGCAGAGCCACCAGCGTTTAGGTAATTGCGAGTCTGTTATCAACATAGGCAACCGCTTTGCCAACCGCTTCCGCACCTCGCCACAGGCCGCAGAAGCCCTTTTTAGCGTAGGCTCATGCCAATACCGCATGCAGCAGCAGGATATCGCCCGAGACACTTGGCGCAAATTGATTCAAATGTATCCTGAAAGCGCTTCGGCCAAACGTGCATACACAGAATTGAAAAAACGCTGATACGGCCAAACTATCCCGCCGTAAAACAGACAACAATATTCCAACCTTTTATTCACAAGGAAAACATATGATACAGGTAGGCATCATCATGGGCAGCAACAGCGATTGGCCGGTTATGCAGCACGCGGCACAATTTTTAAAAGATTTCGGTGTGGAATTTGAAGCCCGCGTCGTTTCGGCACACCGCACGCCCGATTTGATGTTTGAATATGCCGAAACAGCCCGTGAGCGCGGCATCAAAGCCATTATTGCCGGAGCCGGCGGAGCGGCCCATCTGCCCGGTATGGTAGCCGCAAAAACCACCGTTCCGGTATTGGGCGTACCGGTACCGAGCAAATACCTGCGCGGCGAAGATTCGCTGCTGTCTATCGTGCAGATGCCCAAAGGCGTGCCTGTTGCCACGTTTGCCATCGGAGAAGCCGGTGCCGCCAATGCCGCGTTATTTGCCGTTTCCATGTTGGCGAACGACAACCCCGAATTGGCGCAGAAACTTGCCGCATTCCGCGAAAAACAGGAACAAACCGTATTGGCGATGGATTTGCCCGCTGCTGAATAAGCTGTTAAACCTGTAAAAATGATTCAGACGGCCTCAACCGCTTAATGTTACATTCGGTTGGGGCCGTCTGAATTATATGGTCCGAACTTATAACTTAACTGATTAACCATGCTTTCATAGAAGCAAGATGCACCACCCTGCGGCTATATTAATAATGTATTGATTCTTAAAAAATACGCATTATTCCTGCCAGCGTTTGAAAATCAGTGAAGTATTCACGCCGCCGAATGCGAAGTTGTTGTTCATCACATAATCGGTATGGATTTCCCGCCCGTCTCCGCGGATATAATCTACCTTGCCGCATAACGGATCGATATTTTCCAAATTAATGGTAGGGGCAAACCAGTTGCCGTTCATCATTTCTATTGAAAACCAAGACTCCAGCGCACCGCACGCACCTAAAGTGTGGCCGAAGTAGCTTTTTTGCGAACTCATGGGAATGTGGCCGAAAACCGCTTCGGTAGCCAATGTTTCGGCAATATCCCCTTTTTCGGTAGCCGTACCGTGCCCGTTAACGTAACCCACTTGTTCGGGGCGTATGCCCGCATCTTTCAAAGCCAACTCCATGCAGCGGCGCATGGTATCTTTTTGGGGCTGGGTTACATGCGAGCCGTCGCTGTTGGCTCCGTATCCGACAATTTCGGCATAAATCTTCGCGCCCCGGGCTTTGGCATGTTCCAATTCTTCCAAAACCAAAATGCCTGCGCCTTCTCCGATAACCAAGCCATCGCGCCCCGAATCATAAGGGCGGGGTGTGGCTTCGGGTTCGTGATTGCGGCGGCTGGCGGCGTAAAGCGAATCGAAAACATACACTTCAGAAGGGCAAAACTCTTCGCCTCCGCCCGCCAGCATCATCTCTATCATGCCGTATTTAATTGCTTCGTAAGCATAACCTATGCCTTGGCTGCCGGAAGAACAGGCACTTGAAGTGGGAATAATGCGGCCGGTGAGTCCGAAAAAAATGCCGATATTGGCTGCGGTTGTGTGCGGCATCATGCGCACATAAGTATTGGCGCTGAAATTTCGCGAAGAGCCGGTTAACAGCAATTCACCGATATCGCGGATATCTTTGGTGCTGCCGGTTGACGAACCACAGGCCACACCCATGCGGCCGTCTTTAATGGTTTCATCACCTAAAAGGCCGGCATCGGCCAAAGCCTGCTCCGCAGCATCAACGCACAGATAAGACACGCGCCCCATACTGCGCAGCTGTTTGCGCGTCCAATGTGCGGGCGGCGCATATTCGGGAACCGGTGCGCCCAAATGGGCTTCCAAATCGGGAAACCGTTCTTGCCAGCCCATGTTGACCACCGCATTGCGCTTACGTTTGAAGGCCGTCTGAACAGTAGGCCAGTCGCGGCCGAAAGCCGTAATACCGCCTACGCCTGTAATCACTACCCGTTTCAACACAAACCCCCGTTTACTGCAATGACCTGCCGCGTGATATAGGCGGCTTTTTCATCCATCAAAAAGCGTACTGCATGGGCTACTTCTTCCGGCGTTCCCATGCGGGCTGCCGGTACGGCTTTTAATATTTCTTCCACCGGCACGTTTGCATCGATAATTTCGGTATCAATCAAGCCGGGAGCAACGCAGTTGACGGTAATATTGCGTTTGGCCAATTCAACCGCCAATGCTTTGGCCGCGCCGATGATGCCGGCTTTAGACGCGCTGTAATTCACTTGGCCGCGGTTGCCGGCAATGCCGGATACCGAAGACATACACACGATGCGCCCGGCTTTGCGGCGGCGGATCATCGGCATGATAAGGGGATGCAGCACGTTGTAAAAACCGTCTAAATTGGTGCGCAATACTTCATCCCAATCTTCGTCTTCAAAAGCGGGGAAAGCGTTGTCGCGCGTCAGGCCGGCGTTCAATACCACGCCGTAATAAGCGCCGTTGGCTTCTATATCGGCTGTGAGTATCTCGCGTGCCCGGGAGCGGTCGGATACGTCGAACTGCAATACGCGGGCTTGTCTGCCCAATGTGCGTATCTCTTCTGCAACAGCTTCTGCTTCTTCGCGGCGGCTGCGGCAATGAACCACAATGTCGTAGCCGTCTTCAGCCAACCCCAAAGCAATGGCTTTGCCTATGCCGCGGTTGGAGCCGGTAATGAAAATACTCTCACTCATGCGTTTTCCTGTATGCAAGTGATGTCGTTGTTGATTAAGGTGCGAATTGTAACAGGATTGACCCCAAGGGTGCGTGTGCGTCGGCATCAGGCCGTCTGAAAAATGTATTTTGCCGTTTTCAGTTATAATACCCGCCTGTTTGATTTTTCCGCCCGTGCTTTTTAAAGGCCGTCTGAATAACCGTGAAAGCTGTTCGAAACTACCGCCGTTGGTGGCGTTACCATACCCTGCAACGGCATGTGGCACTGCCTGCCCATACGCTCGACTGCCCCGAATGCGGGCAGCGTATGGAGTTGCCGCGTTTGCAGCAAGGGCAGGAAGCGCATTGTCCGAACTGCGGATATGAAGCGGTAGAGGTCGAAAAAAATCCGTATATCGCTCCGTTGGCTTATGCGGCCGCATCTTTGATTTTGATGTCTTTCGTTTATACGATGATGTTTGTAACGGTAACGATGGCGGGGGTTACGTCTATCCAATCGCTGCCGTCGATGATGCGTAAGCTGATTTTGCTTGATTTCGGTTTTTTGGCGGAAGTGATGTTTGTGCTGACATTCGGCACGCCGCTGCTGTTTCTGCTGTTGTGCCTTTATGTTTATACGGCGTTACTGCAAGGCAGGGCTTATCCGGGGCTGCGCACGGCAACGCGCACGTTGGTGCGCCTGCGCCATTGGATTATGGTGGACGTATTTTTCATTTCTACGCTGGTGGCACACATCAAACTTTCTTCTGTTGCAGAAGTCGAATACGGTGCGGCGTTTTATTTGATGTTCGGCTTGGCCGTGCTGCTGATCCGCACTTCCGTGTCGATTCCGCAACATTGGGTATATTATAAAATCCACCGCATTTTAGGCAGAAACACCATTCAGACGGCCTCGGAAGAGCGAGTGTGTTGCAGCCGCTGTCTTTATTTCCGCAACCGCGAAGAGCCTACCTGCGGCGTGTGCGGTGCCGATCTGTATGAGCGCCGCCCCAAAAGCATTGCCGTGTCGATGGCTTTCTTAGTGGCCGCCGTCGTGCTGTATATTCCGGCCAACCTTCTGCCGATTATGATTTCATCCAATCCCACCACGGTGCAGATCAACACCATTCTCAACGGCATCGTGTATATGTGGGACGAAGGCGACAAACTGATTGCCGCGATTATCTTCAGTGCCAGCATTTTGGTACCCGGTGCGAAAATCGTTTTGCTGCTGGTTTTGAACCTGAGTGCACGCTACGGCCTGCCTGCCGGTGCCAAAACCATGCTGCGGATTTACCGCTTTACCGAATCCATCGGCAAATGGTCGATGATTGATATTTTCGTCATCATTATTTTAATGAGTTCTTTCCACACCCATGTGGCACGGGTTGTGCCGGGGCCGGCCGCAGTATATTTCTGTTTGGTCGTGCTGCTGACCATGCTTTCCGCTTATTTTTTCGACCCGCGTTTATTGTGGGACAAAGCCCGTAACCACCAAGCCAACATCAAGAGGCCGTCTGAAAAGCTGACGGTAAAACACGCCGAATATGAATAACCACCATCAAAACGAATATAAACCCGTGCCTGCCGTGGTGCGCAAAACCAATGTATTTACCTCTGTTATCTGGCTGATACCCTTAATCGCCTTTTTGGTAGGCGGTTGGCTGCTGATGAAGGAAATCCGCAACAGAGGGCCTGAAGTGACGCTGCTGATGGACAGTGCGGACGGCATCGAAGTCAACAATACGGTTGTTAAAGTATTGAGCGTGGAAGTCGGCCGCGTAACCCGCATCGGTCTGCAACACGACCGCAAAGGCGTAGAAGTTACCGTACGTTTAACCGCCGATGCCAAAGACATGATGCGCAAAGACACCCAATTTTGGGTGGTAAAACCGCGCATCGACGAAAGCGGCATTTCCGGGCTGACCACGCTGGTGTCCGGCTCTTACATTGCCTTCACCCCCGGTAAAAGCGAAGAAACGCAATACCGCTTCGAAGTGTCGGACATTCCGCCGATTACCGCCATCGGCCAGCACGGCTTGCGCCTGAAGCTGGTGGGCAAAAACGACAAAATGATCAGCGTAGGCAGCCCTGTTTTGTATGAAGACTTCAGCGTCGGCGTAGTGGAAAGCGCATCGTTCGACCCCAACGAACAAACCGTTAACTACACCATATTCATCACCAGCCCCAACGACAAACTGGTCGGCAAAAACAGCCAATTCTGGCTGCAAAGCGGCATCAATATCGAAGCAACCGGCGGCGGGGTGCGTATAGAATCCGCCCCGATTCCGGCTCTGCTTTCCGGAGCGATTGCCTTCTCAAGGCCTGTGAGCGGCGAAAAAGGACTGCCCCCCGCAAATGGAGACACTTTCACGGTGTACAGCAACCGCAGCGAAGTAGACAACCTTCCCGGCGAGCGCGCTTTGTATTACACCGCCTTCTTCAAACAAAGCGTGCGCGGGCTGAGTTCAGGCTCGCCGGTAGAATACAAAGGCATCAATATCGGCGCCGTAGCCGATGTGCCTTATTTCGCTCCCAACGACAGCCTGAAACTGTTTGATAACGGTTGGATTCCCGTACGCATCCGCATCGAACCCGACCGCTTGGAAATCAATGCCGATGCACAAAGCAAAGAATATTGGCGCAACCGTTTTCAGACGGCCTTAAACAAAGGGCTGACCGCCACCCTGTCTTCAGACAATCTGCTCACCGGCAGTAAAATGATCGAACTCGACGACAGCCCGTCAAACGGCCCCAAACTCAAACCTGTGGCCGATTACAACGGAAATATCGTGATTGCCAGCCGCAACGGCGGTTTGGACAATCTGCAAGACCAACTCGGCAACTTATTGGAAAAATTCAACAAATTGCCGCTTGACAAAACCGTGGGCGAATTAAACGGATCTTTGCGCGAATTGAGAGCAACGCTCAACTCGGCCAACGCACTACTCGGCAAACCGCAAACCCAAAATATTCCCAACGAATTGAATAAAACCCTGCACGAACTGCGCCAAACCCTTAAAGGCATATCGCCGCAATCGCCTTTATACAGCGACGTTCAAACCACCCTGCAAAGCATAGATAAAACATTGAAAGATGCCCAACCGGTGATCAATACCTTAAAAGAAAAACCCAACTCTTTAATTTTCAACAGCAATGTTAAAGACCCCATACCGAAAGGAAGCCGCTGATGCGTAAACTCACCATAACCGGCGCCCTACTCGCCCTGAGTGCATGCGCCACTTCCGTGCCGCAATATTTCACCCTGCCCGACAGCCAATACAGCCATCCGGGCAGAAGCCTGAACGAAGTTGCCGTGCGCGTTTACCTTGCCGAACCGCTCAATAACGGCGGTTTGGTTTACCAAACCGATGCCTACCATGTTAACTTCGCCCGCAACCATTTATGGGCAGGTGCGCTCGATAATGCTTTAGCTTCGGGATTCAGCAACAAAATGAACAGGCTCAACCCGCGTTATACGTTTGTGCCCGCGGCACGAAGCAACAGTTCGCAGATACTGAAAATTTACATAGAGGCATTTCAAGGCAGCTATAAAGGCAAAACATTGGTCAGCGGTTATGCACTGTGGCCCAACGGCGAAAGCCGCCCGTTTCATGTTAAAACCGAGCAGCAAGGCGACGGCTACACGGCTATGGTTGAATCTTTAAACCGCGGTTTGGAGCAAGCATCGCAAGCAGTCGCCCGTTAAGCTTTTTTCAGACGGCCTGAATGCTGCATTATTCCTACTCTTACGGGCACGAATCCAATAAAATATGCAAAATATTTGAAACGGGCCGGCAAACAATCGCCTAATCCCGTTTCAACCGAACAATTTGAAGTGAATAAACAGAATCTTGATAAGGTTTGGTTTACCAACTTATTGTGTAGCAATAATTAATTTAGACAGAGTCCAATGAAATCAATTATCCAAGACCTCCAATCCCGCGGTTTAATCGCGCAAACCACCGATGCCGAAGCCTTAGACGCTTTATTAAACGAACAAAAAATCGCTTTGTATTGCGGTTTCGACCCTACTGCCGACAGCCTGCATATCGGCCACTTGCTGCCGGTATTGGCTTTGCGCCGTTTCCAACAGGCCGGCCATACGCCGGTGGCTTTGGTGGGCGGTGCAACCGGCATGATCGGCGATCCGAGTTTTAAAGCGGTTGAGCGCAGTTTGAATACAGCTGAAACCGTGGCGGGTTGGGTGGAAAAAATCCGTAACCAGCTCAAGCCGTTTTTGAGTTTCGAGGGCGACAATGCCGCGATTATGGCCAACAACCACGATTGGTTCGGCGGCATGAACTGCTTGGATTTCCTGCGCGACATCGGCAAGCATTTCTCTGTGAATGCGATGTTGAACAAAGAATCCGTGAAACAGCGCATCGAGCGCGACGATGTGGGCATTTCGTTCACCGAATTTGCCTATGCGTTACTGCAAGGCTATGACTTTGCCGAGTTGAACAAACGCCACGGAACCGTGCTGCAAATCGGCGGTTCCGACCAATGGGGCAACATCACCGGCGGTATCGACTTATGCCGCCGCTTAAACAAAGCCACCGTTTACGGCCTGACTTTGCCGCTGGTAACGAAATCGGACGGCACGAAATTCGGCAAAACCGAAGGTGGTGCGGTGTGGTTGGATGCGCAAAAAACTTCGCCCTATCAGTTTTACCAATTCTGGCTGAAAGTAGCCGATGCCGATGTGTATAAATTCTTGAAATACTTTACGTTCTTATCGGTTGAAGAAATTGATGCCATCGAAGCGAAAGACAAAGCCAGCGGCGTGAAGCCGGAAGCGCAGCGTATTCTGGCGGAAGAAATGACCCACCTGATTCACGGCGAAGCGGCGTTGGAAGCGGCGCAACGCATTTCGGAAAGCCTGTTTTCCGGCGACGAAAGCAGCCTCACGGAAAGCGACTACGCACAGCTCGCTTTAGACGGCTTGCCCGCGTTTGAGGTATCAGGCCGTCTGAATGTGGTGGAAGCCTTGATTACTGCGGGTTTGGCCAAGTCAAACAAAGAAGCGCGCGAGTTTGTGAAAAACAAAGCGGTTTTGCTCAACGGCGAAACGGCTGCGTTCAACAATCCCGAACACGCCGCAGAAAAACCCGATGATGCCTACCTGATTACCGACGAACACAAACGTTTCGGCAAATACACCATTATCCGCCGCGGCAAGCGTAATCATGCTTTGCTGGTGTGGAAATAAACCGTATTAACCGATAACGGGCCGTCTGAAAACAGCATGAATGATTTTTTCAGACGGCCTGCAAACTTTTGTTTGCTTTAAATATGATTCTTCATCCCCGTCAACCGCTTCTTTTATGAAAGCCTGCCATGCCTGAATTACCCGAAGTCGAAACCACGCTGCGCGGCATCCGCTCCCATATCGAAAACCAAACCGTTGCCGATGTTGTGGTGCGCCAAGCCAAACTGCGTTTGCCGGTAACGCCTGATTTGGCCGGTATTCTGCATGCGCAAAAAGTATTAAGCTGCACCCGGCGTGCAAAATATTTGCTGATTCATTTTCCCGCAGGCATATTGCTGATTCACTTGGGTATGTCGGGCAGTTTGCGTATTTTCACGGCGGAACATCCCCTTATCGAACATGCGGGCAAGCATGATCATGTGGATATCAGGTTTGAAAACGGCACGGTTCTTCGCTATCACGACCCGCGCCGTTTCGGTATGGTCGTATGGTTTGCCGGAGCCGCGGAGCACCATCCGTTATTGGCATCGCTCGGGCCCGAGCCGTTGGAAAGCGGATTCGATGCTGCTTATCTGCACGCAAAACTGAGTACGCAAAAACGCGCCGTGAAACTGGCCTTGATGGACAATGCCGTGGTGGTAGGCGTGGGTAATATTTATGCAAACGAAAGCCTTTTCAAATCAGGCATTTCGCCCAAACGCCCAGCCAACCGAGTGTCTGAAGAAGAATGCGTCAAGCTGGTGGATAACATACGGGCGGTGCTGATGCGGGCCATCGAAACCGGCGGCAGCACGCTGCGCGATTTTGTCGACAGTGAAGGCAAAAGCGGTTACTTCCAGCAGGAATACACGGTTTACGGCCGCCACAACCAAGCTTGCGTAAGGTGCGGCGGTTTGATTATGAAAGAAACCATCGGCCAACGCGGTACGTTTTATTGCCCGAATTGCCAAAAGTAATTTCAGACGGCATCACATATAAAATCCCGGCCGTTTATCAACCGATCAACTGATTTTTACAATATTTTTTGGGGCTGAAGTAGATTAGCCCTAAACACCACACCAAAGCCGCAAAGTTTTTAACTGCTGCTTTGGTGTCCCGAAGTTAAAACGAAACTCACATTCTTTCAAGAACAGAGGAAAAGATTTTCGGTCGATTCCGTTGTATTTGCGCAAGACACGTTTCGCCTGATTCCAAAAATTCTCAATGCCGTTGATATGGTTGTGTCGGTCGGCAAACTTTTTGCTGTGATTAATCCTGTGATGGTGAAAACCGCTGACATCCAACACGTCGTAACTGCTCAGGCAGTCCGTATAAACTACGCTATCAGGTGTAATTTTCCTTGTAATAACAGGAAATAAACTTTCCTTTCGGGCATTATTCACTACAACCGTATAAACCTTACCTCCACGTTTAAGGATACCGAAAACCACCACTTTACCTGCTGCTCCCCTACCGCGCTTTCCTTTACGCTTACCGCCGAAATAGCTCTCATCCAATTCTATAGTGCCCTCAAAAACCTGATCTGCTTCCAAAGCCAAATGATGGCTGATAACAAGACGGATTTTACGGTAGAAGAGAATAGCCGTATTGGGCTGAATACCCAAGATATCGGCAGCAGAACGTGCGGTTACTTCCAATACAAAATATTCAAGCAGTTTTCTTTGCAGACTCTTCTTTAACTTACAGTGGGTTATCTTCATTTTGGCAGCCTATCATGACTGCTAATCTACGTCAGCCCCTATTTTTTTTTTTTCTCTCATCAAACTGCTTCTCACATCAGGCGGGAAACAGCAGCAACTGTTATATAGTCAATCCACTTATCGGGTTTGACTTGAGCATCTTGAGTTTCAGCAAGTTTGGGAGATACTCGGGTCAAGCCCGAGTATGACGTATGTCCTATTTTTAAGTGGATTGACTATACCCGCCCTGCTCCCAACCGCCGCCCAAAGCCTTATATAAACCGATGAGCATCCGTGCGCGCGCCAGTTGCGATTGAATCAGGTTTTCCTGCATCGCTTCTTCGTTCAGGCGTGCGGTGAGGGCGTTATCGAGCGTTTTATGACCGTATTGAAACAGTTTTTCCGCATCGCCCGCCTGTTTTGCCGCCTGTTTGTGTGCGGTAATCAGCAAAGCGTTTTGGCGGGTGAGTGCGCTGTGTGCCTGATATGCGCTGTCCACTTCGCCGAGGGCTTTGAGGATGTTTTGGTCGTATTGCAATAAGGCCGTCTGAAGCCGTGCATCGGCGGCGGCGATATTGGCTTTGATGCGCCCGTTGGTGAAAATCGGCACTTTGATGCCTGCTTTGATTAAGCTGCCCCAGCCTTTTAAACCGCTGTCGCTGTCGATGCTGATGGTGCCTCTGCCCAAAAACTCGATGGAAAACCGCGGCAATAAATCGGCTTTGGCGCTGGCGAGCTTGGCGGCGTAGGCGTTCACTTGCGCGGCATGGGCGCGGATGTCGGGGCGGCGCTCAAGCAGCCCTTGCGGGGTTTGGCCGCTCGGTGCGGCGGGTTGCGTGCTTAAGATGTTGACGCTGCTTTCGGGCAGGGAAAATGTTTGCGGGGTTTGGCCGGTAAGCACGGCGATGCTGCGCACATGGGCGGCGTATTCCGATTCGATGGTGCTGTGTTTGGCGCGTAAAGCAGTGAGTTGGGTAGCCACTTCGTCCACTTCATAAGCGGTAACGTGGCCTGCTTTGAAACGGCCTTGCACATATTTTGCCAGCCGCTCCATGGTGGCGATACTGCGGTTTACCGATTTCAGACGCGCTTGGGTGGCGCGGGCTTGCAGATAATACTCGGCAATTTCGCCGCCGATCAGCACTTGCGTGCCGTACACTTCTTCCTGCCTGCCGAGTGCGGCATAAGCGGCGGCATCGGCATCGCTGCGTTTCTGCCCGAAAATATCCGGCTCCCACGATGCGGAAAAACCGCCCGTAAGACTGTTGCCTTTCAACGTGAAATGCTCGCCCGCCAAATCGGCAGCCTGCGGAATCCTGCCCAACAAGGCGCGCTCTTCGTCGCTCAGCGGGTTGCTGATGCGGGCGTTGAGACGCGATGCTTCCGCGCCCGCGCCGACCGTCGGGCCTTTGTCGGCATCGGCCAAGCGCTCAATGGCGCGCGCTTCGTTCAAACGGCTGCGGGCGATTTGGATATCGTGGTTTTGCTGCAAACCTTGTTCGATTAAGCGGCTGAGTACGGGGTCGTTCCAATGCTGCCACCAACGGCCGATTTCCGCGCTACCGCGCGCCGCTTCCGCTTGGCTAAAGGCTTGCGGAATGTCGATTTTGCTGTCGAGCGGCACAACGGTGCTTTTGCAGGCGGCGAGCATCAAAGCCGATGCCACACTGACGTAAAAATGTTTCAAGCTGATATTCATAAAGGCTTTCTTTAAAGGTTTCGGCAGGCATGCTATATTGAGGCCGTCTGAAAAACCGGCTGCCTGCGTGTTTCCATCCAATCTTCATTGAAAGAATATTTCAATCAATCGTTTAGTGATATTGATATAAAACAAATATCATCAGCTTACCGCTTCTTCACAGAAACTAAATAACGGCTTTTGCCGTCTTGTTGAGCAGACGGCTGCATTTTGCATGTTGCCGCTTTCGCGCTGTTTTACGTCTAACCTACTCAAGGAAAGGAAGAAAACATGGCCCGCACACTCTGCTCTTCTGAGGTCAACCGTAAAGTGATTCTGTGGACTACCCTCATCGGCGGTTTTTTCAGCTCGCTGGTGAAATGGGGTTCCGAAGTGAATATGCCGCCGCGTATGCCGGGAGAAATTTCTCCACCGGGTGCCAATATCGACGCATGGCTGGGTTGGCTCGGCTTCAACCAGCACTCTCTTGATTATATGTATCAAGGCAACAGCGTGTTGGGTGCGGTAACGCTTTACCACTGGCTGTTTAGTTTTGTGTTTGCTTTTGTGTATGTGTGGGTTTCGGCTTATTGGCCGAAAATCCGCCTGTGGTATGGCGCGTTTTACGGCATCATCATTACCGTTGTCATGCACTGGCTGCTGATTCCCATGTTCGGTTTCCGTAATCCCGCCTATGCCGACGGCGCAACGGGTTGGGCGTGGAACCTCAATGCGGCGGAACACATCAGCGAAATTCTCGGCCATGTGTATTGGTCGGTGTCTATCGAAGTGTGCATGATTGCCGTGCTCGCTTATTATGCACGCCCGATTAAAGGCGATTGGGTTGAACGCTGATTCACCTGTTTCAAATGATCAGGCAGATATTCCAATCTGCCTGATTTTTTGTTTGAGATGATTTTCATAAGTTATGTTCAGACGGCATCTTAGCCCACAGCTTGCGCAAAAAAGATTTTATGGTTGTCGGGGTCGGTAATGCCGCAAGTCAGCACCACTTCCCAATCGTTAATGTCTCCGGCTTCAATACCGGCTCCAAGCAACGCTTTGCGGCAGGCGGCGATATCGTCCACGCCGATAATCACTTCTGCCGCAGCAATCGCACCGGAGTCTGTTAGCTGCAGCCACGCATTATCGGCAATACGCCATTCCGCCATATTTTCCATCGGCACCACATCCGGCTCGCCCAACCATGTTTGATACCACCCCAATGAGGTTTGAAAGTCAGATGCGTTGATTACGGAAACCAAACTGCTGGTTTTGAAAAGTTTCATGCTTTGTTCCTGTGTTGTAGAAAATTGCGATTATTTTTCAGACAGGCATTGAGCCTTCCCGTTCCAACAATGTGTTTTACTCCGTCAAACTGCCATATTAAGCTTCACAGTTTGGTATTTTGGACTTAGAGCGTTTAGTTATATAAGAATGCCGTACCTTGAATGTAAGTTGATTATTTTCAGACGGCCTGCTTCATTGTATGGTAGTTCAGCTTAAAATTAAAAATAGTATATACACCATGCTCGGATTAAGTCTGGATATAAAGATGCTGTTACTACGTCAATTAGTTTAACTATAAATAAGCTTTAAATATTAATTTTGGGATTATTAAGATCATAAAAAGACGATACCCCTGTTTAAGCAGACTTAAACAGGGGCTCAACTCATTTCTGAATCTTTACGTCGCGGCACGTCTTTTCAGACGGCCTTATTGTAGCAACGGCTCTCATCTCGTAGTGCAACAATGAAGCTGATTCTAAGTGATGATGAAAACACTTGTCAAATATTTCTTTATTTACTATAAATAAGCGTATGTATTTTTTGTAAATCAAGATGAAACGGGGGAAGCAATGAAACAACAGCCGCAACGCTATATTTTAGGTTTGGATTTGGGTATTGCTTCAGTTGGCTGGGGTTTGATTTTGGTAGATGAGGAAGAAAATCCCATCGGTCTGCTGGATTGTGGGGTGCGCACGTTTGAACGGGCAGAAGTGCCGAAAACTGGCGATTCTTTAGCTTTGGCCCGTCGGCAAGCACGCAGTGTGCGCCGCCTAATCCGCCGTCGCGCCCACCGTTTGTTGCGTTTACGCCGCCTGCTAAAACGCGAAGGGGTTTTGAGTGCTGCCGACTTCAATTCAGACGGCCTGCCCAATCTGCCAATCCATACTTGGCAATTGCGTGTAGCGGGTTTGGATAGAAAGCTCACAAATCACGAGTGGGCGGCGGTATTGCTGCATTTGGTCAAACACCGCGGTTATCTGTCGCAACGAAAAAGCGAAACCCAAACGGAAAATAAGGAATTAGGACGTCTTCTTGCCGGTGTGGCCGAAAACAGCAAATTATTATCAGAGAGTGCCAATCAATACCGCACACCTGCCGAATTGGCGGTTAAATTATTTGCAGAACAATCGGGGCATTTACGCAATAAAGGCGGCGATTACACCCACACTTTCAACCGCTTGGATTTACAGAAAGAGCTGCATTTACTGTTTGAGCAACAACGTACATTCGGAAATCCGTTTGCTTCGGCAGAGTTGCAAAGCAAGGTTGATGGATTACTAATGATTCAGCGCAGTGCCTTGCAGGGCGAAGCCGTGTTGAAAATGCTGGGAAAATGCACGTTTGAGCCTTCCGAATACAAGGCGGCGAAGCATACTTATTCTGCCGAAAGATTCATCTGGCTGACCAAACTCAATAATCTGCGTATCTTAGAAAACGGCACAGAACGCGCTTTAAACGAAGCCGAACGTAAATTATTGTTGGACGAGCCGTATAAAAAAGCCAAGCTGACCTATTCGCAAGCGCGCAAATTGCTTGATATACCTCACGATGCCACATTCAAAGGATTGCGTTACGGCAAAGATTCAGACGGCCTCAAAGCGGAAACCGGCGCGTTAATGGAAATGAAAGCCTATCATAAAATCCGCACGGTATTGGACAAAGCCGGTTTAAAAGGCGAATGGGAAAACCGTATCCGCAACCCCGAAGTACTGGATAAAATCGGCACGGCATTTTCACTATACAAAACCGACGAAGATATCCAAGCAGCCTTGGCCGATTTAAAGCTACCTGAAAACGTGTTGGACGCGCTGCTGGCAGGTTTGAACTTCGATAAGTTCATCCAACTTTCGCTGAAAACTTTAGGCAATATTCTGCCTTTGATGGAACGCGGCATACGCTATGACGAAGCCTGCAAAGAAGTTTACGGCGATCACCGCGCCTTGGCAGAATCGAAAAACCAAATGCTGCTGCCACCCATTCCTGCCAACGAAATCCGCAATCCTGTCGTGTTACGTACACTCACAATCGAAAAACCAAATGCTGCTGCCACCCATTCCTGCCAACGAAATCCGCAATCCTGTCGTGTTACGTACACTCACACAAGCACGCAAAGTGATTAACGCGATTATCCGCCGCTACGGCTCTCCTCAGCGGGTGCATATCGAAACCGCACGCGAGTTGGGCAAAGCGTTTAAAGATCGAAAAGAAATCGAAAAACGTCAGGAAGAAAACCGCAAAGAACGCGAACGTGCGGCGGAACATTTTAAAGAATTGTTCCCACATTTTGCCGGGGAACCCAAAGGCGGCGATATTCTGAAACTGCGCCTGTATGAACAGCAACAAGGTAAATGCCTCTATTCCGGCATACCGATAGACTTAGGCCGTCTGAACGAAAAAGGCTATGTAGAAATCGACCACGCCCTGCCTTTCTCTCGCACCTGGGATGACAGCTTTAACAACAAAGTGCTGGTACTGGGCAGCGAAAATCAAAAAAAACGTAACCAAACACCTTACGAATATCTTGACGGAGCGAGCAACAGCCAACGCTGGCGCGAATTTCAGGCGCGGCTACAAGGCTGTCGTTTTCCCTATGCGAAAAAACAGCGTATTCAGACGGCCAGGTTGGATGGCAAAACCAAACAGGGCTTTTTGGAACGCAACCTGAACGATACCCGTTATATTGCCCGCTTTTTATGCGTCTTTATTGAAGAAAACCTGCATCTGCAAGGCGCCGGCAAACGGCGCGTGTTTGCATCGAACGGCCAAATCACCGCCTTGCTGCGCGGTTTATGGGGCTTGAAAAAGGTACGGGAAGACAACGACCGCCATCATGCGCTCGATGCCATCGTAGTCGCCTGCTCCACCGTTTCCATGCAGCAGAAAATCACCAAAGCCATGCAGCGGCGTGAAACTTTGGAAACTGTGGACACCGAAACCGGCGAAATCAAAACCCGTATTCCGCAGCCGTGGGATTTCTTCCGCCAAGAAGTGATGATACGGGTATTCAGCGACTCTCCGCATGAAGAGCTGGCAGAGAAATTAAGTGGCCGGCCTGAAGCATTGCATGATTTTGTATCCCCTTTATTTGTTTCACGCGCCCCCAACCGCAAGATGACGGGACAAGGGCATCTTGAAACCGTCAAATCCGCCAAACGCCTGTCTGAAAACATCAGCGTGGTGAGAAAGCCGTTGACAGCGTTAAAATTGAAGGACATTGAAAACATCGTCGGCTATCCCGACCGCGAGCCTGCTTTATATCAAGCTTTGCGGGAACGGTTACAGGCGTATAAAGACGATCCGGTTAAAGCGTTTGCCGAGCCGTTTTACAAGCCTGCAAAAAATGGCGGGCAAGGGTCATTAGTAAAAGCCGTTCGGGTGAAAGATGTACAGAAAACCGGCGTAATGGTAAGAAAAGATCGTGGCGGTATAGCACGCGGCATTGCCGATAATGCCACCATGGTGCGTGTAGATGTATTCGGTAAAAAAGGTAAAAATTATCTAGTACCGGTTTATGCTTGGCAGGTAGCAAAAGGTATTTTACCGAATCGGGCCGTAGTAGCTTATGCTGACGAAGCAGATTGGGATGAAATGGATGACAGCTATGAGTTTAAATTTACGCTATACCCAAACGATTTAGTGGAGATCATTTCCAAGAAAGGACGGATTTTCGGTTATTACTCTGGTTTAAACCGTGCAACAGGTGCCATTGATATTAAAGAGCACGATTTATCTAAGGAGAAAGCCAAAAATGGTATACATCAAAGTGTCGGTGTAAAAACCGTCTTATCTTTTCAAAAATACCAAGTCGATCCTTTGGGTAAAGAAATCTGCCTTTGCAAGGTAGAAAAACATCCTGAACTAAACAGTAAAAAGAAAAAATAATGTTCAACGGCTGCGCATCAAATGCGCAGCCGTTTTGTTGTGTAACCTATTTAACAGACTGCTTACGGAGAAAACCAAATGACTTGGCGCAGTATTCTAATCAGCCGCCCCGCACGCCTGTCGCTACAACAAAACCACTTGCTGATTCAACAAGACGAAGCCATACCTATACCGCTGGAAGACATCGCCGTGATTGTGGTTGAAGCAAGGGAGGTGATACTGACCGCACCTCTGCTATCGGCTTTGGCACAATACGGTATCACCCTGCTTACCTGCGATGAGCAGTTCTTACCCTGTGGTCAATGGTTGCCGTTTGCACAATACCACCGCAGCCTGAAAGTACTCAAACAACAAATCAACATGACGGAACCACAAAAAAAGCAGTTGTGGCAACAAATTGTGAAACAAAAAATCCGCAATCAGGCTTGGCTTTTGGATTACAGCGGCCACGATATCGCCGCAAGCCGTCTGAACGCTTTGGCCGACAGCGTAAAATCGGGCGACAAAAACTTTGCCGAAAGCCAAGCCGCCGCTTTGCATTTCCGCGTACTGTTCGGCGAACAGTTTACCCGCAGTTATGAAAACAGCGTGAATGCCCATTTGAATTACGGTTACAGCATTTTGCGCTCAGCCATTGCCCGCGCCCTTGTACAATACGGCTTTCTACCTGCTCTCGGACTGCACCACCGCAGCGAACTCAATCCTTTCAACTTGGCCGACGACCTTATCGAACCATACCGCCCCATTGCCGATTTATGGGTTTACGACAAAATGCTTTCAAACAGTCTACCAGATGAGCTGACACCCGCAAGCAAACAACAATTAATCTCTTTGTTATGCTGCCAAGCAGCTTTAGACGGATACAAATATAGTGTATTGGCTGCCATAGACCGCACCATCCAATCTTTTCAGACGGCCGTCAGCCAAAACAAGCCCAAACTGTTAAAGCTACCGCAAATGCTGCGCTTAAAGGTACATGATTATGAGTGAGGCTAAATTTATGCGCTTAATTGTTTTCTTTGATTTGCCTGTAACCACTGCCGCCAAAAGAAAAGCAGCTAGCCAATTTCGTAAATTTTTGCAGAAAGACGGCTATCACATGCTGCAATTATCAGTTTATTCACGCATTGTAAAAGGAAGGGACGCGTTGCAGAAACACCACAAAAGATTGATGCTGCATTTACCGGAAGAAGGCCAAGTACGCTATTTGGAAGTAACAGAAAAGCAATACGCAAGTATGGTCATGCTTATTGGAGAACCCAAACCCCGCGAAAAAAAGGTCAATGCCGACCAACTTTTGCTTTTTTGAAGCCGTTTTTTTTAATCAAAATAAAACAGGTAAGCCTTATTTTATAAGGCTTACCTGTTTAAGTATTGTAGCACTACGAGATGAGAGAGGAAGCTACAACTCCAAACCCCGTTGCCTTTATGGTCGGTAAAATTGTAGCACTACGAGATGAGAGAGGAAGCTACAACTGTTGCCGCGCAATTAAATAGCGCAATTCAATTGTAGCACTACGAGATGAGAGAGGAAGCTACAACAGTCGAAACTTCCTGAAGCTAACTATGCCTATTGTAGCACTACGAGATGAGAGAGGAAGCTACAACAGAAAAAAGGATGCAATCATGGTAAGCCCGATTGTAGCACTACGAGATGAGAGAGGAAGCTACAACAGCCAAACAAGACAAAAAGGAAGCAGAAGAATTGTAGCACTACGAGATGAGAGAGGAAGCTACAACGTGTGTTTAACTTTGACGCACAAACTTGCAATTGTAGCACTACGAGATGAGAGAGGAAGCTACAACGTGTGTTTAACTTTGACGCACAAACTTGCAATTGTAGCACTACGAGATGAGAGAGGAAGCTACAACCAGTATGAACAGGCTTGAAGTAAGCATGAAATTGTAGCACTACGAGATGAGAGAGGAAGCTACAACCTGTCTACAGTCTCTATAGGTAGGGGGAAAATTGTAGCACTACGAGATGAGAGAGGAAGCTACAACCTACAACTTTTGCTAGACATGTACTTCAAAATTGTAGCACTACGAGATGAGAGAGGAAGCTACAACGAGCATGTCTGCTGTAGAAAGTCTACCACTATTGTAGCACTACGAGATGAGAGAGGAAGCTACAACCTGCCTGTTGTTGGTCTCGGTCTCGCTGGAATTGTAGCACTACGAGATGAGAGAGGAAGCTACAACCGACGATTACCACCTGATTTGGCCTGAACTATTGTAGCACTACGAGATGAGAGAGGAAGCTACAACCGGTTGAAGTAAGCGAGGAATCGGTTAACCATTGTAGCACTACGAGATGAGAGAGGAAGCTCCCCCCCTGCTGCACCTGCTTCAGCTCCATAAAAAACGCAGCGTTTGCAGCAAAGGCGCGAACATTTGATGCTAAAGGCCGTCTGAAAAAGCGGGTAACTGATTTTTCAGACGGCCTGAAACCTTTGTACAATCTCAAGAAAAAATCTGAGACGCTTGCAGACCCAAGTTTTGCAAGGGTTCTATAATCAATCTACCCAATTTTAATAACACAATCGTAGAGGCAGAGTACATGTCCGCCCGCAACGGTTTGACGGGGAAGGACAGTATCTACGATTTTGTTACTAAACTTAAGTTGATTAACTGTATATCGTGAATCAACTTTAGGCTTGACCTGATTATATAAACCGTATGATTATTAACTGGTTAGCCATATTTTGACCCCTTGACCGATGTTCGCGAAAGTATCAGGCCGTCTGAATACCCAAAGGCAAAACCGATGAGGATTCTGAAAAACATTTTTTATCTCGCTTGGAAAGAATTGCGCAGCCTCTTTTCAGACCCTGTGTTGATGATATTGATTGTGTTTATGTTTACGGTAACGGTTTATTCGGCTGCCGAAGTGAACCAAGACGTGCATAACGCACCGGTGGCAGTGATTGATCACGATCGTTCCGCGTTGTCTTTCCGGCTGCGCGACGCGGTGCGCCCGCCGCATTTCCGGCCGCCCGAAGAAGTGTCGCCGCAGCAGGCAGACGAGGCAATGGATAAGGGAGAATACATTTTTGCATTTGAAATTCCGCCCGGGTTCGAACGCGATGTGCTGATGGGCAGAAGCCCGCAGATTCAACTCTTGGTTGACGCAACGGCAATGTCGCAGGCGGGTTTGGGTGCAAACTATCTGATGCAGATATTTACGCGCGAAACCGCCGTCTTTCTCAACCGGCCTGCCGCCGAAACGCTGTTGCCGGTCAAACCCGTGATCAGAATGCATTTCAATGCCAATGCCGAAGGCGTGTATTACGGCCCGCCGATGGAAATGGGCAATATGGTGCTGGTGTTGGCCTTGATATTGGTGGGTGCGGCGGTTATCAGAGAGCGCGAACACGGCACAATCGAACACCTTTTGGTAATGCCGGTAGGCGCGGCGGAAATCATGTTGGCAAAAGTAACAGCCAACAGTTTGGTGATTTTGATTGCCTCAATGCTGTCGATGTGGTTTGTAGTGAAACAAAGCCTCGGTATTCCGATTAACGGCTCACTGGCTTTATACGCTTTGGGCATCTGCATCTATCTTTTTTCGCTTTCCGCTTTGGCCATCATGCTGGCAACCATCGCCCCGAGCATGGCGCAATTCGGATTGCTGATGATTCCGCTGTATATGGTGCTGCTGCTGTTTTCCGGCATGGCCTCTCCGCGCAACAATATGCCCGAAGCGGCACAATGGATCAGCGAATATTGGCCGAGCACCCAATTTGTGCAGTTTTCCCAAAACGTGCTGTTCCGCGATGCGGGTTTGAGTATCGTATGGCCGCAGCTTACGGCGATGACGCTCACCGGAGTGCTGTTTTTGACCTTTGCTTTGGTACGCTTCAGAAAGATGCTTGAGCAGCAGGGATAAGGCTTTCAGACGGCTGTCAGAAAATCTTAGCTACTCCGTTTGACCCTGTTGGGACACATTTTTAGCAGCAAGTATTGTGCAAACTGCAAACCATTCCTTACGCAGAAACCCGAAGCTACAAACAATAGGTGGGGCGCATCGGCAAACTGCAGGCTGTGCGTGCCGTAGCTGCCGCCAACGGGCAGATCAAGATTTCCATCCTGATAATGTGCCACCGCGTGATCGGCTGCAACGGCGATTTAACCGACTACGGTGGCGACCTTGTATGAAAGAAAGCATTGAAAGTTTTTGGAATCAGGCGAAACGTGTCTTGCGCAAATACAACGAAATCGACCGGAAATCTTTTCCTCTGTTTTTGAAAGAAAAAGCAGCAGTTAAAAATTCTGCGGCTTTGGTGTGGTATTTAGGGTTACTCTACTTCAGCCCCAAGAAATATCCAGTTCAGCCGACGGGCGGCATATCTTAAGGCCGTTACTTCAACCACTCCAGCCAACCCAAGGTATTGGCAAAGACCAGCAGAATCGCTACGGGCGCGGCATAACGCAAAGTTTGATACCAAACCGCTGCGATTTTTGCATGAAGCGTGCTGCCTTGCCGCATGTGTGCCAACACCTTGCTTTTGGGCAGTATCCAAGCCACAAATAAAGCCGTCATCAAAGCGCCTACCGGCATAATCCAAGAAGTAATCAGATAATCCCATAAATCAAATACGGTTTTGCCGAATAAGGTAAATTCAGACATCGCACCGAAAGAAAGCGCCGAAGGAATGCCCACCAGTAAAATCGCCAAACCGGTCAGCCAAGTAACGCGGCGGCGGCGTTGCTCATTGTTGTGGATAGCGGCGGCAATCACCGTTTCCAGCATCGCAAATGCCGACGTAAGCGTGGCAAACGTTACCAGCAACATAAACACGGCAAAAAGCACCGTTCCGAAAGGGATTTTCTGAAACACCGCAGGCAACACCGCAAAAATCAAGCCCGGCCCTTCTCCCGGCTCGAACCCCAATGCAAAAACGGCAGGAAAAATCACCAAACCCGCCAACAACGACACCAACATATTCAACCACATAATGCTGTTGGCTGAACGGAACAAATCCTGTTTGTCATCCAGATAGGCCGCATAAGTGATCATGGCGGAAACCCCCAAACTCAACGAGAAAAACGCCTGCCCCAATGCAGTAAGCACCGTGTCGGCCGTTACTGCCGAGAAATCGGGTTTCAGTAAAAAAGACACGCCTTCCATCGCTCCCGGCAGCAACAGCGAACGGACGGCCAACAACAGAAAGACAATAAACAAAGCAGGCATCAGATAACGGCTGGCCTTTTCGATGCCTTGAGAAATACCATTTTGAACCACCAAAATCGTGAGCAGCATAAACAGGCTCTGATAGCCGACAGCGGAAGCCGGATTGCTGATGGTTTCGCCGAAGAGCTGTTTAAAATCGGTTTCCGGAGCAATCGCACCCGTGAATGCGTGTACAACATAAGCCAACACCCATCCGCCCACTACGCTGTAAAACGATAATAAGATAAAACACGCCGCCACACCCATACGGCCTACCCACGGCCATGAGGACTTCGGAGCCAATGCCTTAAAAGCATCGACGGCATTGCGCTGGGTTTGCCTGCCGATATAAAACTCGGCCAGTAGCACGGGCAACCCGATCAACACCGTAAAAAACAAAAACAGCAGAAAAAATACCGCACCGCCGTTGGTGCCCGCCGTATAGGGGAATTTCCAAATCGCCCCCAAGCCGATGGCAGAACCTGCCGCAGATAAAATGAAACCTATTTTGGATGTCCAATGGGAGCTGATCGACATAGAAATTCTCGTTTGTGTTTAGGTAAAGATAAAAGATAAAACAGGTATTTATTTCTGCTGCCCCTCGACATTCAGACGGCCTCTGTTGAAACACCTCTTCTTACTGTCATCGTTCGCACGCAGATGCCGAATTTGGCCGAAAACACCGCCATACGGCCGATTGTCGGCAGACTCTCAAATAACCTGATAAAAAATAGCGAGATAATACCAAAAATAGCCGCATCGGGCACAACTGTCTTTATCTGAAAACACATCACGCAGCCCGAATGCCTTCAGACGGCCTCAAACCTTTTCCGCCAATCCAACGGCAACCAAGCGCGATGCTGCATAACCATAACAATAAAACAGGCTTTGACGAAACCGCCAAAGCCTTGTTCCGCAACCGGCATCACACCGGCGGTTATAAACCCAACTCTTTCAAAAAGCGCACATCGTCCGCCCAACCGGATTTCACCTTCACCCACACTTTCAAAAACACTTTGGTATCAAACAGTTTTTCCATATCCAAACGCGCTTCGGTGGAAATTTTCTTCAATTTCTCGCCGCCTTTGCCGATCACAATCGGTTTTTGGTTTTCTTTATCCACCAACACGGCGATATAAATGTGGTACATGCCGTTTTCTTCGTTAAACTGCTCCACTTCCACATTCATGGCATAGGGCAGTTCTTCGCCCAAATAGCGGAACAGTTTTTCGCGCACGATTTCCATCGCCAAAAAACGGCTCGATTTGTCCGTTACCATATCTTCGGGGTACAACGGAATACTTTCCGGCAGATAAGGTTTGAGCGTTTCCAGCAGATGCGCAATCCGCAAACCGTGCTTAGCGCTGACTACTTCATGGCCGGCAAATTCAAATTCGGCACTCACGGTATCGATAAATGCCTGCAATGCCAGCTTGTCTTTGGCTTTGTCTTTATCGATTTTATTGACCACCAGCAATACCGGCGTATGCTTGGGCAATTGTTTCATCACCGTGCGGTCGGCTTCGGTAAAGCGCATCGCTTCCACCACAAACACAATCACATCCACGCCGCTCATGGCTTCGGTTACGTTCAGATTCAAACGGTCGTTCAAAGCGTTGCGGTGGTCGGTTTGGAAGCCGGGCGTATCCACAAACACTAATTGCGCGGTGTCATCGGTATGAATACCGGTTACTTTATGCCGAGTGGTTTGCGCCTTTTTGCTGGTAATGCTGATTTTCTGCCCGATCAAATGGTTCATCAGCGTCGATTTGCCCACGTTCGGGCGGCCGACAATCGCCACAAAACCGCAGCGGTAGCCGTCGGCATTGGGGAGCATATCGTTGGTATTTTCCATATTCATTTCATTCTTTCCATCGGTTACGGTTCAGACGGCCGTCTGAACACATCGGGTCGGCTTATTTTTTTCTGCTTTTAAGGATATGCTTTTGCGGATGGTTTGCCTCCAGCCAAGCATAGGCTTCTTTGGCCGCTTCCTGCTCCGCCGCGCGGCGGCTTGATGCTTTGGCGCGGCTGATAAAACCCAACTCGCCCAAATCGCAGGCAATGCTGAATTCGGCATCGCAACCCTCGCCCTGCTGGTGCTCGATGCGGTATTTGGGCAAAGGCCAACGCCTTGCCTGCAACGATTCCTGCAACAAGGTTTTGGCATCTTTATCTTCACGGTTCAGATCGGCTTTTTTCACACGCTCGGCAAACAGATGGCGCACGGTGTTTTCGGCGGTGGAAAAATCGGCGTCGAAGCTCACCGCCGCAAACATGGCTTCCATCGCGTCGGCCAGAATAGAAGGCCGTCTGAAACCGCCGCTTTTCAGTTCTCCCTGCCCCAGAAACAGAGCATCGCCCAGATTCAAATCGGCAGCGATTTCGGCAAGCGTATCTTGATTGACCAGATTCGCGCGCATACGCGAAAGGCGGCCTTCCGGCAAATCGGGAAAAGTGTCGAACAACATTTTGGCCACGGTGTAGTTGAGGATCGAATCGCCCACAAACTCAAAGCGTTCGTTGTTGCGTCCCGAAAAACTGCGGTGGGTAAGCGACTGCTCCAACAGCTGTGGCTGTTTGAAGGTGTAGCCGATACGCCGCTGGATCTGCTCCAAAGCGTGTTGCCGGACAGGATTGTGTTTCATCTGCATACTTTCATCGGCAGCCCGAATGCTTTTCGACACTTCAACCGTAACCGGAACGGCATGCGCCGGTAAAATGCTGAAAAGGTTTAAGGCTGTATCATCATTAAAAAAATTAAGTTGGCGGCACCGGAAAACGGCTGCCGCGAAAATCAGGCCGTCTGAAAATATTTCAGACGGCCTGTATTGTATCCTATTTCTACGCTCTACCGTTTACTTGCCCAACGCAGACAACACCTCTGCTTTTACCGCTTCAACCGGCTGCGTACCGTCCACCTTGATATATTTCGGTGCGTGTTCGCCCGTGAGCTTACCGTAAAAGTCGATCAGCACCGCCGTTTGGTCGTGATACACCTCAAGGCGTTTTTTCACCGTTTCTTCTTTATCGTCGTCGCGCTGGATCAAATCTTCGCCGGTAACGTCGTCTTTACCCTCCACTTTCGGCGGATTGTAAGACACATGGTAAGTACGGCCCGAAGCCAAATGCACGCGGCGGCCGCTCATGCGGTCGACAATCACCGAATCCGGCACGTCGATTTCCACCACGGCGTCCAAATCCACACCCGCTTCAATCATGGCTTCGGCCTGTGCCAGCGTGCGCGGAAAGCCGTCGAACAAGAAACCGTTTTTGCAGTCATCCTGTGCGATGCGCTCTTTAACCATGCCGATGATGATGTCGTCACGCACCAAACCGCCCTCATCGATGATTTTTTTCGCTTCCAAGCCCAACGGCGTGCCGGCCTTAATCGCCGCACGCAACATGTCGCCGGTAGAGATCTGCGGAATGCCGAAAGCTGCCGTGATAAATTGAGCCTGTGTGCCTTTACCCGCACCCGGTGCGCCGAGCAGTAATACTTTCATTGGTGTGTTCCTTAAAAATGTTGACAATCATGATCAAGATATTGCGGGGCTTATCTTAATATGGTTAAGCTTTCATGAAAAGGCCGTCTGAAAGCAAAGCGAAAACTTTTTCTGAACACCGCGATTTATGCGATAATCTGCGCCGAAATCCTTACCACCCTGCCACACGGAAACATCATGTCAGACGAAAAAAGCAAAGCGTTAGCCGCCGCGCTCGCGCAAATCGAAAAAAACTTCGGCAAAGGCTCCATCATGAAGATGGACGGCAGCCATAAAGACGAAAATTTAGAAGTCATTTCCACCGGCTCGCTCGGTTTGGACTTGGCACTCGGCGTAGGCGGCCTGCCGCGCGGCCGTATCGTCGAAATCTTCGGCCCCGAATCATCCGGTAAAACCACCTTGTGCTTGGAAGCCATCGCCCAATGCCAGAAAAACGGCGGCACCTGCGCCTTTATCGATGCCGAAAACGCTTTCGACCCCATCTACGCCCGCAAACTCGGCGTGAAAGTGGAAGATCTGCTCGTTTCCCAACCCGACACCGGCGAGCAGGCGCTTGAAATCTGCGACATGCTGGTACGCTCCGGCGGGGTGGATATGGTCGTGGTCGATTCCGTAGCCGCGCTCGTGCCCAAAGCCGAAATCGAAGGCGAAATGGGCGACAGCCACGTCGGCCTGCAAGCCCGCCTGATGAGCCAAGCCTTGCGCAAACTCACCGGCCACATCAAAAAAACCAACACCTTAGTCGTATTCATCAACCAAATCCGCATGAAAATCGGCGTGATGTTCGGCAGTCCCGAAACCACCACCGGCGGTAACGCGCTGAAATTCTACGCCTCGGTGCGCCTCGACATCCGCCGCACCGGTTCCATCAAAAAAGGCGACGACGTTTTGGGTAACGAAACCAAAGTCAAAGTGATCAAAAACAAAGTCGCCCCGCCCTTCCGCCAAGCCGAATTCGACATTCTCTACGGCGAAGGCATCAGCTGGGAAGGCGAATTGGTTGATTTGGGCGTGAAATACGACATCGTTGAAAAATCAGGCGCATGGTACAGCTACAACGGTGCCAAAATCGGCCAAGGCAAAGACAACGTGCGAGTATGGCTGAAAGAAAACCCCGAAGTGGCCAACGAAATCGACGCCAAAATCCGTGCCAAAGTGGGCGTAAACGTTCAAATTACCGAAGGCACATTGGATGATACCGACGGCGAGCAGCCGGAAGAGTAATTTGGTTGAAGAGTAATTTGATTTAAGTAAATAAACATGCCGTCTGAAAAATATTTCAGACGGCATGTTTATATATCAAATATTGTTATCTGTGTTAACGGCGGTCGTCATCACGATCATCGTCACGATCGTCATCATCATCCCTATCTCTTCTGATTCTGCGTCTGTCGCGGTCTTCGTCATCGTCATCTCTGTCATCATAACGGTCGCGGCGGTCGTCATCATCACCATAATCCCTATCCCTGCGGTCATCTCTGTCGCGCTCAAAACGCTGGTTGCGGTCGCGGCGGTCTGAATCGTCATCGCCGCCGCATGCGCCCAAACTGAATACGGCAGCCAGACACAACAACCATAATTTTTTATTGTGTTTCATCTTTTTCCTTTCTGTGCGTCAAACAAACCGCTGTCATGCAAACGATGAAAACGGTAGTGAAGCCCGATTATATAGCCAATCAACACATTTTTAATACTGTACAACAAGCGGCAGGCAATACATGTAATACGGAACCGATTCTGTTGCCGCTTCAGCGGCTTACACAATCGTTTTCTTTACACTAAGGCATAGCCACGCCGTAGTAAACGTTAAGTGGATTGACTGTACAAACAAAATACGGCAAAAGCCGCATGAATTACCTTCAGCGGCTTTTTTTGTCGGTTCGGCATATACATATATGTAAACCAAGAAAAACGACTGCCCTAAGGCAGCCGTTTCCCTTGCAGTGCGGCCCTGTTATTGAGCAGGAGCAGCGGGAGCTGATGCGTCTGCAGGACGCTCGAAACCTTTTTCTTTCATGCACGCATCCATTGCGGCTTGATCTTGGTTGGCACCAACTGTTTTTTGGCACTGTTCGATTGCCTGTTCAACAGTCAGATTGGCTTCGGGAACCGCAGCTTTGTCTTTGTTGCTTGAACAGGCGGTCAGCATCAGGCCGGCCATTGCTGCGGTAATCCATAATTTTTTCATAAAAATACATCCTTTCTTTTAAGACAGTTTGGTTTCTGTTTGGTTTCAACCGTTCGGGAAGGGGCCGGACGGCTGTATCGGGCATGGTGCCGCGTATGCAGATCACTCTGCACTTGGCTTGTGAGAGTGGCTTTGTATGGTTTAGTTTCTAAATAATCGCAAGATAATGCTAAAAATTTAATAGAAATTAAAATCCAAATTAACCGAAATGCTTTTTGCCCGATAAAATGTTTTTATCATTATCTTTTGTTTTTTGATACTTATTCCACTTATCAGATTCGCAATCCGCTTGTTTTATGACTGAAGATTAGTTCTCTGCTTGAAACAAAATTTTGGCAAAGATAAATTTGATGTTTTTTAACGTATTCTCATGAAAAAGCCGTCTGAAACAGCGTGTTCAGACGGCCTGAATGATTGGCAAGCACCTTAACCGTTCAAGATGACGCACGCCGCAGCGGTTCGATGGCCAGCAAATGATTGGTAAAGTCACCTTTTGTTTCGCAACGCCAACTGGCCCACAGTTTGTTACCGCCGCGACGCCCCTCGTCCAATTCCAATGCCAGCCAGTTGCGTGCAGGCATCACATAACGGTTTGACGACGGAAACAGCATCATTTCCGCTTCAAGATTCACATCCAGCTTTTGTTTTTTCTTGGCCAGCGAGTTCAACACATGGCAAAACAGGCGTTCCATAACTGATACTAAAGAAGGATGCACCACGGCACTTGATGTCAGCTGCTGGATTTGTGTCGAGCAATTGGCGTAATCCGAATCGGTGCGGTACACCACGCCCCAAGCCGCCACATGCACGTCTCCCGACAACACCGTTACACGGAGTTGCAATGCTTCTGCGGTTTTAAACAAAGTTTCAATCAACCTTTTACGTTCGCCTTCGTGGGCATCGTTGGTCCAATGATCTTTCAAATCATCGGCACTGCTGTCGAGCACATGGTCGTAGCCCAAGTTTTCCATCAGCAACTCTGCCAACGAAAGTTTCGGGTGCATAACCGGCACAGACGATACAAACAGCAAGTGCCTTTCGGTGCTGCATTCGGGTATGCCGCAAAAAAGCCATTGCTGCATCGCACGCCAAGTGTAAGGCCCCATAATCTGTTCGTGAGAACGCTCGGTGCGCAAATCGGCTACCAATAAACTTACCGGGCCGACTGTGTGTGCAAACGAAAAACCCGGCTGGTTATCGAAAAGCGGCAATGCCAACGGATCTGACTGCAAAATCTCCGACCATTTAATCGGTTCGAAAATCGGGTCGTCGATACGCATATTCAATTCTGTGCATAGCGTCAGCTCCGGCAGTTGGTCAGCTGCCTGCTGCATCTGAAATACCCAAAAAGCGCGGCGGGCGTGATAAAACATGCGTTGAAACAACGGGCTGCGCTGCATTTCCGGGCTATGCGAACCCCAACCGTCGAAAATATCGTGGTCGTCCCACATCATCACGGTCGGAATCCGTGCCATGCCGTGTGCCGAATCAAGGGTTTTATTAACCGAACCCCACGGCGCGTGGTTACGCGGCAACCAACGGCTGAGATAAAAATCGATGTAGTAGTCTTCAATCGCTTTCTCGAGCGACGCGCTGACTTTATATTTCAGCTGCTCTTTGCGCGGCAGACCGATCCACTTTTTCAGCAGTTTGATGTCTTCCCAAATCGGGTCGAAATAAATCTGGTCGCCGCCCATCACCAGCAGATGAAAACGCTGCAAACCGCAATCGTGCGTGCGGGTTTCATGCCATAGCTGCTCTTTGTCGATTTGGTAGCCCGGCGGCCGCACTGATTTATCGTGATTGCACAAAATATCTTCCCAAACCGCATTTTCGCCTTTAATCAGCTTGCGGATACCGTTCGCATCCGAAAAACCGTTGCACGACACATAAATCATACGCGGAGCCTGACCCAGCGCAGGCACGGTGAAATGCCAAACTTCATCCACACCGTCGATGCAATATTCGACTTTTCTTTCTTGCGCCTGCTGCGCAACCGACAAATCGTAACGCAGATAAGCTTTACCGCCGTGTTCCATCAGAATTTTAGGCGCGCAAGTCGGCTTGCCGTCCACCCTTACAACCGGAAACGGCGCGCTGTTTGATACCGCAATCAAAGCGGTTACTTTCCATTCTCCGCATTCCGCGCCACCGCGAAACGACAACACAGGACCGAGATAAAGTTTGGTCATAGCATTTCTCCTTTGCTTTCATATGTTCCGAACAGGCTGAAACCTTTGTAAAACGCCAAATGCGGATGCAGTCCAAGAGCGGCAACGCACAACGCAGAAATGCGCCGCACCTTACAGACTGCCAAAATCATTCCGCACCAACCGCATCTTTATGTTTTTTAATATTACTTTTTGTTTAAATAAACATTGTATCCGTATTTGCCCACCGTTTACTTTAATGTAAAACAAAGTAATCTTATTGTTCCCCGCACTTGCCTAAAACATTTTTGTCTATAATCCAAGCAAGGCCGGCTCGCCGGACGATTCATCAACACACGAAAAGGAATGAACAATGGGTTTGTTTAGCTTTATCAAAAACGCAGGCGAAAAACTGTTTGGAAAAGACGAAAAAGAAGTGGCCGCAGCCGCAGCCGCCAATGTGGAAGACTTAAACAACAAAGCTTCTGCCGCGATTCAAAACTATATTGAAAAACAAAATCTCGGCCTGACCGGCTTGAGCGTATCTTTCGACGGAGCCAGCGGCAAAGTAACGCTCAACGGTTCAGCCCCTTCGCAAGAAGCCGCAGAAAAAGCCGTTTTGGCCGCAGGCAATGTTACCGGCGTGTCTGATGTAGACAACAATCTCTCGTTCCCCGCAGCAGCAGAAGCCAAATATCATGATGTGGTCAGCGGAGACACCCTGTCTGCTATCGCTAAAAAATACTACGGCGATGCCAATCAATATATGAAAATTTTCGAAGCCAACAAACCCATGTTGAGCGACCCCAACAAAATTTACCCCGGACAAAAACTGCGTATTCCCGAATAAGCCGGTTTGAAAACACAAAGGCCGTCTGAAAGAATTAAGTTTCCTTTCAGACGGCCTTATTGATTAGATACTTTCAACAGACTTTTAAACAGCTATAACCAATCAACTTAACTTTTACTGCTGCATTGCTGCGCCTTTCCGTATTAACCGTACTGTCTGCGGCTTGCTGCCGTGTATCAAAATTAAGCCAATTGACTATAATGCTTACAACACTTTCACAATGCTTTCGCACAGATAGCGGATATTGTCTTCGGTGATACCGGCTACGTTGATGCGGCCGGAGCGTACAGCATAAATGGCAAATTCGTCTTTCAGTCGGTCAACCTGTTCGGGTGTCAAACCTGAAAACGAGAACATGCCGTTTTGTTTCACGATAAAGCTGAAATCCTGCTCGGCACCGTATTCTTTCAACAAATCGACAAATTTCTGACGCATCTCTTTAATGCGGCCGCGCATTTCGTCCAATTCGGCAATCCATTGCGCTTTCAATGCTTCATCTTTCAACACCAAAGCAACAGTCGAACCGCCGTGTGAAGCGGGGTTGGAATACAGCGTGCGGATGATGGTTTTCACTTGGCTGAATGCGCGGTTGGCGGTTTCTTCATCGGCTGCAACCAAAGTAAACGCACCCACGCGCTCGTTATACATGCCGAAGTTTTTTGAATACGAGCTGGCCACCAGCAATTCTTTACTCAGCTTGGCAAAAGCCCGCAAACCGTAGGCATCTTCTTCCAAACCGTTGGCAAAACCTTGATAAGCAAAGTCAAACAGGGGCAGCCAGCCTTTTTCGGCCGACATTTTTGCCAAGGTTTCCCATTGTTCGGGCGTGGGGTCGATACCGGTAGGATTGTGGCAGCAGCCGTGCAGCAGCACCACATCGCCTTTTTCGGCACGGCCCAAATCCTCAATCAAACCGTTCCAATCCAAACCGTGGGTGGTTTTGTCGTAGTAGCGGTAATCGCAGATATTGATTCCGGCGGCTTTGAAAATCGCATTGTGGTTCGGCCAAGTTGGGGCGGAAATCCATACGTTTTTCGCGCCGGTTTGGCGTTTGATAAATTCGGCAGCCACACGCAGCGCACCCGTTCCGCCCAAACTCTGTGCAGTTTTGGCGCGCTTGGAGGCGATGATTTCGCTGTCTGCGCCAAAGAGCAGTTTTTGCGTTTGGGCGTTGTATTCGGCCACGCCGTCGATAGTCAGGTAGTTTTTGGTGTTTTCGGTTTCAAGCAAGCGTTTTTCCGCCTCTTTAACCGCTTTCACAATCGGCGTTTGGCCTTGGGCGTCTTTATATACACCAATACCCAAGTTCACTTTATTTTCACGGGTTTCTGCTTTGAACGCCTCGCCCAAGCCTAAAATGGGGTCGGCCGGAGCAGCTTCGATTTTGTCGAAAAACATAGTGCTACCTTTCTGGAATTAACAGGGAAACGGATGAAAACAAAAATTCGAGCCTAAAACCTTTGCAAAACTCCCTGATGCGGATGCAGTTCAAGGTTTACAGCACATCCACAACGCAGAGATGCGCGGCAGACAAAAGTTTTGCAAAGGTTTCAACTTATCTATATTACGCTTTTTAACATAGGATGAAAACAAAAAACATGCCGCCTGTACTTTCAGACGGCATGTTTGGTCGATATATCAATCCGGTTGGGAAACAGACGTTAAGCAACTTCGTCTGCTTTGTAACCTTTGGTTGCGAAGAACGTGATGTACATGTAGCAAATGGCAGGCACGATGAACGATACCAACAGGCCGGCGTTGTCGGCAAAGAAGCCTTGAACCACCGGCACAATCGCACCGCCCACAATTGCCGTACAGATAATGCCCGAAGCCGCACCGGTAAATTTACCCAAGCCTTTGGTGGCCAGAGAGAAAATGGTCGGGAACATAATCGAATTGAAGAAACCGATACCCAACAGTGCCCACTGGGTTACTGCGCCGCCGCCGGCGGAAATGGCAATAATAATCAGCGCAATCGCAGCCAAAGCATTGAAAGTCAGGTATTTGTTGGGAGCGATTTTGTTCATCATCGCCGAACCGATAAAGCGGCCGACCATTGCCCCGCCCCAGTAGAACGACAGGTAAAACGCACCGGTAGAGTGGTTTAATCCGGCCACTTCTTCCAACACGTTAATCATCAGCGAACCGATGGCCACTTCGGCGCCAACGTAGCAGAAAATCGCAGCGGCACCCAATACCATGTGTTTGTATTGCCATACGCTGGTTTTGCCGTCGTGATTGTGTTCGGTAACTTCTTCGGCGATTTTGCGCGCATCGGGCAAATGAAGCATCTTAACCACGACGGCCAACAGAATCAGAAAACCCGCCAAACCCAAGTAGGGAATCTGTACGGAAGAAATACGTTCGGCTTCGCTGGCCGTGGCATCCACGAAAATCAGCATCGCACCCAAAGGCGGGGCAATCATGGTTGCCAAAGAGTTGAACGCCTGAATCAGGGTGAGTGTAGACGATTCTTTGCCCGGTTTGGCCATCAGGGTAACGTATGGGTTACCTGCCACTTGCAGCAGCACGATGCCGGATGCCAACACAAACAATGCGCCCAAGAAAATCGGGTAAGAGTGGCTGCCCGCTGCGGGATAGAACAAGAAACAGCCGAGAGCGGCAATCAGAAAGCCGCCGATAACGCCGTTTTTATAGCCGACTTTTTCTACCAGTTTGCCCATCGGAATCGACATCACGGCATACGCGGCGAAGAAACAGAACTGAATCAGCATCGCCTGCGTGTAAGTCAGGTTGAAGATGCTTTTCAGATGGGGAATCAGAATGTCGTTCATGCATGTGATGAAACCCATCATGAAAAACAATGTGGTCAACACCGACAATGCAAAATTATTGTTTGTTTGTGATTGCGTAGACATTTTTTCAAATCCTTATACAAACTCGATTGATTAAAAAATTGCTATTCCCGCATTGCCGCCAAGCGCAACAATAGCTGAAAACAACTGATAATACTCATCTTTTTACTAAACGGATATTGCTATTTTTTATATACCCTATTATTGCGTGCCGTCTGAAAACATGTTTTCAGACGGCCTGAGATGCTTGAGCCTATTGGCAGCCGCTGTCTTTGTCACAATTGGCATTGCGGTAGAGGCGGATCAAGCGTTCGGTTGAGCTGTCGTGCTGCTGAACGGCGGTTTCTCCCGTCAGCTCCGACAAAATGGTTTTGGCAAGCTGTTTGCCCAACTCCACGCCCCATTGGTCGAAGCTGTTGATGCCCCAAATAATGCCCTGCACGAAGGTTTTGTGTTCATACAGCGCAATCAGGCTGCCCATGTTGCGGGGGTTGATTTTGTTCATTAGAATCAGATTGCTGGGGCGGTTGCCGGAGAAGGTTTTATGCGGCACCAATTCTTCGATGCGCGCTTCATCCATGCCCTGCGCTTTCAGTTCGACGCGCACTTCGTCGGGCGTTTTGCCGCGCATAAAGGCTTCGGCTTGAGCGAATACGTTGGCCAGCAAAATCTCGTGATGACCGGGCAGATTGCTGCGTTTTTGCAGCGAAGCAATCAAATCAATCGGCGTAATGTGCGTGCCTTGATGCAGCAGTTGGAAGAAAGCGTGTTGGCCGTTGATGCCGGTTTCGCCCCAGATAATCGGTGCGGTTTCATGGGCTACCGCTTGTCCGTCGAGCGTAACCTGTTTGCCGTTGCTCTCCATATCCAGCTGCTGGATGAATTTGGGCAGGCGGTGCAGGTGTTGGTCGTACGGGGCGATGATGTGGCTTCCGCCTCCGTAATAGTTGATATACCAGATACCGATCAATGCCAACAGCACAGGCATATTCTGTTCCAACGGCGCATTGAAGAAATGCTGGTCCATCAGATGCGCGCCGTTGAGCATTTCGATAAAGTTTTCTTCGCCCAAATAAAGCATAATCGGCAAGCCGATGGCAGACCACAGGCTGTAACGCCCGCCGACCCAATCCCAAAACTCGAACATATTGGCGGTGTCGATACCGAAATCGGCCACGGCTTTTTTGTTGGTCGATACGGCTACGAAGTGCTTGGCTACGGCAGATTCTTCATCAGCATATTTCAAGAACCATTCGCGGGCGGTTAACGCATTGGTTAGGGTTTCTTGCGTGGTAAAGGTTTTGGAAGCGATGATGAACAACGTGGTTTCGGGGTGCACCTTTTCCAGCACATCACGCAACTGCGAGCCGTCCACATTCGATACAAAGTGCATTTTCAAACGCGGATGGCCGTAAGGCTTGAGTGCCGTACACATCATCAACGGCCCCAAATCGGAACCGCCGATACCGATATTGACCACATCGGTAATCACTTGGTTGGTATAGCCCAGCCATTCGCCGCTGCGTACTTCGTGTGCAAACTCGCCCATACGGCTCAACACGCGGTTGACTTGGGGCATCACGTCTTCGCCGTCGACACGGATCGGGGCATTGGTGCGGTTGCGCAAAGCCACATGCAATACGGCACGGTTTTCCGTTGTGTTGATTTTTTCGCCGCGGAACATCTGTTTGATACGCTCCGGCACGCCTGATTCGCGGGCAAGTTGCATCAGCAGAGACAATGTTTCGTCGGTAATGCGGTTTTTCGAATAATCTAAAATCAAACCGCCTACTTCCAGCCAGTAACGCTGCGCCCGTTCGGGGTCTTGCTCGAACAAATCGCGCATATGCAGGCTTTTGGTTGCATCGAAATGCTTCCACAGCTCCCGCCATACAGGCAAATCCTGTAAATGTTTCATAACTCTTCCTTACTGTTATATTCCAAATGTTTGCTGTGGATGCTGCGCTTGCCTTTCTGTAATTGCAGGCTGGCGGTTTCCCCCAGCCGCAAAGCCAAGCCGATGGTGAGTATATCGATTACCGCCAATTGGAGCAGACGTGAAACCATAGGCGTGTAAAGTTCGCTGTTTTCTTGCGCAGAAATGCTCAACACACAATCGGCCAATTGGGCAAGCGGTGATTCGGAGCGGGTAACGGCGATAACCGAAGCACCGTTTTCTTTTGCAATGCTCACGGCATCCAAAAGCTCGATCGAAGAACCGGAATTGGAAATTACCACCAACACGTCACGGTTGCTCAATACCGATGCGGCCATCAGCTGAATATGGGTATCGACATAGGCCACCGTTGAAATACCGAAACGGAAAAATTTATGCTGCGCATCTTGGGCGACAATGCCTGAATTGCCTACTCCGTAAAACTCTATGCGGCGGGCATGGCTGAGCATTACCACGGCTGTTTCGAGGTCGGCTTCTTTCAGGAAACGGCGCGCACCCAAAATCGAAGCGGCCGCATTGCCGAGCACTTTTTCCACCACATTGCCCATGTCGTCGTCGGCATTCAATTCTTCATGCACATACGGCATTCCTTCGTGGCCGAGGCTGGCAGACAGCGCCAGTTTGAATTCGGGCAGACCTTTATAACCCAAACTGCGGCAGAAACGAATAACGGTAGGTTGGCTCACTGAAGCCCGTTCGGCAATTTCGGCTACTGCGGCATGCACGAACCACTTGGGTTCGGCCAATGCCGATTCTGCCACTTTGCGTTCCGCTCCCGAAAGGTCGCTGAGTGATTCGCTGATTTTACTTAACATAATAATTCTGCTTTCTATAATCTGCTGCCTGTATATTCAGGCAGTATGCCGTCTGAACAGGTATGGCAAATAAACTTTATTTCTGCTAGGGCGTGTCGTCGTACTACAAGTTAAGTTCATTGACTATGTATTCAGGTATTAAACGCCACCTGCGTATTTGTGCGACATTTTATTGCCGTATCAGCAAACAGCCAACTGCCGCACGGAACGGTGTGGGTTTTATTGCACGGCATTCCGTGCGGTTGCGGTATCGAAAAGCAGGCGGCTATGCTTTTGCCGTTTCTCCTTTTTTACCTGCCGCACCGCCCAAAGCCGCGGTATTGTTGCACTTGCCTTGCAGATGGTTCGACAACGCTACGGCCGCACCGGTTATACCGGGGTATTTGCCCAATACGATATATACGGGAATGGCGGCCAAATAGGCATCGAACCGGCCTTTGCTCTCGAAGCGCGTGCGGAAAGGCGAGTTTTTGAAGTAATCGATAAAGCGCGGAATGATGCCGCCGCACAAATACACGCCGCCGCTTGCACCCAATGTTAACGCCAGATTCGACGATACCGTGCCCAACATGGCGCAGAAAATGTCCAACGTCAAACGGCACAACGGCGATGAACCGCTCAAAGCCTGCTCGCTGATTTCGGCCGGTGTCATTTTTTGACGCTTCACGCCTTCTTTGGCCGACAAAGCTTCATGAATCAGCGTCAAACCTGCGCCGCTCAAAAAACGCTCGGCAGAAACATGACCGTATTTTTTCTTAGCGAATTGCCAAATCATGATTTCGGCATCATCAAACGGGGAAAAGCTGACATGCCCTCCTTCTCCGGCCAACGGCACCCAGCCGGAATTGCTGGGTATCAACCCGCTCACCCCCAGCCCCGTGCCCGGCCCGATAACGGCTTTGGGTGCGTTTTCTACCGGTTTGGAGCCGCCGACCTGAACCAATTCTTCTTTGGGCAGGCGGGTAATCGCCAATGCCTGCGCAGTAAAATCGTTCAGCAAAATCAAGGTTTCCAAACACAGAGATTGGCGGGTGGTTTCAATGGAAAATGCCCAGTGGTGGTTGGTCATTTGCACCCAATCGCCCAAAATCGGATTGGCGATGGCAATCGCTGCGTGGCTGATTTTCGGGTTGCCCGCGCGTTTCAAGTATTCGCGGATGGCATCAACGATGGTGTCGTAATCGTTGCACGGCAGCACTTCTATCTTTTCGAGTTGTTGGGGAGCGGTTTCCAATGCGAAACGGGCATTGGTTCCGCCGATGTCGGCAACCAAGCGCGGCCATTCAACGGTGTCGGCAGGTGCGGGAGCGTGTTTGCCGGAAGCTTGATCTTCTTTAATTTGAGTAGTGGACATGGCAGTTTACCTTTTCGTTATTGAGTACATAACCGGTCGGAAAATCTTTGGAAGCGGCCGCAGCGGCTTGGTCGAATACTGCTTTTTTCTCTTCGCCCTGAATGGCGAGAAAAACGGCAGGCGTTGCGGCAATGGCAGCCAAGGTCATGCTGATACGCTCGTGGGGCGCGGTAACCGGAGTGGTGTGCAGCAAAGGCACGCTGTTTTGCATATCCAAGCCTTTGTCCAATTGCGGTGCCTGCGGAAACAATGATGCAGTATGCCCGTCGCCGCCCATACCCAACACCAGCACGTCGGGTTGGCGGTAGTGTTTTAAGGCCGTCTGAACCACTGCTTCGGGAGATAAACCGGCTTCGGTTTTTCCTGCTTCGACCACGGGAATCCAAGTAGCGGCGGCCGCTTTGTTTTTTAAAAGGTATTCGTGTACCAAGCCGGTGTTGCTGTCGGCATGGGTGGTCGGCACGATGCGCTCGTCCACCAACGTTATGCCTACTTTCGCCCAATCCAAATCTTTCTGCGATAAGGCTTCGAAAAATGCAATGGGCGACCGCCCGCCCGACACAGCCAACACGGCTCCGCCTTGTTTAACTAAAGCCTGCTGCAACGAAGCAGCCACGGCGTCGGCCAATGCCGCAGAAGCAGCAGCGGCGTTTTCATGTTGGTGCCATTGGTAAGCCATAATCAACTCTCTTTCGGTATCGTTTTTCAGACGGCCTCAAACGCATAATCGACAGGCCGTCTGAAAAGCTGTTATTGCTCTTCGTGCCATTTGTCGCCGTTGCGTGCCAACAATTGGCGGGCGGCTTCCGGCCCCCACGAATGGGCTTCGTATCCGTGAGGCGGCACGGAACTGGCAGCCCAGTTGTCCATAATCGGCACTACCCATTCCCACGCGGCTTCCAGTTCGTCGCGGCGGTTGAATAATGCCAGCTTGCCGTTGATCACGTCGAGCAGCAAACGTTCGTAAGCCTCGGCACGGCGGCCGGCCACTTCTTTGCCCATATCCACGCTCAACGCGGTCAGTTCCACACGGTTGCCCGCACCCGGCGTTTTGACTTGTGTGTACAGGCAGACGGATTCGGTGGGTTGCAGTTCGATAACCAAACGGTTGGGGGCTTTTTGGCTGCCCTCAAAAATATGGTTGGGCAGCTCGCGGAAATTCAACACGATTTCGGCTACTTTACCCGCCATGCGTTTGCCGGTGCGCAAATAGAAAGGCACGCCCGCCCAACGTTGGTTGTCGATTTCCGCCTTAATAGCCACATAGGTTTCGGTGCGGCTGTCGGCAGGTACGTTATGCTCTTGCAAATAGCCGTTGACGGTTTGGCCGTCTTTTTGGGCGGCGATATATTGGCCCCGCACCACATTTGCATCGACATCGGCCGAAGTCAGCGGTTTTAAAGAATTAATCACTTTCAGTTTTTCATCACGCACGGCATCGGCATCCAAACTGGCGGGCGCTTCCATCGCTGTCATACACAACATCTGCATCAAGTGGTTTTGCACCATATCGCGCAGCGCACCGGTGATGTCGTAAAACTCGCCGCGCTCTTCCACGCCCAATTGTTCGGCAATGGTCAGTTGAACGCTTTTCACATATTTATTGTTCCACAACGGCTCGAACACAACATTGGCAAAGCGCAGCGCCAACAGGTTTTGCAGGGCTTCTTTGCCCAAATAGTGGTCGATACGGTAAATCTGTTCTTCTTTATAAAAACGCGCTACATCGGTGTTGATTTCTTGCGAAGACTTCAAATCGGTGCCCAAGGGTTTTTCCAACACGATACGCACGTTGTCGGCATTCAAGCCCACAGCGGCAAGGTTTTCACACGCGGGGGCAAAAAATTTAGGGGCGGTTGAGAGATAAATAACGACGTTGTCGGTTTCGCGGCGGGCTTTAACCATTTCGGCCAATGTGCCGAAATCTTCGGAACGGGTAACATCTACGGTGAGGTAAGCGATGCGTTTAACAAACGATGCCCACGCCTCATCGCTTAAGTTTTCTTTAATATGGATTTTGGAATGACTTTCCACTTTGGCGAGAAAACCTTCGGTATCCAAATCGCTGCGGCTTACGCCCAAAATACGGCCTTGCGGATGCAGCAGCCCGGCCACATGAGCCTGATACAGGCAGGGTAGAAGCTTGCGCATGGCCAAATCGCCGGTTGCACCAAATAACACCAAATCAAAGTTTGTTTGCGTATTCATCACGTCTTCTTTCGTTTACTGAGGCTGGCTCAACGCCATAACTAAATATAAATCTGCTGCATACGGCTTACATGATTTGCATAAAACTACACGCCGTATTCTGTAACTGTAATCAGAATAAAATCAGTAGCAATCCTACACAGCACTACAGTTTTTGTCTATGCTGTTTTTCATAAAAATTTGACCTATGTAAACATATCGCCAAATCCTTATTTGACCGATCATTTCATTTTGTTACAAAACTACACAAGAAAGTTTGACCTAGTGCAAGCATTATTTTGTAACTTAACTACAATCTATATTATAATTTTAATCAATAAAGCTTTCAGACGGCCTTATCTGTTTGAATCTGTTTTAAAACAAAGCACACACCAAGCAAAAAGCACTTTCCGCCGAAGACCACTACGAAAGGCAGAGCCTTATGAACACTCCCGCTCCCCTACACCCCAAACTGGCCGCCGTAACCGAACGCATCATCGAACGCAGCCGCCCTACCCGCGAAGCCTATCTTGCACGCATCCGCGCACTGAAACAGCAAGGACGTGTCGAACGCGACCAACTGGGATGCTCCAACCTTGCCCACGGCTATGCCGCCATGCCGCAAACCATCAAAATCGAAATGCTCAAACACAACACACCGAACTTGGGCATGATTACCGCCTATAACGATATGGTTTCGGCACACCAGCCGTTTTTCCAATTTCCCGACTGGATTAAAGACGAAGCCCGAAAACACGGTGCCACCGCGCAAGTGGCCGGCGGCACACCCGCCATGTGCGACGGCATTACCCAAGGTTACGAGGGCATGGAGCTTTCACTGTTTTCGCGCGACGTCATCGCCATGAGCACGGCAGTCGGCCTGTCACACCAAATGTTTGACGGCGCACTGTATTTCGGCGTGTGCGACAAAATCGTACCCGGCCTGATGATAGGCGCGTTGAGCTGCGGCCACATACCCGGCATTTTCGCACCCGCAGGACCTATGCAAAGCGGCATCGCCAACAAAGAAAAAGCCCGCACCCGCCAGCTTTTCGCCGAAGGCAAAGTCGGCCGCGATGCGCTGCTCGAAAGCGAAATGGGTTCGTATCACAGCCCCGGCACCTGCACGTTTTACGGCACAGCCAACTCCAATCAAATGATGATGGAAATGATGGGTGTGCATCTGCCTGCCGCCGCCTTTTTCCACCCCTACACACCCATGCGCGAAGCCTTGACCCGCTATGCCGCCGCCCATTTGGTCGAAAGCATCAAAAACGGCACGGCCAAACCTATGGGAGAAATGCTCGATGAAAAATCGTTTGTCAACGCACTTATCGGCCTGATGGCAACCGGCGGCTCCACCAACCACACCATGCATTTGGTGGCGATGGCGCGCGCGGCTGGCATTATTTTGAATTGGGACGACTTCGATGAGATTTCGTCTATCATTCCGCTGCTGATCCGCGTTTATCCCAACGGCCAAGCCGACGTCAACCACTTTGCCGCAGTCGGCGGCCTGCCTTTCGTTATCCGCGAACTGCGCAACAACGGCCTGCTGCACGACGATGTAGAAACCGTCATGGGGCACGGCATGGAAGCCTACACCAAAGAGCCTTTCTTAATCGACGGCAAACTCCAGTGGCAAGACGCCGTAGCCGAAAGCCGCGACGAAGACATACTGCGCCCCTTCTCCCGCCCCTTCTCGCCCGACGGCGGCTTACGCCTGATGAAAGGCAACATCGGCCGCGGCGTGATCAAAGTTTCCGCCGTACGCGAACACTGCCGCATCATCGAAGCACCCGCCATTGTCTTCAACGACCAGCGCGAAGTGTTGGCGGCCTTTGAACGGGGCGAGCTGGAACGCGACTTTATCTGCGTTGTTCGTTTTCAAGGCCCGCGCGCCAACGGCATGCCCGAACTGCACAAGCTCACCCCGCCTTTGGGCATTCTGCAAGACCGCGGCTTCAAAGTTGCCTTGGTTACAGACGGCCGCATGTCGGGCGCATCGGGCAAAGTACCCGCCTCCATCCACATGAGCCCGGAAGCCCTGCTCGGCGGCGGCATCGGCAAAATCCGCACCGGCGATATGATCCGCTTCGATTCCGTTACCGGCGAGCTGACTGCTTTGGTTGACGAAGCCGAATGGAACGCGCGCGAAACCGCCGAGGCCGACTTGAGCAAAAACACCCACGGCATCGGTCGCGAACTGTTCGCCGGCTTCCGCAGCATGACCAGCAGCGCAGAAACCGGTGCCATGAGCTTCGGCGGCGACTTCGCCTGAACCGGCTTTTCAGACGGCCTCATTCCCGACAGGCCGTCTGAAAACACTTCCGCAACACTTTTCAGACGGCCTTACCGTCTTAACAGATTGGAGCAAACATGAATGCACGCGACATCCTTTCCGCCGGCGCAGTCGTTCCCGTAATGGCCATCAACGACATCCATACCGCCGTCGATTTGGCACACGCCTTGGTCGAAGGCGGCATCCCCACGCTTGAAATCACGCTGCGTACCGAGCACGGCATCAAAGCCATCGAACTGATTAAAAAAGAAGTGCCCGGCGCCATCGTCGGTGCAGGCACGGTAATCAACGGCGAACAACTCAAAGCCGTAGAAGACGCAGGCGCCGTGTTTGCCATCAGCCCCGGTTTCAACGTTCATTTCGCCAAAGCCGCCGCCCAAAGCAGCATCGCCGTGATTCCCGGCATTGCCACACCCGGCGAACTCATGCTGGCTTTGGAACACGGCATCGACACCATGAAACTCTTTCCCGCCGAAGTCGTGGGCGGGCGCGAAATGCTCAAAGCCCTGCACGGCCCTTTCCCCCAAGTGAAGTTTTGCCCCACCGGCGGCATCAGCCTCGAAACCGCACCCGAATACCTGAAACTGCCCAACGTATTGTGTGTCGGCGGTTCATGGCTCACGCCTAAAGACGCAGTGGCAAATAAAGATTGGGCCGCGATTACCCGATTGGCTGAAGAAGCATCGGCATTGAAGGCCAAATAAGTTCCTCTCAAAACGCACGAGGCCGTCTGAAAATATTTGTTCAGACGGCCTTTCTGACTAAAAACGGCTCCGTTATATCAATCGCCACTCCAATACAAATACACAGATTTATCGGCTATATTCCCCACACTTCTTCCACGGAATTTTTCAGCAGATTAAGAATCGGGTCTTCTTCAAACTCATTCAGATAAATGAAATTCAACGGCATGGTTTGGCGGTATTCCTCAATCACCGCAATCGGCCTGCCGCTTTCTTTCGCCGAACGCGCACGGTGCTCCGGCACCACGGCAACGCCGGTTCCCTGACACACCAAATCAATGATGGTTTGAGAGTAATCACAGATAATCTGCCGCTTGGGCGAAATTTTGTGTTTGCGCCAAAACTGCTGCATGTGTTTGCGGCTGCCCGATACACCCGACATTTCAATCCATGCATACTGACCGAGGCTGGCAGGCAAATCCTGCCGCACCGTTTGCTCGGCCTCCGCAGGGCAAATCAGCGAATAATGGAGGTCTTGCAGAAAAATACTGCGCAGGCTGCGGTGGTTGACCGGCCCGAGAAAAAAGCCGCCGTGCAGCTGTTTGTCGAGAATGCGCTGCTCGATTTCCCCGCTCATGCCGTATTGGATATGCAGCAGAATATCCGGATCATGGCGGAGCACTTTTTCGGTAAGGCAAGTGATTTTGTCGGAAGGAACGGGATGAATCAAACCGATATCGGCATGAGCCACATAATGCTCGGCCAAGGTTTTGGCGAAACAGTCGAGCTTGTGATGGTGTTGCAATAAAATTTCGGCTTCGGGCAGAAACACTTCCCCCGCCGGCGTCAGCTCCATACCGTTGGTGGTGCGTTTGAACAAGGTTACGTTAAGCCGTTTTTCAAGCGACTTGATTTGTGCCGAAACGGCAGGCTGCGATAAATGCAAACGCTCCGCCGCTTGAGTCAGATTGCCGATATGGGCAACCTCGGTAAATGTTTTGAGTTGGTTGTAGTCCATATTTCTCACGCCAGCTGTTTATTATGTTATGAATAAAGCATCGCCCAGCCCGTTTCGGAGCTGCTTGCCTTTGCTTGTTTTAACACATTTCAAGGCCGTCTGAAAAGCTTTTTGAAAACAATATTTCTTTTTAAAATCATATTTTTTGCTTTTTGTCATCAATAAAACGGATTGATACTATCAGAAAATAAAATTAGCCATTGCAATATTTTTTAATTTTAATGCCCATCGTTCATACCTTAAAGGTTTTACGAAAGGAGAAGAAAAAATGGAAAAACAAACGGCACAACGGGTGCTCCGGCATCCCAAATTCCAGCGTATGGCGCGCCAGAAAGCACTCATAGGATGGGGGTTTTCTGCCGTCATATTTTTTATGTATGTTTTCTACATTTGGATGATCGGCACATCGCCCGAAATTTTCGCCCGCCCCGTATCCGAAGGCAGCATCACCACTTGGGGCATTTACGCCGGTTTGTTTGTGATTATCTTTTCGTTCATCACCACAGGGATTTATGTGAGCATTGCCAACGGCAAATTTGAAGACATGACCAAAGAAGTTGTGCGGGAAGTTGAGGGAGAATAAACGCATGAATAAATTATTAATCACCTTATCCGGCCTGCTGGTTTCGGGTAGCGTATGGGCCGATGCCTTCAGCGGCGAAGTGGAAAAACAACCTTTGAACATCGCAGCCATCGTGATGTTCCTGATTTTCGTGGGTGCCACTCTGTTCATCACCAAATGGGCGGCCAAGCAGAACAAATCCACCAAAGACTTCTACACCGCCGGCGGCGGTATTTCCGGCTTCCAAAACGGCTTGGCGATTGCCGGCGATTACATGTCTGCCGCTTCGTTTCTCGGTATTTCCGCTATGGTGTACACCACCGGTTACGACGGCCTGATCTACTCCACCGGCTTCTTGGTGGGCTGGCCGATCGTATTGTTCCTCGTAGCCGAACGCTTGCGTAACTTAGGTAAATTTACCTTTTCCGACGTAGTTGCCTACCGCCTGAAACAAAAACCCGTGCGCGTGTTTGCGGCCAGCGGCTCGCTGCTGGTGGTGATTCTGTATCTGATCGCGCAAGTTGTGGGCGCGGGCAAACTGATTCAGTTGCTGTTCGGCATGAGCTACACTTCCGCGGTGATTATCGTGGGCGCGCTGATGGTGGCGTATGTATTGTTCGGCGGTATGTTGGCAACCACTTGGGTGCAAATCATCAAAGCCGTGCTGCTGCTTTCCGGTGCGACTTTCATGGCGTTCATGATTCTGAAAGCCAGCGGCTTCAGCTTAGAAGGTATGTTCCTGAAAGCCACCGAAATCCATGAAAAAGGCACGGCGATTATGGCGCCGGGCGGCTTGGTGTCCAACCCGATTGATGCGCTCTCGTTGGGCTTGGCCTTGATGTTCGGTACGGCCGGTCTGCCGCACATTCTGATGCGTTTCTTTACCGTGCCCGATGCCAAAGAAGCGCGTAAATCGGTGTTCGTGGCCACCGGCTTTATCGGCTACTTCTACCTGCTGACCTTTGTTATCGGTTTCGGTGCGATTATTTTCGTTACCAAAGACAACCCGCAATTCTTCACCACTATGGTGAACGAAGGCAAAACCGTAGTCGAAATGATCGGCGGCACCAATATGGCGGCGGTGCATTTGTCCGGCGCATTGGGCGGCAACCTGTTCTTGGGCTTCATTTCAGCCGTAGCATTCGCCACCATTTTGGCGGTAGTAGCCGGTTTGACCCTCTCCGGTGCGTCTGCCGTCAGCCACGACTTGTATTCTTCTGTAATCCGCGAAGGCAAAGCCACTCAAGAAGAAGAAATGCGCGTATCCCGCTTGGCCACTTTAGGTTTGGGTATTTTGGCGATTATCTTGGGCATTGCGTTTGAAAACCAAAACGTAGCGTTCATGGTGGGCTTAGCGTTTGCGCTGGCGGCTTCGGCCAACTTCCCGATTCTGGCTTTGTCGATGTTCTGGAAAGGCCTGACCACACGCGGCGCGGTGATCGGCGGTTTCTTAGGCTTGTTGGTTGCTTTCGTGCTGATTATTTTAGGCCCGACCGTTTGGGTGAAAGTGCTGCACAACAAAGAAGCCATCTTCCCATACAGCAACCCTGCCCTGTTCTCGATTCCGCTGGCCTTTATCGCAGCTTGGTTCTTCTCGATTACCGACAAATCGAAACAGGCCGAATTGGATAAAGCAGGCTTCGAAGCTCAATATGTACGTTCGATGACCGGTATCGGCGCGGCTGAAGCCAGCGACCACTAATAAACATCGTTCCGTAGCATAACAGGCCGTCTGAAAACGATATTTCAGACGGCCTCAATATTGAGTACAATGCCGTCTGAAACAAACGCCCGTAAGGAAACTTCATGTATTTTGTAGACCGCACCGCCGTGGTGCTGAAACCCACCGCACACTTTCTGGCATGGCTGAAACAGGCCGACGACAACATGCCCGATTTAACCATCGAACAAATCCGCAGCAACTGCTCGGTGTTTCTCGTGCCGCAATTCGACGAACCCGAAGCCGTGGTTTCCTATTTCGACGAGCGTTACCAGCAAATCTTCGAAGCCGAAATCGCCGGTTGGGACATCCCCAAAAACAAATGGCCCGAAGACATGAGCCTGAAAGCATTTTGGGAATATTTCGAAGTGGAAATCCACGATATGGTGCTGGACATGGAAGAAGCCGACATGACCGTCAGCCCCGTGTTCGACAACATGATGTAAACCATGCAGGCTTTTCAGACGGCCTTAAAACCTTCCCGCACCGCATTAACCCTTACCGTATTGCTGCACCTTTGGGCGGTGCTTGCCTGCCTGTTTGCCTTCCACGGAACCATGCGTGCGGCAGGCTTGATTTTACTGGCCGCCAGCCTTATTTGGGTATGGCGCATACATAAACTGAACCGCCCCGATGCCATACACAAAATCGCCGTCGGCCCGCAGGGAAACGCCGCCGTTTTTGTCGGCAGCGAACAAACCGCCTTTACCGCCGGCCTGTGTGCAGGCAGCTTGGTTTCCCGCTACGCCCTGTTTTTAAAATGGGACTTGGGCGACCGGCAGATTCGGCAGTTCATCCTGCCCGACATGACCGACCGTGAAAGCTACCGCCGCCTGCTCGTATGGGCGCGCTGGGGGCAACCGAAACCGTAAAACAGGCCGTCTGAAAACCCGCAAAGCGTGTTTTCAGACGGCCTCACACACCAACGCAACACCATCATGAAAACACTCAACGACTGGTTATCACACCTCGAAACCGCACACAGCGCAGGCTTGATCGACATGGGTTTGTCGCGCGTGGGCGAAGTCAAAACCGCCATGAACCTCAACCCGCAATGCCCCGTGATTGTGGTGGCAGGCACCAACGGCAAAGGTTCGGTTTGCGCCTTTCTCACCCAAATCTACAAACAGGCGGGCTTCAAAGTCGGCACCCTCACCAGCCCGCACCTGCTCACATTCAACGAACGCATCGCCGTCAACGCCGAGCCGGTGAGCGACGAAGCCATCATCTCCTCGTTCGAGCGCATCGAAGCCGCTCGCGGCGATATTTCGCTGACTTATTTCGAGTTCAACACCTTAGCCGCCGTCGATATTTTCATGCGCGAACAAGTCGACGTGATGGTGCTCGAAGTCGGCTTGGGCGGCCGCTTGGATGCCGTCAACATCTTCGATGCCGACTGCGCCGTCGTGACCAGCATCGATTTAGACCACCAATCCTTTTTGGGCGACACCGTCGAACAAGTCGGCTACGAAAAAGCAGGCGTGTTCCGCGGCGGCAAACCCGCCATCTGCGGCCAAAACCCGCCGCCCGAATCCCTGCGCCGACATGCCGAAAACATCGGTGCGGAACTGCTGCTGATCAAGCGCGATTTCGATTTCAGCAAACTCGAACAGCAGCAATGGTCGTTCCATTTCCACCCGCAATCCGACCGACTGTTTTCAGACGGCCTCAAACGCAACCGCAACGCCTTGCCGATTCCCGCCCTGCGCGGCGCATACCAACTGAACAACGCCGCCTGTGCGCTGGCCGTTATCGAATGCTTAAACGATAAACTGCCCATCGACATCGGCTCCATCAAACGCGGCCTGTTGCTGGTAAGCAACCCCGGCCGCTTCCAAGTGCTGCCGGGCCGCCCGCTGGTGATTCTCGACGTAGGCCACAACCCCCACGCCGCCCGCGCCTTGCGGCAAGGGCTGATGGCGTTGCCGTTCGCCCAAAAACGCACCGCCGTATTCAGCATCTTGGCCGACAAAGACATCGACCAAGTGCTCGACATCGTTAAAGACCAGTTCGACGAATGGTACATCGCCCCGCTGCACCTGCCGCGCGGCATGAATATAGATTCATTAAGCCGGAAACTGGCCGAACACAACATCGAAAACATAACCTGTTTCAACAATATTCAGACGGCCTTCCAAGCAGCTTTGGCGGCTTCTTCGGAAAATGATAGAATTACCGTCTTCGGTTCCTTCCACACCGTTGCCGAGGTTATGGCAACCCTGTAAACAAGGCAGAACATGGCAAACAACCGCTTCCAATCGTTAAACGAATACGAACAACTCAAGCGAAAAAACCGCCGCCGCTTGGTCGGAGCTTCGGCACTGGTTATTGTGGCGGGCTTTATTTTGGCCAGGGTATTAAGCCAAAGCAACGAAGGTGCCGAAGCCGAAAACATTACCATCAAGGCCGCCTCTTCCGTTCAGACGGCCTCTCCGGAACAAACGCAATCGGTTATCCAGCCCAACCGCGCCGCTTCGTCCGACGACGCTTCCGATCTGTCTCCTGCCGCCGTGCTGGAACCTGCACCCGAAAGCGGCACGGAAAGCGTCGAGCTGGATAATCCGCTCACCGCTCCCGCACCAACCGAAGCAGAAACCGCCCCCCAACCCGTGCTCGAACCTGCTCCCGCACCGTCAGCCGAAACTGCCGCAGCCGCAACAGCGACGGCCAAACAGCAAGCCGCAGCCAAACCCGAAACCAAACCTGAAACGCCGTCTGAAAAAACAGTAAAAGAATCTGCCAAAACCGCACCTGCACCGGTTAGCAAGCCTGCCAAAACCGAAGCACCGAAAGCCGAAGCCGACAACGCTCCGCCTCCCGTAGTCATCATCAACAACCGCGTCGAACCCGACGCCCAAGCCGAAGCCGCGCGTAAAGCCGCCGAGAAAAAAGCCGCCGAGAAAAAAGCCGCCGAGAAAAAAGCCGCCGAGAAAAAAGCCGCCGAGAAAAAAGCCGCCGAGAAAAAAGCCGCCGAACAGAAAGCCGCACAGCAAAAAGCAGCACAAGCCGCACAAAAAGCCAAAGCCGAAGCGGCCGCCAAAGAAGCAGAACGCGAAAAAGCCGCACACCAAGCCAAACAAGAAGCAGGCCGTCTGAAAGCGCAACAGCAGGCCAAAGCCAAAGCCGAAGCGGAAAAACGTGCCGCCCAAGCCGAACAGAAAAAACAACAAGAAGCCAACCGCAAGGCCGCTCAAGACGCTCTGGCCAACAAATCTTCCCGCCCGGCTGAAAAAAGCGACCCCAAAGCCATTCTCGAAGGCAAAACCAACACCAAAGCCATGATTCAAATCGGCGCATACAGCAGCCGCCAGCAAGCCCAGCAAATGCAGCAAAAACTGGCCGATGCGGGCGTGAGCACTTATGTGAGCGAAACCGAAACCAGCAAAGGCAAAGTGTACCGCGTCCGCACCGGCAGCTATCCCAACCGTGAAGCCGCCGCAAAAGCTTTGGAAAAAATCCGCCAAAAAGGTGCGGACGGCATGGTCATCGGGCAGCAATAATGACGACTTTCGACATTCTCGCATTCGGCCTGATCGGCATTTGCATCATCGTTTCCATGATGCGCGGCCTGATTATCGAAGTCGCCTCGCTGATTACTTGGATTATCGCGTTTATCGTGGCCAAAATGTTCGCCGTGCCTTTTGCCGAAATCGCGTTCAACTCATTCGAACCCCAAGCCTTAGGCATCGCTTTATCTTTTGTTACCCTATTCTTTGCTGCATGGCTCGTGCAGCATTTTTTACGCTCCCTGCTTACCTCGGCAGTAAAAGCCAGCGGCTTAGGAAGCGTAAACCGTCTGCTCGGCGGGCTGTTCGGCGCAGCAAAAGGCATCTTGCTGGTTACATTGGCCGTAACCGTTTGCTCGTTTACCGACCTGCCGCATACCGACGGCTGGCAGCAGTCACTAAGTGCGAGCTACTTTGAAGCATTGGCACAGCTTGCCGTACCTTATTTATCGTCTGTGATTACAGAACAACTACCCAACCCCTCTCTTTAATTTTCGGAGAAAAAACAATGTGTGGCGTATTAGGCATGGTAGCCTACCAACCCGTTAACCAAAGCCTCTACGACGGCCTGCAAATGCTGCAACACCGCGGGCAGGATGCGGCCGGCATCGTAACCGTCGAAGGCAATATTTTCCATATGCACAAAGGCAAAGGCATGGTGCGCGATGTTTTCCGCACCCGCAACATGCGCGATCTGACCGGCCACGCCGGCATCGCCCATGTGCGCTATCCCACCGCCGGCAATGCCGAGAGCACCGCGGAAGCCCAACCTTTTTACGTCAGCTCCCCTTTCGGCATCGTATTGGCACACAACGGCAATCTCACCAATACCGCCGAGCTGTATGAAAACGTGTGTAACAAACACTTGCGCCACATCAACACCCGTTCTGATTCAGAAGTTCTGCTCAACGTATTCGCACACGAACTGCGCCGCGAAGTTACCGACTCCGACTCTTCCATTCTCAGCGTAGACAACATTTTCAATGCCGTCGCCAAACTGCACAAACGCGTGCGGGGCGCATACGGCGTAGTCGCCATGATCGCCGGATACGGTTTGGTAGCCTTCCGCGACCCTTTCGGCATCCGCCCTTTGGTTTTGGGCACGCAAACCGACGAAAACGGCAAAACCGCCTACGCCATTGCCTCGGAATCGGTTGCCTTCAACGGCATGGCTTTCGATTTGGACCGCGACATCGCCCCCGGAGAAGCCGTATTCATCACGCTGGACGGCCGTTTTTTCTCCCGCCAATGCGCCGAGAATCCGCAAGTGAGTCCCTGCCTGTTTGAATATGTGTATTTCGCCCGCCCCGACTCGGTGATTGACAACGTATCCGTGTATCAATCGCGCTTGAATATGGGCATTACTCTGGCAGAGAAAGTGAAGCGCGAACTGCCTATCGACGACATCGACGTGGTGATGCCGATTCCCGACACCAGCCGCCCCAGCGCGATGGAGCTGGCTCATCATCTCGGCAAGCCATATCGCGAAGGTTTAATCAAAAACCGCTACATCGGCCGCACGTTTATTATGCCGGGTCAGGCAACCCGCAAAAAATCGGTGCGCCAAAAACTCAGCCCTATGGAGTCGGAATTTAAAGGTAAAAGCGTTTTGCTGGTTGATGATTCCATCGTTCGAGGCACAACCAGCAGAGAAATCGTTGAGATGGTTCGCGCATCCGGCGCCCGCAAAGTTTATTTTGCATCAGCCGCTCCCGAAGTGCGCTTTCCCAATGTGTACGGTATCGACATGCCCACGCGCGAAGAATTAATCGCCAACGGTCGTTCCAATGATGACATTGCCCGCGAAATCGGTGCCGACGGCTGCGTTTTCCAAGATTTGGCCGAACTGGAACAAGTCGTTAAAAAGCTCAATCCCGACATTGCCGGTTTCGATGCTTCATGTTTCAACGGCTGTTACCTTACCGGCGATATAGACGAAGAATATTTGCAGAAGCTGTCTGACGACAAATCTTCGCCTTCTACGGTTCCCGCCGGTGAAATACATACCGCCATCCGCATCAACAACCATAGCGACGAAGAAGAATAATCTTTTGTGTTCTTTGCTTTCAGACGGCCTCTGATACTCATCAGGCCGTCTGAAAACCGTTTACAGATACAGATAAATCAACAGCAGCAAATCTGCCGCTGTTCATTCTGTTGCTCACACCGTTCTAATCAACCGCGTGATTCAACACATTTTCCTGCAAGGCTTGGGTAGCCTGTTCGTCGGCATGATACGAGCTTCTGACCATCGCGCCGATAGCGGCGTTGGTGAAGCCCATTTCGTAAGCCTCTTTTTCAAACTCTTTAAATTGCGCAGGCGTAACATAACGCAACACAGGCAGGTGGCCGTCTGAAGGTTGGAGATACTGGCCTACGGTTATCATTTCGATATTGTGCTCACGCATGTCGCGCATGATTTCGCGCACTTCTTCGTCGGTTTCGCCCAAGCCGACCATAATGCCGGATTTGGTGGGAATATCGGGCTGCATTTCTTTATAGCGGCGCAGCAGTTCCAGCGAATGTTTGTAATCGGAACCGGGGCGCGCCTGTTTATACAAACGCGGATGGGTTTCGAGATTGTGGTTCATCACATCGGGCGGCGTGCGCGAGAGAGTCTCCAGAGCAATATCCAAACGGCCGCGGAAGTCCGGCACAAGAATTTCGATTTTGGTGTTGGGGCTTTTTTCACGGATGGCGCTGATACAGTCGGCAAAATGCTGTGCGCCGCCGTCGCGCAAGTCGTCGCGGTCAACCGAAGTAATCACCACATAACGTAAATTCATGGCGGCTACCGACTCCGCAAGGTTCTTGGGTTCTTCGGGGTCGAGCGGATTAGGGCGTCCGTGTCCGACGTCGCAAAACGGGCAGCGGCGGGTGCAAATATCACCCATAATCATAAAGGTGGCAGTACCTTTGCTGAAACATTCGCCGATATTGGGGCAGCTGGCTTCTTCGCAAACGGTATGCATTTTTTGGTCGCGCAAGATATTTTTGATTTCGAAAAACTTTTTACCGGTAGGCAGCTTGGCGCGGATCCATTCGGGTTTTTTGAGTTTTTCTTCCAGCGGTACGACTTTAATCGGAATACGGGCAGTTTTGGCTGCACCTTTATGCTTCACGCCTTGGGCGTTGTCTAATTTTTGTTCACTCATGATATGGTGTCTTTCGGGGCGAGTTGTTTGGTAAGGTGTGCGGTAAGTTTGTCCGCCACTTCCGTTAAGGTTGGGCAAGGGTTGATGAAATCGGCCATCTGAACCATCTCCATACCGGCATAGCCGCAGGGATTGATATATCGAAACGGCGACAAATCCATATTAATGTTCAAAGCCAAACCGTGATATACCGAGCCGTTTTTAATCCGCAGCCCTAAAGAAGCGATTTTACGCCCGCCGACATATACGCCGGGGCGTTGGGGATCGGCTGAGGCATTTATGCCGTATGCGCCCAATGTGGCGATGATGCTGTTTTCCAAAGCGGTAACGATGTGGCGCACGCTGGTTTTGCGGCGTTTGAAATCGATTAAGGTATAAACAACCAATTGCCCAGGGCCGTGGTAGGTAATCTGCCCGCCCCGGTCAATTTGCACGACGGGAATATCGCTGTGCAACAGCAAATGTTCGGGCTTGCCCGCCAAACCCTGCGTGAATACCGGCGGATGTTCTACCACCCACAATTCGTCTTCGGTTTCATCGGTTCGGGCGGCATTGAAAGCCTTCATGGCTTCGAATACCGGTTGGTAATCGGCCAACCCCAGTTGTACGGTTTTCATGTTTTACAGCACTACTTTAACTAACTCGTGGGCGGTAAGGTCGCGATAGATATTATCGAGCTGCTCTTGATTTTGCACATTATTCACCTGCACCGTGGCACTCAAGTAATTGCCTTTGCTGCTCGGACGGATGCTGACGTGGTGCGCTTGGGTTTCCGGCGCGTGTTTCTGCACGCAAGCGAGCACCGAAGATTCGAACTCCGGATGCTGCCCCCCCATCACTTTGATGGGAAAATTGCAGGGAAATTCGATTAACGAAGTATTGTGTTCAGTCATGGTGTTTCCTCAGTATAGGCCGTCTGAAAGGTTTCAGACGGCCTTATCACTCAAACCGGCAGTATTTTAACGCAAACACGTTGGCCAATCCATTATACTGCCTTGTAAAAGGCCGTTTGATTACCCGCAGTAAAATATCGGCTGTCGAAATTTTTTCAAGGCTTGAAATAGCACCCCACCAGCCCAATGTAGGCGGCAACCCGATAAATAAAAGACCTGCCCGAAACAACCGCAAACACGCCGGATGTTTCAGTAAGTCTTCCAGTAAATGATTAAAGAGACTGAGAATTATGGCTACAGACAAACATATTGAGGAATACGCCGCTCTGGCTACCCTGCCCCTGCGCGACGTGGTGGTTTATCCGCACATGGTTCTGCCCCTGTTTGTGGGGCGCGAAAAATCCATCGCTGCGTTGAACCTAGCCATGGACAACGACGAACGGGTGTTTCTGCTTGCCCAGCGCGACCCCAACGACGACGAACCCAATGCCGAAGATTTGCACGAAATGGGCACGGTCGCCCAAATTCTGCAAGTATTGAAACTGCCCGACGGCACCGTGAAGGTATTGGTAGAAGGCGTACACCGCGCCCGTGCCTTGAAAGTAGAAGACACCGGCGAACTGTTTATGGCGCATGTTGAAACCGCCGAAGACACCGATGCCGACAATCCCGACATGGAAGCCCTGCGCCGCACCCTGCTTTCGCAATTCGACCAATTTGCCAAGCTCAACAAAAAGATTCCGGCCGAAGTCATCAGCACCATTCACGCCATCAACGAAAACAGCCGCTTGGTAGATACCGTGGCCGCACATTTGCAGCTTAAACTGGAACAGCGCCAAGAAGTGCTCGACACCGTGAGCATTACCGACCGCATGGAATACCTGCTCGGCCAACTGGAAGCCGAACTCGACATCATGCAGGTGGAAAAACGCATTCGCGGCCGCGTCAAACGTCAGATGGAAAAATCACAGCGCGAATATTATTTGAACGAACAGGTTAAAGCCATTCAAAAAGAGCTTGGAGAAGAAGACGAACGCGGCGAACTCGAAGCGTTGGAAAAACAGATTAAAGAAGCCGGCATGAGTAAAGAGGCCGAAGAAAAATGTTTGTCCGAACTGAAAAAGCTGAAAATGATGCCGCCGATGTCGGCAGAATCCACCGTAGTGCGTAACTACATCGACACCCTGCTCGAACTGCCGTGGAAGAAAAAATCGCGCGTAAGCAAAGATTTAGCCAAAGCCGATTTGGTTTTGGACGCGGATCATTACGGCTTGGAAAAAGTTAAAGAACGCATTTTGGAATATTTGGCCGTACAAAAACGCATGGACAAAATCAAAGGACCTATTTTGTGTCTGGTCGGCCCTCCGGGCGTAGGTAAAACCTCGCTGGGCGAATCCATTGCCAAAGCAACCGGCCGCAAATATGTGCGCATGGCACTGGGCGGCGTTCGCGACGAAAGCGAAATCCGCGGCCACCGCCGTACCTATATCGGTTCGATGCCGGGTAAAATTCTGCAAAATATGGCTAAAGCCGGCGTGAAAAATCCGCTGTTTTTGCTCGATGAAATCGACAAACTCGGCAGTGATTTCCGCGGCGACCCCGCCAGCGCACTTTTGGAGGTACTCGACCCCGAACAAAACAATTCGTTTGCCGACCACTATGCCGAAGTGGATTATGATTTGAGCGACGTTATGTTTATCGCCACATCCAACAGCCTCAACATCCCGCCCGCTTTGCTTGACCGTATGGAGATTATCCGTCTTTCAGGATACACAGAAGACGAAAAAATCAACATTGCCATGCAATATTTAGTACCCAAACAAATGAAACGCAACGGCGTAAAAGAAGGCGAATTGGTTATAGACGAGAGTGCAGTACGCGGCATCATCCGCTACTACACCCGTGAAGCAGGCGTACGCTCGCTCGACCGCGAAATCGCCAAAATCTGCCGTAAAGTCGTGATGAAAATTACGCTGGCCGAAGATAAAAAAACCACCGCTTCCGGCAGAGGCCGTCTGAAAACCAAAGCCGTGAAGGTTGATGAAAAAAACCTGCACGAGTACTTAGGCGTGCGCCGTTTCGATTACGGTGTTGCCGAAGACGAAAACCGCATCGGCCAAGTAACCGGTTTGGCATGGACTGAAGTCGGCGGCGAATTGCTCACCATCGAAGCCGTCGCTTTGCCCGGCAAAGGCAACATCATCCGCACAGGCCAACTTGGCGACGTGATGAAAGAATCGGTATCCGCAGCATGGAGCGTCGTACGTTCGCGTGCCGAAGCCGTCGGTCTGTCTCCCGACTTCTACGAGAAAAAAGACATTCACGTCCATGTGCCCGAAGGTGCTACGCCGAAAGACGGCCCCAGTGCAGGTATCGCCATGACTTTGGCCATGGTATCGGCTTTCACCCAAATTCCGGTACGGGCCGATGTAGCTATGACCGGCGAAATTACCCTGCGCGGAGAAGTATTGCCCATCGGCGGTTTGAAGGAAAAACTGCTGGCCGCACTGCGCGGCGGCATCAAACATGTGTTGATTCCGAAAGACAATGTTAAGGATTTGGAAGAAATCCCCGACAATGTGAAAAAAGGGCTTACCATCCATCCGGTGAAATGGATCGAAGAAGTGCTGGCATTCGGCTTGGAACGCCAGCCCGAACCATGGAAAAACGAAGAAGCGCCCACCGATTCGTCATTGGCTAAATCAGGCCGCAAGTCAAGCGTAAAGGCAACCAAACACTGATTTTGTTGGAATCTGTTGTAAAAGATGCGGGTGTTGTAAAGAAAGCTTTAAAAAGCCCGATACTACGCATCTTTTTGCTTGACACGTTGATTTTAGGCTTGCTATAAAGTCGGCAGATGTACGGATTTGTACCTAAACGCCCGATTTTTAGGGGTTTCATTATTTCAAACGATAGAAAGGGACTTAATTGTGAACAAGTCTGAATTGATTGAAGCTATTGCCCAAGAGGCTGATATTTCTAAAGCTGCCGCAGCCAAAGCTTTGGACGGTATGACCAATGCCGTAACCAATGCCTTGAAAAAGGGCGACACTGTAACCCTGGTTGGTTTCGGTACTTTCTACGTTGGCGAACGTGCCGAGCGTCAAGGCCGCAATCCCAAAACCGGCGAACCTTTGACTATCGCTGCAGCAAAAACACCTAAATTCCGTGCCGGCAAAGCATTGAAAGATGCTCTGTAATTGTTGACGGATCAGCTTTTCTATTTCAAAAAGCAGGCTATATGCCTGCTTTTTTGTTATCCTGATTTAATCAAATTATCGTTTTATCAACATAGTCAATCAACTTCACTTTTCTTCTAGAGTTGCTGCGCCTTAACTCAAAGAGAACGATGTACGCCGCTCAAGCGGCAGTAGAATCGGTTTCGTGCTATCTGCACTGCCTGCTACCTTGTATTAAAACAAGTTGATTCACTATATATACATACATTTTGATTTTCCAACTCAATCATCGAAAGAGCAAAGCTGCACAGTATATGGAAAGGCTGTTACAATGTGCATCGAAATTCCTGCTGGAAAATAAATCCGTTTAAAGCCATACTTTATCAACCAGATAAACTCCGGATTTTATATTCCTTGATCACTTTAAATTCCATTACAACCACCATTTTAATGCCATGTTTGTAACAGTAGAAAAATATAAAACACCCGCCAAAATTTTGTTGGGTTTGATTGCAATCACATTCGTAGGCTTCGGAGTCAGCACCGTTTCCGCTCCCGGTTCCGATTATATTGTGAAGGTAGGCGACCGAAAGGTTAGCGAATTCGACTTAAACACAACTTTACAGAATTTACAGCATTCGGGCGGAGCATCGGAATCCCGCGAAACTGTTTTCCAAGCACTGTTACAGCGCGCTTTATTGGCTGAAGGCGCCGAAGAAATGGGTTTTGCCGTATCTCAAGAGCAATTGAAACAAAATATTGTGAATGACCGTACATTTCACGATCAAAACGGCAAATTCAGCCAAAACCTGTTTAATCAATATTTAAGCCAACGCAACCTTTCGGAAGACCAATATATCGACCAACTCAAAAGCGAATTTGCCGTACAGCATCTTTTAGCCATGGTAGGCGGCGGCGTATTGGTTAGCGATGCACAAGCCAAGCAGATTATTAATGCCGGTCAGGTTGAGCGCACGATACGCACCATAACATTTACGCCTGAGGCTTTTGCCGCACAGGTGAAAGCAGATGATGCGGCCCTTAAAAAATATTATGATGCCAACAAGAAAAACTACATTGTTCCTCAAGCGGTTAAATTTGAATATGTGGCATTGAACATTCAAGATCTGGCTGAGAAGCAAACCATCAGCAACGAAGAGCTGAATAAAGCACTTGAACAAGTTGTGCCTGCGCGTGAAATTGCGCATATTTTGTTTACCGTAGCAAAAGATGCACCAGAAAACGTGCGCGCGGCAGCTAAAGCAGAAGCTGAAAAAGTATTGGCTCAAGTGAAAGCCAACCCTGCCAAATTCGCCGCATTGGCAAAACAGTATTCCCGTGACGAAGGGTCGGCAGAGAACGGCGGTAATCTCGGCTATCTGCCAAAAGACGGCGGCTTGTTGAAAGAGTTTGAAGATAAAGCATTTTCACTTGAAAAAGGCCAAATTAGCGAATTGGTTCAAACCGATGCCGGCTACCATATAATTACCGTATTGAATATTCAAGATATCGAAAAAGAAAAGGCACGCATCGAAGCCGAGTTGAAGCAGAAAAAAGCAACTTCGGCATTTAATGAAGCCAAAGAAAAATTGACAGAAGAAGCATTTAATCACCCCGACAGTTTAACCGAAGTGGCCAAAAAATTAGGTTTGAAAGTCGAAGCGCCCGCAGATTGGCTAACAAGAGAAAACGGTAAAGCTGCCGGTATGCCCGATGCACTCATCAATACCTTATTCAGTGACGATGTCATTAAGAAAAAACACAATTCCGAACCTGTAACTGTTGGCGACGGGTTGATTTGGGTTGTGCGTGCGAAAGAAGTTCGGGAAGAATCCACCCAAACATTTAACCAAGCCAAAGAGTTTGTGAAAACAGATTACATCCGCGCCGAAGCGGGCAAACTGGCGGAAACAAAAGCCAACCAAGCTTTAGCAGATGTTCAAAAAGGCAAAACAGCAGGTTTGACGTGGTCGCCGGTATCGCAAATGACAGCCGAACAAGCGCGGAAGTCGATGCCGCCTGAAGCGTATACCCAATTGGCAAAAGCCCGCCCCGCTCAAGGCAAGCCGGCTTATGCCTTGTTGTCCAACCTGCCTGCACCGGTATTGGTAGAGGTTCAGGCCGTTAAAGTGCCCGACAACATTACACAAGATCAAATCAAGGCAATCAAGCAGACCATCGGTCAAGCTCAAGGTGCGAATAATCTCGATGTTTTAATCACTTATCTCAATTCAACGATTAAGCAAACTCAAGGCGCACAAAAAGTGAATACTCAGCAAGAATAAGTGCGTTGTAATATTAAGACGGGGCAGATTAAACAATCTGCCCCGTCTTTTTTGAAAGAGATTTCTTTGGTCGGCTTTTTAATACATATCGAGCCCTTTGCAAACCCCCGTTTACGGCGTATTTCTGCGTTGCACACTGCCCGCTCTTTTGCCTGTTGTTTCATATATCTGTGCTCGCTGTGCTGCTACGCCTTAAACTGCATCCGTATCCGAAGATTCTAAAAGGTGTCAAAATATGCTTAAACAATCTTTTCTACTCAAACGTATCTTTCAGACGGCCTCGAAGCCTTTACCCGGATAGCTTAAGCATGACGGTTGATTTTATCTTCTTGAATAGGCAGATTCAGCAAGGCCGCAGCAGCTGCCAGAGCCATGTCGGCATACCACATCCAACCGTAATCACCGAACGCAGTAATGGCCTTGCCGCCGAGATACGCACCGAAAAATGCACCGATTTGGTGTGAAAGCAAGGTTAAGCCGAACAACGTGGCCAAATAACGCACACCAAAGCGTTTACCGACAATGGCGGCGGTAGGCGGAACGGTTGCCAGCCAAGTCAAACCCAATCCGGCGGCAAACAGATAAAAAACGGTATCGGTGCGCGGCAGCAGCAGATAAACGGCAATCAAAGCAGCGCGCGAGCCGTACATCCAAAATAAAATATATTTGCTGCGGTAACGACCTACCGCCCAACCTGCGGCCAAGCTGCCTGCTACGTTCGATAATCCGATAATCGCCAGCGACCAAGAAGCAACGGAAGGCGGCAATCCGCATAATGCCACTTCGGTCGGCAAATGGGTAACGAGAAAAGCGATATGGAAACCGCAAGTGAAAAAACCCAAATGCAGCAGAATATAACTTCGGTCTTTAAAAGCGCGAACCAGCGCCTGTTTGAGCGTTTCGCCCGTATGCCCGGCTGCGGCTGCCTGTTGCGGCTTAGCCGAGCCGTCGCCGCGGGTCAGCAAACGGGAAAGCGGAATAATCAGCATGCTGACGGCGGCCAAAACATACATGGTTGCGCGCCAACCGGCGGTCGGCAGCAGAATCAATCCCTGCACCAAGGGTGAAAACAAAAATTGGCCAAACGACCCGCCCGCATTCACCACTCCGGAAGCGGTGCCGCGCATTCTTGCGGGAACTTTGTTGGCAACCCGGCTCATCAAAATCGAAAAACCGCCTGCACCCGAACCGAAAGCAATCATCACACCCATAGTGAGCGCAAGCCCCCACACACCAGGCACCCACGGCACCAGCAGGCAGCCTGCTATCAGCAGCAACGTACCCCACAACAATACCGGCCAAGCACCGAAGCGGTCGGCCAATGCACCGGTAAGCGGTTGGGAAACGCCCCACATCAACTGGGTGACCGCAATGGCAAAACTGATATCGGCAATACTGAGCGGTGTATCGCGTACCATGGGCTGCATAAACAAGCCCAGCGACAGCCGTATGCCCGAAGTTATCATCAACACGGCTGCCGCGCACATGATTACCAACCACGCCAACCGCAAGTTTTCGGAATGATGCTGCATCACGTTGGTGTTCTCTTCTCTATCAATATTGTTATGGCAAATAAACTTATTTTTGATACAAGGCAGCAATGCCTTAACAAAAATAAGTTTATTTGCTATATAGGTTCGACATACTGCCGGCATTTATATAGCAGGCCGTCTGAAAAAACAAGCGGATAGCGGGAAAGCGTATCTCCGCCATGTTGTAATCGAAAGAAACCGTTATTCCCCACAACGCTGACGTCGTGCCGGTTAAAATGCCTTTTTTACGGTTGCTTGCTTTGCCGTTGCTGTTGAAAATGAGCGTCCGACCTACGGCTTTCACTTCTAATGCCCTATATATTTTAAAGGCTTATTGATTCAAAACCTTTATTCTCAACCAAGCCCTTAACCGCTCGTTTACATATTCTTTACAACTACACAAAATTACACTTATACTGATTCGGCAGCCTGCATATTGCTATGCAACCTGATATGTCATACCCAAAGGCAGCCGAAACAGAACACACGGAGCCATGTAGTATGGCATATCCAGTTTAACGGCCACGCTTTGAATAAGTGCAGGCTGGCTGACCAAGCTGTTTTTTCATAACGTTTCAACAGGACAAAAAAGATGACTCCTGACAACCAACAACGCCCGGACAATATCGAGCTGCTGAGCGCACAAGCGCCGATAACCGATTTCCGCGGCCTGATCACCACCATTATCGCAGCCGTAATATGCTTCGGTATTTACCACATTCTTCCTTACGATGCCGTTGCCAACAAAGGCATAGCCGTGCTGCTGTTTGTAGCGATTTTGTGGTTTACCGAAGCGGTTCATATCACGGTTACCGCTTTGATGGTACCCGTGCTGGCGGTGCTGCTCGGCTTTCCGGAAATGGATATTAAAAAAGCCATGAGCAGTTTTTCCGACCCGATTATCTATATTTTCTTCGGCGGTTTCGCTCTGGCCGCCGCGCTCCACATGCAGCGTCTCGACCGCAAAATCGCCGTATGGCTGCTGTCGTTATCGGGCGGGAACATGAAAGCCGCCGTATTGATGCTGTTCGGCGTAACCGCATTTTTGTCTATGTGGATCAGCAATACGGCCACTGCCGCGATGATGCTGCCGCTGGCCATGGGCATGATGGACCACTTGGATAAAGAAAAAGAACGCAAAACCTATGTATTTGTGTTGCTGGGTATCGCCTACTGCGCGAGTATCGGCGGCTTGGGCACCATTGTCGGCTCGCCGCCGAACGCGATTGCCGCCAAAGCCTTGGATTTGGATTTTGCCGGCTGGATGAAAATGGGCTTACCCATGATGCTGCTGATTCTGCCGTTGATGCTGTTTGCCCTGTATATCATTTTGCGCCCCAATCTCAACGAGCGCGTTGAAGTCAAAGCTGAACACATTCCGTGGACACTGCACCGCGTGATTGCCATGCTGATTTTCATTTCTGCCGCCGTAGCGTGGGTATTCAGTGCCAAAATCAAAGCAGCGTTCGGTATCGCCAATCCCGACACCGTTATCGCCCTTACCGCAGCCGTGGCCGTGGTGGTATTCGGCGTAGCCCGCTGGAAAGAAGTTGCGCGCAATACCGACTGGGGCGTGCTGATGCTCTTTGGCGGCGGCATTGCCTTGAGCAACCTGCTGAAAGTTTCCGGCGCTTCCCTTGCTCTCGGCCAACAGTTGGCCACCGCATTTGTGTTGGCTCATCCTTTGGTAGTGATTTTTGCCGTGGCCGCCTTTATTATTTTCCTAACCGAATTTACCAGCAATACCGCTTCTGCCGCGCTGCTTGTGCCGATTTTCGCCAGCATCGCCACCCAAATGGGTTTGCCTAAAGAAGTGTTGGTATTTGTAATCGGCATCGGTGCATCGTGTGCATTTATGCTGCCGGTTGCCACCCCGCCGAATGCCATCGTATTCGGAACCGGTTTGATACAGCAAAAAGAAATGATGCGTACCGGCGTGCTGCTGAATGTGCTGTGTATCGTGTTGGTAGCTGCTTGGGCGTACGCGTTTTATGTTTGAGCAAACAAGCGCGTATAGCAAATAAACTGCTTCTGCTACGGCCTTGCTGCCTTGTATCAAAAATAAGTTTGTTTGCTGCAAAGCCTGCCGTAAAACGTAAAGGCCGTCTGAACATTGTGTTTTCAGACGGCCTTAAACATTTTTCATCGTTTATAAATATTTTTTGCCCATTCCGATCACCCTAGCCTTATTGCAGCCTAATGGGTTTGCATATCAAGCACTTGCGTAAATCAGCCCAACCCGCCGCACAATAGCAACATACAACCCAACCTGCGGTCTAACTTTGAAAACAGAAATGTCACGATAACGGCTTATTCTGCTGGGCCATATGCCTACATAACGGTATGCGTCGTTTATTACACATGATAACATTACGCTTTCAGACAACAGGCCGTCTGAAGCCATTATCTTTTTTCAGACGGCCTTTCAGCCGATCAGTCAGGATACATTATGGATGAATTAATCAAAGAAGCCGCCCTTCATTTTCACGAATACCCCAATCCCGGCAAAATCCAAGTTGCCCCCACCAAACCGCTGGCCACACAATACGACCTTTCGCTGGCTTACTCGCCCGGCGTAGCCGCTCCGTGTATGGAGATTTATAATGACCCGCTCGCTTCTTATAAATACACCGCACGCGGCAATTTAGTGGCCGTGATTTCCAACGGCACCGCCGTATTGGGTTTGGGCAACATCGGCGCATTGGCCGGCAAGCCCGTTATGGAAGGTAAAGGCGTTCTGTTTAAAAAATTCGCCGGCATCGACGTATTCGATATCGAAATCAACGAAACCGACCCCGACAAACTGGTTGAAATCATCGCTTCATTAGAGCCTACGTTCGGCGGCATCAATCTTGAAGACATCAAAGCACCCGAGTGCTTCTATATCGAACAAAAACTGCGCGAACGCTGCAACATCCCCGTATTCCACGACGACCAACACGGCACGGCCATTATTACCGCTGCCGCCGTACTGAACGCGCTGCGCGTAACCGAGAAAAAAATCGAAGACGTTACCCTCGTGTGCTCAGGCGCCGGAGCAGCCGCCATTGCCTGCTTGGATTTGCTGGTAGCCTTGGGCATGAAGCGCGAAAACATTACCGTATGCGACTCCAAAGGCGTGATTTACACCACCCGCGAAGACCGCGAACGCATGGACGAAAGCAAAGTACGTTATGCCGTTCAAGACAACGGCCAGCGCGTATTGGCCGACGCGGTTAACGGTAAAGACATTTTCCTCGGCTTGTCCGGCCCCAACGTATTGAGCACCGACATGCTCAAAACCATGAACACCAGCCCGATTGTGTTCGCTCTGGCCAACCCCACCCCTGAAATTTGGCCGCCCGAAGCCAAAGAAGCCCGCCCCGATGTGATTATCGGCACGGGCCGTTCCGACTTCCCCAATCAAGTCAACAACGTATTGTGCTTCCCGTTTATTTTCCGCGGCGCATTGGATGTGGGTGCAACCACCATCAACGAAGAAATGAAGCTCGCCTGCGTTCGCGCCATCGCCGACTTGGCCTTGGCAGAATCCAGCGCGGAAGTGGCCGGTGCTTACGAAGATGCCGACCTGACTTTCGGCCCCGAATACCTGATTCCCAAGCCTTTCGATCCGCGTCTGATTGCCAAAATCGCCCCTGCCGTGGCTCAAGCCGCTATGGATTCCGGCGTGGCCACCCGCCCGATTACCGACATGGATGCCTATGTTGAAAAACTGACCCAGTTCGTTTATAAAACCAGCCTGTTCATGCGCCCGATCTTTAACCAAGCGCGCAAACAGATCAAACGCATCGTACTTACCGAAGGCGAAGACGAGCGCGTGCTGCACGCCGCACAGCAAGTGGTATCGCAAAAACTGGCCTTCCCTATTTTGGTCGGCCACCGCAAAATCATCGAAGAACGCTTGCAATCTCAAGGCTTAACCATTCAGCCGGGTAAAGATTTCGACCTGATCGACATCAGCGACAACCCTTATTTTGAAGAAAGCTGGAAAGAATACTACCAACTGCGCAAACGCAAAGGCGTTACCGAAGAAATGGCACGCCGCCGTATGCGCGCAAACAGCACGCTGATCGGCGCATTGATGGTGCGCCTCGGCCATGCCGACGGTATGCTCTGCGGCACAATGGGGCGTTTTTACGACCACTTCAATATCTTTGAAGAAGTAATCGGCTACAACAACCCCGAAAACCACGCATTCGCCATGAACGCGCTGATTTCAAACAAAGGTAACTTCTTCATTGCCGATACCTATATCAATGAAGACCCCGATGCCGAGCAGCTGGCCAAAGGTACGCTGATGTGCGCCAAAGAAATGAAACGCTTCGGTATCAAACCGAAAGTGGCTTTGGTATCGAATTCCACTTACGGTTCGCGCAAAGACAAAGATGCCATCAAAATGCAGCAGGCATTGGAAATGATTCGCGAAATTGACCCGAATCTGGAAATCGACGGCGAAATGCAGGCCGATGTGGCGATGGACGAAGAAATGCGTAAGAGCATTTTCCCCGAAACCACCCTCACCGGCTCGGCCAATCTGTTGGTGATGCCGAACGTAGAAGCAGCCAATATCAGCTACAACCTTCTGCGCGTGAATGCAACCAACGGCATTACCGTCGGCCCGATTCTGATGGGCATGAACAAACCCGTGCACATCGTTACGCCGATCTCTACCGTGCGCCGCATCGTAAATATGATTGCGTTAACGGCGGTGGATGCGCAACGCCAATAAGGTTGGGTTGGTAATCTTTTTTACTGCGGCACGCCATATTGAAAGGCGTGCCGCAGTAAAAGCAGGAAACGACCAATATTTGAACAGCAAAAATCCGGCATGGTATCAACCGTGCCGGATTTTTTATGCTGAAGCTTTTGCACACGCTCAAACGGGGCTTAAAAAGCTTTGAGGCCGTCTGAAAACCTGTTACGCGAGTTTTGCTAAAGAGAACTTTGTGAGTTTTTCTAAAACGCTTTTAAAACTGTAAAAACTTTCATAAGGGCGGACATACCATCCGCCTTTATATATTGCGCTAACATAAACATTTGAAATATTTACCTATTATCCAACCAAATAATGCTCGCCATCCGGCCGGTTTGTTTTTCACGACGGTAAGAAAAGAAAGTTTCGCGTTCGAGCACGGTGCAATGATTGCCGCCGTAAATCATGTTTACGCCTTCCCGCTGTAAAACCAATCGGGCAAGGGCGTAGATATCGGCAAGATATTTGTTGTCGCCTATCGGCTCGAAGGCCCGCGATGCTTCGTGGGTTTGGGCGCAGAATACGTCGAAAACATCTTGCCCCACTTCAAATGCATCGGGGCCGATGGCGGGGCCGAGATAAGCCATGATTTCAAGAGACGGCACATTCATGGCCGCGATGGTGTTTTGTAGAACGCCGCCGGCCAAACCGCGCCAGCCCGCATGTGCGGCAGCAACCACGGTGCCCGCTTTGTCGCAGAACAACACGGGTAGGCAGTCGGCGGTCATGGCGGCGCAAGCGGCGGAGGCCGTTCGATCAACGGCGGCATCGGCATCCGGGGAAACGCCGATATGCTCGGCGGCCTGAATAACTGTTGTGCCGTGAATCTGATTCAGATACACCACCGGCACACCCACATGTGCCTGAACGGTTTCGCGGTTATGCCGCACATGTTCCGGGCGGTCGCCGACATGGCTGCCTAAATTGAGACTGCGGTATACACCTTCGCTGATGCCGCCGTTGCGGGTGGTGATTAAAGTGTGCACATTGGCGGGTGCCGGCCATTCGGCTTTGAAAAACGGTGCATTACCGTGCGGCTGTAAACCGATGGCGGCGTTTAAATCAAAGGGGTTGTTCATGGGCATACCTTTCAGACGGCCTGAAGCCTTTGGGCTTTATTGTTCTTTACCACAGCAGGTTTTGTATTTTTTACCGCTGCCGCAAGTGCAGGGATCGTTTCTGCCGACTTTGGCGGTTTTGTTGCGTATGGTTTTCGGTTTGTTTTTAATGCTGCGCCAATAGTAATAAATGTCGAGCAATACATGCGGCAGCTCGGATTCGAGCTGGGTGAGTTCCTTATCGGTAAGATGGAGCAAAACTTCGCCGTTGTCGTCTTCATCATAGATGCCGCCCAAGGCCATGATGGGATAAAACAAATCTTCAAACTCTTCATTGTTCACGGCCTCAAACCAATCGGTAGGCACCACATCCAAAGCATAAAGATAGGCATTGCACCAAGTATGGAAATCGGGGTTTTCGGCTTCGTCGTCATACAGCCACAAATCGGGCAGCATTTTTTCTTCGAGCTTGGTGTGCATATCCATCACCAAAGCGAGAACCAGCGATTCGATTTCTTTTTGCTCGTTGGGCGTGAACAGGTTTTCGTCGCCCATCACTTCGGGCAGCCATTCGCCCGTATTGAGTGCGTCCGGGCCGGTGAGCAGCGCCATCATATAGGCCTGCACCTCGTCGCAGCGCATGGTGGCATGGGTTTCTGCTTTTGTATCAAGCAGTTCGGAAAGTCTTTGGCGGGAAGCTTCATCAAACATGGTGGTTCCTTGTGCAGCGCGGCATGAGGCCGTCTGAAATAATAGAATAATCGATAAGCGGTTATCGGGCAGAATATAATCTTTGGCGCATCTGTTCAAACAAACATACGGTTGCCGCCATAGCAACGTTCAATGATTCGGTTTGCCCGAGCATGGGAATTTTGACGCAACCGTGCACATGCCCGAGCATTTCGTGGCTGACACCGCTGCCTTCGTTACCGAACACCCACGCGGCAGGCTCACCCAAACGCATTTCATAAAGATTATGGTTGTTGGTTTCAGAAAGTGCGGTCGCCCAAATATTGCCGCCGATGTAGCGGCGGCTCCACCCGGGCAAATCGGCGCGGTCATAAATATTCAGCAAAAAATGCGCGCCCATGCCGGCACGCAATACTTTCGGCGCCCATACGTCGGCGCAATCGCGGCTCAACACCAATTGTTTGACACCGGCTGCCGCCGTGCTGCGCATGATGGTGCCGACATTGCCGGGGTCTTGCACACGCTCCAGCACCACGCAATCGCCCTCGGTAGGTAAGGCCGTCTGAAACGGGATATCAATCAACGTCATCAAGTCTTCCGCTTCGGTAAGGCCGGTGATTTTAGACAAAATGCCTTGTGATACCCATGTAAGCGCATCGGGCGGCAGGGTTTGCACGGCTGCGCGGATTTCCGGCAGGTCTTTTTTGACTTCGGGAATATAAACCTGCAAAGGCTGCCCGCCGCTGTCTAAATAGGCTTGCAGAAGATGCACGCCTTCCAGCACCGTTTGCCCGTGCAGGCGGCGGAATTTGGCTTGGCCAAGCAGTTTCGATAGATGTTTCAGCTGTTCGTTTCGTGCAGAAGTAATCAGTTTCATGGGCGGCATTATAATGTTTTTCAGACGGCCTTGCTGCAATGATAGGGCCGTCTGAAAGGGCGGTTTGCTTTTATGTATCAAGCAAAGCTGTTACACCGGCAATGCAAGCAGCGATTCGAGAACCAAAAAATTTGAGAAGAAAAAACTTACTTGATTTCACCGCAACTTTATCTGTTAGAAAATGGTAATATCCGTTTGCTTGAACGCCAATAAACCATGTCCTGCTTTATGTAAGAATATATAGAGGAATTTTCAATGACCAAACAAATTGCCATATTGCCCGGCGACGGCATCGGCCCCGAAATCATCGCCCAAGCCGTGCGCGTGTTAGACAAATTGATTTCAGACGGCCTCGATGTCCAGTATCAATACGCCCCTCTCGGTGGCGCCGCTTACGACGAATACGGCCACCCTTACCCCGAATTCACTCAAAAACTCTGCCGCGAAGCCGATGCCGTATTGCTCGGTGCCGTCGGCGGCCCCCAATACGACAATCTCGACCGCCCGCTCCGCCCCGAGCGCGGTTTGCTGGCCATCCGCAAAGATTTAAACCTGTTTGCCAACCTGCGCCCCGCCATCCTGTATAAAGAATTGGCCAATGCTTCCACGCTCAAACCCGAAGTGGTTGCGGGCTTGGATATTCTGATTGTGCGCGAACTCACCGGCGACATTTATTTCGGCGAACCGCGCGGCATCCGCACGCTGGAAAACGGCGAGCGTGAAGGTTTCAACACCATGAAATACAGCGAAAGCGAAATCCGCCGCATCGCCAAAGTGTCGTTTGAAGCCGCACAAAAACGCAATAAAAAGCTGTGCTCGGTCGATAAAGCCAACGTGCTGGAAACCACCGAACTGTGGAAAGAAATCTTCACCGAAACCGCTAAAGATTACCCTGACGTAGAACTTTCGCACATGTATGTTGACAACGCCGCCATGCAGCTTGTGCGCGCCCCGAAACAGTTCGACGTCATCGCTACCGGCAATATTTTCGGCGACATTTTGAGCGATCAGGCTTCAATGCTGACCGGCTCCATCGGTATGCTGCCTTCGGCTTCATTGAACGAAACCGGCAAAGGTTTATATGAACCTTCGCACGGCTCCGCACCCGATATCGCAGGCCAAAACAAGGCCAATCCGCTGGCTACGATTTTATCGCTGGCTATGCTCGTGCGTTACAGCCTGAATGACGAAACACGGGCGAAACAAATCGAACAAGCCGTGCAAAAGGTATTGGAGCAGGGATACCGCACCGGCGATATTTTCGAAGAAGGCACGAAACTCGTTTCTTGCTCTGAAATGGGTGATGCCGTTCTGGCTGCGCTATAAAAGCCCGAACAGCTTGAAGTAAAAAAATAATCTAAGGCCGTCTGAACCGTTTTACAGGTTTTCAGACGGCCTGAGACTTTTGTAAAACCGGCAGATGGTGCGAAGTTTTCAGATTGAGACCTTTGCCCCCGGATGTGGATGCAGTTTAAGGCGCAGCAGCACAGCGAATGCAGACATATCACACGATAGGCAAACAAGCGGGCAGCGCACAACGCAGAAATGCGCCGCAGATGGGGGGGGGTTGGCAAAGGTCTCTGGCCGTCTGAAAACTCAAGCCTAGAGATAAGGTATTGCGGCTGCTTAAGATAATTTTTTAACGTGGTTATTGATAAGATAAAACTTCCACTTCGTCACCCGCTTTTACCACGCCTGCGCTCACTGCAATCAAGTGCACGCCGAATATGGCTTTTCGTGCAACGGCCAAGGTGCTGAGCGGCTCTTGAAACGGGTCTTTCTTAGCCGTTTTTAAATCCACCGTTGTCATCACGCAGCGGGTACACGGCTTCAGGTATTCAAATTCCACTTCTCCGATGCGGATGCGCCGCCACTTTTCTTCTTCGTAGGCTTCGGAGCCTGCCACCACGAAGTTGGCACGGAAACGCTCCATTTCCACAGGCGTATCAAGCATTGCATTAAGGTTGTCGAGCGAAGCGGTATTGGTCAGCATAAACGGAGCGCTGTCGGCAAAAGAAAGCGGCGTTTGTGCAGCAGCCAACACCCGCTTGCTCTGCTTGCCCAGCCAATACAGGCGGGCATCGGTGCCGAGTTTTTCAGAAAGCCATGCGTCTGTTTCTGCGCTGCCGTAATAGGCAGAAAAATGATCTTTCCACACTGTTACATCGGCAGGAACAGCCGTTTCACCGGTGGAAACGCTACGCTTGCTGCCGTCTGGGGCTGTTAAAGTCAGCACATCGCCGGCCACATCGGTTTTCCACAACAGCATCTGCGGAAATTTGCGCGCGGTGATAAAACCGCCTTGCGGTGTGGCCACCAGCCATTCGCGGTCATGCAGAAGACCGGCGGCGACAACCGCGCTTTGCTCCAGCCTATTTCCGCCCATTGATTTCACAGGGTAACGGGTAATTGAAGTCAGCTTCATTTCAGACGGCCTTTTCCGAGTTTACGCACCGAACCATACCGCACACACAACACCCGCCGCCACTGCCAATGCTGCCAGCAATTTGCCTGCCCCGGCAAACTTGATTACCGGCAGCTTGCCTTCAAGATATTTGTAGCCGGTGATCATAGGGGTAATCAGGTTGTGTTTTTTAACGAATTTATAAATGAAAATGGTGGCCACATGCACGGCGATCAGTGCCAACAGGTAATTGAAAAATTGAACGTGCAGGGTATGGATCAGGCTGCCGGTATCTTCGCTCACCCATCCGTTTAAGAAGCCGTTATTAACAAAAGCATTGTTGTCCGGCGCAAACAAGCCGGTGATAACTTGAAACGATACCGCTCCCAACAGCGCCAACACCATCAGCGCACCCAGCGGATTATGGCCGGGCTGTTCGTTTTCGGTGATTTCGCCTTTGAGATAACGTTTAATCTGTGCCGGGCCGCGTACAAAACTGCCGAAACGGGCGGTGTCGCTACCCCAGATGCCCCAACACAGGCGGAACACAATCAGCCCCAATATCAATAAGCCTACACGCAAATGCCATACCATCAGGTTGCCGCCGGTTTCGGCGCTGTACCACATAAATGCAATCGCGATGACCAAAGTCCAATGAAAAAGCCGCGTGGGAACATCCCAAACTTTCAATTTCTGCTTCATAAAATTCTTTCGTTCTTATATGATGGTTTGTGCCGTTTCAGACGGCCTCGATGCCGTCTGAACACCTGCTATTGTAATAGATTTACACAAAGGCATCATGATGTTCGTAAACCATTATACCAGCGGCTGCCTGCCTGCCCAGATTGAAGCCGCCGCGCAGTTTCCGCAAGTGTTCGCCCCGCGCGACCCGCAAAGCCACAAAGGTACCCACGGCACCTTGGCCGTTATCGGCGGTGCATCGGGCATGAGCGGAGCGGTTATTCTTGCCGCCACCGCCGCCATTTACAGCGGCTGCGGTAAAGTTTGGGCAGGATTCAACCAAGCCGCCCTGCCCTTGCCGGTTATTCCCGAACGCCCCGAAATCATGCTTTCCACCGGCAATGCACTCCAAAAACGCAGCGACATTCATGCTTGGGTTATGGGATGCGGCATGGACGTCTGCCCCGAAGCCCTTGCCTTACTGCATACGCGGCTTACCGCTCCCGACCGCTCAACCCCGCTGCTGCTCGATGCCGACGCCGTTACCCTGCTTTCCCGCCACGCCGATCTAACCGCTTTGGCGCGCGACTACCCCACACTCGTACTGACGCCCCACCCCGCCGAAGCCGCCCGCCTGCTGAATACCGCCACCGCCGATATACAGTCAAACCGCCAAGCAGCAGTAACCGAGATCAGCCGTATATTTAATGCCTACACCGTGCTCAAAGGCCGTCATAGTTTAGTATGCAGCCCGAACGGCAGCCTCTATACCAACCTCAGCGGCAATGCGGGCTTGGCTACGGCAGGCAGCGGCGACGTGCTCAGCGGCATCATCGGCAGCCTGCTGGCTCAAGGCATAGACACCGAACAGGCCGTGCGCGGCGGTGTGTGGCTGCACGGAGCCGCTGCCGATGTATTGAAAGATTCCGAAATCGGCGAAACCGGCATGTTGGCCGGCGAAATCGCCCCCGCTGCCCGTTGGCTGCGCAATCAGATTATTGCCGCTCAAAAATAATCCCGACACTTCAAACTTTGGCAATGCCTGTTTTCAACAATCTGCCTTTTCAGACGGCCTCGACATGCCCTAAACGCTACAGGCCGTCTGAAAGTATTTGCCAACGATATCCATTCATCTTTTCATATTCAGCCCGCGGCAGCGGCCTGAACTTCAAACATCCTGAGACCTTTGCACCCCCCCCCATCTGCGGCGCATTTCTGCGTTGTGCGCTGCTCGCTCGTTTGCCTATCTATATGATATGTCTGCACTCGCTGTGCTGCTACGCCTTGAACTGCATCCACATCTGGGGGGTTTGCAAAGGTCTCATCCTTATTAATTACGCTGACCATTTTTAACCCCAAGCATCATATTTTATACACTTTGCAAGGGTAATATACATACAGCCTGACCCGTGTTGCCCGTTTGCCGCAACACAACAATCAGTTCATTCCGCGCAATCTTTATAAGGATTTAATAATATGAAAACGAAAGCCGCTTTACTCCTTTTACCCTTGTTGGCCGGAGGCTGCATCTACATCGAACCGCCCATCGGCTTTCCCGATCTCAACAACGATACCCGTGCCGACAAGCCCGCACCGGAACGTAAAACCTATCCCCGTTATCCGTATCCTTCCGAAGATTCCAGAGAAGCCCGCACACACCTTATCCGCAGCGCAGACGGCAAATGCGTCGATCACAGCCGTTCCGGCTACAAAGGCATGATTACCTACCCGTGCCACGGCGAGCCTAACCAACAATTTACCCTTTCCCGCAACCGCATCATGGTAGAAGGCCAGTGCCTCGACATTGCCGGCGGCAGAACGGAAGACGGCACGCCCGTAATTGCCTACGCCTGCCACGGCGGTAAAAACCAGCAGTGGTATCGCGACGGACGCACCATCCGCAGCGCGCTCAACGGAAAATGTTTGGATGCGGGCAAGCACGGCAATCAAATCCGTATGTACCGCTGCGACGGCAGTATCGGCCAACGCTTCAACTTTTCCCACTATTAATCCGCCCTTTCCATACAACCATGCCTGCCGGATACTATTACGGCAGGCATGGTTTTGTGGCCAATAGACTTCATTTCCTCTATGGCGTTGCCGTGCCGTAATAAAAGTTAATTTGAAACCTTTGCAAAACCCCCATCTGCGGCGCATTTCTGCGTTGTGCGCTGCTCGCTCGTTTGCCTATCTATATGATATGTCTGCACTCGCTGTGCTGCTACGCCTTGAACTGCATCCGCATCTGGGGGTTTTGCAAAGGTCTCAAATTTGACTGACTGTATTGAAGCTTGTGGAAAAACTGTTTCCGATGTTTTGTATTTATCTGTCGATACCAATCACCCGGATTAAAAATTTTTGCCTTATAGCAGTTTTCCAGCCGTCAAAATTTAACTAAAATCTGTTTTTTATAGCTGATTGATGAAAATAACCGCCATGGGTTTCAAACTGACACCGATTGATGTTGTAGATGACATCAGCCGCGAAGACTTCCGCCGTCATTACCTTAAACCGCGCCGCCCCCTCGTGATTAAAAACATGAGCAAACAATGGCCGGCATACGAAAAATGGTCGTTGGATTACATGAAAGAAGTGATCGGTGACATTACCGTACCGCTTTACGACAGCAGCAAAGCCGACCCGGCCGCACCAATTAATGCCGCCAGCACAGAAATGAAGTTTGGCGACTATATCGACTTAATCAAACGCGAACCTACCGATTTGCGTATTTTCCTGTTCGACCCTATCAAGCACGCACCTTCCCTGCTCAACGATTATGTGTTTCCCAAAGATCTGATGGGCGGCTTTTTGGATAAATACCCAACCATGTTTTTCGGCGGAATCGGCTCCGAAACCTTTCTGCATTACGACATAGACATGGCGCACATCTTCCACACCCATTTCGGCCGTAAGCACATTATTCTGTTCGATTACAAATGGAAAGAAAGGCTTTACCGCATCCCCTACGCAACTTATGCCTTGGAAGATTACAGCGTAGAAAACCCCGATACCGACCGCTTTCCCGCATTGGAAGGCGTCGAAGGTATCGAATGCCATCTTGAACACGGCGATACTCTGTTTATGCCGACCGGCTGGTGGCATTGGATGAAATATCTCGACGGTTCATTCTCTCTTTCCCTGCGCGCATGGGACGAAAGTTTGGCAGTCAAGGCACACAGCATCTGGAACCTGACGGTACAACGTAAATTCGACAACATGATGAAAGCACGTTACCGCCAACGCTATATGCACTGGAAAGAAAAATTGGCCGTTCAACGGGCCAATAAAGCACTGGCACGGGGAATGCCGCGATAAACCGGCGGCAATAGATATGCCTACATAAGCAAATAAAACCAGACCCTTGCCCCCGAATGTGATCGCGGCTCAAGCACATAATCAATCAACTTATTTTTAATGCAAGGCCGCAGGCAAAGGTTTCTCAAAGGCATCGAAATATCGGTTTTCAAAATAAACATAAGGCGGGTGTTCAAACCCGCCTTATTTTTGATACAGCATTCAACAATCTAACTGCCTAAAGTCCGTTACGCTCCGAAAGAACCCATAACCAAATAAACCGTATAAGCAATATAAACCAACAACAAACCCAAACCAACCATACGGTTCAGACGGCCTTTCAACAACCACGACAATCCGAATACAGCTACGGTTAAGGCAGACATGATGGCTACATCGCGGTTCAGCACTTCAGGCCCCGGCTGCATGGGTGCAACCACGGCGGCCAAACCGACAACGGCCAATGTATTGAACAAATTAGAACCGATCACATTACCCATAGCGATATCGTGCTGACCTTTGCGTGCGGCAATCACGGAAGAAGCCAATTCGGGCAAGGAAGTGCCTACCGCCACCACGGTCAAACCGATTACCAAATCGGATACACCGAAATTCTGGGCAATAGTTACGGCACCCCACACCAGCAAGCGCGAACTCAGCACCAGCACAATCAAGCCCAAAACCAGCACGATCAAAGCCTTACGCAACGACATGCGGCTCTCTTCGTTTTCAAACTCGGTGGCAATATCTTCCACAATGTTGTCACCGCCTTTCAAGGCTTTCATTACGGTAGGCAAAAACGACGCCATCAATGCCGCTATCAATATCACACCGTCCCAACGCGACAAGTCGCCGTCCAGCAGCAAAACAACCGTCAGTGCCGTTACAGCCAACAACACCGGAAACTCGCGCGCAATGATGCCCCGTTGCACGAAAATCGGGCTGATTAAAGCGGTTACACCGAGAATCAAAGCAATATTGGTGATATTGGAGCCATAGGCATTGCCCAAAGCAATACCGGAGTTCCCCTGCATAGAAGACAATAGGGAAACCACCATTTCCGGCGCAGACGTACCGAAGCCCACAATCACCATACCGATAAACAGTGGCGACATACCGAAATGGCGTGCGGTTTCCGCCGCACCTTCGATAAAGCGGTCGGCACTCATCGTTAACAATATCAAACCGAAAATCAAACCCAAACAGGCCAATAACATTATTTTGTCCTAAATATAAAAAAGCGCGTATTTTACCTGAAGTAACGGCGGTGTTTATTTAAATTCGGCATCACTCTGCAACAGGCCGTCTGAAAATAAAGGTTTCAGCATCTATTGCGGCCTAGCCTTGCTATTTGCTGTGCTGTTTCTTCACGCTCACTTTGTTTTTCTTTTTAAAACGGCTTTTTTCTTCTTTACGCCCTTCCCGCTTCTCGATGCGGTTGCTCAAAGCCACCCGACGCAAAGGTTTTTTCTTGGGCTTGTCTTCCGCTTCCTGATACGGGTTTTCGGAAACATTGTATTGGATACGCAACGGCGTACCCTGAAGATTAAATGCCTTGCGGAAAGTTTGGGTCAGATAACGGGTGTAGCTGTCTGAAATAGCATGCAGGGCATTGCCGTGTACCACAATCACGGGCGGATTCATGCCGCCTTGGTGGGCGTAACGCATTTTCGGACGTACCAAACCTGCGCGCGGCGGTGCTTGACGCTCAACCGCCGATTGAAGCACACGGGTAATTTTGGGCGTAGGCATTTTAATCATCGCCGCATTATAGGCGGCCTGAATGCTGTCGAACAAACCGTCGATGCCGCGCTCTTTCAACGCGGAAATATAATGGAATTTGGCAAAATCCAAAAAATACAGTTTGCGGGCGATATCGCGTTTAACCTGTTCGCGACGTTCTTCGCTGATGCCGTCCCATTTGTTGACAGCCACAACCAAGGCTCTGCCTGCCTCTAAAGCAAAACCGGCAATGGTTGCATCTTGATCGGCGATGTCTTGTTGGGCATCCAGCACCAACACCGCTACATTGGCGGCTTCTACCGCCTGCATGGCTTTGATAACCGAAAATTTCTCAACGGCCTCTTCAACCTTGCCGCGACGGCGTACACCTGCCGTGTCGATAATGGTAAAAGGTTTGCCGTTACGTTCGAAATCAATGTGGATACTGTCGCGGGTTGTGCCGGCCATATCAAACGCAATCACACGTTCTTCACCTAAAATGGCGTTAACCAAAGTGGATTTCCCCACATTGGGGCGGCCGATTACGGCGAACACGGGGTGCTTGGGTTGTTCTTCATCTTCCTCGGCATCAGGAAAATATCCAAGAATTTCTTCCATCAAATCATACACACCGTCGCCATGCGAACCGGAAATCACATACGGCTCACCCAAAGCCAACTCGTAAAATTCGGCAGCCAATACCGCACGGTTGCTGCCTTCGCCCTTATTAACGGCTAAATAAACGGGGCGCGGGCTTTGACGCAAACGGTCTGCAATAATCTTGTCCTGCGGCGTCAAACCGGTGCGTCCGTCGACCAAAAACACAACGGCATCCGCTTCATCAATGGCTTGCAAAGTGTGCTTGGCCATTTCATGCAGAATGCCGCTGTCGACTACCGGCTCAAAACCACCGGTATCGATCACCAAATAAGGCTTACCGCCAACCTTGCCGTGACCGTAGTGGCGGTCGCGGGTCAAACCGGGCAAATCGGCTACCAAAGCATCTTTGGTGCGGGTGAGGCGGTTAAATAAAGTAGATTTGCCTACATTCGGGCGGCCGACAAGGGCAATTGTGGGTTTCATAGTGATGCTTTCTTCAGCCGTTGTTTTCAGACGGCCTTAAATATCTTATTTGACTGAATATCTTAAAAAAATGCGTATTGGAACATGTGAGGGTTCATATTTTGAAACAGACAAGGGCTTGCCAAGCAATATGCCTGACAAGCCTCATCTTTCAGACGGCCTTATCTCAACTGATCGGCTTTAAATTGCACGGCATCTCTGTTAGGTGAATCTTTTGCCAGCTTTGCCAAAGCTTGATCGTACATCTGTACCGCTTCTTTGTTTTTACCCTGAGCGGCATATACATCGCCTTTGGTTTCGGTTATCAGGGATTCGAAAGCAGAATCCACAGAAGTATTCAAGGTGGCCAGGGCTTCATCATATTTACCCTGCTGCAACTGCACAACGGCCAAACGTTGAACTGCCAATGCCTGTACAGGAGCGGATGTTTGGTGTTTCAACACCCAATTCAGATGGCCTGCCGCAACATCGTAATTGCCTTTGTCGAATTCCAAAGACGCTGCCATCAGAGTGGCTTGGGCTGCCGCCAAACTATCGCTGTAATTTTGCTGTAAATTCTGCAAATCGGCTTGTGTTTCTTTGATGTCGGCCCCCGCTTCGGTTTTCTCGGCAATTTTTACCAAAATACCCGCTGCTTCTTGACGCTTATCCAACTTGTGTCCTTGGTACATGATATAACCAAGGTAAGCCAACGCAGCAATCACTAAGCCGCCAAAAAGCCAACGCCCCCAACTTCTCCAAAAATATTTGAAATTTTCAAGTTCTTCTTGTTCCTGGATGTGTCCTGCCATTTAACTGTTCTTCCATCGTTGTAAAGTGGTTGCCAACAAAGCAGCATCAATCGTTATTTGCTCGTGCTTGCCCTGCATGTCTTTAAGGGTAACGGTGCCGTCTGAAAGTTCGTTTTGAGCCACAATAAGTGCAAAACGGGCACCGCTGCCGTCTGCTTTCTTCATTTGCGCTTTCAAACTTTGGCTGCCTGAATGTTGCAATACGTCAAATCCTTCCGCTCTCAGCAATTGGGCATATTTCATAACCTGCAAATCGGCACCTTCGCCTTGATGCATAGCGTAAACGTCGGCTGCGGTTTGACAGCTCAATGACCCATACTCATGCACCAACAGCAGCAAACGCTCAATCCCCATACCGAAACCGATGGAAGGTGCGGGCTTGCCGCCCAACTCTTCGATCAATCCGTCATAACGTCCGCCGCCGCATACGGTTGCTTGGGCACCGAGCTTGTCGGTAGTCCATTCAAAAACCGTTTGATTGTAATAATCCAAGCCTCTAACCAAGCGCGGATTTTCAATATATGCAATACCTAAGCCGTCCAACATCGCTTTCAACCGTTCATAATGAACGCGCGACTCTTCGCCCAAATATTCCGTCAAACGAGGGGCGGCATTGCAAATATCCTGCAAATCGGGGTTTTTACTGTCTAAAACACGCAAGGGATTGGTGTGCATACGGCGCTTGCTGTCTTCATCAAGCTTTTCTTCATGACTGCTTAAATAAGCAACCAAAGCATCACGGTGTGCGGCACGTTCTTCACGGTTTCCCAAACAGTTAAGCTCAAGGTTTACATATTCGCTTATGCCCAATTCTTGCCACAATGCTGCCGACATTGCGATAATTTCGGCATCCACGTCAGGGCCTGCAAACCCCAAGGCCTCGATTCCGACTTGGTGAAACTGCCGGTAGCGCCCTTTTTGCGGCCGCTCCCTACGGAACATAGGCCCCATATACCACAGCTTCTGCGGGCCGTTGTAAAGCAAATTATGCTCGACAACCGCACGCAGGCAAGATGCCGTACCTTCAGGGCGTAAAGTAAGGCTCAGCTTATCGTTGGAGTCTGAAAAAGTGTACATTTCTTTGCCGACCACATCGGTTTCTTCCCCGATTGAACGCACAAACAAACTGGTTTGTTCCACAATCGGTGTACGGATGTGCTGATAGCCGAAACGTCTTGCCCACCGTGCCACGGTTTCTTCAAATGCCTGCCATAAAGGAGCAGTCAGTTGGAAATCTTTCTGCTCTACCGGCAATAAATCATTCATGCCTTTAACGGCTTGGATTTTTTGTCCCATATATCGATAGTCTATTATTGTTATCTGTATTGTTTATTTTGAAACCTTGGCGAAACTCCCGTTTGCGGTGCTCTGCCTTGTGCACTGCTATGCTTTGAACTGCATCCGCATCCGGAGTTTTTGAAAGGTTTTATTTTGTATTTAGTTATTTTTCAGACGGCCCCAAACCTCAGGCCGTCTGAAATTATTCAAATGACTCCGCCGTTGGTAAACTGGCGCAGCATACTGAAAGTCAAATTAACGAACTGCTTGTATTTGTCGGACTCGGCAATGCTTTCTTTATCCAAATCAATCGAAACCAATACACCGTTTTTATTACCGTACAGCATAATATTTTCAACTTCCCATTGCGGTTGCCTAGCGGCCAAACCGGTCGGCACGATAAAAGCCTGAACCATTTCCCCCGAAGGAAGGTTCTGTAAAATCACACTTTTTTTAACATTATCCAACAACTCGGCACTTACAAACTGAAAAGGATTAACAGCCATATCGCTTACACCCTGATAGGTGTAAATAAACACTTGGTGCTCCACTTGCGGGTTATTAATCAGATACAGTCTTAGAAGTAGTTCGCGCAAGTCTGCCATGATCATTTGCCTTACTATTAAAATTTGGGTAACCGCTCTATGCCGATCTCAAACAAGAAAATAACGGAAACCGATTATACGGAACGGATAGGAATAATCCGGCTTTCATTTCGCTTTTTTCCGCCCTCTCCGTAATTGGTTTCCACATAATCCTGCACAATAGCTAAAAACTCTGCCGCCATGTTATCGCCTTTGAGCGTTACTTTACGCTCGCCGTCAACATATACGGGAGCAACAGGTGTTTCGCCCGTTCCCGGCAAACTGATGCCGATATCAGCCAATTTGCTTTCTCCCGGGCCGTTAACCACACATCCCATTACCGCCACGTTTAATGACTCCACTCCGGGATATTGTGTCCGCCATACTGCCATCTGATCACGCAAATAATGCTGGATATCTCTGGCCAGCTCTTGAAATACGGTACTGGTTGTGCGCCCGCAGCCCGGACAAGCCGTTACCATAGGCGTGAAGGAGCGCAAACCCATAGTTTGAAGAATCTCTTGCGCAACCACAACTTCTTGAGTACGCGGGCTGCCCGGTTCGGGGGTCAAAGAAATGCGAATCGTATCGCCGATACCCTCCTGCAGCAATACGGACAACGCAGCCGTAGATGCCACAATGCCTTTACTTCCCATACCGGCTTCAGTCAAACCCAAATGCAGAGGATAGCGGCAGCTGTCTCCCAATTTGCGGTAAACCTGAATCAAATCCTGTACTGCACTTACTTTGCACGACAATATGATTTTGTTTTCAGGCAAACCCAAATCCACTGCTTTTTGAGCAGATTCCAATGCCGAAACAATCAAAGCCTCTTTCATCACCGTCTCGGGCGGTTGCGGAGCCGACGATGCCAAGTTCGCATCCATCATACGCTTGGCGAGGCTTTGATCCAACGATCCCCAATTCACACCGATACGCACCGCTTTGTCGTGTTCGGCAGCCGTGCGGATCATATAGGCAAATTTTTCATCGCCCTTCGCACCTTTACCCACATTACCCGGATTGATACGGTATTTTGATAAAGCTTTGGCGCAATCCGGAAACTCTTGCAACAAACGTTCACCGTTGAAATGAAAATCGCCTACCAAAGGCGTTTGACAGCCCATATCGTTCAGACGGCTTCTGATTTCTGCAACTTTAGAAGCAGCTTCCGGGCTGTTAACCGTAATCCGCACCATTTCAGAACCGGCATCACTCAGTTCCTTCACCTGCAAAGCGGTACCGGCGGCATCGGCGGTGTCCGTATTGGTCATAGACTGCACCACCACCGGCGCATCGGAACCAACGGTTAAGTGATCAATTTTAACTTGATGGGTTTCTCTTCGTTTGATAGGGGAATTGCTCATTACTGTCCCGCGGTAAATGATGAAGTCGTTTTACCGACCATATGCTTACGAACGGCGATTTCCTGACCACCGTAATTCACAGTTGCACCGGGTGCATAACCGATCCAAACATTATAAGGTGCCCCGCCTTTAAAACGGTGTTCGCTTCCGGCAGGCACAATTTCATTAATCACAAATTGGTCGCTCTTATCTTTGATAACCAATTTAGAGCGATAATAAACTTTAACCAAAAGCTCATCTGCGGCAACAGGAGTTACACCACTCGCGCCGGCAACAATATCTTGAGAAGCACCTGACGCAACCGAAACGTTTGTTTGAGCACCGACAGAATCCGAAGCTGCCGTCACAACCGCACCCGAAGCAGTAGAAACCGGGTTGAGAATAGCAGAAGCAACCGCATCACTGCCCATAGAAACCACAGAAACATTATCCGCATTCAAACCGTTCGTTGGAGTACTGCTTAATTCGGGCGGAACAATAGTGTCGTTTTGTTTAGCATATTCTGTTTGTGATTTACTTTGCCAAACATAAACGCCCCCGCCGATTAAAGCCAATAATGCGACACCCAAAATCCATTTAGGAAATGTTTTGGCTATTTCGGTTTGCTGATAGTTTAACGATGAACTGCCGTTTCTTTCCACAGCATAAACATTACTGCGGCTTTGAGGCATAATCCGATCCAGATAGGCGGAAACCTCTTGCTCGTCCAAGCCTAGAAAACGCGCATAAGTACGCAGAAAACCGCGCACAAACACCAATTCGGGCATACCTTCGTAATTTCCGCTTTCCAAGCCTTCAATTTGGCGCGCAGACAACTTCAAGCGCTCGGCAACTTCACCGATAGAAAAACCTTTCTGCTCCCTGGCCTGACGCAATTTCATTCCTAATTCTGCAGCAACACTATTTGCAGAATATTGTTCGGTATTTTGATTATCAGTCATTACAAACGTCCTGTTGTAATTGTTTGCAGTTCTTCGGAATACGGATAATTTGCCCTTAATTGTGCTTCATATTCATAAGCAGCCTGAATATCCCCCAAGTTTTTGTATATTTTCCAGCCCAATAACAAATCATCTGCAGCAAGCATATCCACCTTACTTTGATACTGACGGAAATAATAATCCGCATCGCTGAGATTGCCGGCAAGCATTTTTGTCCGCGCCATCTCTTTCAACACAGGGAAAAATTGGGGAGCCGCCGCTAAAGCACGTTCGAAATAAGCTTCCGATAGAGAATACTGCCCCATTTTTGCACTGCATATACCCTTGTTTAAATTGGCAATATGTGGAGAAGGATAAGTAGGATCTGCCAAAGCCTTATCAAAATAAGCTATTGACTCGTTGGGGCGGTTTTGAATACTGCACAAAAACCAACCGTAGTTGTTATTGATTTCGGCACTCGCCGGCTTAATAGATAAAGCTTTTTGGAAACTTTCCTCCGCCTTATCCCTAACCTTCAAATATTGATAAATTTGGGCACGTATCAACCAAGCATTTTCATTTTTGGCATCGGCAGCCAATGCTTCGTCAATACTGGCAACTGCTTGACGGTAATCTTGGCCGCGCATATATTCCAACGCCAATTGCGTTTTGATATTGGACACTTGATGGGCTCTCTCGCGCGCACTAGGCTGCTTAACACCGCTTCCGGCGCATGCCCCCAACCCCAACATCAACACACAAACCAAACCGGTTTTGAATTTCATATCAGCCCCTTTGTTCCAACATAACCTGTTGCCATTTCTGTTGCCTGCGCGTTTTGTCTTTCACCTGCCCGGCAAGCTGGCCGCAGGCTGCATCAATATCATCGCCGCGGGTTTTCCTAACTGTTACTACGAACCCCGCCTGTTGCAAAATATCTCTGAATACTTGGATATTGGCATTGGTTGAGCGGTTGTAACCCGAATTAGGAAACGAATTGAAAGGAATCAAATTAAACTTACAGGGCACATCACGCACAAGCTGAATCAGCTCTCTTGCGTGTTGAGCCTGATCATTCACACCGTCAAGCATAACGTATTCGAAAGTTACAAAATCCCTTGGCGCTTTTTCCAAATAACGTCGGCATGCCGCCATCAGCTCTTTTAGCGGATATTTTTTATTCAATGGCACAATCTGATCACGAACCGCGTCGTTGGAAGCATGCAAGGAAACGGCCAAAGCTACCGGCATAACTTCTTTCAACCTGTCCATTTGAGGAATCATACCCGAAGTAGAAACAGTAACGCGCCGCCGGGATAAACCGTAACCATGATCATCGAGCATGATATTCAATGCAGTTACCACATTATCAAAATTTGCCAAAGGCTCGCCCATGCCCATCATAACCACATTGGAAATAATGCGCTCGTTTTTAGGCGTTACTCCCAGTGCTTTGTTCGCCCACCATAATTGACCGATAATTTCTGCGGCAGTCAAATTACGATTAAACCCTTGGCGCCCAGTTGAACAGAATGTACATTCCAATGCACATCCGATTTGAGACGAAATACATAGTGTTCCGCGCTCCGACTCAGGAATAAAAACGGTTTCTACACCGTTTCCAGTTCCCACATCCAGCAACCATTTACGGGTGCCGTCTGAAGACTCTTGAGCAGTCATCAACTTCGGCACTTCCACAACGGCATTTTCATTTAGCTTTGCACGCAAAGATTTAGCCAAGTCGGTCATCTCATCAAAATCAGAAGCACCTGATTGATGTATCCAACGCATAACTTGCTTGGCTCGGAAAGGTTTTTCACCCATCTGAGCAAAGTATTGGGTTAAACCGTTTAAATCAAAATTCAGCAGATTGGTTTTCATGTTCATCATTTAAGCTTTTAAATGAAAGCTTTTTAATATATATCCAGCTTAATATTTATAAAGCTGCCATTTAAAAACCTTCAGGCCGTCTGAAACATCAGACAGCCCGAAGCACAACAGATATACGTTTAACGGGCGCAGATTTCGCTTTCGCTAAAGAAATAAGCAATCTCTTTAGCAGCATTTTCCAAACTATCCGAACCGTGAACTGCATTCGCATCGATAGATTCTGCAAAATCAGCACGAATCGTACCTGCCGCCGCTTCTTTCGGATTGGTCGCTCCCATCAACTCACGGTTTTTAGCTACTGCATTTTCACCTTCCAAAACCTGAATCATTACAGGGCCGCTGGTCATAAAAGAAACCAAATCGCCAAAAAAAGGACGCTCTTTGTGAACAGCATAGAAATCTTGAGCCTCTTTTGTACTCAGATGTTTCATTTTAGCTGCCACAACGCGCAAGCCGTTATTTTCGAAGCGGCTGTAAATCTGACCGATAACATCTTTAGCTACCGCGTCAGGCTTGATGATAGAAATAGTGCGTTCAATAGCCATGAAAAAGTTCCTTTACGTTTATTATTAACTGAAAACAATAAGCTGGGCACGTATTTTATCAAACTCCGCCCCTATTTAGGTTAAACATCAGTATTTTTTTTGTTTTTAACACCTAAAGTCAAATGAGGTTGTGCCAAATATTCTTCCGACTGCATTTCTACCATTCTGCTGACTGTGCGGACAAACTCATGCGCAAAATCGCCCTGCACATAAATTTCTTCTGCCGGCACTTTACTTGTTGCACAAAATTTAACCCGAAAATCATATAGCACATCTATCAGCCACGTTAAACGGCGTGCTTCTGCCTTTTCACTTTCATTCAGCTTTTCAATACCCGACACAAACACCATTTCATAATTTTCCGCCAAATAGAGATAATCCGCTTGGGAACGCGGACCAAAACACAACATGCGAAAATCAAACCAGATTGCCTTATCATCATGCGCATTACAGATTAATTCTCGGCCGTGTATGATAATTGGTTCGGGAGATTTGGTTTTACCGTGTGTAACTTGCGCAAACAAAGCTGCAAGTTTTTCCTCATTTTCCGGGCTGTCGGGCACATAAAAAACTTCGGCCGGCTTTAAAGTACGCAAACGGTAATCTTCACCTCCATCCACATTCAAAACGGTCAGTTTATTTTCAATCAGCGCAATGGTCGGTAAAAAACTGCTTCGATTTTGCCCTTGAGGATATAACTCCGAAGGTGCATAGTTAGACGTTGCAACCAACACCACCCCATTTTCGAACAGATTTTCTAACAACCTGCCCAAAATCATTGCATCTGCAATATCACTTACATGAAATTCATCAAAACACAATACCCGTGTTTCTTTAGCAATCTCGGCCGCAACAGCTTTTAAAGGGTTAGCCTCGCTTTTCAGGGTTTTCATGCGCTTATGAACTTCTGCCATAAACGCATGAAAATGCACACGCCGTTTGCGCCGGTAAGGCAAACAGCCATAGAACACATCCATAAGGAAGCTTTTCCCCCTGCCAACCCCTCCGTAGAAATACAAACCTTTAGGCAATTGCGGAGAGCGCAAACTGCGCCCCAAAAAACGGTTACGCTTACGCTTGAACATCATCAACTCCGTCCACAAACGGTCGAGATATTCGATTGCCTTAGCCTGCGCCTCGTCGCGGATAAATGCCGGTTGCTCAGAAGCCGCTTGATACCAAGTAAGTGGGCTGTGGTTGCTGAAATCAGGTGCTACAAACCGATTTTCTTTGTTAGTCATCATTGTTATGTAGAGCAAATAAACAGGTTTGCCCATTATAAATGATTTCAGACGGCCTCCAAGTGTTTATTATTAAAAGCCTGATTGGGTTTGCTTAAATTAAGAGGCGAAAATAAATCAAACACAAAAATTAAATTAGACAGAAAAAGAAAAACGCTGCATTTCTGCAGCGTTTGTTTACATTGCTTATTTGTCTGACATCGCTTGATCGACGCGTTCGCGCAATTCTTTACCCGGTTTGAAGTGGGGTACGAATTTTTCAGGTACTTCCACACGTTCGCCGGTTTTAGGATTGCGTCCGATACGCGCGGGGCGACGGTTAAGATCGAAACTGCCGAAACCACGGATTTCAATGCGTTGGCCTTTTGCCAGTGAGCGGGTCATTGTATCTACCAAAACCTTTACACTATACTCTACATCTTTGGCCACCAATTGAGTGCCGTTTTTTTCAGCAAAAACTTCTGCCAAACGCACCATTAATTCAGACTTGGTCATGCCTGTATTACTCCTGATCGCCGGACAACTTGGCTTTTAGCAAATCACCCAAGCTGGTGGTGCCTGCGCTTGCAGTTGAAGCAGCATTAACTGAATTCAAAGCATCGCGGCTTTCTTTGGCATCTTTGGCTTTAACAGACAATTTGATGCTGCGGTTTTTGCGATCTACCGTAGAAACAACAGCTTCCACTTCTTCGCCTTCTTTCAATACGTTACGCAGATCTTCCACGCGCTCGCTAGACCACTCGGACGCAGGCAGATATGCTTCAACATCATCAGACAGGGCGATAACCGCGCCTTTGGCATCTACTGATTTAGCAGTACCTTTTACCAAAGAACCTTTGTCGTTTACGCTGATGAAGTTACCGAAGGGATCGCCTTCTAATTGTTTGATGCCCAAGGAGATACGCTCTTTTTCAACATCAATCGCCAATACAACGGCTTCCACTTCTTCGCCTTTTTTGTATTTGCGTACGGCTTCTTCGCCTGCTTCAGTCCAAGACAGATCAGACAAGTGAACCAATCCGTCGATGCCGCCGGGCAAGCCGACGAATACGCCGAAGTCGGTAATCGATTTAACCGCACCGGATAATTTGTCGCCTTTGTTGTGGTTGGCGGCAAACTCTTCCCACGGATTGGCTTGACACTGTTTCATGCCCAAGCTGATGCGACGGCGGTCTTCGTCGATTTCCAGAATCATCACTTCTACTTCGTCGCCCAGCTGAACAACTTTGCTCGGGTGAACGTTTTTGTTGGTCCAATCCATTTCGGAAACGTGTACCAAACCTTCGATGCCTTGTTCGATTTCTACGAATGCACCGTAGTCGGTCAGGTTGGATACTTTACCGAACAGACGGGTGCCTTGCGGATAGCGGCGGGTCAGGCCGTTCCAAGGATCTTCGCCCAGTTGTTTCATACCCAAAGACACGCGTTGTTTGTCTTGGTCGAATTTCAATACTTTAGCTTCAACTTCTTGGCCTACTTCCAACACTTCGCTCGGGTGTTTCACACGGCGCCATGCCAAGTCGGTGATGTGTAACAGGCCGTCGATACCGCCCAAGTCAACGAATGCACCGTAGTCGGTAATGTTTTTAACGATACCTTTAACCACTGAGCCTTCTTGCAGGTTTTCCAGCAGTGCTTTGCGCTCTTCGCCCAAAGTCACTTCCAGAACGGCACGGCGTGATACCACTACGTTGTTGCGTTTTTTGTCGAGTTTGATCACTTTGAATTCTACTTCTTTGCCTTCAAAGTGTGAGGTGTCTTTTACGGGACGTACGTCAACCAGCGAACCGGGCAGGAAGGCGCGGATGCTGTTGATCATAACGGTTAAACCGCCTTTTACTTTGCCGTTGATTACGCCGGACAGGATGTCGCCGTTTTCCATGGCTTCTTCCAAAGCAATCCAATCGGCGGCACGTTTGGCTTTTTCGCGCGACAGTTTGGTTTCGCCGAAACCGTTTTCAACTGATTCGATGGTTACGGTAACGAAATCGCCAACTTTTACTTCAATCTCGCCCTGTGCGTTTTTAAATTCGCTCACGTCGATCAGAGACTCTGATTTCAAACCGGCATTTACGGTAACGAAGTTGTTGTCGATTGCCACTACTTCAGCGGTAATCACTTCACCGGGATTCATCTCTTGAAGGGTAAAGCTTTCTTCCAACAGCTGGGCAAAATTTTCCATAGTCATATATTACTCTTTTCAATACACCGCCAAGGGGTGCGGGGTTGGTTTGCAAAAAGCTTGATGCCCTTGGCACAACAAGCCTATGAATCAAAAAAGTTTTTCAGACGGCCTCTTGTTCAACTGAAGCCGTCTGAAAAAGATTGCGGGATTATACAGTATTAATTAGATTTCTGCATACCAATCAAGCACTTTTTTTACTGCCTGCTCGATGTTTAAATTTGTTGTGTCGAGCAGGTGGGCATCGGGCAGCTGTTGAAGCGGAGCTACCGGCCTTTTGCGGTCGGCTTCATCGCGTGTTTGAATGTCGGCCAATATTCTTTCAAATGCTACGCCGCCGAGCGGCTCGCCTATCTGTTTTGCTCTGCGCTCCGCCCTAACCTCTGCCGATGCGGTTAGGAATATTTTCAAAGCGGCATCGGGAAAAATAACCGACCCCATATCGCGCCCGTCCCCTACCAAGCCTTTTTCGGTAAGGAAATCACGTTGGCGCTGCAATAGTGCCTGCCTGACTTTCGGCAACCCGGCCACGGCAGAAGCACCCATGCCGATAGCTTCTGTGCGGATGGCTTCGGATACGTCTTTACCGTCAAGTAAAATGGTTTTTCCGACAAATTCTACGGGCAGGCCATGAGCCAATCCGGCTAAGGCTTCTTCATCATCCCAACCGATATTTTGGTGTTTCGCATGTAAGGCGGTGAGCCGGTATAGCGCGCCTGAATCTAAATAATCAAAACCCAATTCAGCCGCCACCCGCGAGGCAACGGTGCCTTTTCCGGATGCGCTGGGGCCGTCGATGGCGATGATTTTTCGGTTTAAATCCATTGTATTGTCTTCAACTTAATGTGAATTTTTTGAAAAAATATGATAACAGACAGTAATGTTCAAATTGGTTTGAATGCTTTTCAGACGGCCTTTTGCATTCAGCCTGCCTGATATGCCGTTTGAAACACCGGCAGATGCAAACCGAGATATTTCAGGCCCGATTATATCGGCACACCCTGATTCTGCAAGTTATTTTGCTGAAACGGCCAGCCGGATATTTTTGAACCCGGCCGTCTGAAACCTGATGATCTGTAAACACAACCTGCTTTTACGGCGTTATAATTGCAACCGTTTGACTTCAATAAACTAACGGAACTTAACATGCAACAACTCAAACTGGCCGTCTCGGGCGCGCAGATTTTATTTGTGGCCTTCGGTGCAATGGTACTTGTTCCCCTGCTTACCGGGTTAAACCCTGCTTTAGCACTTTTGGGCGCAGGCATCGGCACGCTGCTTTTCCAAATGGTAACAAAATTCAAAGTGCCGGTTTTTCTCGGCTCTTCTTTTGCATTCATTGCTCCGATTATCTATTCGATAAGCGAATGGGGGCTGCCCTCTACCATGTTCGGCCTGTTTGCCGCGGGGTTTATGTATTTTGTATTTGCGGCGCTGATCAAATGGCGCGGATTGGCAACGGTAAACCGCCTGCTCCCTCCGGTTGTTATCGGCCCTGTGATTATGGTAATCGGCCTGTCGGTTGCGGTGGTTGCCAGCCAGATGGCTATGGGGCAGGCAGGCGGCCAACAGGCTGTGGATTACACCCAATCTTTAATACTTTCCGGTTTTACTTTTGCCGTTACCGTGGTGGTGGCCGTGTTCGGCAGCAAAATGATGAAGCTTATCCCCATTCTGATCGGCGTTGCGGCAGGTTATATAGCGGCGTGGATGCTCGGCTTAGTCGATACTGCTCCCATTAGCGATGCCCCTTGGTTTGCCGTACCGCACTTTGAAACGCCGCAAGTCAACTGGCAAGCTGCTTTGTTTATGCTTCCCGTTGCCATCGCTCCGGCAATCGAGCACATCGGCGGTGTAATGGCCATCGGTAAAGTAACCGGAAACAACTATGCCAAAGACCCCGGTTTGGATAAAACACTCGCCGGCGACGGCTTGGGCGTATGCGTAGCCGGCCTCATCGGCGGCCCGCCCGTAACCACTTACGGTGAAGTAACCGGTGCGGTAATGATCACCAAAAACAGCAATCCCTATATCATGACTTGGGCTGCAATATTTGCCATCTGTATGGCATTTTTCGGCAAATTCAATGCTTTTTTAGCATCGATTCCCTTACCAGTGATGGGCGGCATCATGATTTTGCTGTTCGGCACAATTGCTTCTCTGGGCTTGAAAACCCTGATTGATGCCCAAGTAGATTTAATGCGGCCGAAGAATCTCGTGATCGTAAGCTCCGTATTGACCACCGGCGTAGGCGGCATGGTGATTAAATTCGGCACAGTCAGCTTTGCCGGTGTGGGTTTGTGCGCCATTCTCGCCATTGTGCTCAACTGGTTGATCCCCGATGAAAAACCGGTTGAAATATTAAACGAAGAAATTTAATACACACGGTTTTGTCTTTATTGCACAGCATTGCACAGCGGAGAAACAAGCTGCTAAAAGCCGAAAAAGCTTTGGCACAATCAGGTTTCTCCGCTGTGCTTTTCTCAGAATCATTTAATTTGATAATACACATCCGACAACCTGAAACCTCTACCTCCATCATCCGCTCTAGCATTTTTGGACTATGAGCTGCCCGCTTGTTTGCCTGTCTATGTGATATATCTGCGCTCTCTGTGTTGTGATCATAAGTACCCTTAACTTGCTATGTCGTCGCTATACTTTATCTCAAAGAGAGTATTTCATTTAAACTTAACGTGAAGTAAAATCCGTTAAAGCAAATTCATAAGGACACATCATGAGCAACAAACTGACTGCACCGGCCGAACTGCCCGACGAATCTGATCTGCGCGCCGTGTTGGCTTATAACATGCGTCTGTTTCGCGTGAACAAAGGGTGGTCGCAAGAAGAACTCGCCCGCCAATGCGGGCTTGACCGTACTTATGTTTCGGCGGTTGAGCGCAAGCGTTGGAATATCGCTTTGTCCAACATAGAAAAAATGGCAGTAGCTTTAGGCGTTCCCGCTTACCAGCTCTTGTTGCCGCCGCAAGCACGCTTGGAAATGATGGAATAAAGCCGGAATAAGCAATCACACTTGATTAAGCCGCCCGTTACCTATTGATTAGCGTGTTGATTAACATGCTTCAAAATGCAAAATTGCAAAATCGTTAAACCGCTTAACTATATCTGTTTTGAAGGCGCAAAGCTTCGAGATGTTTTTTAACTTCGGCAACATTGGTTTCGGTAAACAGTTTGCCTATATTTTTCCAAATGCTGTGAAAACCGTAAGGGCCTTGCTGCATTTCGTTTTTGGCCTCTTCGATTGTCCACCCGTGGTAAACGATGCGGTACATAGCGGAAATCAGGCCGGTACGGTCGGCACCGTGATAGCAATGTATCAACACCGGGCCGTTTTTTTGATGTTGTTCAATCAGGTAGAGCGTATCGGCTATGTCTTTGGGTTTGATACGCCAAGTGAGCAAGGGGCGGTTGAGCAGCGTGAAGTTACGGCCGGATAGAACGGTTTCATTATCATTTCGGTCGAAAAAGCGCAGGTTGATAACGCTTTTTACACCGATTTTTTCTAAATCGGCGGCATCATCGGCGGTAAGTTGTTCGCTGCGGTAGAGATTGGGATCAATGCGGTATAGATTGGCTTCTTGTTTGACCGGTTGAGCCCACACCTTAGCCGTTTCAGACAAAGCATCTTGCTCCAACTGTGAAGCAAAAGCCGGTGTTGAAAATACTGCCAAAAGAAATATGGCGGTTAATTTGATATGCACGACGGTTCCTTGTTTTATTTTGATTTTTAGACGGCCTTACTGGTTGTGAATACAGGCCGTCTGAAACCGGGTTTGCCCGTATATAGTCAATCAACTTAAACTTTACTATGGCGTTGCTGCGCCTTAGCTCAAAGAGAACGATTGTGTAAGCCGCTAAAGCGGCAACAGAATCGGTTCCGTACTGCCTGTACTGCCTGCGGCTTGCTGCCTTGTATGAAACATGAAGCGGATTGACTATAACGGTTAAGCGAGCAGTTCGGCCAGCCTGTCAACAATGGCTGCGGCCGCTTGGTTCTTGTCGGTTTCGGGAAAAGCTTTTTCGCCTTGGTTGTCGATAATGGTGATTCGGTTCACGGCTTTTCCCATCGCTACCGCCACATCATTTGCCACCAACATGGGAATGCCTTTTTTCAGCCGTTTGGTGCGCGCGTATTCCAATACGTTGTTGCTTTCGGCAGCAAAGCCGACGCAGAAAGGCGCATCGGGAAGAGCGGCTACCGAAGCAAGAATATCGGGGTTTTCTTCAAGTTCGATAACAGGCGGGTTGCCGGAGCCGTCTTTTTTCAGCTTGTGGGGGCTGCTGTTTTTGACTTTATAATCGGCCACGGCGGCTACGGAAATAAACACGTCCTGCCGTGCGATGTGCTTCATTACGGCGCGGTACATCGCTTCTGCGCTGATTGCCTGTTCGCTATGCGCCAACCCTACCGGCAAGGCCGTCTGAATTTGGCCGTAAATCAGGGTAACTTCTGCTCCGGCGGCGCGGCAGGCCCGAGCAAGTGCCATACCCATTTGGCCGCTGGAAATATTGGTAATGCCGCGCACGGGGTCGATGGCTTCAAAAGTTGCTCCTGCCGTGATCAGTACTTTTTTGCCGTGCAGCGCTTTTTCGGCCCATAAATCGGGCAGCAATTCGGCCAGCTCGGCTGCTTCGGGCATACGGCCCACGCCGGTTTCGCCGCAAGCCTGTTCGCCCGACGCAGGTTGGAACACGGTGATGCCGTCTGAAATCAACCGGGCGATATTGCGTTGGTTGGCCGGATTGAACCACATTTCTACATTCATGGCCGGAGCGACGGCCAACGGGCATTTGCGGGCGGCGGCGAGATTGGTAAGCAGGTTGTCGGCTATACCGTTGGCGATTTTGGCGAGCGTGTTTGCGCTGGCGGGCGCAATCAGAAATACGTCTGCTTCGCGGGTAAGATTGATGTGCGCCATGCCGTTGCCGCTGCCACCAGCGTGGGTTTCCGCCAAAACGGGGTTGCCGCTCAAGGCTTGGAAGGTAAGCGGCTGCACAAATTCGGTGGCGGCGCGGCTCATGGCAACGGTTACGCTGTGCCCTTGTTTTTTTAACAGGCGCACGAGTTCGCAGGATTTATAGGCGGCAATACCGCCGCTGATACCGAGAAGGATATGTTTGCTCATAAACGGTGTAAATGTATGACTGCTAACAAGCAGTTTTATGAAAGTGTTTATATCGATGAGGCCGTCTGAAAAATTATTCAGACGGCCTTAGACCTTTGCAAACGCTTGCTTATCTACATGATATGTCTGCACTTACTGCGCTGCTACGCTTTGAACTGCATCCACATCCGAGGGTTTTACAAAGGTCTCGGCCTTTGAATCTGTCAGGCCGTCTGAATGCCGTTTGCCGCCCGCTTCAGGGCTTGTTCTTGGTGGACGAACAGTTCTTCAATGCCTTTCTTGCCTAAGCCGATTAATTGGCCGAGTTCTTCGATGCTGAACGGCGCACCTTCGGCCGTGCCTTGTATTTCGATGATTTTTCCCGAAGCGGTCATTACCAAATTAATGTCGCTGTCGCAGCCCGAATCTTCGGGATAATCCAAATCCAGTAAAGGAACGCCGCCAACTACGCCTACCGACACGGCCGCCACAGCTTCGCGGATAGGATTGTGTATCAACATGCCGGCATGAACCAGTTTGTTTACCGCCATCTGCAAAGCTACAAACGCACCGGTAATCGAAGCCGTGCGCGTCCCGCCGTCGGCCTGAATCACGTCGCAATCGATCAAAATCTGACGTTCGCCCAACTTATCCAATTCCACTACCGCCCTCAGAGAGCGGCCGATCAAACGTTGGATTTCCTGCGTGCGGCCGCTTTGTTTGCCTGCCGCAGCTTCGCGGCGCATTCGTGAAGCAGTAGATGCAGGCAGCATTCCGTATTCGGCCGTTACCCAACCTTGATCTTTACCACGCAGGAAAGGCGGCAGGTTCTCATCAATCGAAGCCGTGCAGATCACTTTGGTATTGCCGAACTCGATCAGGCACGAACCGTCGGCATGGGGCAGAAAACCGGGCGTGATGGTGATGTTGCGCAGCGAATCGGCGGGGCGCGAAGTGCGGACGTAAGCAGTCATAAAAGTTCCTTTATTCTCAATTGGAGCGGATTATAACATGACGGATTGTGGTATATTTTGCAACGATTCCCCCCAATACCATTTAATTCGGAGTAAGGCATTATGACCATCCACAGTATGACCGGCTTTGCCAATGCGGCAGGCGAGTGCGGCGGCAAACGCATCAATTTGGAAATCCGTGCGGTAAACCACCGCTATCTTGATGTGCAGTTCCGCATGCCTGACGATTTGCGCCATCTCGAAAATACCTTGCGCGAAACCATTGCCGCCAACGCGGCACGGGGCAAACTGGAATGCCGAATCCAAATTCAGGATATTGCACAAAACGGACAAGGCCTGGCGGTTAACGAAGAACTGGTCGCCCAACTTGCCGCACTAAACAAACAATGGCGTAAAACACACGATGATTTGGGCAAGCTGACAGTGGCCGACATTTTGAAATTTCCCGGTGTGCTGGCCAGCCAAAACGAAGACGAAGAAGCATTTGCCGAAGTATTGAAAAACCTGTTGGCACAAGCATTAACCGATTTTACCGCCGCCCGTGCCCGCGAAGGCGAAAAGCTCGCCCAGCATTTACTGATGCGTTTGTATGAAATGGAAAAAATCATCAACGGTTTAAGCGGCGTATTCCCCGAACTGCTCGAAGCGCACATGGAAAAAGTACGCGGCCGTCTGAAAGAAGCGGTAGAAAATATCGATAACGACCGGCTCCAGCAGGAGTTTGCCCTGTTTATCCAAAAATCAGACGTCGACGAAGAATTCAGCCGCCTGCGCACCCACATCGAAGAAGTCCGCCGTATCGTTACCAGCTCGCAAGGCAGCGTAGGCAAGCGTTTGGACTTCCTGATGCAGGAACTCAACCGCGAAGCCAACACCCTCGGCAGCAAAGCGATTGCCGCCGAATGCACGCAGGCTTCAGTAGAACTGAAAGTTTTAATAGAACAAATGCGCGAACAGGTTCAGAATATCGAATAGCATTGATTCAGACGGCCCGAGATCTCTACAAAAACCGCTAGATATCGATACAGTTTCAGGTAAAGCAGCACAGCGAGCGCAGACATATCACATGATAGGCAAGTAAGCGAGCAGCACAAAAATACCCTTCAGATGCGGGTTTTGTAAGGATCCCGGCCTTTTATTTATTCTTTAACTTTTATTTTATAAAATTTCGTTTGCTCTTTATCTTCAAAAAACCCTACCGGCCCCAGTATTAAATAATAAATTTCAATAGAAATATCCTGTTTTACTTTTGGTATACCGGAGATGACTGTTTCATTATCCCATTTTCCAGTTAATCCGGAATCAGATAAACCAGAATCCGCAGGTAATATAGTAACTTTAAAAAAATCGGGATATGTTCTTTGGCCATTGCTAAAATCTATTCTAACTGAATATGGCTCTCCCAATTCCGCATCGGGTAATATTTGCACGTCTTTTTTTGAATTACAAGCTGCAATTAATGATAATAATGCTAATAAAATCAAATATTTTTTCATGTAAATTTACTTCTTCATATATCCTTAAAGAATAATCGCTCCCAAGCTGGTATCTAAAAGATTTTTAATTTTAAGGGAATATAAAAGAAATATATTATTGGCATTTTAATTATAATTTTTAGATTATCCATCTGTCCGCAAATAAATAATTTCAGATCCACTTTATCTCTAGATAGAGAATTTAAATCAATCGGCAAATCATTAAAAACGTTTCACAGCAGATGTTCCCATACTCTCTTAGCTACAAAACACCAAGTGCTTTATTCTTGAATCTGTTCTAGCCTGCACTACCTAAGATTTCACTTGAAATTCGAATCCAAAAGCCTTGAGTAAATATGCCTGCCCGACATTCCGCCAAGCAGGCATATTTGCTCAAACTTAGAACTTCGGTTCTTGCTGCAAATAAGGTAACGGGTCGGGGTCTTGGTAAGTCGTATCGATTTTGTAGCCTAATTTAGCTAGTCTTTCTTCTTCCTGCTTACGTTTGGAAAGCTCTATATTCTGATAGCGTTTTAAGTAAGTCGGTAAGTCGGCGTTGATTTTCTTTATTTCTTCGTCAATCTGTTCCAAGCTGGAATCGTCTGGAATAAATTTGTGGTATACAAAATTTCGAGTGTTGTACCGTGTGGTTGTAAATTTAATATCCAGCATATATTGCCCCCATTCGGTGAAATTTAATTTGTTATTGATACGGTCTAAATCTTCTTGATCTTTAACGGTCTGATCAAGAGAAATACTCATTGCAAGACCATTTAGGTGAAAATATGTAAAAATACCTCTTTGGGCAACTACTGTCAGCCATGTTTGAAAATCCGGCAGAATATAAGGGTCTATGGCATGTCCTAAGCCGAAATTTTCTTTATCCTGAAAATACCTGAGTGCATCTTTACCTGACAGCCTTGGCTGGGATAATTCAATAAACGGCTGCCATCCACTGTCTTGAATCTGCTCCATCAGCTTTACCCATAAATCATAGGCTTCGCGGTGACGGATAAGTTCATCTGCGCTGATGCCGCTGTTTAAGTCGATACTGGCCACCCCCTCGCCTGCGGGTTTAGGCCATACTGTACCCATTACGGTAAAAGTATGCGGAATAGTTAAGCTGTGGCCGCCGTGTTTGATGGTTACATTACCCAAAGCGGAAGGTTTCCATTTCAAATCAAGAAATCCCGCGATTTCGCCGGCGGTGCGGTTATCCATTGCTGCCCCAGCCTGTTGGAAAGTTTGTGGGCCGCTTCTACCCAATTCCAATGTTACGTTTTGTGTCATGTTTTTTTCCTTTTCTTCCCGGCAGGCTGCCGAGCATAATAAAATGATGGTGCTTAAGACGATCAGCACAGCCCAGCGGTATTTATTGGTTGCCTTGTGGGTCGTTGGAATAGCCATCGGTTTCTCCTTCTTTACTGCTATTAATCCAACCTGCGATGTTACGCAAATGGCCTTCAACATAGCTATTACCATTCGGATCTATCATCAAATTATGATATTTTTTAGCTACAGCTAAAATCCAATCCATCCTACTGTCGTATTCTTCTGCTTTCATGTTTTTTGGGGCGTACGAAAAAGGATCTTCCGGCAAGCCGTAACGTTCTTTATCAGATTTGCCAAATAGACCGTTCATTTCTTCATCATAATTACTGTGGAAACGAATAAAAGTTTTCGGTTTTCTCCAAAATCTCTGCGCTCGCGCGCCTGACTGCATCCACGGGTGATTCCAACAGATCCCTTGCAGGATGTTTTTCTGTTCCTGTACCGCAATTATTTTTAGATGTGTGAATTGATCCTTCTTGATTTTTTCTGAAGAAAAAGGCTTTTGTTTTTCTATTTCCGGTAGCAAGGCAAAAGCGTCCCGAATTTCTTTAGTTAGCCGAAACCCCCTTACCCCGGGCAGAGCGGTGGAAGCCCACGGCAAAGCATTCAGCGCCTTTTTTACCGGCGAAACGTAGCTGTCTGCATTGCGGCTGCCCTTACACAGCTCGAACGAGCCGGGGCTAACCGCCCAAGCCCAATGCCACGGTGCCACATCCATAAACAGCCACAAATTGCCTTTGGCAAAAATATGTACCGATTTCGGGGCATCCAAAAAATTGGCGGTTACTTTATTGCCCTGATAACCTGTCCGTGTCAGCCAAGAATCAAACGTAGCCGCTACGGTTTTGGAAGCGAATGCCCCCAAGCCCATCCAATAAAAGCGGCCTTTCAAGCGCGGATTGGCTCCCATGTCTTTGTCCGTTTCAAGGTAAATCCGTGCATAAACCGCAGCTATCCTGCGGGCGCGCTGTTCATACCATGCTTCTAAGTGGTATTGATTTTTTACCGTTTGATTAGAAAGCAATACATAGCTTTTCTGCTGTAAAAGCGACCAAAATGTAGGGCATCCGCATTGAGAAGCAGCACAACTTTCGGGCGTTTGATTGGTTTCTGCGGTCTTGAAAGTCAGTTGGGTTGTCATAATCAGGCTTCTCCGTATGGAAGGTCGGCGGTAAAGCCAACCCACTTTAATTCAACTTCTAATTCCTGTTTTTGTTCGGTGTGTATGCGTTGGCTCATGCCTTTCGAGGTAGTTTTCCCGGTAATTTCCTGCTCTCCTGACCGTATATTGTATTCAACGAAACGCATAGGGGAAGAATCGGGTAAAAGCAATTGAAACTGCTCATCATACTTTTCAACGGCAGGTATGCCTTGTATATTCACCCCTGCAGAACTCGGCCCCATCACCTGAAACCCCGCACACTTCACCCACACCATCTTCGGGCTGCCCAGTTCGATGTTGCCGTCTTTAATCTTGATGTATGCCCCGCCGCTGGTGAGCAGGATTTCGTCTTTCGCTGCCACGGTTACTTTGCCGGCGCTGCTGGTAATGGTGGCGTCTTTGAGGGCGTTGATCTGCATCTCGTCGTTCTGTGCCTGAATCTCTACCTTGCCCTGATTGGCCTGTAACTTCGCGCCGCTGCTTTGGGCAAACAGGTTGACGCTTCCGACTGCATGGGCGGTAAAGTTGCGGCCGGTGCTGATGTCGGTGTCGCCGCCGCTGATATGGTGGATGTGTTGGCCGGCGGTGTGCAGTTGGCTTTGCGGGGTGGCGGTGGCGATGCCGTCGGGGGCGGATTGGATGATGCCGGCGCGTTGCAATTGTTTGAGGCTGTCGTTCAGACGGCCTGCCTGCTCTTCGGCCTCGGTGGCTTCGTTTTGGGCGGTGTGGGCAGCTTTATTGAGGCTTTTGGCTAGGGAGATTGCCTGTTCGAGCTGGGCGATGGCTGCATCCATATCCAACACCTGTCCCGAAGCCTGATTTTGGGCGTCGGTGCTGATGAACAAACCCTTACCCGCCCGTAATGCCCCCCAACTGTCGGTACGCAGCTCGAAGCCTTCGCCGTTATCACCGCGTTTTTGGCGTTGGCTGTCGACGATATGGCCGAGGTTGAGTTGGGTTTTGCCGTATTCGGTCGCCAGTTTGATATGCTCCTGACCCTGTTTGTCTTCCATCCGCAGTTTGTTATTCGCCCAAGTACGGATGACGTTGCGGGTGTTCCAATCGGCGGGAACGTGGTCGGGGTGGGAACTGTCGTGCATCACACCCGAGATATACGGCCTATCGGGATTGCCCTGTACGAACGACAGCATCACTTCGGTGCCTTCGTGCAGCGGGAAGTGCTGGCCGTAGTCGGGGCCGGCATAGGGTTTGGCCAGTCGGATGGGGCGGCTTTCCCCGCCCGGGCTCCATTCGTCGAGGTCGAACGGCAGTTTGACGCGGTAACGGCCCATGTTGTCGATATAGGCGTAGGTGTAGTTGCCGGGGCTGGTGACTCGTGCGGGTAGGCTGCCCTGGATCTTGGGTAACGGGGTGATGCGTTCGGGGCGGAAGATGCTGTCGGCGGGGATGGCGCTAAAGCGGTGGCTGTACGCTTGGTCGCGGCTGCCGCTGTGGGTGAGCGACACTACCAGCCAGCCGTTGGGCGCTTCGCTGAAGCTTGGGGCCGTCTGAAACACTTGGCCGGTGCTGAGGGCGGTGATGTTGCCGCTGCCGGAGGCAACAATACGGCGGCTGTGGTTCAATTGTTGCAGTAAGGCCGTCTGAAGTTGGGCTTCTGCGGGTGTCTTTTGATGCAAACCCCAATGGCTGTCGCTGCCGAGTAAGACGCTGCTGTCGCTTTCCTTATCTTTAGCTGTTACTTGGGACGACAAATCGGTATCGGCATCGCGGTAGTTGTAGTCGCCGACGCGGATGGATTCGAGGATGGGGTTGTGTTTTACCTGTAAGGCGAACACCGCTTCGGCTCCGACGCTCTCCAATCCGCCGTGGGGGCGGTAGGGATAGGGAAAGGTATTACCGCGAAAATAATGGGCGGTATCGTCACCGAATACCGCCACATCGCCATATTGGGCATTCTGCTCGAAGGCGTACCAGATGCCTTCTTCTTCGCACAGCCGGTTGAGAAAGGCGAAGTCGCTTTCCTGATACTGGGTCACATACTCGCGCACACCGTATTCGCGTGAGGTATTGAAACGGAAATCAACGCCGGAGAAGCCGTGGTGTTTCAGCAGCGACGAAATAATGTCGGGGATGTTTTGGTTTTGAAACAGACGCGAAGTGCGGTGATGCTTCAATGCGGCGATGCGGGGTTCCAATACCATGCGGTAACGGGTCTCGTCCGCCGATACCGACAGCTTCTCACACGAAGTGATGATACCGCTCCATTCCTTCAACGCCTGGGGGGCGATCATTCCCTCAATCAGTCCCAACACATCAGAGCTTACCGGCGTCACCGTAAACTTGGCCGCTTGGTTGATGTACGACGACAGTGGTAGGTCGGCATCGGCAGAAGTGAGTTCGATGTCGAGACGGTAGGCTGTGTTTAAGGCTTCGGTGGCGGTGAAAGAGACGACGGAGAGAGAGGGAGTGAAGCGGGAGAAGCTGAGCTGGTAGGATTGGGTTTGGGTCATCGCGGGTGTTCCAAAGCGGTGTGTACAAAGGGAAATTATGCTTTAGAAATATAACAGAACGGATATTTATTTTCCATTTGCATATGATAAAAGGCCGTCTGAAACAATAAGCGTTTCAGACGGCATCAATCATCATTTAGCAGCTTTTTCAACTGTTTGGAGGAGCACGTTACAATTAAACAAAGCGTAAATAATTTCTTATGAAGAAATTATTTACGCTTTGCTTAACGGAATCTGAGCCAGCCTCGATAGAGATTTGATGAGAATGAAACCAACGCCTGTTTGAATAGGTTTTCAAACAGGCGTTAGGTTATTGGGGAAATAGGATTGAGCCTACACCGCTCAAAGATGCGCCAACAATTCCAGCGGCGTATCAATACGCGCATCATGCGGCCATTCTTCGGTTTTGTCTTCGGCAGCGATATAGCCCCAGTTTGCCAATACGGTTTTCATGCCGGCATTTCTGCCTGCCTGCATGTCGCGCTCGGCATCGCCTACATAGATACAGTTTTCGGGTTTTACGCCGATTTGTTCGCAGGCGTAAAACATCGGTTTGGTGCTGGGTTTGGCTTCGCCGCAGGTATCGCCGCTGACAACTACGGCAGGTGCGATGCTGAAGCCGAGTTTAGGCACGAGACGGTGGGTAAAGGTGTGCGGCTTGTTGGTGATGATGCCCCATTTGATGCCGCGTTTATCGAGTTCGGCAATCAATCGGTCGATACCGTCGAACAACACGGTTTCATGGTTGAAGCAGCGTTCGTATTCGGCCAGATATTCCTGCCGCCAGCAGGAATGTTCGGGATGGTCTTTGCCGATGCCTGCGCCCATCAAAATCAGGCCGCTTGCGCCGTGGCTGGCGACGGGGCGGATTTCTGCCATGCTTTTTTCAGGTAAATTGTGGCGGCGCAGCAAGGTGTTGAGTGCGCCGCCCAAATCGAGTGCGGTGTCGGCAAGGGTGCCGTCCAAGTCGAACAATACGGCTTCGGTCATGGGAGTCCTTAATGATGATGGGTAACGGTTTTCTATGCGTTGAGGCCGTCTGAAAAGAGGTTAAGCAGGTTTCAGACGGCCTCAATTCTAGCAGATTTAATGTGCATGATGATGGCCGTGCGTTTCATGATCGTCCGGATGAATCGAGCACAATACGCTGTCTTCGTGCGGATGCCGGCTGCTTTCGATTTGCACGGTGGTATGCTGGATATTTTGATGCGCCAGCGCATGTTCGATGCGGTAAACGATTTGCTCGGCTTCGGCAACGCTCAAACTGCCGTCCACAACCACATGGCACGATAAGGCATTGATGTTGCTGGTAATCATCCACACATGCAAATCATGCACCGACTGTACGCCTTCGGTTTGGCGGATGGTTTCAAGCAATAACCCGACATCGACATTATCGGGCGTGCCTTCCATTAAAATGTGCAGGGTTTTGCGGAACACCTGCCAACCGCTGCGGCCGACCAAAGCAGCCACCAAAACGCTGGCGAGCGGGTCGGCCCATTTCCAGCCGAACGCCATCATCAGCACGGCGGCGGCTATCGCGCCGAACGAACCGAACAAGTCGCTCAACACATGCAGATAAGCTCCGCGCATGTTGATATTGCCTTCGGTGTCGCTGCCGCGCAGCATATACCATGCGACAAACAGATTAACCAGCAGCCCGATGATACTGATCACCAGCATGCCGGTGGTGGCGATTTCCGGCGGCTGGCGGAAGCGTTCGACGGCTTCGTAAAATATCATCGCGGCAATCACTATCAGAGTGATGCCGTTAAACGCGGCCGTTAAAATTTCAAAGCGTTTATAGCCGAACGTTTTGTCGAAAGTGGTGGCTTTTTCACTCAGTTTGAACGCCAGCAAGGCGATGCCGAGCGAGAAAGCGTCGCTGAACATATGCCCTGCGTCCGACAACAACGCCAGCGAGTTGGTGAGCCAGCCGCCGACTGCTTCCACCACCATAAAAGACGTGATAACGGCAAACGACACCGCCAATACTTTTTTATTGGCGGTGTGGCTGTGGGCATGGTGATGGTCGTGCGGCATGGCAGGTATTCCTTGTCCCTTTTGAGCTTATTCAGAATATTTTCAATACAAAAACCGCTTCACAAAAAACTTTGAACAGGCTCTCAGGCCGTCTGAAAAGAATGTCAGCAGAAGAATGTTCAGACGGCCTCAGGTTTCAGTTTTGAAACAGCATCCGCACGCCAACCGGCGGGGCAAATGGTGCGGTGCCGTTTATTGGATTCGCGTTTAGGCGGTTTGTTCGCTCAAAATCGCCTGAATCAGCTCTACCGCACCGTCGTCCGCCAATTTCTTGGCAACGGCACGGCCGAGCGAATCGGCATAGGCCACGGGCGCTTGGGCTTCGGCCTGCAAAATCACCGAACCGTCGGGGTGGCCGACCAAACCGCGCAAGGTCAAGAGGCCGTTTTCTTCGGTGCAATAAGCCGCCAACGGCACTTGGCAACTGCCGTCTAACGCGCGGGCAAGCGCACGTTCGGCGGTTACGCAGGCATTGGTAACGGCGTGGTTCAGCGGGTTCAACACTTCCAGTAAATCATAGCGGTGGGCGGCAATTTCGATACCCAATGCGCCCTGCCCCGCGGCAGGCAGGCTGTCGAACGGCGACATAATCAGGCGGATGCGCTCGTCCAGCTCCAAACGCTGCAAACCGGCGGCGGCAAGGATAATGGCATCGTAATCGCCGTTATCCAGCTTGGCCAAACGGGTTTGCACATTGCCGCGCAACGGCTTAATGTTCAAATGCGGATAGCGGGCACGCAGCTGCGCTTCGCGGCGCAGGCTCGATGTGCCCACCACCGCCCCTTCGGGCAGCTCTTCCAAACGCGCATATTGGTTAGACACGAACGCATCAAACGGGTTGGCCCGCTCGCCGATTGCCGCCAACGTAAACCCTTCGGGCAGCACCATCGGCACATCTTTAATCGAATGCACCGCCAAATCAGCGCGGCCGTCTTGCAGGGCTTGCTCCAACTCTTTGATAAACAAACCCTTGCCGCCGATTTTCGAGAGCGTTTTGTCGAGAATCTGATCGCCGCGCGTAGTCATGCCCAAAATGCTCACATCGCATTCGGGATAAAGCTGTTTCAGACGGCCTTGAATATGCTCGGCCTGCCACATGGCCAGCGCACTTTCGCGGCTGGCGATTACAAGTTTTTTCGGAGTCATAAAAATATATTTGCGGTACGTCACACTAACCGCGCAAGTCTATCATGTTTTTCAGACGGCCTTATGCTATATTTCAGCCTGAACCACATTCCCGCAACGATTTATGAAACGCGCCAAAACATTCCCTTTTATCAAGCTGCAACAACAGCGTTTTACCCTGCATTTCGACAACCAAAGCAGCCTTTCCGGCCTGCCGTCCGAACAAGATTTCTACCGCTGGGCATGGCACGCGCTCAAAAACGAATACCGCCGCGCCGACATCAGCATCATATTGCTCGACGAAGAACCCGCCCGCGCCTACAACCGCGACTACCGAGACAAAGACTACGCCACCAACGTATTGAGTTTCGCCCTCAACGAAGGCGAAATCATGCCCGACCAACTTTCAGACGGCCTCTACGGCGATTTGATCATCTGCCCGCAAGTGGTGCTGAAAGAAGCCGCAGAACAAGACAAAACGCCCGCGCAGCACTTCGCCCACCTCACCATACACGGCACGCTGCACCTGATGGGTTACGACCACATCGAAGAGAACGAAGCCGAAATCATGGAACCTCTTGAAACCCGACTGCTCAATCAGTTAGGATACCCCAACCCATACGCTTAGGATGAACATAGACATGGACGACAGCCAGTCGAAACCCACTTTTTTTGAACGCCTTATCGCCCGCATTTCGGGCGATGCCCCCGATTCCGCCGAAGACGTGGTCGCCCTGCTGCGCCAAGCGCACGAGCAGGAAGTATTCGACAGCGAAACCCTGCTGCGGCTCGAAAAAATGCTCGACTTCGCCGAACTCGAAGTGCGCGATGCCATGATCACCCGCAGCCAGATGGACGTGATCAAAGCCGACGAAAGCATGGAGCGCATCATTCCCTACATCATCGAAACCGCCCGCTCGCGCTTTCCCGTTATCGGCGAAGACAAAGACAACGTGCTCGGCATCCTCCACGCCAAAGACCTGCTCAAATACGCACTCAACCCCGAGCAGTTCAACCTTCAAACCATCTTGCGCCCCGCCGTGTTTGTGCCCGAAGGCAAATCGCTCAATACCCTGCTTAAAGAATTTCGCGAGCAGCGCAACCACATGGCCATCGTGGTTGATGAATACGGCGGCATTTCCGGCTTGGTAACGTTTGAAGACATCATCGAACAGATTATCGGCGACATCGAAGACGAATTCGACGAAGACGAAAGCGCCGACAACATCTTTCCCGTTTCCGCCGAACGCTACCGCATCAACGCCATCACCGAAATAGAAGACATCAACGAATATTTCGGCACCGATTACAGCAACGAAGAAGTCGACACCATCGGCGGCTTGGTGATTCAGGAAATCGGCCACCTGCCCGTGCGCGGCGAAAAAGTGGTTATCGGCCCGCTGCAATTCACCGTTGCCCGCGCCGACAACCGCAGACTGCATACCTTGATGGCGATTCGGGTCAAAGAATAGAAGTAAGCAACCACCCGGCCGGCTTTGCTGATGGCAAGTGTAGAGTCAATCAACTTCTTGATTCATGCGCTTCATGAAGGCCGTCTGAAAAATAAAATGCCTGTCTGAAATTGTTCAGACAGGCATTTTATTTTTCAGACGGCCTTATTTCTTCAATTCCGCCAGAATCTCGTCCACAGTCGCTTTCGCATCGCCGAAGCACATCACGCTGTTTTCATTGAAGAACAGCGGGTTTTGTACGCCGGCATAGCCCGTATTCATCGAGCGTTTGAACACCACCACTTCTTTGGCTTTCCACACTTCCAATACCGGCATACCGGCAATCGGGCTGTTCGGGTCGGTTTGAGCGGCGGGGTTCACGGTGTCGTTCGCGCCGATCACCAGCACCACATCAGTTTCGGGGAAATCGTCGTTGATTTCATCCATTTCCAACACGATGTCGTAAGGCACTTTGGCTTCGGCCAGCAATACGTTCATGTGTCCGGGCAGACGGCCTGCTACGGGGTGGATACCGAAGCGCACTTCCACGCCTTGTTTGCGCAGTAAGTCGGTGATTTCGGCAACCGGGTATTGCGCTTGGGCAACGGCCATACCGTATCCGGGCGTGATGATCACTGAGTTTGCACCTTTGAGCATTTCGGCCACTTCGGCGGGTTTCACTTCGCGGTATTCGCCGATTTCTTCTCCGCCTGCTGCTGTGGAAGAACCGTCGGTGCCGAAGCCGCCGGCAATCACGGAAATGAACGAGCGGTTCATGGCTTTACACATGATGTAAGACAAAATCGCACCGCTTGAGCCGACCAACGCGCCGGTAACAATCAGCAAGTCGTTGGCAAGCATAAAGCCCGCTGCGGCAGCCGCCCAGCCCGAATACGAGTTGAGCATGGAAACCACCACCGGCATATCAGCACCGCCGATGGAAGCCACCAAATGCCAGCCGAACGCGAGTGCAATAGCGGTCATCAGAATCAGGGCGAACCAGCTGCCATCAGCCGATACGAACACCAGCATCAAGATAAACGACACCACCAAAGCAGCCAGATTCAGCTTGTGTTTGTGAGGCAGTTGCAAGGGCGCGCTGCTGAGTTTGCCGTTCAGTTTGCCGAACGCCACAATCGAACCGGTAAAGGTTACGGCACCGATGAAAATGCCGAGAAACACTTCCACCAAATGAATGGTGTGCATATCGGAAGATACATTACCCGGTTCGATAAAGCTGTTGAAGCCCACCAACACGGCAGCCAAACCCACGAAGCTGTGCAGCAAGGCAATCAATTCGGGCATTTCGGTCATTTCCACTTTTTGGGCTTTGTAAATACCAATGGCCGCACCGATGGCCATAGCGATGATGATCCAACCCAAGCCTGCGGTTTGTTCGCTGAACACGGTGGCAAATAAAGCAATCACCATACCGGCAATGCCGTAATAGCAGCCGTTTTTGGCGGTTTCCTGTTTCGACAGGCCGGCCAATGAAAAAATAAATAAGATTGCGGCGACGATATATGCCGCAGTAACTAATCCTTGTGACATTCTCGCCTCCTTAACCTTTACGGAACATATTCAACATGCGGCGGGTAACGTAGAAACCGCCGAAGATATTGATGCTGGCAATCAGCACGGCAATAAAGGCGAGAAACGACACCACGCCGTTGCCCTGCCCGATTTGCAGCAATGCGCCCACTACGATAATGCCGGAAATGGCATTGGTTACCGACATCAGCGGCGTGTGCAGCGAATGGCTCACGTTCCACACCACGTAATAGCCAATCACGCAGGCCAGCACGAACACGATAAAGTGGTTTAAGAACTCGGCCGGAGCAACGGCACCCATCCACAATACCAACACCGCACCGATCACCGCCGGAGCCAGTTTTTTCCATGTCGGAACGGGTTTCGGCTCGGGTTTCGACACAGGTGCGGCTTGCGCTTGCTGTTGCGGCGCGGCAGACACTTGAATCGCAGGCGGCGGGAAAGTGATTTCGCCGTCGCGTGTAACGGTCATGTTGCGGATAATCACATCTTCGAAATCAAGCGCAATTTCACCGTCTTTATTCGGGCTTAACAGCTTGCTCAGGTTCACGAGGTTGGTGGCGTAAAGCTGTGAAGACTGGCCGGCCAAACGGTTGGCCATATCGGTATAGCCGATGATTTTCACGCCGTTATCGCTAACGAACAGCTCGCCCGGTTTGGTCAATTCGCAGTTGCCGCCGGTAGCCGCAGCCAAATCGACAATCACCGAACCCGACTTCATGCTTTCCACCATTTCTTTGGTAATCAGCTTGGGCGCAGGTTTGCCCGGAATGGCCGCCGTCGTGATGATGATGTCCACTTGTCGGGCTTGCTCGGCAAACAGTTTCATTTCCGCCGCGATAAACTCTTCACTCATCACTTTGGCGTAACCGTCGCCGCTGCCGCCCGCTTCTTGCGGGAAATCGAGCTTGAGGAATTGGCCGCCCATTGATTCGATTTGTTCGGCCACTTCCAAACGGGTATCAAATGCTTTAACCACCGCGCCCAACGAGTTTGCCGTACCAATCGCCGCCAAACCGGCCACGCCCGCACCAATCACCAGCACTTGCGCCGGCGGCACTTTGCCCGCAGCGGTAATCTGGCCGGTAAAGAAACGGCCGAACGCATTCGCCGCTTCAATTACGGCACGATAGCCGCTGATGTTCGCCATAGACGACAGCGCATCCAATGCCTGCGCGCGCGAAATACGCGGCACCATATCCATCGCCAGCACGTTCACTTTTTGATCAGTGAGCTTTTGCACCAACTCGGGATTTTGTGCCGGCCATAAGAAGCTTACCAGCGTTTGCCCCGCGTTCAGACGGCCTGCTTCGCTTTCAGAAGGTGCGTTGACTTTATAAATCAACGGGCTAGACCAAACTTCCGCCGCATCGGCCACAACCGCACCTGCTGCTTCGTATGCCGCATCATCCAAACTCGCCGCCAAACCTGCGCCGCGCTCCACCACAACTTCGAAACCCAGTTTCTGCAACTGGGTTACGGTTGAAGGGGTACACGCCACACGGGTTTCACCGGGCAGAGATTCCTTCGGAATACCAATCCTCATCTCATTTTCCTCATAAACACGTTAGTCACATTAAAAATACGATTAAATATAAATTAGCAGCCACTTTATAACGAATTTCAAGCGCAAACACAATATCAAAATGTTAACAATTTACGGTGCTTCAAACACACAGGCCGTCTGAAAAAAACGCTATTCCGATACATATCAAACCGTTGCTGCCAGCGGGATAAAACAGGCTTATGTTAAAATAGACATTCTTGCCGCATCTGCGGTTTCTCTCTTATACCAAGGAACCACCATGAGAATGCTCCACACCATGCTGCGCGTCGGCAACCTCGACAAATCGTTAGCATTTTATCAAGACGTTTTAGGCATGAAACTCTTACGCAAAAAAGACTATCCCGACGGTAAATTCACTTTGGCCTTTGTGGGCTACGGCGAAGAATCCGACACCACCGTGCTTGAGCTTACCCACAACTGGGATACCGAAAGCTACGATTTGGGCAATGCCTACGGCCATATCGCCATTGAAGTTGAAGACGCTTACGCCGCTTGCGATGCGGTGCGTGCCAAAGGCGGCAAAGTAACCCGCGAGGCCGGCCCCATGAAGCACGGCACGACGGTGATTGCTTTTGTTGAAGATCCCGACGGCTACAAAATCGAGTTTATTCAAAAAGGCAGCGGTCAAGATACTGTGCAATACCGCGCATGATATCTGCCGCCAACGCATTTCACATAAACATAAAAAACCGCTCCCGATTTTCGGGAGCGGTTTTTTATATTTACAGTCAATCCACTTAATTTTAATACAGGGCAGCAAGCCGAAGCCGGCACAGGGAGTACGAAACCGATTCCATTACCGTTTCAGCGGCTTACACCATCGTTCTCTTTTAGCCAAGGCTCAGCAACGCCATAGTAAACGCCATAATAAAAGTTAAGTGGACTGACTATATGCACACACAAGCAATACTGAAATATATGTTTCCGACAGTCAAAATAATAACTGTTTGCGAACAGATTTGAATCTGTTTTCAGACGGCCTAACGAATGTTTACCGCTGCGCATTGTTCTGAGATTGCTTTCATTTAACGAACAGTCATGTCGGCAATTGCCGAATTGTTGTTTGCCGGGTTTCATTGTATTTTGACATCCAACTGCATTAGCGCATTGATGCAGAAATGAAATCAAACTAACTGGAGATACAGCCATGGAGAATAATCAAGCGAAAGCAACCCGATTCGGCAGTTTGAACGATTACGAAAAAGGTTCTATCCAACTGATCAGCGGAGAAGCAAGCAATTATGCTTTTTCCAATATTTTTGAAGTTGCCTCGCAATCCGCCCCCTACGAAAAAAGCGTAGTCGGCATGAATTTGAAATTCGTTATCGAATCATTGAAAGCAGAAGGTACGTCGCCTTGGTTTACCGCCTCGCACGATGAATTCGTGATTGTGATGGACGGCGAAATCCGCGTTGATTATATCAAGCTCGACCAGCCCTTGGTTGACGAAGCCGAAGAAGGCACCCGCTTGGCCGGCGATAACCCGCAAGGCAAAAAAATGGGACACGCCATTCTGAAGCAGGGTCATCAGGCCATCTTGCCCGCCGGCAGCGCCTACCGTTTCGAAGCCGCCAAACCCGGCGTGATCTTAATCCAAACCATCAAAGGCCCGCTATCGGTCGAAAAATGGCACAGCATCTGCATTCAATAAACCCACCCGGAAGGAGAAAAAACATGGATAAAAAATTTGAAGAATTTCTGGCTGCCGGCGTGCAGGCAGGCGAGCGCGACGAGCTGACCGGCTACCGCACATTCCGCTTGGGTCAATTCACTTTCGAGCGTGACGAATACTTTGCCAAAATCACTTGGAGCGTAAAAGGCGAAACCCATTCGCACCTGATGTCGGCAGATGCATTCCTGCGTGCTTTGATGCGCGATGTGGCTTGGGGCTTTTTCTACGGCTGGGTAAACTTTGACGACGTTATCGGCACCCGCAACCACTACGGCAGCGTAGACCTTTATGCAGGCACATTTAACGGCGTATTGAAAGAAGCCGGTGTGGATTACATCGAAAACTTCGAAACCCCGCTGATTATGGCCACTTTTAAAGCCATCCTGCACGACTGGGTTAACGAAAGCTTCGACCCGTTTGCCGCCCCCGAAGAAACAGGCAGCGCATTCGGACGCAAAGAAGGCAACAACGAAGCGGCCATCGACCGTTACCGTATTGCCACCAAGCGTATGCCCAGCCTGCCCGACGATTCTCCGTTGCGCGACGATCTGCCGGTAAACCGCCAATTCCAAGACGTGGTTCAAGACGAACCCGAAATCCATTGCGAACCCGGCTTTGAAGGCCAATTGGGCGGTTTCAACCTGTTCAAATACCTTTCCCGCTCGGATGTTACTTGGAACCCTTCGGTTACTTCGGTATGTAAAGAAAGCCTCTTCTGCCCGACCACCGAAGAATACATTCTGCCGATTTTCCACGGTAACGACCGCGTAGAGTGGTTTTTACAGCTTTCCGACGAAATCACTTGGGATATCGCCGATAAAAACGACGGCAAACCGATTGCCCGCCTGATTATGAAAGCAGGCGACATTGCAGCCATGCCTGCCAATATCCGCCACCAAGGTTATTCGACCAAACGTTCTATGTTGCTGGTTTGGGAAAACGCTACGCCCAACCTGCCGCAAAAATACGAATCAGGCGAATTGCCCCCTTATCCGGTTGCTTTTTAAGCCCGAATCCATCATAGAGAAAAAGGAAAAAGCCGGACGCGAGCGCACCGGCTTTTCCGGATAAGCACCGCACCACGCCCAGCTTTTAAAAAAGAGCGGCGCTATTCGGTGCAACCTGCCGGAAACGCATGTAAACACACCGGACACAAAACCACTCTTCATTTAAAACAAAGAAAGGCTTGTTAAATGAATACAGAATTATTTATCAACGGCAAATTCGTTCCCGCTCAAAAAGGCGGCACCATTGATGTGCTCAATCCTGCCAACGGCGAATTGATCACCAAAATCGCCGCCGCCGAAGCGGAAGATGTGGATATTGCCGTGGCCGCCGCCAAAAAAGCCTTCCCCGCATGGGCAGCCACACCTGCCGCCGAGCGCGGACGGTTGCTGTTGAAACTGGCCGACCTGATTGAAGAACATGCCGAAGAATTGGCGCAAATCGAATCGCTCGATACAGGCCATCCAATCCGCGATTCGCGCCGTTTGGACGTTCCCCGTACCGCAGCCTGCTTCCGATACTTCGGCGGCATGGCCGACAAAATCCAAGGCTCGGTTATTCCTGTCGAACAAGGCTTTTTGAACTACGTTGTGCGCGAGCCTGTGGGCGTAGTCGGCCAAATCGTACCTTGGAACTTCCCGCTGATGTTTACCTCATGGAAACTCGGCCCGGCCTTGGCTGCGGGCAACACCGTAGTGATGAAACCTTCTGAACTCACCCCGCTCTCCACATTGAAAATTGCCGAACTGATTCAGAAAGCAGGCTTCCCCGACGGCGTGGTCAATATTGTTGCAGGATACGGCAACACCGCCGGACAACGCATTGCCGACCATGAAGACATCGCCAAAGTGGCCTTTACCGGCTCCACCCAAACCGGCCAAAGCATCGTGCGTGCCTCTGCCGGCAACCTGAAACGCCTGCAACTGGAATTGGGCGGAAAAGGTGCCAACATCGTGTTTGAAGATGCCGACATCGATGCTGCCGTTAACGGCTCGGCATGGGCGATTTTCCACAACCAAGGCCAAGCCTGTATCGCCGGTTCCCGCTTGATGCTGCACGAATCCATCGCCGACGAGTTTTTGGAAAAATTCGTGAAATTGGCCGAATCCATCCGCTTGGGCGACCCGCTTAACCCCGAAACCGAAATGGGCCCGCTCACTTCCGAATCGCACCGCAACAAAGTGCTTTCCTATGCCGAAATCGCCACCAAACAGGGCGGGAAAATCCTAACCGGCGGCAAAGCACCCGAAGATGCCGCGTTGAAAAACGGCTACTACGTTTTGCCCACCGTGGTGGAAGCCAAACCTACCGACCGCGTGGCGCAAGAAGAAGTGTTCGGCCCGTTTGTTACCGTGCTGCGCTTCAAAAACGACGAAGAAGCTTTGGAAATCGCCAACGGCACCGAATACGGCTTAGGCAGCGGCTTGTGGACGAAAAACCTGCAACGCGCACATTTGTTTGCCCGCAAGATACGCGCAGGCATGTGCTGGATCAACAGCTACAAACGCGTTAATCCCGGCAGCCCCTTCGGCGGCGTAGGCAAATCGGGATACGGTCGCGAAATGGGCTTTGAAGCCATTCACGACTACACCGAAGCCAAATCGGTGTGGGTGAATGTGGATGCCCAAATTCCGCCGCACTTCGACAGACGCAAGTAAGCAGGCAAAGCGTTCGGGCGGCAAGTCTAATCCCTTTCAGGTAGCCGCCCGCCGCACTTGCCTCATATCCACACTGCCTCCAAGAGCAGGATCACACTTCACTTACCCGCCGCTTATGCCTGTCTGAACCGGCGCGACACAACTTAATCGATTAAGTGAAGCGATTTAGCTGCATATCATGAATACAAAGGAATTGTTATGAACCGTTTCCATTACCAAGCCTTGCCGCTGGATGTGTATTTCGGCAAAGGACGCATCAGCGAACTGCGCGGCATATTAGACCGCTACGGCTACCGTAATGTGCTGGTGATGACCACGCCCGACCAAAAAAGCGCCGGTGAAAAACTGGCCGGAACATTGGGCGAGATTGCCGCCGGTGTTTACCCCCATGCCGTGATGCACGTTCCGGTGGAAGTGGCTCAAAAAGCCTCGGCCTATGTGCGCGAAAACCAAATCGACTGCTGTATCGCGCTGGGCGGCGGTTCCACCATCGGCTTGGCCAAAGCCGTGGCTTTGGAGCTGGGCGTGCCCATAGTGGCCGTACCGACCACTTACGCAGGCAGCGAAATGACCACGGTTTACGGCCTGACCGACAACGGCCGCAAAACCACCGGCAAAGATATCCGCGTTTTGCCCAAAGCCGTGATTTACGACCCCGAGCTGACCTTTACCCTGCCTGCCGCCATATCTGCCGCATCGGGCATGAATGCGATGGCTCACGCGGTTGAAGCCCTTTATGCGGAAAACAAAAACCCGATTATCAGCATGATGGCCGAAGAATCGGTGCGTTCTCTGAAAAACGCGCTTCCTAAAATCGTTCAAAACCCTCAAGACGAAACGGCGCGCGAACAGGCGTTTTACGGCGCATGGCTGGCGGGCATCTGTTTGGGTTCGGTCGGCATGGCGGTACACCACAAAATCTGCCATACCTTAGGCGGCACGTTCAATCTGCCCCACGCCCAAGCCCATGCCATCATGCTGCCTTATTCGGTGCATTACAACCGCTCAGCCGACGATGAAGCAATGGCTCGTCTGGCTTCGGCTTTGGATATCGCCGACCCGCAAGCATGCGGCTCCGAGCTTTACCGCCTCAACCAGTCTTTAGGCATTCCGATGGCCTTGAAAGACATCGGCTTTCCCGAACACGGAGCCGAAGAAGTTGCCCGTATCGTGTGCGACAGCCCCTATTACAACCCGCGCCCGTATGTTTACGACGAGCTGCTCGACTTATTGAAAAAAGCCCATGAAGGCCGGCCGCCCGCCTGAATACTGTTTTCAGACGGCCTCCATCCTGCCCGAGGCCGCTTTCGGCGGCTTGGGCATCCCTTCGGCCTACTAATAAAATAAACAAAACAATAAGCTACCAAGGAGGAACGCATGAATCTGACCGAACAGGTTATCCGCAGTTTTCAAAACATCGAAAACGAGCGGCACCGTTTTCTCATTACCACTTTCATCAAAAAACTGCACGAATATGTGCGCGAAACCGAACCGAGCGAACAGGAATGGGAGCAGGCCATCCGCTTCTTAACCGACACCGGCAAGCTCTGCCACGAGCAGCGTCAGGAATACATTTTGCTGTCGGACGTATTGGGCGTGTCGATGCTGATCGATCAGATTCTGCACGAAAAAAACGAAGTGCAAACGCCTTCCACCGTGTTCGGCCCGTTCTTTATCGACAATATGCCGATAAGGCCGTTCGGCAGCAGCATCATTTCCGATGATGCGGCGGCTCCGCCTTTATTGGTGCGCGGCAAAATCACCGACATCGAAGGCAATCCGGTTGCGGGCGCGCGCATCGATGTTTGGCAAACCGCCGAAAACGGCATGTATTCCGGTCAAGACCCGCACCAAAGCACCGACAACCTCCGCGGCGTGTTTCTCAGCCAAGAAGACGGCAGCTATGCCTTCCAAACCATTTTGCCGGTAAGTTACCCGATTCCCGACGACGGCACGGTGGGCAAGCTGATGGCTTATGCCAAGCGCAGCGTTTGGCGGCCGGCGCACATCCATTTCAAAATCGAGGCCGACGGTTTTCAAGGCTTGGTTACCCACCTGTTTCTCGAAGGCGACGAATATCTGCAAAACGATGCCGTGTTCGGCGTGAAAGACCGCCTGATTGTACGTTACAGCGAAGAAAAAGCCGACGACACCAGCCGCGAACGCTACGGCCTGAACACAGATTACCGGCTGATTGAATACGATTTCATCCTAACGGGAGACGAGAGCCGTGAGCGATAAAACCTTTCTCTGCCGCCAGACCGAGCTGGACGAAAACGGCGGGGTGTTCAAAGTACCCCACCCCGTTGAACAGAACATCACCATCGTGCTGATCAGGAAAGACGGGCGCTGCTTTGCCTACCGCAACGTGTGCCCGCATTTTTCCATCCAGCTCGACAATGCCCAAGGCCGTTTTTTCACTTACCAAAACCGCTACATCATGTGCGCGCACCATTCGGCCATGTTCGATATCGAAACCGGCCTGTGCGTGGACGGCCCCTGTAAAAACCATTCTCTGATACAGGAAAGCGTATCGGAAGACGAGCAAGCCGTTTATCTTTCCCACGGCCAAACCTAAAACTCACCGTTAACTATTTGAATTTTTATCTTTATTTACAGTCATACCATTTTAGGTCATATCCGGGGCAAACCCTGTTATGACGCACACGCTATAACTGAATCAACACGTTTTCCATACCCGAAGTTAACCCGTTTCAAGCATCAAACAAACGCACTCAACCGCACAACACCACAAAACATCATAAACAATAAACAACTAAAAAATAACTTTTTCAGACGGCCTGTTTTTCACAGAGGAGAAACAACATGAACATCAAACCCATCATTTTGGCCTTATCCGTGCCGGCCATGCTGTGCACATCTGCGGCCACGGCCAAACCTGCCGCCCAACAGCCGCCCAACGTGCTGGTTATCGTGGCAGACGATTTGGGCTTTTCCGACACCGAACCTTTCGGCGGCGAAATTTCCACGCCCAACATCAACCGTCTCGCCAAAGAAGGCGCGGTATTAAACAATTTCTACACCGGCCCCACCTGTTCGGTAACCCGCTCGATGCTGCTCACCGGCAACGACCACCATCAGGCGGGTTTCGGCACGATGGCCGAATACCTCCAGCCCGAGCAAAAAGGCAAACCCGGTTATGAAGGCCGTCTGAACGGCAGAGTGATGACGGTTGCCGAAATTCTGAAAAACCACGGCTATGCTTCGTTTGTTACCGGAAAATGGCATTTGGGCGCAACCGACGACAGCCACCCCAAAGCCCGCGGCTTCGACCGTTCGTTTACCCTGATGCCGGGCGGGGCGGCGCATATGGATGCCAGCCAGATGTTCCCCGGCAATTACAAAGCCCGTTATTTTGAAGACGGCAAAGAAACCGTACTGCCCGCCGACTTTAAATTCTCAAGCGATTTCTTTACCGACAGGATGATTTCCTACCTGAAAAACGACCGCAAACCCGGCCAGCCGTTCTTCGGTTATCTCGCGTTTACCGCACCGCATTGGCCGTTGCAGGCACCCGATGCGTTTTTGGAAAAATACCGCAACCATTACCGCGAAGGATACGATGCGGTACGCAAACAGCGTCTTGCACGCATGATTGAAAAAGGCGTGATGCCGGCCGGAACGCAGATCAACAATCCGCTGGAAGGCGTGTTTTCGTCTTGGAACCGCCTCACCGAGGCGCAGCGTCAGGAACAAACCAAAGCCATGCAGATTTACGCGGCGATGGTAGATAACCTCGACCACAACATCGGCCGCGTTGTTGATTATCTCAACACCACGGGAGAACTCGACAACACTCTGATTCTGTTTATGTCGGACAACGGCGCCGAATCGGCCACGCCCGAATCGCTCGGCACCACCGAAGACAAAAACGGCATCAGGGAATGGGTGGACAGCACTTTCGACAACAGCATGGCCAACATGGGCAAAAAAGGTTCGTATGTTACATTGGGGCCGCAATGGGCGCAGGTTGCCTCCACACCGCTGCCTTATTTCAAGAGCATTTTGTCTGACGGCGGCATCCATGTACCGGCCGTTATCCGCTATCCCGGCAAGATCAAGGCCGGGCAGATTCAAAGCGAAACCCTGCACGTTATCGACTTCGTGCCCACGGTGTTGGAGCTGACCGGAGCCAAACGCCCCGCCTCGTATCAAGGCAACAAGCTGCTGGCCATGGAAGGCCGCTCGTTCCTGCCCGTGTTCGCCGGCAAGAAGCTGCCCGAACGCTCTTTGGGCTGGGAGTTCAACAACCGCAAAGCACTCTACCGCGGCGATTGGGCGGCACTGCACCAAACCCCGCCTTACGGCACCGGCAAATGGGCGTTGTACAACCGTAAAACCGACCCGTCGTTCCGCACCGATCTCTCCGCACGCCATCCGCAAAAAACGCGCGAGCTGGCGGGCGAATGGAACCGCTATGCCCGCCGCGTAGGCGTGGTGGAAGCACCCGTGCGCTACAAATACGGCCAAATGAACTGCTTCTACACCGAATGTATCCAACCCGATTTCCTGAAAAAATCAGGCGGTTAACCCGATACGCTGTCAGGCCGTCTGAAAACACCGCCTAAAGTGTGCCGTCACGCTTTTCAAGCCTTTTGCCCGGCGGCAGCCAAAACACACGGCTGCCGCTTTCAGGCAGGCATTTGCTTTTCAGACGGCCTCAACCGCTGCTTTTTGCCGCGATACGAATAAGGAGCCGCCATGCCGTACACTCTGCACACCCGTTTCATCCTTTGCCTTGCTGCCGCCCTAACCGCAGCCTGTTCGCCCGACACCCCCAAAACCGCACAGAATGCGCCTGCTTCGGATAAAGCTGCTGCCGTAAATACCGCCGCTGATAAAGCCGGTTTGGGCAACGCCGATGCCTGTCTGAATTATTCCGGCCTGCCCGAAAAATGGCAGCAAGACCCCTATGCCGGTATGGTCAAAATCAAAGGCGGCAGTTTCGACATCGGCAGCGAAGACCATTATCCCGAAGAATTTGCACTCAAAAACCGCCGCAGAACCGTCGGTGATTTCTGGATAGACCGCACCGAAGTAACCAACGCCCAATTCCAAAGTTTTGTGGAGGCCACCGGCTACGTTACCGAAGCCGAACAGCAGGGCGAAGCCGCAGTGTTCATCCAACCCACCCAGGCCGTGGCCGAGCTGGGCTGGTGGAAGCTGGTAAAAGGTGCCAGCTGGAAACAGCCGTGGGGGCCTGACGCACAACGCAGCATCCGCCCCAACGAACCCGTGCGCATGATCACGCTGAAAGATGCCCAAACCTACGCCGCATGGGTCGGGCGCGAGCTGCCCACCGAAGAGCAATGGGAATACGCCGCCAAAGGCTTCAGTAAAGAACGCGACATCAGCGCCGACCGCGAGCGTATCGACGCCAACACTTGGCACGGCGAATTTCCCTACCAAAACCTCGGTAAAGACGGCCATGCCGATGCCGCTCCCGTCGGCTGCTACCCTGCCAACGGCTTCGGCCTGTTCGACACCATCGGCAACGTATGGGAATACACGCGCACGCCTTTTTCGGGCAACCACGACGACCATATGGGCATCGGCCAGCTTCATTCCGGCCACATGCAGCATTCGTTCAACAGCTACACCATCAAAGGCGGCTCGTTTTTATGCGCCGAAAACTACTGCATGCGCTACCGTGCCGCCGCCCGCCATCCGCAGGAAAAAGACTTAGCCATCAGCCATGTCGGCTTCCGTACGGTCAAAACCGTCCGTTAACCGCCAAAGGCCGTCTGAAATTAAAGAGTTTGAAATAAAGATACGGCAAATAAACTTATTTTGGATACAGGGCAGCAAGCCGCAGACACTATAGTGGCTCAACTTAAAAATAGTACGTTCGTCATACTCGGGCTTGACCCGAGTATCTCCTAAAGTTAGCGGAACTCAAGATACTCGGGTCAAGCCCGAGTATGACGGAAATGCTACTAAAATTAAGTGTTTTAACTATAGCAAGGCGCAGCAACACCGTAGCAGAAATAAAGTTTATTTGCCTTATGCGCCCCGTCGCAACACACCTCAACAGCGCAGGAGAGAAACCATGATTGCCAATTTCTTAAGCAAAATAATGCCGCGTTACCTGCCCGATTCGTTTTTACTCGCCATCATACTGACCGCTTTGATTGTGGTAGCGGGCGTTACCGCAGGCGGCCACAGCCTTTTTGACATGGCCGACTACTGGGGCAAAGGTTTTTCCAAGCTTTTCACTTTCGGCATGCAGATGGTGCTGGTGCTGCTTTTGGGATACATATTGGCATTAACGCCGGCGGTAAACCGTTTTTTAGACAAGCTCACCGATGCAGCCAAAACGCCCCGGCAGGCACTGATGCTCACCGGTACGGTATCGTTTGCCGCATGTTATCTGAACTGGGGCTTCGGCTTGGTAGTCGGCGCGATGGTAGCCAAAGAGATGGGCAGAAAAGTGCAGGGGCTGCATTTTCCGTTGGTGGTGGCGGCGGCATACAGCGCAGAAATCATACGCGGCCCCTCTTCGGCCATTCCGCTGGTGGTGGCGACACCCAAACACTTTTTACACGAAACACTCGGCGTGATACCGGTGTCGCAAACCCTGTATTCTTCATGGAATCTGCTTATTTCCGCCGGCATTTTGGTTTTGCTGCTGTTGATGTATGCTTTCGTGTCGCCGCCCAAACAGCCTGTTTCGGTAACGCAGGCGCACCAAGAAACACCCGAAAAAACCCAAGCGGCGCAACACGCCGGCCCACTCTTCTTTTCGGAAAAACTGGAGCAGCGCTATCTGTTTAATCTGCTGCTGGCCGTGCTGCCTTTGCTGTTTGCAGGCAAGCATTTCGCCGAAAAAGGTTTCGACGTTAATCTGAATATTGTGATCATGCTGTTTTTGGCGGCATCATTGCTGCTCCACCGCTCGCCTGCCGCTTTTCTTGATGCGGCGAAAACCGCCATATCTTCCACTCAGGGCATTATCGTCCAATTTCCACTCTATGCCGGCATTGCGGGCATGATGACCGATTCGGGTTTGGTCAACCTGATGGCGCAATGGTTCGTATCGGTATCCGATGCCGCCAACTTTCCGGTGATGACCTTCTTATCGGCAGGTTTGGTCAACATTTTTATTCCTTCCGGCGGCGGCCAATGGGCGATACAGGGGCCGGTAGTTGTGGAAGCGGCCAAAGCATTGGGAGCCGATTTGCCCCAAACCATTATGGCGTTTGCGTGGGGCGATGCTTGGACCAACCAGATCCAACCTTTTTGGGCTTTGCCGCTGCTGGACGTAGCCGGCCTGTCGGCACGCGACATCATGGGCTATTGCGTGATGTGGCTGGTGTTGTCGGGGCTGTGGATTATGGGCGTATTCGCCGTTATGTCCTTTATTTTGTGAAGCTGGGCAAAGTCTGAAACCATAAAATATCCGCCTGCCCGATTCGTTCGGATAGGCGGATATTTTTAGCCGGCAAAACAATCTTTCTAAATTTAAAGATATTTTCTCATCAATTCGCACTCTACCGCCACTTCGCGGTTTAGCGGCAAAACCGCTTCGCCCAGCGATTCGTATCCGTTGAGCTTGTAAAACGCCACCGAGTTCAACGAGGCATACAGTTTGATAAAACTCAAACCCGCATCCACGGCCAACTCTTCGGCCCGCTGCAACAACGCCGTACCTAAGCCGTGATTGTGCACGAAAGGGTGGACGTATAAGGCATCCAATTGGGCTTCTTTAAAATCAAACTGGAAAAACCCCTGAATATGGCCGCGGTATTCAACCACCCACAAGGCTTTGTTGGGATCGGCGATGGTATCGAGGTATCCCGCAGGACTGATCAGCTTGCTCCACACAGCCAATATCCGATCGTTATAGCTGCGGGTGCAGGTGTATTGCACGGAATAGCGGTGGGCATTGTAGATGTGTTCGCAATCTTGGGGCGTTGCTGGGCGGAGTACGGTAATCAGGCTCATCGTCGTCTCTTGGTTTTCAGACGGCCTGTATGCGGATAGAGACCGTCTGAAAAAAGAAAGAAAAAAGGGAAAATTTCATGCGGAAAATACGCGGTTTTTTGCCGGCTGTGAAGTTATTTATACCAAGCGTAACTTTTTCTCTATAAACGGATATTTTTTAATTCAGACGGCATTTCCGGCTCGTGCCGCATCATTCTTTGAGCAAACGCCGTTCATAAACCGCCTGCGCCAAAGTGCCGGCATCTATGTATTCAAGCTCGCCGCCCAAAGGAATCCCGCGCGCCAAACGGCTGACCTTATAAGAAAGGTTTTTAAACAGCTCCGACAGCACATAAGCCGTGGCATCGCCTTCTGCGGTGAAATTGGTGGCAATGATGATTTCTTCCACTTCGCTGTTTTGCAGCCGCTCGACCAGTTTGTCTAAAGCGATATGGCTCAAATCCATGCCCTGCGCCGGATTAACCTGCCCCATCAGCACGAAATACAAGCCGTCGTGGCAGTTGGCCGCTTCCATGCCCGACACATCGGCAGGCATGTGCACAATCATCAGGCGGCGCGGGTCGCGTTCGGTATCGGCGCAGATGTCGCACAACTCGCCTTCGCAAAACGTATTGCAGCGGCTGCAGTGATGCACCTGTTTCAACGCGTGTTGTAACGCATCTGCCAATTCCTGCGCACCGTCGCGGCTGTGCTGCAACAATTGGTAAGCCATACGCTGTGCAGACTTGGGGCCGACGTTGGGCAGAATTTTCAAGGCATTGATTAATCGGGTAAAGGCATCGGGATTTTTAGGCATTTCAGACGGCCTGCGAAGTAAATTCAAACAGCTCGGATTATATAGCACTTTAACTTTCAGGCTGACACCTTTGCATCTGCGTATGCGGCGCATTTCGGCGTTGCGTACTGCATCAGTTGGTTTTTTGCAAAGGTTCAGGCGTGCCGCCATAGGTGTAGGAAATTCTAGCGTTGTTTACACTTTCCGTGTTTTGCATGCAGACCCATTTTGGGATTTTTGAGGGTTGTCAAGAATGCCGAAAGGCACGGCGAAGCCGCATCGTTCTTGAGAATACTCAAAAATCACGAAACCATCATTCCTGCAAAAAACAAAAGCTGTTTGGCATAAAAAGTGTAAATAACCCGACCTTTTCCAACACATAAGGCCGTCTGAAAAAATATTTTCAGACGGCCTTATGCTGTATTTGCTAAAACGGAATTTGCATTACATATTATATTAAACCGCCGCATCCGACCGCTCGCCCGTGCGGATGCGGATGGCCTCTTCCACCGGCAGAATAAAAATCTTGCCGTCGCCGATTTTGCCCGAACGCGCGGTTTCGATAATGGTTTCCACCGCCCGCTCCACATCGGCATCGCTCAATACCAACTCCACTTTCACTTTGGGCAGAAAATCAACCGCGTATTCCGCGCCGCGATAGATTTCGGTGTGCCCTTTCTGGCGGCCGAAGCCTTTCACTTCGGTAACGGTCATGCCGGTGATGCCGATTTCGGTTAACGCTTCGCGCACGTCGTCGAGTTTGAACGGCTTGATAATCGCCTCTATTTTTTTCATGTTTTTTCTCGCTGTGAAATGGTTTCAGACGGCCTGTTTTAGCACAAAGCACGGCAAGGTTCAATGGGCTTTTCAGGCCGTCTGAAAAGGGAAATTTAGCCAAGCGGCCGGAGCCGGTTTTGTGTACAATTACGCCCATTTCCAACCGCATGTGTGAGCTAGATTCATGTCTGTCGTATTGCCTTTGCGCGGCGTTACCGCCCTGTCTGATTTCCGTGTCGAAAAACTCCTGCAAAAAGCTGCGGCTGCCGGCCTGCCGAAAGCAGAATTAAGCAGCGAATTTTGGTATTTTGTGAGCAGCGAATCCGCGCTGAACCACGAAACCGCAACGAAATTGCAGGCTTTGTTGGAAGCTGAACGTGTTGAAAAAACACCCGAAGCCGAAAACAGCCTGCATTTGTTTTTAATCACCCCGCGCATCGGCACCATTTCGCCGTGGGCATCGAAAGCCACCGACATCGCGCACAACTGCGGTTTGGGCGAAATCGAACGCATCGAGCGCGGCATGGCGGTGTGGGTGAAAGGCGAACTGAACGCCGAGCAAAAACAGCAATGGGCCGCCCTCTTGCACGACCGCATGACCGAAAGCGTGTTGCCCGATTTTCAGACGGCCTCCCAACTCTTCGCCCACCCCGAAGCGCAAACTTTTGCCACCGTTGACGTTTTAGGCAAAGGCAAAGACGCTTTGATACAAGCCAATAGCGAACTGGGCTTGGCGCTGTCGCCCGACGAAATAGACTATCTGCTGGAAAACTACCAAGCCTTGCAGCGCAACCCCAGCGATGTCGAACTGATGATGTTCGCGCAGGCCAACTCCGAGCACTGCCGCCACAAAATCTTCAATGCCGACTTCATCTTAAACGGCGAAAAACAGCCCAAATCGCTGTTCGGCATGATTCGCGACACCCACAACGCCCACCCCGAAGGCACCATAGTGGCCTATAAAGACAACGCCTCCATTATCGAAGGCGCGAAAATCGAGCGATTCTACCCGCGTGCGGACGAGCAGCAAGGCTACCGCTTCAGCGAGGAAGAAACGCATATTTTGATGAAAGTGGAAACCCACAACCACCCCACCGCCATCGCGCCTTTTGCAGGCGCGGCCACCGGTGCGGGCGGCGAAATCCGCGACGAAGGTGCCACCGGACGCGGCGCGCGCCCGAAAGCGGGTTTGACCGGCTTTACCGTGTCCAACCTCAACATTCCCGATTTCAAACAACCGTGGGAAGGCGGCTACGGCAAGCCCGACCACATCAGCAGCCCGCTCGACATCATGATCGAAGGCCCCATCGGGGGCGCGGCGTTCAACAACGAATTCGGCCGCCCCAACCTTTTGGGCTATTTCCGCACCTTTGAAGAAGAGTTCGAAGGCCAAATGCGCGGCTACCACAAACCGATTATGATTGCCGGCGGCTTGGGCAACATTCAGGCAGGGCAAACCCATAAAGACCAAATCCCCGAGGGCGCATTATTGGTGCAACTCGGCGGCCCCGGCATGCTCATCGGTTTAGGTGGCGGTGCGGCTTCGTCTATGGATACCGGCAGCAACGCCGCCGATTTGGACTTCAACTCGGTACAGCGCGGCAACCCCGAAATCGAACGCCGCGCACAGGAAGTGATTGACCGCTGCTGGCAGTTGGGCGCAGGCAATCCGATTATTGCCATTCACGATGTCGGCGCAGGCGGCTTGTCGAACGCCTTTCCCGAATTGGTCAACGACGCAGGCCGAGGCGCAATATTCAAACTGCGCGACGTACCGTTGGAAGAACACGGCCTAAGCCCGATGCAGATTTGGTGTAATGAGGCGCAAGAGCGTTATGTGTTGTCAATTTTGCCCGAACACTTAGACTTGTTCCGCCAAATCTGCGAGCGCGAACGCTGCCCGTTTGCCGTGGTCGGCACCGCCACCGACGACGGCCATCTGCAAGTGCGCGACGATTTGTACGGCAACAATCCCGTCGATTTGCCGCTGAACGTTTTGCTCGGCAAACCGCCCAAAACCACCCGCAGCGACAACACCGTGAGGCCGTCTGAAAAACCGTTTTCAGGCAGGCATATCGACCTGAAAGAAGCCGCCTACCGCGTGTTGCGCCTGCCCACCGTGGCCGCCAAAAACTTCCTGATTACCATCGGCGACCGCAGCGTTGGCGGCATGACCCACCGCGACCAAATGGTGGGGCGTTACCAAACCCCCGTAGCCGATGCCGCCGTCACCATGATGGGCTTCAACATCCACAAAGGCGAAACCATGGCTATGGGCGAAAAACCGACCGTCGCCCTCTTTAACGCGCCCGCTTCCGGCCGCATGGCCATCGGCGAAACGCTGACCAATCTCGCCGGCGTGAATATCGGCGACATCGGCAACATCAAACTTTCCGCCAACTGGATGGCCGCCTGCGGCAACGCCGGCGAAGACGAAAAACTCTACCGCACCGTCGAAGCCGTGTCGCAGGCCTGTCAGGAACTGGGCATCAGCATTCCCGTGGGCAAAGATTCGCTGTCGATGAAAACCGTGTGGCAAGACAACGGCGCGCAAAAATCGGTAACTTCGCCGTTGAGCCTGATTATTACCGGCTTCGCACCGGTACAGGACGTGCGCAAAACCGTTACGCCCGAATTGAAAAACACTGCAGACAGCGTATTGCTTGCCGTGGATTTGGGCTTCGGCAAAGCGCGCATGGGCGGCTCGGCCTTAAGCCAAGTGTATAACGATATGGCAGGCGAAGCGCCGGATATCGAAGCAGGCCGTCTGAAAGCATTTTACCAAGTGATTCAGCAGCTTGTAGCCGAAAATAAGTTGCTGGCTTATCATGACCGCAGCGACGGCGGCCTGTTTGCTACGTTGGCGGAAATGGCGTTTGCCGGGCGTGTCGGTTTAGATATTGATTTAACTAAGATGCATATGCAATTAGTAGATAGAGAAAAAAGGGATTCTTCTGATGAAGATGCTATTCGCCTATTATTTAATGAAGAACTTGGAGCTGTTTTACAGATTCATCGAGAAGATATCGAATACATCCAATCTATTTTTACTAAACATCAATTACACGAAGCAGTTCAGGAACTTGGTGGACTAAATAGCGAAGATAAAATTCGCATTAATATTTTTAGACGCATGACTGCTGTCAAGCCACGTGATGGAATTTTTAACGAAAGCCGTTTAGAGTTACAACAAACATGGCAGAAAACCGGCTACCAAATCCAACGTCTGCGCGACAACCCCGAATGCGCCGACAGCGAATTTGCCCTGCTGGAAGACAACCAACGCAGCGCGCTGTTTGCCGACCTGAAATTCGACCTTAAAGAAGACATCGCCGCACCGTTTATCGCGAGCGGTGCCAAGCCGAAAATCGCCGTGTTGCGCGAACAAGGCGTGAACGGACAGGTGGAAATGGCCGCCGCCTTTACCCGCGCGGGCTTCGACGCTTACGACGTACACATGAGCGACTTGATGGCCGGCCGCGTGAAACTGGCCGACTTCCACATGCTCGCCGCGTGCGGCGGCTTCAGCTACGGCGACGTATTGGGCGCAGGCGAAGGCTGGGCGAAATCCATCCTGTTCCACCCCGAATTGCGCGACCGGTTCAGCGCCTTCTTCGAGCGCGGCGACACGCTCACTTTGGGCGTGTGCAACGGCTGCCAAATGGTGAGCAACTTGGCGGAAATCATCCCCGGCACGCAAGGCTGGCCGAAGTTCAAACGCAACCAAAGCGAGCAGTTTGAAGCCCGCCTGAGCATGGTCAACGTGCCCAAATCGCCCTCGCTGATTCTGGCCGAAATGCAAGGCAGCAGCCTGCCCGTCGTCGTGAGCCACGGCGAAGGCCGCGCCGATTTCGCCCATATCGGCGGCAAAATTTCAGACGGCCTCAACATCGCCCTGCAATATGTGGACGGCTTGGGCGCAGTTACCCAAACCTACCCGCTCAACCCCAACGGCTCGCCGCTGGGCATCGCAGGCGTAACCAACGCCGACGGCCGCGTTACCATCATGATGCCACACCCCGAGCGCGTGTACCGCACCGCCCAAATGAGCTGGCATCCCGACGATTGGCAAAACAGCGAACTTTCCGGCTGGTACAGAATGTTCGCCGGAGCGCGCAAGGCTTTGGGCTAAGCACAGCAAACAAGGCCGTCTGAAAAGGTTTGTCGTTTGCCCAAGACTTTGGGGACAATTCAAACCATTCAGACGGCCTCAAACTTTAATCGAAAACGGCTTGAGCCTCCTGCAAAACCGCCAAATGTGTTTTGCACAGGTCTCTAACCATGCTCTCCGATGATCAATACCGCATTACTGCCGCCGAACGCAAAAGACGAGCTGGCACCGATTCTGCGCGCTTGCAGCCAACTGCTGCCGTTGTCGGTTAGAGCTATCTTGGGCAAAGCAGGGTCGCGCTCGCCGTCCCACAACTGGGTGGGCAGTTTGCCTTCAGGATTGGTATGGCGGCTGACTATGCCCCACAAGAAAGCCGCTTCCAACGCGCCCGCCGCGCCAAGCGTATGGCCTGTATAGGGCTTAGTGGAAGTGCAAGGGGTATCTGCGCCAAACACCTCTGCCACAGCCATGCTTTCCATGCTGTCGTTATGAAGCGTGCCGGTACCGTGCAAATTAATCCAGCCGATGTCTTGCGCAGCGATTCGGGCATGGCTTAAGGCCGTCTGGAAAGCTTTGATTGCGCCCAATCCGTCGGGGCGGGGGGAAGACATGTGATAAGCATCGCTGCTCGAGCCGTAGCCCAAAAGCGGCAGGCTTTCGCCGAAGCAAGGTTCGCGCGTCATCACAAACACGGCGGCACCCTCTCCGATGTTGATGCCGTTGCGGTTGGCTGAGAACGGTGTTGCCAAACTTTCCGACAATACTTCCAATGATGCAAATCCGTTAACGGTTAAAGGAGAAAGCGTATCCACACCGCCGCATATCACGGCGTCGCACAAACCGGCACGCAGCAAACGGGCGGCACTGATTAACGCTCTCGCACCCGAAGTGCAGGCGGTGGACACAACATAATTCAGATTACGCAGGCCGTATATTTCGGCCACGCATTCGGCCGGCGCGTGCATCAACTGTTGCGCCTGTTTGAACGATACGTCTTGCCAAGCCCCGCCGCGTGCAACATGCTCGAACATGGCGATATTTTCATCTACGCCGCTGGTTGATGTGCCGATAACCACGGCAATACGTTCCCTGCCGAACCGCGAAACCACTTGTTCGATTTGCGGCTCGATTTGTACCAATGCCTGCCAAAGCAGCTGATTGTTTCTGCTGCGGAATGCCTCTGGCAGATGTTCCAGAAACGGTTTCAAACTTTCTTCAACCACACCGAAAGCGTATGTTTTGCCTTTTACCCATTGGTCGGAAAATATCAGCGGAGAGCGGCCGGAGGGGTTGAGCAAGACGTGGATATGGTGCTGCAAACCGCTTCCCAACGCACTGACGAGAGCCGGTGCAGATAGATAAACAGGGGTGTTCATATGATCAATATATTCATCGGATTATTTATTCTTCAATCGGCACAACCGCCCATTTTGTTTGGTCGGGAAAAACGAATTGCCATCCTTTATCTGCCTGCTTAACGCACCACACATCATGCCCGTACTGTTGAAAACATTCGCCATTTTCGGTTTTTCGGCGCACCATTTCAGGATAAGGTGCCGCAGAATTGCCGGATAAAACGGGCAACATGGCCGCAAACAAACGGCGGGCAGGCACGTTCGGCATCACAAAACCGTCGTTGCGCCATCCTTTTTGCGTGAGCACCTGACGCGCCAAAGGTGCACCTAACGCATCGGTTTGCACGAACCGCAGCATGTGTGCATTTTTTTCAACCGCCAACAGGCTGTTTTGAAGCATGTTTCCGTCTGCATCATATTCGGTTAGCCGGAACCATGTGCCCGATTCGGCAGCAATATCCGGCACCACACTCGGCTTCGGCACACCGCCGGTACAAGCGGCAAGTGTGCAAGCAACCAGTACGGCGGCAATGATTTTGTTCATTATGTTCCTACTTAGATGATTTTTTTGGGATGTGGCTGCACAACATAAGGCCAAAAACGCTGCAAACTGCATTCGAGGGTTTTGGTTGTGCAAAGCCTCTCGGCGGATATGGAGTTATCTGCTTTCAGACGGCCTCGTCGAATAAGTGTTTATTCCAAAGCGTCGTTAAGTTTTTGCTCAATCAAATCGGCATCAAAAGCTTTGGCAATCAGCTCGAAACGGCTGTCGCGCCGCCATGAAACCTGGTTTGCGCCCCATTTACCGTCCACCCAGTTGAGCCACACCCATGTGCCCATTACCTGAAACACACCTTTGGCACGCACCAGACCTTCGGTAAATTTCGGCAGATCGTTGAAAAAATTGGTAAGGCGTTCGCCGTCAAAATCTTTACCCGCCGGAAATGTAAAACCTTGCGATTGATAGCCCATGGTATTGTCGGGCAGGGCTTTCAAGCGGTAACGGGATTTTTCCACAACGGGGATTTCCAACCAAGCGATATCCATTTTGGCATTTTCAACCTCTACCACTTTGGCTTTGGGCGGGAACAGCTTGGCGGCTTTTTCGCGAAATTCCGCCAATACTTCGGGCGTGCACAAATCGGTTTTGCTGGCCACCAATACATCGCACACGCCGATCTGGTCTTTATACAAGGCTTGCTGTGCGTAGTTGGGATCGACAAACTGGCGGGGGTCTACCACCGTAAACACAGCGGCGATTTCAAGCTGCTCTTCAAGCGGCTTGACTTTCAATTCGTCAATCACACTGGCGGCATGTGCCAAACCGCTGGCTTCAATCATCAAACGGTCGGGTTGGGCATCGCGCAACATTTTCTGTACGGTAGCACCCAGCTGCGGGCCGGCGGTGCAGCACAAACAGCCGCCTGCAATTTCGGCAACGGGAATACCGTTATCGCTCAACACGGCACCGTCGATGCCGATTTCTCCAAATTCATTGACGATAATGACCCATTTTTCATTCGGGTCTTTTTGTTCCATCAAACTTTTTAACGCTGTCGTTTTACCCGTACCGAGAAAGCCCGAAATCAGGTGGACTTTGGTTTTTTTTACTGACATTTCTTACATACTCCTGTTAATACGACATGCTCTTCTTTTAAAGCAAACCCGCTTGCCGCCACACCGGCCCGCAAAGCCGACCATTCTTTACTGAGGGTTTGCTCGTCAACCGCCCCGCATTCGGTACACACCAGAATAAACGCACTGTGGTGAGCCGCTTCATCATGCTCATGACAATGCGTATTGCAGTCGTGCTGGGCATGGCTGCACAAAACATAGCCGTTTACGGCAGCCACTTTATGCAGCACGCCCTGTTCTGCCCAGAAATCCAACGCCCGATACGCAGTCGGCGGTGCCACTACGCCTTCACTCTGCTGCTGCATTTGCGACAATACGTTATATGCCTTAATCACACCGGTTTGCTGCAAAACGATGTCTAAAACCTGCTCGCGCAGAGCAGTTACCTGCGCCCCTTCTTGTTTGGCTTGGGCGAGAATTTTTTCTTTAATATTAATAGTAGTCATGGCTTTTCAGACGGCCTGTTGCTGATTGAAGAATGCTTATTATAACGGTGTTGCCTTATAGCAAATAAACTTTATTTCTGCTACGGCGCCGCATTGCCTTAGCTCAAAGAGAACGATAGTGTAAGCTGCTAAAGCGGCAACAGAATCGGTTCCGTATTACTCATACTGCCTGCGGCTTGCTGCTTTGTATCAAAAATAAGTTTTTTTGCTATATATATGCGAAAGGCCGTCTGAAAACAGGCTTAGCGGGTTTCGCCAAACGTTTTCAGACGGCCTGTAGGGTTGTTCAAAAGCTGATTACAGCGAACGTGCCACTTCTACGATTTCAAATACTTCCAGCTGGTCGCCTTCCATGATTTCATTGAAGTTTTTCAGCATCAAACCACATTCGTAGCCCATGCGTACTTCTTTGACATCGTCTTTGAAGCGTTTCAGCGAAGCAAGTTCACCTGTATGGATAACCACGTTGTTGCGGATGAGGCGGATATGCGAATCGCGCTTCACAATACCGTCGGTAACCATACAGCCGGCAATATTGCCCACTTTCGACACGCTGATTACCTGACGGATTTCCACCGTACCGATCACTTGCTCTTTCTCTTCCGGCGCCAACATGCCGCTCATGGCCGCTTTCACATCGTCGATGGCATCATAGATGATGTTGTAGTAGCGGATTTCCACATCTTCGCTCTCAGCCAGCTTGCGGGCCGAACCGTCGGCACGCACGTTGAACCCGATAATGAATGCGCCGGATGCAATCGCCAAGTTCACATCAGACTCGGTAATACCACCCACGCCGCTGTGCAGCACGTTGACTTTCACTTCGTCGGTAGACAGTTTTTTCAGGCTGCCCGAAAGTGCTTCGTACGAACCTTGAACGTCGGCCTTGATGATAACCGACAGCGATTGCGCCTGTTCGCCCATGTTGCTGAACATGTTTTCCAGCTTGGCCGCTTGTTGCTTGGCCAAACGCACGTCGCGGAATTTGCCTTGGCGGAACAACGCGATTTCACGGGCTTTTTTCTCGTCTGCCAACACCATAGCATCTTCGCCTGCATTCGGCACATCGGACAAACCGAGGATTTCCACGGGAATCGACGGGCCGGCTTCTTCAATCGGTTTGCCGTTTTCATCGGTCATCGCACGGACTTTACCGAATGCGGTGCCGGCCAACAGCATATCGCCTTTCTTCAGCGTACCGCTTTGTACCAGCAGGGTGGCAACGGCACCGCGGCCTTTGTCCAAACGCGCTTCCACAATAATGCCTTTGGCGGGGGCATCGACGGGAGCGGTCAACTCCAATACTTCGGCTTCCAGCAAAACCGCTTCCAGCAGGGCATCGATGTTCAAACCTTGTTTGGCGGACACATTCACAAACTGGGTATCACCGCCCCACTCGTCCGGCACCACTTCATGTGCCGTCAACTCTTGGCGGATACGCTCTGGATTGGCGGCTTCCTTGTCGATTTTGTTTACGGCCACCACAATCGGCACGCCCGCTGCTTTCGCATGGGCAATCGCCTCGATGGTTTGCGGCATTACACCGTCGTCGGCGGCGACTACCAGAATCACAATGTCGGTGGCTTTGGCACCGCGGGCACGCATCGCGGTAAACGCTTCGTGACCCGGCGTATCCAAGAAGGTAATCACACCGCGCGGGGTTTCCACATGATAAGCGCCGATGTGCTGGGTAATACCGCCCGCTTCGCCTTGCACCACTTTGGCACGGCGGATGTAGTCGAGCAACGAGGTTTTACCGTGGTCAACGTGACCCATTACGGTGACTACCGGCGGACGGGGCAATTGCTCTGCCGTTGCCGCACTTTCGGCATCATCACTCAAGAAGGCTTCAGGATCGTCTGCCGCCGCAGGTTTACCGATATGGCCTAACTCTTCCACCACAATCAAAGCGGTATCTTGGTCGATGGATTGGTTGATGGTCACCATCATGCCCATCTTCATTAAGGCTTTGACTACTTCAACGCCTTTAACCGCCATTTTGTGCGCCAAATCGGCCACTGTAATGGTTTCGGGCACCAACACTTCGTGCACCACCGGCTCGGTCGGTGCTTGGAAAGCGTGCTGGTTCGGTTCCAACTTGAGTTTTTTACCTTTTTTACCGCCGCGTACACGTTCTTCCTGATTGGCGTTTTGATTGCGGCCTTTGCCTTTGTCTTTGCCTCCGCGCGGACGGCTTTCCATCTCGTCTCGGTTGTGGCGGTCTTCTTTCTTGGCTCGCGCAGGTGCGGCAGGCTTGTTTGAAGTAGAAGCCAAAGGTGCTTTTTCGCTTGGTTTGGCGGAACGCTGTTCGGCTGTTTTGCCTTCTTTGGCAGCCTTCGCTTCCTGTTGCGCCTGAAGTTTCACGGCTTCACGGCGGGCTTGGCGTTCCTGCTTTTCTCTCAGCAACGCCTCCTGATGCGCGCGCATGGCGGCGGCACGGCGGGCTTCTTCGTCGCGTTGGGCTTGTTCCTCTGCGCTGACCACCGGTTGGATAACCGCAGGTGCCGCTTGTTTTTTCGGTTCTTTCTGTTTGGCGTGTTTGGCCGGCTTTTCCGTTTTGGCCGTCTGAACAGCTTGTTCGGCTTTTGCTTCGGCTGCCGTTTCTTGACCGGCCGCTTTTTCTTCAACGGCTTTCTCGGCACGCGCCTGAGCGGCTTTCAATTTGGCCGCTTCTTCTTCGGCCTTGGCTTTTTCGGCAGCCGCACGTTCCGCATCTGCTTTGGCGGCCGCTTCGCGCTCTGCCTGAGCAGCGGCTTCGGCTGCTTTGCGCGCTTCTTCCTGCTCTGCCGCCTTAGCTTTGGCTTCGGCAGCCAGCTCGTCGGCAGAAGGCACAATCACTTTACGGCTGCGGCGGCGGGTTTCTACTTGTACGCCGCCGATGGTGCTGACCTCGGCTTTTTTGCGGCTGATGCTGATGGTAGCGCTTTCGCTTCCGTGCGATTTTTTCAGATACGCCAACAACAGCTGCTTGTCGTCAGACGTTATGCTGTCGTTGCCGCTGCTTTTGTTTACTCCGGCACTTTTTAACTGTTTCAATAAATCGTCGACGGGCTTTTTAAGTTCGGCGGCAAATTGTTCTACTGTAGTGTTACTCATACTATTACCCCCTTAGTTTTCTTCGGTGAACCAATGTTCGCGGGCGGCCAAAATCACTTTTTTGGCTTCTTCCTCGCTTACTCCGGTAATTTCAATCAATTCGTCTACCGCCAGTTCAGCCAGATCGTCGCGCGTGGTAATACCGGCCTGCGCCAGATCACGCAACATCTCTTGATCGATACCGTCGAGATTACGCATATCTTCTTCTACATCTTCCAGTTTTTCTTCGGATGCGATGGCCAGAGTCAGAATCGCGTCGCGGGCACGGTTACGCAAGGTTTCTACAATGTTTTCGTCGAAACCTTCGATTTCCAGCAATTCGGCAGCAGGCACATAGGCTACTTCTTCCAAAGTAGCAAAACCTTCCTGCACGAGAATGTCGGCCGTTTCTTCGTCCACATTCAAATGTTCCACAAAAAGATTGCGGATGGCGGCATCTTCAGCGGCGTTGCGTTCTTCGGCTTCGGCAACCGTCATGATGTTCAACTGCCAGCCGGTTAAATCGGCAGCCAAGCGCACGTTTTGACCGCCGCGGCCAATCGCCAATGCCAACTGGTCTTCCGCCACGATAACGTCTACCGCATGTTTGTCTTCATCGATCAAAATGCGCGTTACTTCGGCCGGCGACAATGCGTTAATCACAAATTGGGCGGTTTCAGGCGACCATAACACCACGTCGATACGCTCGCCCGACAGTTCGTTGGTTACGGCATTAACGCGCGAACCGCGCACGCCGATACAGGTACCTTGCGGATCGATACGCTGGTCATTGGCTTTAACGGCAATCTTGGCACGGTGGCCGGGATCGCGGGCGGCTTCTTTGATTTCCAACAAACCGTCTTCGATTTCAGGCACTTCCATAGCAAACAATTTCACTAAGAAATCACGCGAAGTGCGGCTCAAAATCACTTGCTTGCGGCCTGACGCACCGATTTCGTCCACACGCAAAAACAGCGCGCGCACGCGGTCGCCGTTGCGGAAATTCTCGCGCGGAATCATTTGGTCGCGCGGCAGCAAAGCGTCCAATTTGCCGATTTCGATGATGGCACCGTGACGCTCCACACGTTTAACGGTACCCATTACGATATCTTCTTTACGGGCTAAAAATTCTTCCAAAATCTGCTCACGCTCGGCATCACGGATGCGTTGCAGAATAATTTGTTTGGCAGTTTGGGCGGCTTGGCGGCCGAAACCTTCGTTTTCCAACAATTCTTCGTGATATTCACCGATCTGGAGAGTTGTATCGGGAATTTCTTCTTGGATTTCTTCGATGGTTTTTTCTACATCGGGGTAGGTGTAATCTTCGTCCGCCACAATCAACCAACGGCGGAATGTTTTATATTCGCCGGTATCGCGGTCGATCTCTACGCGGACATCCATATTTTCGCGCCCGTTTTTCTTTTTAGCCGCCGTACTGAGTGCAAATTCCAATGCACTGAATACTACTTCGGGATCAACGTTTTTCTCACTAGCCAAGGCTTCCGCCAGCAACAGCATCTCACGACTCATTCATTATTCTCCGTTAGCTCAATATTTTTAAAAATCAAATTCAGGGCGCAGCCGCGCGCGGTCGATATTATCCAGCTCGATATCGGCTGTTTTTCCGTCAAACGCGATACGCACGATGTTGTTTTCGCAGCTCTCGATACGGCCGATGAAGTTTTTTTGCCCGTCTATCGGCAAGCGGGTTTTGATTTTGGCCTGCTGCCCGGCGAAACGCACAAAGTCGGCCGCCTTCTTCAACGGGCGGTCCAAACCGGGGCTGGAAATTTCCAAGCGTTTGTAGTCAACATCTTCTACCATAAACAAACGGCTCAGGTGGTTGCTCACGGTTGCACAGTCTTCTACTGTGATACCGCCTTCTTTGTCGATGAATACGCGCAAATCGCCTTGAGCAGTCAATTCGAAATCTACAAGCTCGTATCCCAAGCCCGGCAGGGTTTTATCGAGAATGGTTTGAATATCCATAACACTCCAAAAACAAAAAAATGGCCGGGTGGCCATTTTTCGTGAAAATTGAAAAATTTACCGATTATAACCCGTTTACTTACAAAAGAAAAGCAAACAAATACTTTCAGTTTGACATTTTCTTGAAATAAACGGGTTGAAAGCTATGCTCCCAAATGTAGAGACAGTTTAAGACCATGCGCCCGTACCTTATCAAACAACAAACCTGCAGATAAGGTTAAAGCTTATACGATATAAACAACCGGGTTTTCAGACGGCCTCAAACCGGCAACCAAGCATCTATGGCGGCTTTCAGGCGTGTTAAACCTTCTTGTCTGTCTTCTTCGCTTAACAGCAGGCTGGGAGCGAGGCGGACAACATTGCTGCCGGCCACCAAAACCATTAAACCGTGCCTGAGGGCTTGCTGCATCAGTTCGCCCGCCCTGCCGGCATATTGGTCGGCCAATACGCAACCGATTAACAGGCCGATACCGCGCACTTCTTTAAAAACACCTGTTTCCCTGCCTAAAGCGGCCAATTCTTTTTGCAGTTTCAGGCCGTTATCTGTAACTTGTTGCAATGTTTGAGGAGTATGGATCACATCAAAAGCACGATTGGCTACGGCACAGGCCAGCGGGTTGCCGCCGAAAGTGGTGCCATGAGTACCGGGGCCGAAGCTGGGAGCGATGGCGTCGGTGGTCAGCATGGCACCGATGGGAAAGCCGCTGCCGAGTGCTTTGGCGCTGGTCAGAATATCGGGCACAACATCGTAATGCTGGTAGGCAAACAATTTGCCGGTGCGCCCCATACCGGTTTGCACTTCGTCAAAAATCAGCAAGGCATTGTGCACATCACAGGCTTGACGGGCGGCTTGTAAAAAAGCTTGTTCGGCAGGCAGCACACCGCTTTCGCCTTGTATCGGTTCGATAATGACGGCACAGGTTTTATCGGAAATCGCTGCCGCCAAAGCTTCGGCATCATTAAAAGGAACGTGGGTGATGGCCGGCGGCAGAGGTGCGAAATCTTGACTGTATTTGGGTTGGCCGCCCACCGATACGGTAAACAATGTGCGTCCGTGAAAAGCATTGACGCATGCAATGATCTCGTTTTTTTCGCCGCCGAAATGGTCGCGGGCATATTTGCGTGCCAATTTTAATGCGGCTTCATTGGCTTCCGCGCCAGAATTACACAAAAATACTTTATCGGCAAAGGTGTGTTCGGTTAGTTTTCGGGCAAGTTGTTGCGCGGGTACGGTGGTGTAGATATTGGAAATATGCCACAGCTTTTCGGCCTGCTCTTTAAGGGCTTCGATTAAGGCCGGATGGCAATGCCCGAGTGCGTTTACGGCGATTCCGCCTGCCAAATCAATGTATTCGCGCCCTTCGGTATCCCATACGCGGCTGCCTGCCGCACGCTCGGGAATAACCGGCGCAAATGCAAAATTGGGGGTTAGGTAGTTCTGCATGATTGATGTTCTTTCCAAATAAATTGTTCAGACGGCCTGAGACCTTTTCAAAATCTCCCGATATGAGTGCAGTTTAAGGTACAGCAACGCAACGGATGCAGACATATCGAATATAGTTATAGGCAGGCAGCATACAAGGCAAAGCTGCACTGCAGACGGCGGCAACGGTTTCGGCCTGAAGTTTTCGGTTTTCTTTACGGATGCCTATTTTAATCGCAAACCTCGGGATCGGGTAAACCCCCGCTATTCGGTATTAACGGCCGCGCTTGAGCGGTGTTTATGTATCATTTCCCTTAAGGCGCTGCGGCGGCGTTCGTTAAGCATACAGGCCGTCTGAAAAACAGCTTGGCTGCCCCAAAACACAAAACGCTCGCGGGCACGGGTAATGGCGGTGTAGAGCAAGGCTTTGTTCAAACCGTGCTGCGCTCCGCCTGTTTCCGCAAGCGCGGGCGGCAACAGCCATACCTCGCGGTATTCCGAACCTTGGCTTTTATGTACGGTTATGGCAAAGGCGGTTTCGTATGCAGGCAGGCGGCTGAGGGCTGTTTTGCGGAAACCTTCTGCCGCCGGAAAATAAGCTGCCAAAACGTCTTTCTGTTCTTGATCGGGCAGAATCAGTGCGATATCGCCGTTAAACACATCTAAGGCATAATCGTTGCTCGAAACCATAATCACTTGCCCTGCAAACCACGGTGCATCGGCTCTGGCACGGCCGTGGCGTTGCAGACAGCGGCGGTATTCTCCGTTGAATGCTTCGGCATCGTCGCGTCTGGCAGCCAGCACAACTGCATCGGCCTGATATTGGAATGCGGCAGCCACGTCGCCTTCGTCAACCGCCTGCCAATATCGTGCATGACGTTGATACAGTATTTCTGCCTGCTGTTTTCCGCTGCCGCTTCGCACCTCCAACTCTTGAGGAAAGCGGCCGAACTGCGCCCATGCTTCGGCTGCATCGTCCGATGCCACCGCACGCGCCAAACACCCTATGCCGCTGTTGCTGCCGAAACGGTGGCTAATCTGCAAACGCGCTATGTTTTCTGCCAAGGGCGGCGGGCCGTCTGAAACGGCAAAACCGTGTTGCGGCAACATGGTTTCGAGTTCTCTGGCCGTATCGGCGGCCAATACGGTCGGCTGCGCCAGCTCCGACAATACGGCTCCCGCCCCTACCGAAGGCAGTTGGTTCTCATCACCCAAAAGCACCACCCTGCAACCCGAAGGCACGGCTTGCAGAAGTTGCAGCAGCAAGGCAAGGTCAAGCATAGAAGCTTCGTCTATCACTAAAATATCCAGCGGCAACGGCTGTTCGCGATGAAACAGCGGCTGCATTTGCGGCGGACGCAGCTTCAACAGGCGGTGTACGGTTTGGCCTTCCAGTTGCAGCAGATGATTGCGCACATTTTCGGGCAGAGCAAATGTTTGCACGGCACGGTGCAAAGCGCGCGACATGTGCGCGGCGGCTTTGCCCGTAGGCGCGGCCAAGGCGATGCGCGGCAGTTTGCCCGCATGGCTGCACAACAAACCGAGCAGTTTCGCCACCGTTGTGGTTTTGCCCGTACCCGGCCCGCCGCTGATCAGCATAAACGGTTTCAACAAAGCCAACGCCGCCGCATCACGCTGGCCTTCGCTTCCTTTTTGTGCGAACCATTCCGCCAGATTCTGACCCGCCTGCAACCAATCTACGGGCGGCACGGCCGCATCGGCGAGGCGGAGTATTTCTGCCGCCAAATCCCGTTCAAATTGCCACATCCGCCCTAAAAAAAGCTTTTTACCTGCCAAAATCAACGGCGTATCACCGCTGCCGCCGACAACATCTGCGGCCTGCCGAACCATCTGCACTTCGTCGTCTTCCAGCCAAATAAAAGCATGCCCTTCCTGCAACGCGGCAAACAGGCGGCGCACATAAGGCTCGGCCAATGCCGCATCTTCAGGAGCATGGCGTTGCAGCATGGCAACCGCCGCATCGGCGGCGGCATGGTTCAAATCGTTATCAGGCAGAGAAGGCATAAGCAGCTACATTCGATAGTGAGAAAAACGCATATGTTTTCAGACGGCCTCAGCCTGTTGCGGCAGTAATCAACAGGTCTTGCCGAAAACAGCGTTTATTCTACAAAAAACAATAAAGGCCGTCTGAAAAATATCTTTTCAGACGGCCGGCTTCTTCAAAAACGCTCGGATTACAACACCGCCAATGCGGCTTCATAATTCGGTTCGCGGGCAATTTCGCCAACCAGTTCGCTGTGCAAAACTTGATTGTTTTCGTCCAATACCACTACCGAACGGGCGGTTAAACCCTTCAACGCGCTGCTTTCCAATGCCACGCCGTAATCTTGCGCAAATCCGCTGCGGAATGTAGAAAGCATGGCTACGTTTTCGATACCTTCGGCACCGCAGAAGCGTTTTTGTGCAAAAGGCAGATCGGCAGACACACACAACACAACCGTATTGTCGAGATCGGCGGCTTTTTCGTTAAACGTACGCACCGATTGGGCGCACACACCTGTATCTACGCTGGGGAAAATATTCAAAATCTTGCGTTTACCCGAAAAATCAGCCAGCGTTTTCTCAGACAAATCCCCCGCAGTCAGTTGGAAATCAGGGGCGGACTGGCCTTTTTGCGGAAAAGAACCGCCTACTTCGACAGGGTTGCCTTGCAGGGTAACTTGAGCCATAACATCTCCTTAATCATCAAAAAATTATCAAACGGTTTATGCCTTGCACGGCGGCAAAGCGGAAGGGTAAATCGATACCTCGGTTTGGGTAAGGGCAAACAGCGTTTCCAGCTGCTGCTGCGCCTGAGTTTGGGCATGGGCCAATATATCGGCTTTGCATGCACCGGCCAATACTTGTTTTTTCGCCTGCTCCTGAACGCTTTGGAACACGCTTTTATCTATCGGATGCAGGCCGAGCGAACCGGTTTTGATGTCGTACACTTCAATATTGTCGAGACCGACACTCAGAATTTCTACCGGCGGCAGGCTGATAATCACTTTGTTGTCCACTACATGAACATTTTCCGCATCCAGCTTATTTAAATCCAAACCCGCCAACACCTTGCCTTGAGCGATAAACAGGCCGGTTTGCGAATCTTGCCACAAAGCATACCAATTGCCTTTTTTCTCGGTTTTAATAATGGTGTCGATATGGAACGCAGTACTTTCCAAACGGTTGAGATTTTGAATACGCGTCAACACACTTTCGCGCGTAAGCACTTGGTGGCTCGGCTCTTGAACACGGTTTTGCCAAACATACCAAGCCGCTCCTGCGGCAGCCAACAGAAGAAATACGGTAAACAACAAACGTAAAAGTGTTTTCATGTTTTACAGTTTCAATCAACGTGGCAACAGATATGATGTTTTTTACCGGAATTTCAATAGCTGCATTTTTCAGGAAAGGAAAGGCCGTCTGAAAACAGGGTTTCAGACGGCCTTTAACTATACGGTATTCTTATGCGGCATGCCGGGCTTCATAACGGGAAAACACATTAAACTGCTTGTTTTCTGCCGAACAATGCCTCGTGTTTGCTGCGCAGCTCTTCCGCGTCCGGTTCGAAAGAAAGTTCCTGCAAAGCACGTTTCAAGGCTTTTTCAGACACTCTCGCAGCTGCTTGGGAAACGCCGGTTTCCGGAGCATTACGCCAGATGCCTGCCAAGACTTTCTGCATCACCACGCCCACTTCCAAAATACCCGCGCCGTCGCGTGCAATCGGATAGAAGGCTTCTTCCACCCATTTGCCGCAATCTTCGGGCTTGATGGATAAACGGTCGTATCGACCTTCTTCGCCGGACGCTTCTTCAGACGGCTGCTTGGTCAACACCTTCATCATGCCCGTCATTACATTGATGGCCGTGCCCGGATCGTTAACCGCTGGAGACAAGGCACGCTGGGCGACTTCGCTCAATACCACGAAACCCCAGCTCGGGTCGAAATCATAGCCTCGCGCACTTCCGAACACGAAGCATTTCAACAAGTCTTCGTTATCCGTTTCTCCGCCTTCTACCAACAGCAGCGGGGTATCATGCGCCACCAGTTCGCCGGGGCGCACCAAAATATGGATGCGCACATCGGAATCTTCCGCCCTGCTTTGCAGCGAAGCCATGTCGATATGGGTCAGGTAGCCGCTGTGGCCTGCCTGCACCATCCGCGCCCGGTTGCTGCACGAGCCGCGCCAGCCCGCGCCCATATTCGGATCGGCACGGTATTTGTCGAGCGATTCTTCTGCCGCCTTCAAAATTTTGTTGACCGTATGGGCCATGCCGCCCAATTGGGAAATGGTATGCACCCAGCGGATCAGGGTTACGATCAGATATGCCAATACCAATACGGTACTCACAAACAAAACGAAACGCCCGTTTTGCCCGTAAAACTCCATACCCAATGCGGTTTTGGCAATGATGGCGTAGATGAAGGCAGAAATAAAACTGGCGATGGCCGTGCGCGTGTTGTCGTCGCTCATCACCAACTCGGTAGCGCGCGGTGTGGCACCGTTGGCGGCAGAAGAGAAGGCCGACACCATAATCGACAACGAGAATGTACTCACTGCCAGCATACTCGAAGCAATCACTTCAAGCAGGCTTTCCAATGTCGACAAACTGATTTGGGGGAGCAGATTGGCGGGTAACCAAATGGTGGCCAAACGCGCGCCAAACGCAAATAAAACGGCCACCAACGCCCATAAAGCGGGCGTTACCCACAAGCGGTTGCTCGGTTTTTTTAGTGCTAAAAGCCAACGGTACATCATAATTTGATTTTCCTCTTGTTTTGCTGTTTCTGCGCATAACAGATAAAACTGTTATACATCATTAGGTTATAACAAAGTTTTTTTACGGAGAAGGCCGTCTGAAAACGCCTGTTACACGGCAAAGTGTTTATCGAGCAGCGATTCGATAGCGTTTTTTACTTCTTCGGGGCTTTTACTGCTGTCCACCAACGCATAACGCTCGGGCGCGGCGGCTGCGCGGTTCAGATAAACATCGCGCACACGGGTAAAAAATGCCGCTTCTTCCTGCTCGAAACGGTCTTTCTCGCGGCTTTTGGCGATGCGCTGCATAGATATTTCCAGAGGCACATCGAGCAACACTGTTAAATCGGGGCGCAAACTGCCCTGCACCCAATTTTCCAGCACTGCAATGTCTTCCAACGGCACGCCGCGGCCGCCGCCCTGATAAGCAAACGTCGCATCGGTAAAGCGGTCGGACACCACATGCACGCCGCGCGCCAATGCGGGCAAAATCACATCTTCAATATGCTGGCAGCGGGCGGCAAACATCAGCAGCGTTTCGGTACGCAAGCCGGCTTTCGTTGCCGGATTCAGCAGAATGTCGCGCAACGTTTCCCCCACCGGCGTGCCGCCCGGTTCGCGGGTAAACAAAACAGGCAGGTTTCGGCGTTCAAACCATTGCCTGATAACGGCCAAATTCGTAGATTTGCCCGCACCGTCGATACCGTCGAGAGTAATAAACTGTGCTTGAATCATTTTATGTAAAGTGTTCCATTATTTCAGACCGCCTTCAATAGCGGTTAAGAGGCCGTCTGAACGCTCAAACGTCGCATTATAACGCCAAGGCCGCCCGAAAGCGTTTTCAGACGGCCTGTTTTCCAACAAAAAAGCCAATTCGGTTGATAGCGGTTGCCGTTTACCGTTTGAGAATGTATTTGCGCACCGCCGCGTTATGCTCTTCCAAAGTATGGCTGAACTGGCTCAAGCCCGTATTATCCATTTTAGAAACAAAATACAGATATTTCGCCGACGACGGATGAGCGGCAGCCTCAAGCGCGGCCTTGCCCGGCAAAGCAATCGGCGTGGGCGTTAAACCGGCCCGGGTGTAAGTGTTGTAAGGCGTATCGCGTTGCAGATCGGCTTTGCGGATGCGGCCTTTATATGCGCTGCCCATACCGTAAATCACGGTAGGGTCGGTTTGCAGACGCATACCGATGGCCAAACGGTTAACGAACACGGCGGCAACATGGCGGCGGTCGGCTTCGTGAGCGGTTTCCTTTTCAATCAGGCTCGCCATAATCAGCAGCTCATACGGATTTTTATACGGCAACCCGCTCTGGCGCTCGTCCCAAGCCGCCTGCAAATGCCGCTGCATCGTGCGGTAGGCGGTTTTATAAATCTGAAGGTCGCTGCTGCCCGCGTCGATTTCGTAGCTGTCAGGGAAAAACAGCCCTTCGGGATTACTGCTCAATGCGTTGGGATCAATCGTTTGCAGCAGTTTTTCATTGCTCCAACCGCGCGTTTCGTGCGCAATATCTTCTGTGCCGTTAATGATGCCGCGCATCTGTGAAAAACGCATACCTTCGACAATACGCACCGTAACCGAATCGGGCCGGCCGCCGCGCAGTCGTTGCAGAATCTGCCATGCGGATACTTTTTTGGGCAAACGGTACGCACCTGTGCGCAGCCGGTTGTGTACGCCCAGCAGATAAGCCGTTCCCAACAAAACATGGCGGCTGTAAATCACCCCGTCGTCGGCCAACTTACGGCTCACCGAAGCAATACCCTGGTTTTTCTCTACTTTTACGCGATAAGGTTTATCGTTGGTTTTCGGCGCAAACAGCAATGCCGACCATACCGCAACCAATAAAACAAAAAGGCACGCAAGCCATTTAAACAATTTTTTCAACATGGTAGGATTCGTTCTATTAAAGTTCGGGCTAAAGTTCGGGCGACAGTATAAAACCTTTATCGTCAATCAACACATTATTTAATACAAAGCAGCACGCCGCAGAAAAAGCTAAGTTGGCCGACTATCAAACAAAGCCGCTTACACTGCACATACTCTACATTAAAAAATTATCGCCCAAAAGCGCAGACAGGCACGTTATTTTCCGATAAAAGGCCGTCTGAACCCACCAACCGTTTCAGACGGCCTGCCAAACCGGGCCGTTACAAACAGACAGAAAAGAAAACCATCATGGAACACAACTGGCAGCAAGGCTGGTGGCAGCCCGCAAAGCGGATCGATTCGCCCAATTTTTCACCGCGGCCCGACGGAGAAGCCGTTTCATTGGCCGTATTGCACAATATTTCCCTGCCCCCGTTCGAATACGGAAACGGCGCGGTGGAAAAACTGTTTACCAACCGCATCAACCCCGATGACCATCCCTTTTTCAGCGTGATTCACGAATTGCGCGTTTCCAGCCACTTTTTCATCACCCGCACCGGCGAAACCGTACAATTCGTTTCCTGCGACGACATGGCCTACCACGCCGGCGTGTCGTCTTTCCGCGGGCGCGAAAAATGCAATACCTTCTCCATCGGCATCGAGATGGAAGGCTGTGATTTCGAACCGTTTACCGAAGCCCAATACCAATCTCTCAACCGGCTTCTGCAAGCCCTCCGCGACCGCTATCCCATCGAGGCCGTTACCGGTCATCAGGATATCGCACCAAATAGAAAAAGTGACCCCGGTCATTTTTTCAACTGGGCTAAAATACATGAAATCGGCATAGAAATTGCCCGCATTTGAATTCATCGGCAGATTTCAGACGGCCTTAAGCCGTCTTAAGCTGTAATATAGCCCAAATTTAGCTATAATCCCGGCATAATGCACCGTTCAACCAATTAAACACGGGTTTTCAGACTTATGAGTGAAACAATTCTGATTATTGTCGTTTTAGGCTTGGCCATCATTCTCGCCATCATCGCCTACAACATGTACCAAGAAAACCAGTACCGCCAGCAGGTACGCCGCCAATTCGGCCATTCCGACAAAGATGCGCTGATGGGCAGCAAAACCGATTTTGTGCGCGACGGCAAATCGCAAGACCAAACCGGCGTGCCCTTGCGCCCCATCCGCCAAAAAGACATTTCCACTCCCGCGTTCGAACCTAAAGACGACTTGTTTGCCGCCAAAGTTTCACAAGCCGCCGCCAACAAACCCGATGTGGAAATCGAGTACGAAGACGACTTCAAAGAAAGCGTTATCGAACCGGAAACAAAAGAAGCCGATGCCGCCTACGATTTCAAACGCGTGGCCGCACCCGTTTATTCCCAAACCAAACTTCACGGCAAACGCAAACTGCTGCTCGACCTGCATGACCTCCCCAAACTCGAGCTGCCGTGGTTCGACCCGCGTTTCGACTACATGGCCTATATTTCCCTGAGCGAACCGCAAGAGCTGCACACCATTCCCCGCCTCTCCAGCCGCCACCGCTTCCAAATCGCCGGCTGCACCATGGACGACCGCTTCCAGATCGCCGAGCCGATTCCCAGCGTGTATTACCAAGGCTTTATCATCGGCCTGCAATCCATCAGCCGCAGCGGCCTGGCCACCACTCAGGAACTTGAACATTTCGGCGAGCAGGTTAACCAGTTTGCCGAGAAAATGAACGGCGGCCTGCTGCTCACCGATGTGGAAACCTTCCTTAACGTCGCCCGCCCGCTCGACGAACTGTGCGCCCGCGTCGATCAAACCATTGCCATGCACTTGGTTTCGCGCGGCACCGTCAGCGGCGTGGAACTGCGCTCTGCCGTAGAACAATTGGGCTTTGAACTGGGCGTGGACGGCGCGTTCCACTTCCCCGACGAAAAAGGCGAGCCGCTGTTCACCATCGTTACCCTCGACAATTCGCCCTTTACTTCCAGCCTGCTCGACAGCCAAGCCTACCGCGGCTTCAGCATGCTGTTCGACATTCCGCATGTGCCTGCGGGCGAGAAACAGTTCAACCGCTTCATGGATCTTGCCGTGAAACTTTCCAGCAACTTGGGCTTGGATTTGGTGAATGACAAACTGGAAGAGCTGTCAACCCAATGGCTGAAAGATGTCCGCACTTATGTGTTGGCACGTCAGGACGAAATGAAAAAAGTCGGCATCGAACCTGCGGGCGAACTTTCCAAACGCTTGTTTTCTTAACCTGAAGGCACAACGACCCAAGCGCACTTAAAAAAGAAAAAAGCCGTCTGAAAACTTTTCAGACGGCTTTTTTTATATAATACGGCCTATCTGTTTCAGACGGCCTTCAACATTTATTCATCAAAACCAGAGGCCGTCTGAAAAACCGCTTACCTTTTTCAGACGGCCTCATCCATGAACAACACCACACGCCGCATTCAAGAACTCACCGAACAGCTCAACCGCTACGCCTACGAATACTACACACTCGACGCACCCACCGTGCCCGATGCCGAGTACGACAGGCTTTTCCGCGAACTCGAAGCCCTCGAAGCCGCACACCCCGATTTACGCTTGCCCGAAAGTCCCACCCAGCGCGTCGGCGGCATGCCTTTGGACGGCTTTGAAAGCGTGCGCCATACCGTGCCGATGCTGTCGCTGAACAATGCTTTTTCGCCGCAAGACGAAAACGGCGCATTCTATCACGCCGAAATGCTGGCGTTTGACGAGCGCGTGCGCGGCGGATTGTCCGGCGTTCAACCCGAATACGTTATCGAACCCAAATTCGACGGCCTCGCCATCAGCCTGCTCTACCGCAACGGCGTGCTGGTTCAGGCGGCCACGCGCGGCGACGGCACCACCGGCGAAGACGTTACCCAAAATATCAAAACCATTGCCAATATCCCGCTGAAACTGCGCGGCGACAACCTGCCCTCGCTGCTTGAAGTGCGCGGCGAAGTGCTGATGCTCAAAGCGGATTTTGCCGCCTTAAACGAGAAACAGGCTGCCGACAATCAAAAACTGTTTGCCAACCCGCGCAATGCTGCTGCGGGCAGCCTGCGTCAACTCGATTCGCGCATCACCGCCAAACGCCGTCTGCATTTTTTCGCTTACGGCATCGCCCGCATCGAAGGCGGTACACGTTTGGAAGAGCATATTCAAGAGCTGGCTTATTTGTTTGAACTCGGTTTCAGCCTGCCGCACGGGCAATTCGGCGTTTTCCCTAATATCGCCGAAATACTGGCATTTTACGAACACATGTCGCGAAAACGCCCCGAACTGCCGTATGAAATCGACGGTATGGTGGTAAAAGTGAACAGTTTGGCGCAGCAGGAAACTCTGGGCTTCGTTTCCCGTGCGCCGCGCTGGGCCATCGCGCACAAATTCCCCGCCGAAGAAGCCTTAACCGTGGTCGAAGCGATTGACGTACAGGTCGGCCGCACCGGAGCCGTTACCCCCGTCGCCCGCTTGCAACCGGTGTTTGTCGGCGGTGTTACCGTAACCAATGCCACGCTGCACAACGAAGGCGAAACGCAACGCAAAGACGTGCGCATCGGCGATACCGTAGTAGTGCGCCGCGCGGGAGACGTGATTCCCGAAGTGGTGCGCGTAGTGCTTGAACGCCGCCCGATGCAAACCGTTACCGAAACCGTTTCAGACGGCCTGCAAAACGATTTGTTTGCCGAACCGGTTAGGCCGTCTGAAAACGTACAAACCGAACAAATACCGCTTTACCCCCAATACCGCCTGCCCGAACGCTGCCCGATCTGCGCCAGTGAAATCGAACGCGAAGAAGGCGAAGCCGTGGCCCGTTGCAGCGGCGGCATGTTGTGCCAAGCCCAACGCGCGCAAGGGCTGATTCATTTTGCTTCGCGCAAAGCGATGGATATCGACGGCTTAGGCCAGCGGCAAATCGAGCAGCTGGTCGCCCAAAATCTGGTGCAGCATTTCGCCGACCTTTACCGTTTGGACGTACCGACCTTGCAGCTGATGAAAGAAAACGCCGATAAGGAACAGGCTGCCGATGCCGGCGAAACGGTTTCAGACGGCCTCAAAACAACGGCTAAAAAACAGTCGCCGACCAAGTGGGCTGAAAACATCCTCGCCGGTATCGAAGCCAGCAAGCAGCCCGAACTCGCCCGTTTTCTGTTCGCCCTCGGCATCCGCCACGTCGGCGAGCGCACGGCCAAATCGCTGGCTCAAGCGTTCGGCACGCTGGAAAACGTGCGCCGCGCCCCCGAACCCGTGCTGACCTGCCTGCCCGACATCGGTGCCGTCGTCGCCCGTTCCATCGCCCATTTCTTCGCCCAACCGGAGCAGCAGGCCATGATAGACGAACTGCTTGTCGTCGGCGTTGTTCCGCAAAACCAAACAGTTACCCTGCCCCTTTCCCAATATGTTACTCCGGCCAAATGGCTCAGCCGCCTGCCCGGTTTCAAAATCAGCGAAACCAAAGCCGCCGCCTTGTGGGATTTGGCCGGCAAAAATACAGACGGCCTGTTGAACGACAATGCGTTGAATGCCGACTGGCAACAATGGCGCAACCAACCCGAAAATGCAGCCCTTTTACTATCTATGCGGCAGTTTTTGGAACAGATGCCGTCTGAAAACGAAGCATCCGTTTCAGACGGCCTCAACCAAGCCGTAGCCGGAAAAACCTTCGTGCTTACCGGCACTTTGCCGACGCTGAAACGCGACAAAGCACAAGCCATGATTGAAGCCGCGGGCGGGAAAGTGTCAGGCAGCGTATCGAAAAAAACCGATTATGTAGTCGCGGGCGAAGCGGCGGGCAGCAAACTGGAAAAAGCCAATGCGCTGGGCGTGGCGGTATTGGATGAAGCACAATTGATGGCACTTTTAAACCCGTAAACCGCCATACCGAACAAACCAAATAATCAATGCCGTAAATATTTGACATGCTCACATAATTCGTTAAACTTTATCGGGCTAAAGTTGTCCTATCCCCACTATCTATAAGGAGACACAATGAAACCGATTAAAAAAGCCGTATTTCCCGTTGCCGGTATGGGCACGCGCTTTCTGCCGGCCACCAAAGCCAGCCCCAAAGAAATGCTGCCGATTGTTGATAAGCCTTTGATCCAATATGCCGTAGAAGAAGCCGTGGCCGCCGGTTGCACCGAAATGGTGTTCGTAACCGGCCGCAACAAACGCAGCATCGAAGACCACTTCGACAAAGCCTACGAACTGGAAACCGAGCTGGAGCAGCGCAACAAAGAAAAACTGCTGACACATGTGCGCGACATTCTGCCGCCCGAAATTACCTGCCTGTATATCCGCCAAGCCGAAGCATTGGGGTTGGGACATGCCGTGTTATGCGCCAAAGCCGCCGTCGGCGACAACCCGTTTGCCGTGATTCTGGCCGACGACCTGATCGACGCACCGCAAGGCGCATTGAAGCAGATGGTGGATATCTACAACCAAACCGGCAACAGCGTTTTAGGCGTAGAAACCGTCGACCCCTCGCAAACCGGCTCATACGGTATCGTTGAAATCGAAAACCTCAAAAACTACAAACGCATCACCAATATCGTTGAAAAACCCAAGCCCGAAGAAGCACCTTCCAATCTGGCCGTGGTCGGACGCTACATTCTCACCCCGCGTATTTTCGACCTGCTCACCAACCTGCCGCGCGGTGCAGGCAACGAAATCCAACTTACCGACGGCATAGCCCGCCTGTTGGATCACGAGTTTGTGCTGGCACATAATTTCGAAGGCACCCGCTACGACTGCGGCAGCAAAATCGGTTATCTGGAAGCTACCCTCGCCTACGGTTTGAAGCACCCTGAAACCGGCGACGCCTTCCGCGAATTATTGAAACAATACGCAGAAAAAGCCTGATCTTTGCGCTTGCCGGGCTAACGTTGCAACCCGCCGCCGTTAAATAAAACAAGGCCGTCTGAAAATATGGTTTCAGACGGCCTCATCCGTAATAACAACCGATATCAAAAAGATTGTGCGGCATAGTTTGCCCGCATCAGCCAACCGGCATCAACACGGCACAACTTCCATATCCTGAGGCGAATTGTAATTCATAAACGCTGCGTCGTCGGGAAACATCACCGGCACGGCATGTTCTTGCTCCAACCAACCGCGCATCGTGCGCAAACCCGTTTGCAGGTAATCAGGCGTGCTTTGCAGCGTTTGCGGCCGCACAAACATCACGCTGTAATGCTTTTTCGATATCGTTTCGGCAAAAAAAGCATGGGCCGAAGTATGTTTCCCTGCGGCCTGAAGAAACCGCTCAACCAAATCGGGCGGCAGCTTCAAGGTATCGCACGGCACAATCAGCAGCCAATCCGCTTTCGCCAACTGGATATCGCTTGCCGCCGTACCCAACGCCGCCAACGGCCCCAAACCCTGCCATTGGCGCGCATCTGCAAACACATGCGGCGTGCGTTGTGCGTATTCTTCCATATTGCGGTTCACGCTGATGGCAATATTGTCAACCTGCGGGTTAACCGCATCAATAACATGATCGATAAAAGCCTTTTCCCCGCACAACATCAATCCCTTGTCTTGCCCGCCCATGCGCCGGCCTTCGCCGCCGGCCATAATCAATGCACTTACCGTCATCGTTTATTTCTCCCATTGAGACACAGCCTCCGCATCGCTTTGTTTGGCCTCTACCCAACGCTCGAGGCCGTCTGAAAAAGTTTCCTTCTTCCAAAACGGTGCTTCGGTTTTCAAGTAGTCCATAATAAATTCAGCAGCCGCAAATGCCGCCTTGCGGTGCTCCGACGCCGTCAGCACCAAAACGATTTGGTCATCGGCCGACAAACTGCCGACACGGTGCACCACCGTACACGCACTCAGCGGCCAGCGTTGCGCGGCCGTCTGAACGATACGGGCGATTTCGTTTTCGGTAACTTCGGGATAATGCTCTAAAAAAAGATGCGCCAAAGGCGTTTCGGTATCGCGGTCGCGCACCAAACCCACAAAACCCGCGACCGCACCGGTGTTGGCTCCCTTTGCCAACAGCGCATCATATTCGCTTTGCAGGTTGAAATCTTCGGTTTGAACCCTGATAACCGCTTTCATGGTCAGCCCCCCGTTACCGGAGGCAGCAACCCCACTTCCGCCCCATCCGGTATCTCGTCTTCCCATGTGCCGATTTTCTTGTTTACCACCAAACGGAAAATCCTGTCTTCCGCCAACGCGCTTTCCCATTCGCTGCCGCGCGCGCGCAGCAATGCCAGCAGATCATGTCCGTTTCCGCCCGCCCACGCCAAGCTTTCGCGGGCAGTATTCAGGTTCTGTTTCAGCACACCGAAATATAAAATCGTAATCATAAACGCTAAACCTTTTGAAACCCGTATAACACGTTGCTTTCGGCATACTTCTCAAAAACCCAAATTATCCTGCCTCAAGCTATCCGTATATTAAATAAAGTTTCAATTTGTTAAGGTTGATATAAATTTTCACTTATGCGATTTTACACGAAACACAGCGGGCTTCCAGCAAATCATGTCGATTAAAGTTTGATTTTTTTCATATTTAACACACTGAAAACATTATTTTTTATCACAAAATGCTTTGAGGCCCCTGCTTGATATAAATCAAACAACTGCTTTTTAACGATGAATAAAAACATCAAAACAAGCATTTCTTAACTTCTCTTCAACAAATCTTTTATAAAAAACCCGATATCTTTGCAAAACTCCCTGAAGGCGGATGCCGTTCAAGGCGCAGCAACGCCGTAGCAGAAGTTAAGTTGATTGACTATATATGTATTCATTCGCAACCATAAAACACCATCCCATATAAATGGCTATTTGATCTTGCGCAAATCATTTGTCAAAGACAGCAGGCCGTCTGAAAGCTGCAATTCTTTTCAGACGGCCTTTTCGGTAGAATAAGCAAGGATTTATATTCAAAAATAATATTCAAGCGATGTTTTCCGTTCCAACCTAAAAAAGGATACCGATATGGACAACAAACTCGGCTTTAAACCAATACCCGCTGCCATTGCAGTAGGGTTGGCCTTATTGATTTGGTTCGTTATTCCCGTGCCCGAAGGTGTAACACCCCAAGCATGGCATCTGCTGGCGATGTTTGTCGGCGTGATTGCGGCGATTATCGGCAAAGCCATGCCGATTGGTGCGCTTTCGATGGTGGCGATTATGCTGGTGGCCGTTACCGGCGTTACCGCCGAAAAGCCCGCCGATGCCATTAAAGATGCTTTGAGCAGTTTCGCCAGCCCGTTGATTTGGCTGATTGGCGTATCCATTATGATTTCGCGCGGCATTCTGAAAACCGGCTTGGGCGCGCGTATCGGTTATCTGTTTATTTCCCTGTTCGGCAAAAAAACCTTAGGCATCGGTTACAGCCTGGCCTTGTCGGAGCTGCTGCTCGCCCCCGTTACGCCGAGTAACACCGCACGCGGCGGCGGTATTATCCACCCCGTGATGAAAGCGATTGCCTCCAGTTACGATTCCGACCCCGAAAAAGGCACGCAAGGCCGCATCGGTAAATATCTGGCTTTGGTCAACTACCACAGCAATCCGATTACTTCGGCCATGTTCATCACCGCCACCGCGCCCAACCCGCTGGTGGTCGACATCATCGCCAAAGCCACTAATTCCGACATTCATCTGAGCTGGGGCACTTGGGCGCTGGCCATGCTGCTGCCCGGTTTGGCCGCGATGTTTTTGATGCCGTTGGTGCTCTATTTCATCTATCCGCCCGAAATCAAAGAAACACCGAACGCCGCACAGTTTGCCAAAGAACGGCTGAACGAATTGGGAGCGATGAACCGCGGTGAAAAAATCATGCTCGGCATTTTCGCGCTGCTGCTGATCTTGTGGGCGGGCGTGCCTGCCATGCTGTTCGGCAGCGGTTGGAAAGTCGATGCCACCACCACCGCCTTTATCGGCCTTTCGCTGCTGCTGCTTTCCGGCGTGCTGTCTTGGGACGACATCCTCAAAGAAAAAAGCGCGTGGGACACCGTAACCTGGTTCGCCGCGCTCGTGATGATGGCCACTTTCTTGAACAAACTCGGCCTGATCGCATGGTTTTCCGGCGTATTGGAAAACAGCATCGAACATCTCGGTTTGGGCTGGGTAGGGGCATCGGCACTGTTATTGCTGGCCTATATGTACGCGCACTATATGTTTGCCAGCACCACCGCCCACATCACCGCCATGCTCGGCGCTTTCTACGCCGCCGGTATCGCCTTGGGTGCACCGCCCATGCTGTTCGCCCTGCTGATGGCAGCCGCCTCCAGCATCATGATGACGCTTACCCACTACGCCACCGGCACGTCGCCCGTGATTTTCGGCTCGGGCTATACCACGCTCGGCGAGTGGTGGAAAGCCGGCTTCGTGATGAGCGTCGTCAACCTGCTGGTGTTTGTGGTTATCGGCGGTATATGGTGGAAAGTTTTGGGTTATTGGTAACAAGTGTTCATATTAACGAGGCCGTCTGAACGTTGAACTGCTATCCAATATTTGAACGAGTTTAAGAATCTCTCAAACAGTCTTTTCAAGCTGAGTTCTGTGGGCAACAGAACTCAGCTTTTTTAAGTTCAAACTGATGCATTCATGATTGCACAGTCAATCAACTTATTTTGAATACTAGGCGGCAAGCCTCAGACATGATAAGGGATACGGAGCCGATTCTGTTGCCGCTGTGGCAACTTAACAATCGTTCTCTTTAAGCTGTTGCACTGCAACGCCGTAGTAAAATCAAGTTGATTGACTATGGTTATCCGTCGGTTAATCGGATAAACCCGACAAACGGCCTGTATCCATGGCAATCATCCGCTCTTCATTGGTCGGCACCACCAAAACGGCAGGGCTGTATCCGGCTTGGCTGATCATGCCCGATGCGCCGAAACGGGTGGCTTCATTGGCTTTTTCGTCGATGGTCAGCCCCATAAAACCCAGATAGCCGACGGTTTTGCTGCGCACGACATCCGAATTTTCGCCGATTCCTCCGGTAAACACCAAAGCGTCTATGCCGCCGGTGGCCACCGCCATAGCGGCAATGTATTTGGCCAAACGGTAAGTCATCACTTCCAAAGCCAGCTTTGCACCTTCATGGCCTTCTTCCGCTGCCTCTTGAATGGTTCGGCAATCGTTGGAAAGCTCGGAAATACCGAGCAGGCCGGATTTTTTGTTCAATAAATCGGTAACGGCTTTGATGTCCATGCCGGCGTTTTCGGCCAAAAACGAATAAGTGCTGGGGTCGATATCGCCGCTGCGCGTGCCCATCACCAAACCTTCCAGCGGGGTAACGCCCATGCTGGTGTCTTTCGATTCGCCGTTTTTCACCGCACACACCGATGCGCCGTTGCCCAAATGGGCAATCACCAGCGAACAATCGGTAACGTCTTTGCCGAGAATTTTAGCGGCGGTAGGGGCAACGTAACGGAAGCTGGTGCCGTGGAAACCGTAGCGGCGGAAACCGTATTTGCGGTAGAGCTCCTGCGGCACGGCGTAGGTGTAGGCATGTTGGGGCATAGTTTGGTGGAAGGCGGTATCAAACACGCCCACATTGGTCAGGCCGGGGAAAATGCTTTGTGCCGCGCGGATGCCGGTAAGGTTGGCGGGATTGTGCAGAGGGGCGAGCGGAATACATTCTTCGAGCGTGGCGATAACGTCGTCGTCGATTACCACCGAACCGCTGTATTTTTCGCCGCCGTGCACCACACGGTGGCCGATGGCCTGAACCAGATTTTGCAGGTCATGTGTTTTCAATTCTTCCAACAAAGCTTCCACCGCACCGGTATGGTCGTGCCTGCCCGACAGGCTCACTTCGTGTTTTTCGCCGTCTTTCCTGTTTACGAACCACGAACCGCGGTCAACCGGCCGAACATGCGGATGCTCGAAATACTTGAACGTAATATAAGCTTCGGGGGTTGTGAGCTTTTCGGCCAAGCAGCTTAAAATTACTTCGCCGCTATGGTTGTCGATCAACGCGCCTTTCAGCGATGAGCTGCCGCAGTTTAATACCAAAATCAGCTTGTCGGACATGGTTTCTCCTTTTCAGTTTATTTCTTATCGTGAATCTATCGAATATGACGGTTGCCGGTTTTGCAGCCTGATGCGGCCTGACGGCAACAGCTGACGAATGTAGTTTAAGCATCTGCCGCATGTAAAATGCTTTCTTTAAATGGCTTCCATCAGAAAAAATGATGGCACGCCATTTATGCCGTTGCAAAACGATTGAATATTTGTTTTAGAGCGGCCATGTCTTTATACTTCGACAATCTCCGCCTTCGGTTCAGACGGCCTGCCGTATGTTGCCGTTTTGAATTTTAAAACGCCGCCGCCCGGTTTGCGCTTGACGGAAAGCGCAGCCGCAAAACCGAAATGCCGTCTGAAAAAACTTTTAAGAAAGCCGATTATGTCTGATATTTTGAATAAAATCCTTGCCACCAAAGCCGAAGAAGTGGCCGCCGCCAAAACCGCCGTGCCGTTTGAAACCATCCGCAGCCAAGCCGCCGATGCCGAGCCTGCCCGAGGCTTCGCCGATGCTATTCACGCCAAACACCGCGCCGGCCTGCCCGCAGTAATTGCCGAAATCAAAAAAGCCAGCCCCTCCAAAGGGTTGATTCGCGCCGATTTCAATCCGGTTGATATTGCACGGGCTTACGAGCGCGCCGGAGCCGCATGTTTGTCGGTGTTGACCGACGAACAGTATTTCCAAGGTTCGCCCGAATATTTGAAACAGGTTAAAGCAGCCGTTTCGCTGCCCGTGTTGCGCAAAGATTTTATTATCGACGACTACCAGATTTACCAAGCCCGCGCTTGGGGTGCGGATGCCGTTTTGCTGATTGCCGCCGCTCTCGAAGCCGAAGAGTTGGAGCGTTTCGAACAAACCGCCCATGCGCTGGGCATGTCGGTATTGCTCGAACTGCACGACCCTTCCGAATTGGAAAAATGCCGCCGCCTGACCACTCCGCTTTGGGGCGTAAACAACCGAAACCTGCGCACATTCGATGTTTCTTTACAGCAAACATTGGATTTATTGCCCGAACTAAGCGGCAAAACCGTCGTAACCGAAAGCGGCATCCGCAATAAAGAGGATGTCGATTTTATGCAAAGCCACGGCGTCCGCACTTTCCTGATTGGCGAAACCTTTATGCGTGCAGACGATATTGAAGCGGCGGTTAAATCACTGTTTTGAATAAACAACACAAACGGTTTCAATGAATATATCGTAAAATAAGCAAAGGCCGTCTGAAATGTTCAGACGGCCTTTGCTTATTGATTCGAATACCGAAGTATTCAGGTATCAGATTGAAGCGTTTACAAACGCAACCAACTGACCTTTGGCCAAAGCGCCCACTTTAGTGGCCACGTTTTGGCCGTCTTTGAACACCATCAGCGTCGGAATGCCGCGCACACCGAATTGGCTCGGGGTTTGCTCGTTTTCGTCGATGTTTACCTTAACCACTTTCAGACGGCCTTCAAATTCGGCGGCCACTTCGTCCAAAATCGGGGCGATCATTTTGCAGGGGCCACACCACGGAGCCCAAAAGTCCAATAATACGGGTACGTCTGATTTCAAAACGTCTTGCTCGAATGTAGCATCGGTAGCGTGTACGATTAAGTTGCTGCTCATGTTATTTTCCTTTAAATGGTGGTGAATGAAAGCCATTCGATTAGCTCATGGCTGTTAGCATAGGGGCTGGCAGACAAAATTTCAAGGGCTGCTGTGGGCTAATAGTTTTTGAGTATAGTCCGCATCGGGTTTCGCAAACACCGCTTCCAACTCGCCCTGCTCCACCACCCGGCCGTCTTTCAACACCATCACGCGGTGCGACAAGGCGCGGATAACGGCCAAATCGTGGCTGATGATGATTAAGCTCAAACCGTGTTTGCTTTGCAAATCAGCCAGTAATGCCAAAATCTGCTGCTGCCACTGCACATCGAGCGCGCTGGTGGGTTCGTCGAGCACCAGCACCTTCGGGTGCACGATAATGGCACGGGCAATCGCCAGCCGCTGCCTTTGGCCGCCTGAAAAAGCATGCGGATAGCGGTCGAGAATATCTTCGGGCAGGCCGACTTGTTGCAGCACTTCCACCACACGGGAGCGCATGGTTTCGCGGCTCATTTTCGGCTCGTGCACGCGCAGGGCTTCGGAAACAATCTCAAACACATTCATACGCGGGTTGAACGCGCCGAACGGGTCTTGAAACACCATCTGCACTTCTTTACGCAACAACGGCTGCCAAGCCTGCCCGTTGATTTTCAGACGGCCTTCCGACTCCATCAAACGCATCACCGCCTTGGCCAGCGTGGTTTTACCGCTGCCGCTTTCGCCGATAATGCCCAGCGTTTCGCCCGCTTTCAAATCGAACGACACCGGTTCGAGCAGCATTTTGCGCCGTTTTTTAAACCACCCTGCCTGCTCGCTCACGGCCACGCTGATACGTTCCGCCTCGAGCACGGTTTCGGCACCTTCGGCCACAGTCTGCACCTGCCTCACAGCGCCGGCGTTCAGCAGCATTTTGGTGTATTCGTGCTGCGGACGGGCAAACACCTGAGCGGCCTCACCCTGTTCGACAATCCGCCCGTGCCGCATCACCGCGATATCGTCGGCGAAACGGCGCACCAAGTTCAAATCGTGGCTGATGTACACCAAAGTCATGTTATGGCCGGCCTGCAAGCGCGCAAGCAAATCGAGAATCTGCGCCTGCACGGCCACATCCAGTGCGGTAGTCGGCTCGTCGGCAATCAGCAATTTAGGCTCCGCCGCCACCGCCATCGCAATCATTGCCCGCTGCCGCTGACCGCCCGAAAGCTGAAACGGAAAGGCAGACACTTTCTCTTCGGGATTCCGAATACCCGTTTCCGCCAGCAATTCCACCGCCCGCGCCCATGCCTGCTTGGGCGGCAAACCCAGATGCAGCGTCAGCACTTCGGCAATCTGCTTGCCCACTCGCATCACGGGGTTCAAAGCCGTCATCGGTTCCTGAAACACCATACCGATTTCCCTGCCGCGCCATTTTTGCAGCGCGCGCGGAGGTTTATCGAGCAGGTTTTCGCCGTTGAATTTCAGACGGCCTTCAAACGACACCGCCGGATTCAACTGCATGATGCCCTGCGCCAACACGGTTTTGCCGCTGCCACTCTCGCCTACAATCGCCAGCTTGCGGCCTTGTTTGACATTGAGATTGATGTCGTACAGCACCTGCTTGCCAGGGAAAGAGGCGTTTAGGTTTTGGATTTCGAGAATGTTCATTTACTTAAATATTATTCTTCTTGTTGATATTCTTTTTTAAAATATTTCTCTATTAAATCTTTGGCAATACTTTCAAAAATTGACATATGTTCATCAACGATATTCAAAGCATCTTCAAATGGCTGCAACGCATCCTCATAATCAGGATACTCTTCTATTAATTTTTCTAAATCAAGTTTAACAGGTAAAAATATCTCTCTCTCGTCTTTAGCATATGCAATATATTGGAAACCAGCTTGGTGCAAATTTATATATTTTTCAAATTGTTCTTGCATAAATTTTTTTGCACCTGCGTTATCTAAATTAAAAAAACCTGCTTTAAAACCAAATTTTATGCCTGTTTGAATAACTTCCCCATCATCATAACGAACCAAATCCGTAAACAGACTTAGCCAAGAAGGATCTTTCATGTATGTATCAATTTTTTTAGACCCCGTCTTCATATCCCAATCAAACCAAATTGCCTCTTCTTCTTTTTTTTTACCAAGATTCCTTGGCCAATTGTTATTTGATTTTGTCTTCTCATTCCATTCTTGAAATTTTTTATCTATTTTCTCCAAAAAATCGTCATCAATCTTTCTTAAAAAATCGTAGGATTTTTCAACCATATCCAAATTTTTCAAAACCAGTTTAGCCAGTTCGTGCTCAGTATTGTTCATTTTAAAATCCTTTATAGCGATGCAAAGTGATTAATCAATTGGTTAAAAATAACCTGCTGATATGGAGAATAGTGTGAATACGAAGAAATTGTTTGCCTTAAACATTTAGCAATCTCCTGCCAAGAAAGCAAAATCACTTTATTGTGCAGCAATGTATCATGTGGAAGTTGTTTATTTTTCGTGAGAAATAGCAAATGTTTTTGTGATGCCATTTCCTTATTCAAACGTTCCCAGTAACGCCGTAATTGGCTGCTGTGCTGATTTATTGCCTCATTAGCGTCTACTTTCGCTTCCAAAAACAAACAGGTGCTTCGGCTTTTTATCACGATATCTATGCGTTCGGAGATATTACCGTATTGACAAATCTCAAACTGAGTTGCATAAGATTCATATCTTAAATAATCAATTACCGAACCCAAGCGGTTTTCTTTATCAATAAATTTCAATAGATTCAATAAAAAACATTTCCCCAAGCCGTGATCGCCTTTTTCGTCCATCAACCAGCCTAAAACTTCACAATTTTTCAGCTCCGATCTGCCTATTCTCACAAACTGCCAAAGGTTCATCTGCATTCCTGCCCGAAATAAGGCATCATCTCTCTCCCGATAAGCATCCAAAAATTTTTTTAATTCAGAAGCATCCAAATTTATAGAATAATCAATCTCAGCTTTTGCTTTCTGCTCAGGTTGTTTTTCATATAAACATCTAAACTCATCATAAAACTTAACAAACTGCTGCTGAAAATCCGATTGATTCATCACTCTTTCCCTTAACATTCTAAAATTACAGAAAAAATCCTTAAACTTATCTACTTCCATCATTACTTTCCATATGCCAAGAGAAATACAAAATCAATGCTTTTTTAAATATTGATAGGGAAATGGCCTTTATCTGTTTTATGTCCGCGCCCTAACATCAAACGCATACCGCAGCCCTTCACCAATCATCACCAGCAGCAACAGCATCACCGTCAGCGCACCGACGGCCGACAAGCCTATCCACCATGCGTCCAGATTGTCTTTGCCTTGCGCCAGCAGTTCGCCCAAGCTGGCTTGCGAAGCGGGTACGCCCAAGCCGAGGAAGTCGAGGCTGGTTAAGGCCAGCACCGCGCCAGAAATGCGGAACGGCAGAAACGCCAGCACCGGCGTTAAGCTGTTGGGCAGAATGTGCCGCCACATAATCGTGCGGTTGCCCACGCCCATGCTTTTTGCCGCCAGCACATAATCGGCCTGACGGTTTTTGAGAAACTCGGCACGCACGTAGTCCGACAAGCCCATCCAGCCGAACAGCGACAGAATTACCAGCAGCACCAGCAGGCCGGGATTGAAAAACGACGATAAGATAATCAGCAAATAAAGCTCGGGCAGCCCGCCCCAGATTTCCAAAAACCGCTGCATTACCAAATCGACCTTGCCACCGAAATAGCCTTGTACCGCGCCCGCCAACACGCCGATAAAGGTGGTTACGGCAGTTAAGGCCAGCGCAAACAGCAGCGAATCGCGAAAGCCGTACACCAACCGTGCCAACACGTCGCGCCCGCGGTCGTCGGTGCCGAGCCAATGCGTTTCAGACGGCCTTGCGGGGTCGGGCTGCCTGTCGAAATCGTTGAGAGTGTCGGCATCATAAGGATTGGGCAGATAAACGGCATAATTGCCGCCGCCGGTGATGTTGTGCTTTATCAGCGGATCGAGGTAATCGGCGGGCGTATCGAAATCGCCGCCGAACTCGGTTTCATGATAGGTGTTGACGAGCGGGAAGTAATATTGGCCGTTGTAGTGTATCCATAACGGTTTGTCGTTGCTCCAAAGCGGCGCGGCCAAAGCAATCACAAACAACACGGCCAGCAGCCTCAAGGCCAGCCAGCCGCGTTTGTGTTGTTTGAATGCCTGCCATGTGGTTCGTAAGGAATCAAGTCGCATATCATTAACCGTAATAAAAACCGTGGAAAAGGATAACGGTTTTCAGACGGCCCTGCCACAGCAATTTGTGTTTATACTGTTAAATGTGAGCGGAATATGTAATTTCCGCCTATTGTCGATAAGGAACAGAAATGAAAAAATTACTGCAAATGCATTTTAGCTTCCACGGGCCGTTCGGTTCGGAAATGGCTGACCAACTTCGCGAACTTGCCGAATCGATTAATCAGGAACCGGGCTTTATTTGGAAAGTATGGACGGAAAGCGAGAAAAACCAAGAGGCCGGCGGAATTTATCTTTTTGAAAACGAAGAAACCGCTCTGGCTTATGTGGAAAAGCATTCCGCCCGTTTGAAAACATTCGGTATCAACGAGGTGGTTTACAAAATCTTCGATGTCAACGAACCGCTCACGCTGATTAACCGCGGTAAATTGGGTTAATTGTTCTCTCTATTTATTCAATGTATTAAAGGCCGTCTGAAAATTTCAGACGGCCTTTGGTTATTTCTGCCCGCCGAAGTGAATGCGCGGATCTACCCACGAATAAGAAATGTCCGACAGCAGCTTCGCCAGCAAACCCATCAGCGTAAACACATACAATGTGCCCATCACCACCGGATAATCGCGTTTAATTACCGATTCATAAGAGAGCAAACCCAAGCCGTCGAGCGAAAACAGCGTTTCAATCAGCAGGCTGCCGGTAAAAAATGCGCCGATAAAGGCGGCGGGAAAGCCGGTAATCAGCGGAATCATAGCGTTGCGGAACACATGTTTCATTAAAATCTGCTTTTCCGGCAAACCTTTGGCGCGGGCAGTGTACACATACTGGCGGCGGATTTCTTCGAGAAACACATTTTTGGTGAGCACCGTCATCACCGCCAGATTGCCCGCCACCGAAGCGGTGATCGGCAAAGCCATGTGCCACAGATAATCGGTTATTTTCGCACCCCAACCGAGTGTTTCCCAATCATCGCTTACCAAACCGCCCTGCGGAAACCATGCGAAGAAGCTGCCGCCGCCGAACAACACCAGCAACACCAAACCCAGCACAAAAGGCGGAATGGTGTAGCCCACCAAAATCACGATGCCCGATACCGCATCAAACCGTGAACCGTCGCGCACTGCTTTGGCAATGCCCAACGGAATGCAGATTAAATAGGTTAGAAAAAAAGTCCACAAGCCCAAGCTCATCGACACCGGCATTTTTTCTTTCACCAATTCCAGCACCGTTTGATGATGGAAAAAGCTTTCGCCCAAATCAAAACGGGCAAAACGCGATACCATATCGAAAAAGCGCGTGAGCGGCGGTTTGTCGAAACCGTATAAAGCATTGAGCGCGGCCATATCGTCGGCACTCAAGCCGCCCCCGCGCTTCAATACGCCGCCGGCCTGTGCTGCCGTTTCGCCGCCGACTCCGCCTTGCGTGAGCTGCTGCACCATCTGCTCCACCGGCCCGCCGGGCACGAACTGGATCACGGCAAACGTTACCGCCAAGATGCCCAACAGCGTGGGCACCAGCAAAAGCAGACGATGAAAAATATACCGCCACATAGGGTTTTGTCCGAAATAAAAGAATCAAAAGATGCGGGCATCTTATCAAGATTGAGGCCGTCTGAAAACGACAGGGGTTTTCAGACGGCCTTCAAGGTTACGCTCAGTTAGCGTAGCGGCGTTTTTGCCGCGTTAACCGTTTCGATGCTTAAGCGGCAAAACGCTTGGCTACTTCGTCCCAGTTAACGATTTCCCAAAAGCCTTTCAAGTAGTTGGGGCGGCTGTTGCGGTAGTCGATGTAGTAAGCATGTTCCCACACGTCGCAAGTGAGCAACGGGGTGTTTTCGGTGGTTAACGGGGTAGCGGCGTTGGAAGTGGAAACCAAATCCAGCTCGCCGGAAGGTGTTTTCACCAACCAAGCCCAGCCTGCGCCGAACGTGCCTGCGGCACAGGTATTGAACGCTTCTTGGAACTGCTCGAAGCTGCCCCATTTCGCATCAATGGCCGCAGCCAGCTCGCCCGAAGGCTTGCCTTGCCCTTTGGGGGTGAAACCCAGCCAGTAGAAAGTATGGTTCCAAGTTTGCGCGGCATTGTTGAACACGCCGCCGGAAGATTTTTTCACAATCTCTTCCAAAGAAGCATTTTCAAATTCGCCGCCTTTAATTTGGTTGTTCAGATTGGTAATGTAGGTTTGGTGGTGTTTGCCGTAGTGGTATTCCAAAGTTTCTTTAGAAAGATGGGGTTCCAAAGCATCCAAGGCATACGGCAGTTCGGGTAATTTGTGTTCCATTTGTATTTTCCTGTGGTTATGGTTTATGGTTGTTGCCGCCTTTTGGCACGGCGGCTTCGGCAGAGTTTACCCTGTTTGTTTTTCAAGTCCAATCCGGCATATGCAGAATGCTGTATTTAAAGGGGAATAAAAAATCAGGTATGCCGGATAAGACCTTTGCCGTTAATGCTAAGGCATCAAACCAAGCCCACGATGCCGACCACTATCAATGTGAGCAATATGGTGATCGCACAGCCTAATTTGGCCACCACGCCGATGATAAAACCGATAAACGTGCCGACGCTGACTTTGCCTGCCGCCCATAAATCCTTACGCGCCCACAGCTCGCCCGCACCCGCGCCCACCAAAGGCCCCAGCAGCAGCCCGGGCAGCGAGAAAAACGCGCCCACCAACCCGCCTATCAATGCTCCCCACACCGCCTGCTTGCTGGCACCTGTAAATTTCGCGCCCAGCATACCCGCCACATAATCCGTAGCCGTACCCAACACCGTTACCACCGCCAGAAAAATCAGCGTGTTGGTGGTAACAACCTGATAATCGCCTGCATATCCGAGCAGCCATGCTCCGGCAAACATCAGCCCCAAGCCCGGAATGGCGGGATAAATGGTGCCGAGCAAGCCGACAAACAGAAAAATCAGGCCGAGAACAATCAGAATCGTTATCATGGGGTATCCTTAAAAAATAAAAATCTTATCGAACCATATCGTCGAAACGGCGGCAGAGGCCGTCTGAACGCCGTGTATGCCGCAACAAGCCGAAATCTCAGCACCACTCAACTCAATAACAAGCCGCAGACGGGGGGTGCAAAGGTATCCAAACTTGTGAGAAGCCGCAGTCGGCATATTTGCGGCAGTATTGTAGTCATGAATATGCCTGCCGCGTTGCTTTATTACAATATTTAAACGATGCAGACGGCCTCTTAGCCAAACACTCAAAATAAAATATAATGTCCGACACCTGTGCCCCAAGGCCGCAGCTGCATCGGCCGGCCGCCTGAAAACCATTCCGCAAAAGTGAGAAAAACATGACCACCCTATCGCAATTTCTGCCCCAACATTTAAATCACCACCATATTCCCAATGCCTTAGGCAGCGTGTTCGAATCCGTTGTCGCCGCTTGCGCCCAAATCAACGGCAAAGTGCGTCAGGGCGCATTGGCCGGCGTGTTGGGTGAGGCCGGCACGGGCAATGTTCAGGGAGAAGACCAGAAAAAGCTCGATGTGATTGCCAACGACATCCTTATACACGTTTTACAAGCCAACCCGAATGTGGCGGGCTTGGCCAGCGAAGAAGAAGACGAATTTGTTACCTGCAACGAAAACGGTGCTTATCTCGTTTTGTTCGACCCTTTAGACGGCTCGTCCAACATTGATGTGAATATTTCCGTAGGCACGATTTTCTCGATTCTCGCCAAACCCGAAGGCGCACTGACCACCGAATCGTTCCTGCAAAAAGGCCGCAAACAGGTGGGCAGCGGCTATGTGCTCTACGGCCCGCAAACCCAGCTGGTGTTTACCTTGAAACACGGCGTGTTTGTGTTTACGCTCGATTCAGACGGCCAATTCGTGCAAACCCAAGCCGAACCCAAAGTGCCGGAGCAAACCAAAGAATTTGCCATCAATATGTCGAACCAGCGCCATTGGTTCCCGCCCATGCAGCAATACATTGCCGAACTCTTGGCGGGCGACACCGGCGTGCGCGGCAAAAACTACAATATGCGCTGGGTGGCCTCGATGGTGGCCGAAATCCACCGCATTCTGATGCGCGGCGGCGTGTTTATGTATCCGCAAGACGCACGCGACCCCGGCAAACCCGGCAAACTGCGCCTGATGTACGAAGCCAACCCCTTAAGCTTGGTATTGGAACAGGCGGGCGGAGCCAGCAGCAATGCCGTTCAAAATATGCTCGACATCCAACCCGAAGGGCTGCACCAGCGCGTATCGGTGGTAATGGGCAGCCGCGAAGAAGTCGAATACGTTAACAAGCTGCACCAACAATAACAACGCCCGCATCCATCTCCGATTATTGAGCGCATCGGCTATCGAGGCCGTCTGAAAACGCCTTTTAAGGTTTTCAGACGGCCTGATACCTTTATTGAACAGCCCTCTACCCTGCTCGCCATCTGAAATTGCCATTCATTATTTCTTGCTGCAACTCCTCCCGCCAAGCCGCATCAAACCGCTGCCGAAAAGTCTGCATTGCGGTAAAATGGCGGTTTTTATTTTTCACGCGAAACCACACCATGAAAGCCAGTCAATTTTTCATTTCCACCTTAAAGGAAGCCCCTGCCGAAGCCGCTCTCGCCAGCCACAAACTGATGCTGCGCGCCGGGCTGATCAAAGCCAATGCTTCGGGTTTGTACACATGGATGCCTATGGGTTTGCGCGTATTGCGTAAAGTCGAAAACATCGTGCGCGAAGAAATGAACCGTGCCGGCGCGGTGGAGCTGCTGATGCCGGTGGTGCAACCCGCCGAATTGTGGCAGGAAAGCGGCCGCTGGGAATTTTACGGCAAAGAGCTGCTGCGCCTGAAAGACCGCCACGACCGCGATTTCTGTATGGGTCCCACCTGCGAAGAAGTGATTACCGACATCGTGCGCAAAGAAATCACCAGCTATAAACAGCTGCCGAAAAATTTCTACCACATCCAAACCAAATTCCGCGACGAAGTCCGCCCCCGTTTCGGCGTGATGCGCGCACGCGAATTTGTGATGAAAGATGCCTATTCATTCCACAGCGATTATGAATCGCTGGTGCGCGACGGCTATCAGCCTATGTACGATGCCTATTGCCGCATTTTCAACCGCTTGGGCTTGAACTACCGCCCCGTAGCCGCCGACACCGGCAGCATCGGCGGCACCGGCTCGCACGAATTTCAAGTGCTGGCCGAAAGCGGTGAAGACGTAATCGCATACAGCGACCAATCCGATTTCGCCGCCAATGTCGAACTGGCACCGACCCTGCCGCAACAAGGCGAACGCGCCGCCGCCACCGCAACCTTAACCAAAGTGCACACGCCGAATGTAAAAACCATCACCGACTTGGTGGCGTTTTTGAACGTGCCGATTGAAAAAACGCTCAAATCCATCGTGGTGGAAGGCGAAGAAGAAGGCGAATTGGTGTTGCTGCTGTTGCGCGGCGATCACGAGTTCAACGACATCAAAGCCGAAAAACTCGCCGGCGTGAAATCACCTTTGGCCATGGCTACCCCAGCCGCCGTTCAGACGGCCTTCGGCGCCAACGGCGGCTCGCTCGGCCCTGTCGGTTTCGCCGGCAAAGTGTATGCCGATTTTGCCGTTGAAAAACTGGCCGATACCGTGATCGGTGCCAATGAAGACGACTACCACTACACCGGCTTCAACTTCGGTCGCGACTGCCCCGAACCTGAGTTTGTCGATTTGCGCAATGTGGTTGAAGGCGACCCCAGCCCCGACGGCAAAGGCCGTCTGAAACTGGCACGCGGTATCGAAGTCGGCCATGTTTTCCAACTGCGCGACAAATATTCCAAAGCCCTGAACACCACCTTCCTCGATAACAACGGCAAAGCGCAAATCATGGAAATGGGCTGCTACGGCATCGGCATCACCCGCATCGTGGCCGCCGCCATTGAGCAGAACAACGACGAACGCGGCATCATTTGGACAGATGCGATGGCACCGTTTGAAGTGGTGATCGTGCCGATGAACTACAAAAAATCCGATACCGTGCGCGAAGCTGCCGACACACTCTACGCCGAATTGTTGGCCAAAGGCGCGGATGTGTTGCTCGACGACCGCGACGAACGCGCAGGCGTGTTGCTGAACGACTCCGAGCTGTTGGGCATTCCGCACCGCATCGTTATCGGCGACCGCGCGCTCAAAGAAGGCAACGTCGAATACGCCAAGCGCACCGACAGCGAAGCGCAAAGCGTGGCTGTTGGCGAAGTAGCCGCCAAAGTGTTGGAGGCTTTGGGTAAGTCAAACTAACCGTGTGATGCCACACGAGGCCGTCTGAAATTATTTCAGACGGCTTTTTTATTAAAAACCATGTATAGCCAAAAGCTAAGGCGCAGCAACGCCGTATTAAAAATTAAAAAGTTAAGTGGATTAACTATAGTGGATCAACTTAAAAATAGTACGTCCGTCATACTCGGGCTTGACCCGAGTATCTTGAGTTTCAGCAAGTTTGGGAGATACTCGGATCAAGCGCGAGCATGGCGGTTTTGTTATGAAATTTAAGAGGATTGACTATATTCCCGCACTACCTTCAAACACAAAACCGTAAGGCCGTCTGAAAAAGTTTTTTCAGACGGCCTTACGGTCGATTAAAAGGGAATAAAAGAATGAATATCCGTTTTGAATGCCTGATTACTCTTTACGGGTAAATTCGGCGTTGAACGATACGGGCACTTGCTCAACGATGGAGCTCAAGCCCATTACTTCAACCAGTTTGGCCACGCCACCGGTCATGTCCATGGCTTTCACGTCGAGCAATACGGGGCTGAGGGTGCTGACCATGATTTTGTCTGCGCTCACGCGTTGTGCAGACAAATCAGCTTCAAGATTGATTTGCTTGCCGTGAATATCCAAAACCAAAGGCTGTTTCAGGTTGATGGTTTCACCCAATGCCAACTTGCTCACAGACTCCACATCTACGGTGCCGGTTACGTTGGCTTTGGCGAATTTGGCGGTTTCAAATACCCAGTCTTTCAAGCGTTGGTCGCGGATTTCGATGCCGGTGTTAACGCTGCTCAAATCAATTTCCATTTTGAACTGGCCGTCTTTATCCAACACGGCTTGGCTGGCGGTAAAACGTGACTGTTCGGTAATGCTGCCCAGTTGTTTGTTGATTTTGCTGCTCAAAAAGCTGATACCTGCATCAGACACTTCCCAATTGGCAGGGGTTTGCGGCACAGCTTGCACCACTTCGGCGGCGGGTTGTTCGGCTTGCGCGGTTTCGTTGGAAGGAGAGCAAGCGGCCAAAGCGAGTAAAGAAGCTGCAACGATCAGTGTTTGTTTAAACATTTAGGTTCCTTTCATTATTTTCAAAATACACACAAACGGTTAAGCAATATATTCGGCATGACCGGATAATCAGACATGCCTTATTAAAAAAGTCATGCCTAACAGACGGGGCACGTTCCAGTTTCTTACAGCGAAACGGCATTTTTTTGCATTATTTTTTAACAAAGTTTAGCGGTTTTAAACAAATATCTGTTTTTTCAAATAAAAAAAACGGCCTGAGACCTTTGCAAAACCCCCATCTGCGGCGCATTTCTGCGTTGTGCGCTGCTCGCCCGTTTGCCTATCTGTATGATATGTCTGCACTCGCTGCGCTGCTACGCCTTGAACTGCATCCACATCTGAGGGTTTTGCAAAGGTCTCAGCCTATTTTTTTTGAAAATGGTAAAAGAAAAATTCCGATATGGTTAAACTGCCTAGTGAGCAACACGATCGCAGGGCTATGCCTCGCGTTCTTCAGACGGCCTGCCCGCCCAATCGCACACAAACTGCCATGCCGTTCTGCCGGAGCGGTTGCCGCGTGTGAGCGACCAATCGAGCGCGGCTTTGCGTGCGGCTTCGTTGTAGGGCAAGCCAAAATCTTCCAGCCAGTTTGCTACGGCTTTGAGATAATCGTTTTGGTCGAACGGGTAAAAACTGAGCCACAAACCGAAACGGTCGGACAGCGACACTTTTTCTTCAACGGCTTCTTTGGGGTGACCTTCGCCGCGCTCGCCGGTAAAGGCTTGGTTTTCGTCCATATATTCGGGCATCAGGTGGCGGCGGTTGGAAGTGGCATACACCAGCACATTGGCACACCGCTGCGACAAACCGCCGTCCAGCGCGGTTTTCAGGGCTTTGTAGGTTTCGTCGCCGCTTTCAAACGATAAGTCGTCGCAAAACACGATGAATTTTTCAGCACGTTTTTCAAGCAGCGGCAGCAATGCGGGCAAGGTAATCAAATCGGTTTTATCGACTTCGATGAGGCGCAGGCCGCGGTCGGCGTATTCGTGCAGCAGGGCTTTCACCAACGACGATTTTCCCGTGCCGCGCGCGCCGGTCATCAATACGTTGTTGGCGGGGCGGCCGGTTAAAAACTGCTCGGTGTTGCGCACCAGCCTGTGCATTTGGTTGTCCACCGCCGCCAGCCGTTTAAGCGGAAAAGTGTGCGGATTGGGCAGGCTTTCGAGCAGGCCTTTTCTGCCTATGCTCTGCCAACGGTAGGCCAGTGCGTTCCAATCCGGTTCGGCCGTTTCGGGCGGCAGCAGCATATCCAAACGCTTCAGCACGGAAGCGGCAAGTTCAAAAAACTGTACGGGTTTCATGTTTTTCCTTTTCAGACGGCCTCTCAAGCCACATCAAAATGCGCCCGCACCACGCCGGCCAAATCCAATTCCAACTTGTCACCAGCATGCAGTTCGCCCACGCCCGCCGGTGTGCCGGTAAACACCACATCGCCGGCTTTCAAACCGTAGCTTTCGGCCAGTTCGCGCAAAATGGCGGCAATCGGGTAAATCATGTGGGATGTTTGCCCTTTTTGGCGCAACTCGCCGTTCACAGTCAAGGTAAACACACAATCCTGCGCTTGCGGCAGCGCGGCGGCATCAACAAAATCCGATACGCACGCCGCGCCGCGGAAACCTTTGGCTTTCGTCCACGGCAGCCCTTTTTCTTTCAGACGGCTTTGAACGTCGCGGGCGGTCAAATCAAGGCCGACGCCGTATCCGGCCACAATGCCGCTTAAATCACGGCTGTCGAGGCCGTCTGAATCCTGCCCGATAAACAGCACCATTTCGCATTCGTAATGCACCGATTGGCTGTAATGCGGCAAACGTATGGTGCCGCCATGGGCAAGCATGCTGTTGTTGGGCTTCATAAACACCACCGGCTCGGTGGGCGTTTCGTTTTTCAATTCGGCGATATGGTCAACATAATTGCGGCCGATGCAGTAGATATTGTTCACGCCTGCGGCTTGGCCGTTCAAACGGATTGTGGTCATAACGGATTCCTTATACAGAAACGATTCGGCATTATAACGGGATTAACCCGAAGTCTTTGCACGCTTGCCGCCAAAATCTTTCAGACGGCCTCTCTTATAGTTCAGCCAGTTGGGTATCGGCACAGAAGTATTGTAAGCACGGCGGTTCGGTCGGATAATCAGGCTTTATGCCTATCTTCCGCACATTCAGCCATAAGGCCGTCTGAACAGTCAAACGGCTGCTGCCTACCACACAACTGCTCGATAAGATTATGCACAACCTGATTCCTTTAGCCGCCGACACCTTAAAAACCCGTAAACAACAAGCCGTCGATGCTTACCGTGTCCGGCATAACCCCCTGATATTTTTCGAGCAATACGGAGCGGCCGTCGAAGAAGCGTTGGCCGTTTTGTGGCAGACGCTTTTTTCAGACCATACCAACCTGTGCCTGATGGCCACGGGCGGTTTCGGGCGCGGCGAAATGTATCCGTATTCCGATGTTGATTTGGCTTTGGTGTCCGCCGAGCCGCTTACGCCTCAAGAACAGGAACGCACCGCCGCATTCGTGCAGGCTTTGTGGGATATGCAGCTTACTCCCGCCCTTAAAGCAGGCAGCATTTCGGAATTGTGCGAGAGTGCGCGTGAAGACATTACCGGCGACACTGCCTTTCTCGAAGCCCGCATTCTGTGCGGCAACCGCAGCGTCGGCACCGAACTGCTCGAACGCATGAACCTCCAGCGCGACACCGTATCTTTTATCGAAGCCAAACTGCTCGAAATGCAACAAAGGCATGCCAAATCGCAAGGAACGGGAGCGGTGCTGGAGCCTAACATCAAAACCTGCCCCGGCGGCCTGCGCGATATCCACACCATGCTGTGGCTGGCCAAAGCCCAAGGTTTGGATGCACCTTTAGGCACGTTGATTGCGCAAGGCGTACTCACCCGCACCGAAGCCGCCATGCTGCTCAACAGCCACACCCGTTTGGCCACCATCCGCATCGAGCTGCATCTGTCTGCCGGGCGCAACGAAGACCGCCTGATTTTCGATTTGCAGTCGCAAGTTGCCGAGAATCTGGGCTGGCAAAACGAAAGCCGGCGCGAAAGAAGCGAAAAGCTGATGCGTATGTTTTACCGTGCCGGCAAAACCCTGATCCAATTGGGCGGCATTCTGCTGCCCATGTTGCGCGGCCGCGTCTATTCGCTGGTGCGCCGCGTGGTTCACCGCATCGACGAGCACTATTACCAACTCGACAATCAGGTTGCCGTGTACGACAAAAAACTGTTTGCCCGCCAGCCCGAGCATCTGTTTAAAATCATCGAGATTCTGCAAACCCGCAACGATATTTCCAGCATCGCCCCAAAAACCCTGCGCGCATGGTGGGCGGCCACCCGCAAAATCAACCGCCGGTTTTACGACAATGCCGAAAACCGCCGCCGCTTCGCAGGCTTTTTCAAGCAAGGCGAAGGGCTGACCCATGTGATGCGTTTTCTCAACCTCTACGGCGTGCTGGAACGCTATCTGCCCGCGTGGGGCAAAATCGTCGGCCTGCTCCAGCACGACCTCTTCCACATCTACCCCGTCGACGACCACATTCTCACCGTTTTGCACAATATGCGGCGTTTGGCGATGGACTCGCGCAGCCATGAGCTGCCGTTTGCTTCGGCATTGATGCACGCTTTCGAGAAAAAACACATTCTCTATCTCGCCGCATTTTTCCACGACATCGCCAAAGGCCGCGGCGGCGACCACTCCATCGAAGGCATTGCCGACGCCCGCCGTTTTGCCGACGACCATTTTCTCAGCGAAGAAGAAAGCGCGCTGCTGTGCTGGCTGGTAGAAGACCACCTGCTCATGTCGGCCGTGGCGCAAAAAGAAGACATCCAAGACCCCGACGTGATCAGCCATTTCTGCGAACGCGTACAAACCCGCGAGCGCTTGTCCGCCCTTTACCTGCTCACCGTATCCGATATCCGCGGCACCAATCCCAAATTATGGAACAGCTGGAAAGCCGGTTTGCTCGAAAGCCTGTTTCACGCCGCCGCCCGCCGTTTTGCCGGAGAAAGCGGCAGCCGCCACCAACTGGTCAGCCGCCGCCAACAGAGTGCGGTCGACCAACTCAACCGCGCAGGCACACCCGAAAAGCAACAGAAAAAACTTTGGCAGGCACTCGGCTCGGCCTATTTTGTGCGCCACGAATTGCAAGACATCCTCTGGCACACCGCCAATCTCGTCCACCAAACCGAATCCCCCCAAATACGCAGCCGCCTGCTCGAAGGCGGAACGCTGCAAGTGATGGTGTTCATGCCCAACGCCCCGCGCCTGTTTGCCCGCCTGTGCCGCATTTTCAGCCGCCACGGGTTCGACATTCTCGCCGCCCGCGCTTTCGTTACCGAGCACAACTATATTCTCGACACCTTTATCGTGCAGATACCCGAAAAATACGACAGCGGCGAATACCGCAGCGTACAAAGCGGATTAGAAGCCGAAATCAATAATTTCATTCACGGCTTCGACACCACCCAAAACCATACCCCGCACAGCACCGCCGTCCGCAGCCGCCGCAGCCGCCACCTGCCGATCGCACCGAGCGTACACCTGATGCCCGAAACCGACTATCCGGGCTGGTACACCCTCGAAATCGTCGCCGTCAACCGCCCTTATCTACTGGCCGACATAGCCGAAGTGCTGTCCGCTCAAGACATCAGCCTGCGCTATGCCAAAATCGCCACGCTCGACGAACGCGCCGAAGACAGCTTCGTGCTGTTCAGCCCCCAACTCGACAACCCTAAAAAACAACTGGCGTTAACTCAGGCGCTGCTGGAACAGCTTTCCGCATAACACCATCACACACCAATGCGGAGAGGCCGTCTGAAAACAAGGTTTCAGACGGCCTCTCCGCCATATACAGTCAATCTGCTTCAGTTTAGTAACAAAATATCTTTAATGCCGCTTTTATTCATCAAATAAATCGACATCAAACAAATCCGGTTCTTCCACGCGCAACCGGCAATCCAGCTCCACCGCCTCCGTTACCCGGCAACAACACGGCAGAATTTCGCCCGGTGCCACAAACGCCAACGGAAAATCATCATATTCCACCCTGCCCGATAATATTTTCACACGGCACGAACCGCAATAACCGCTGCGGCATTGGTATTCGACCTCATGGCCGGTGCGCTCCAAACCTTCCAACAACGTTTCACCGTTTTGAAGCTCGAAAATTTTGTCTCGTGTGGTAATTAAAGGCATATATCAAGACATTCCACTTGTGCTGCAACGGCCCGTATTTTGCCCGTCTGCATCACTCATTTTGACGAAACCCGGTTAAGAGATTTTAGCGAAATTCGCTTTAGCGAAACTCACTAAAGCTCGCTTTCAGACGGCCTGAAACAACTTTGAAACTTGAGGCCGTCTGAAACTCCCGTTCCCAGAAGCTTTCAGACGGCCCGAATATTCAGATTCAAAACGCCGCAGCGCACTGCATAATAATGTGCAAAGGCGGAGCAGCCTATCCGCCGATACACCCATCACAACAACATCGGGCGCAGAATCATTGTCCGTAAGCAGCCCGACTGTTCAGACGGCCTTAAAGTTCGAAATCACCCAAATCGTCGGCACTCACTTCGGCATCAATCTGGCCGATTAAGTAAGAGCTGATTTCCACTTCCTGCGGCGCCACCTGAACGTTGTCGGACGACAACCAAGCATTGATCCACGGAATCGGGTTTTGGCTCGCCCCTTCAAAAGCAGGCTTCAAACCAACCGCTGCCATGCGCAAATTGGTAATATATTCAACATACTGGCTCAAAATTTCCTTATTCAGGCCAATCATCGAGCCGTCTTTAAACAGATATTCCGCCCACTCTTTTTCCTGAGTGGCCGCCGTTTTAAACAACTCGAAACATTCCTGTTCCAATTCGGCGGCAATTTCAGCCATTTCAGGGTCGTCCGCACCGCTGCGCATCAGGTTCAACATATGCTGCGTGCTGGTTAAGTGCAAAGCTTCATCACGCGCAATCAACTTGATGATTTTCGCATTGCCTTCCATCAACTCGCGTTCGGCAAAAGCAAACGAGCAGGCAAACGACACATAAAAACGGATCGCTTCCAGCACATTCACGCACATCAGGCACAGATACAGTTTCTTTTTCAGCTCGCGCTTGTTAACCATAACCACCTTGCCGTTCACACGGTGCTCGCCCTCGCCCAACAGATTGTAGTATTGGGTATATTCAATCAAATCATCGTAATAGCAGGCGATATCTTCCGCACGGGCAATGATGTATTCGTTATCGACAATATCATCGAACACCAACGAAGGGTCGTTCACAATATTGCGGATAATGTGCGTATAGCTGCGCGAATGGATGGTTTCCGAAAACGACCACGTTTCAATCCACGTTTCCAACTCCGGAATCGACACCAACGGCAGCAAAGCCACATTCGGGCTGCGGCCCTGAATCGAATCCAACAGCGTTTGGTATTTCAGGTTGCTGATGAAAATATGCTTTTCATGATCAGGCAGATTCTGGTAATCGATACGGTCGCGCGACACGTCGATTTCTTCCGGCCGCCAAAAGAAAGACAGTTGTTTTTCAATCAGTTTTTCAAAAATTTCGTATTTTTGTTGGTCATAACGGGCAACATTCACAGGCTGGCCGAAAAACATCGGCTCCTGCAAAGCATCATTTTTTGCTTTGCTGAATGTACTGTATGACATCACTAGGTGTTCGCAGGACATAAAACTCTCTCGACATCTCAATTTCTAATATAGAATTGTCAATTTATTTCACCAAACCATTTATAAATTTCTGATACTTAGGTGAATTATAGATAGTTAAACATTTATGAAAAATTAAAGGATTATTTCCACTATCGGCTTCTTTGGAATTAGCCATTTCCTTTCCAAAATAACGATCAATATGCTTAAGTGCATCTCCGTGATAACTTCCTGCTTGAAAATATAGACTTTTTGCATTGCCCAAGTCTTTTTTCAACCACTCGCCTTCTCCAAACTTTGCAATACAATGAGCAATACCATAGTTTTTTAGAAGCTGACGGTTTTTTATAATTTCATTTGATTTCGCATATGATGATATAGAATTTGAGAGTAATATTATAAAAACTGAAAGATAAAATTTGTTTTTCAATCTATTAATCTCCAAAATAATATTTTTACTAACGTTGCATTATTTGGTTGGAAATAACATTTGTCTCCACATTCATAGTCATTCCATAATGTCACATGCCCGGTTGCATTACCCCACCCTTTAACCACAAAAATAATGATGCCTTGCATGCCTGCGAAATGTTTACTTTGATTAGTTCCATTTGCTATTAATTCTATGTCAGGTTTTCCTAACTGATTAGTAACATACTTAATCATGTCATTAACTCTGAATAGATATGGTTTTCCATTTGCTCCTTTTTGAGCGTAAGCATTTTTCACACTGGATAATTTCTGTTTAGTTAAAGGAAAATTTCCTTCATTGAATGAATGGCTCAATCTGATAGCACAAGCATTCTCATAAGCGGTTGAGTTTTCTAAATATAACGCAAGCGGAATACCGCCTGCCTGCCGGTAAGCTTCTTCTGCACTTGATTTTTTAGGATAAGCTTTCCATAAATCAGAAAATCTCGGTCTTTTAATAGAAATAGAAGCTGAACTTCCTTGAGCAGTTACTGTGATGGTCATAATAGTTCCACTAAACTATAATTCTTTCATTTTTAAACACCTGCAAAATACAGGCTGCATTATTATTCACAACTGCTGAAACCGTTTTCTTACTAATCCCCATCTCCCCTTCATATTCACACTCTACCGAAACAAGCTCCCCATCATGATAATTCTCGGTAACAATATGCAAATTCAAATCCGTATAATATCTTGATTTTTCTTGATCTAATCGGATTTTATTTTCACCATAAGACCAATATAAATCTATTATTTTTTTCTCAATCTCTTTTTTATTCTCTAAAACATTAAGCGAAATATGTGACTTACCCGAGCCACTAGCTTCATCATCAACATACATTAATGATTGTGAGCCTATTAATACAGCTCCACATGCCACTTTCATTCCTTCAAGTGCAACACCTGTACCAAAGAAAAACGCCTGATTGGAGCCTTCTATAATAGGGAAAGTGCCATTACATTTTGGACAATGTACCAAATCTCCTATTTTTGCGATTTGCTTTCCTTCCACTAGCATCGTACTCGAACCAGTTAAAACTATACCACCATGTGTAGTTCGGTCACCTACTATAATTACTCTGCGTGTTGCCACAAAAAAAGTTCCTCTTCTGAAAAACTATTGCATAGCCCATATTGAAAAACTCAATATGGGCTAGCTTTTAAACTTACATCTAGATCTTACAAGCCCCACCAACACAGCCGTCATCCTGCAAGTCAGTCTGCGTATCGTCAGCTCCGTCGCGGGTGTTATGGTAATACAGGGTTTTCAAGCCGAATTTGTAGGCGGTGAGCAAATCTTTCAGCAGTTGCTTCATCGGGACGCGGCCGCCTTCGAAGCGTTGCGGGTCGTAGCTGGTATTGGCGGAAATGGCCTGATCGACAAACTTCTGCATAATGCCGACAAGTTTTAAATAACCGTCGTTGGAAGGCATTTGCCACAGCAGTTCGTATTGGTTTTTCAGACGGCCGAATTCAGGCACCACTTGTTTCAGAATACCGTCTTTCGAGGCTTTGACAGACACCAAACCGCGCGGCGGTTCGATGCCGTTGGTGGCGTTGGCAATCTGCGAGCTGGTTTCAGACGGCATCAAGGCGGTTAAGGTTGAATTGCGCAGGCCGTGCTTCACAATGTCGGCACGCAGGCTTTCCCAATCGAGATGCAGCGGCTCTTGGCAGATGGCATCCAAATCTTTTTTGTAGGTATCAATCGGCAGTTTGCCTTGCGCGTAAGTAGTTTCATTGAACAGCGGGCAGGCTCCGAATTCTTTGGCGAGTTCCACCGAGGCTTTGAGCAAGTAGTATTGGATGGCTTCAAAGGTGCGGTGGGTTAAAGGGATAGCGGAATCGTCGCTGTATTTCACACCGTTTTTGGCCAAATAGTAGGCGTAGTTAATCACGCCGATGCCGAGGGTGCGGCGGTTCATGGTGGCGACTTTGGCCGCTTTAACGGGGTAATCCTGATAATCCAACAAGGCATCGAGTGCGCGGACGGCGAGATCGGCCAAGCCTTCGAGTTCATCCAAACTTTCCAGCGCGCCCAAGTTGAATGCCGACAAGGTACACAAGGCTATTTCGCCGTTTTCATCGTTGATGTCGTTTAACGGCTTGGTCGGCAGGGCGATTTCCAGGCACAGGTTGGATTGGCGCACAGGCGCGACTTTGGGGTCAAACGGGCTGTGCGTGTTGCAATGATCGACGTTTTGAATGTAGATGCGGCCTGTGCCGGCGCGTTCCTGCATCATCAATGAAAACAGTTCGGTTGCAGGCAGTGAACGTTTGCGGATATTCGGATCCTGTTCGTATTGCGTATACAAACACTCGAACTGGTCTTGATCGGCAAAAAACGCTTCGTACAAGCCGGGTACTTCGTTGGGCGAGAACAAGGTAATGTTGCCGCCTTTAATCAGGCGGGTATAAAGCAGGCGGTTGATTTGCACGCCGTAGTCGAGATGGCGAACGCGGTTGTCTTCTACGCCGCGGTTGTTTTTCAGCACCAGCAGGCTTTCCACTTCGATGTGCCACAGCGGGTAAAACAGAGTAGCCGCGCCGCCGCGCACGCCGCCTTGCGAACAAGACTTAACCGCGGCTTGGAACATTTTGAAAAACGGAATACAGCCGGTGTGTTGTGCCTCGCCGCCGCGGATTTCGCTGCCCAAGCCGCGGATACGGCCTGCGTTGATGCCGATACCGGCACGTTGCGAAACGTATTTCACAATCGCGCTGGTGGTGGCGTTGATGCTGTCGAGACTGTCGTCGCACTCAATCAACACGCAGCTTGAGAATTGGCGCGTCGGCGTGCGCACGCCCGACATAATCGGCGTAGGCAGGGAAATTTTGAAGGTGGAAACGGCATCGTAAAAGCGTTTCACATAATCCAAACGGGTGGCTTTCGGATATTTGGCAAACAGGCACATGGCCACCAAAATATACAGAAACTGCGGCGTTTCGTAGATTTGGCGGGTTACGCGGTTTTGCACCAGATATTTGCCTTCAAGCTGCTTGACCGCACCGTAAGAGAAAGTCATATCGCGCTCGTGGTCGATATAATCGTTCAATTCTTCGAATTCTTCACGGCTGTAATCGGCAAGGATATGGCGGTCGTATTTACCCGCTTCGGTGAGCTTGGAAACGTGGTCGAACAGGTGCGGCGGCTCGAATTCGCCATATGCAATTTTGCGTAAATGGAAAATCGCCAAGCGTGCGGCGAGATATTGGTAATCGGGCGTATCTTGTGAAATTAAATCGGCCGCCGCTTTGATGATGGTTTCGTGGATATCGTCGGTACGGATGCCGTTGTAAAACTGGATATGCGACTTCAGCTCGACCTGAGAAACGGAAACATTGTCCAAACCTTCCGCCGCCCAGTTGATGACGCGGTGGATTTTATAAAGGTCCAACGGTTCTAACCTACCGTCTCGCTTTGTAACTTTCAGGTCATTTGCTGCATTCATCTGCTTATCCTATCTTAAGTTAGTACCATCTCAATTACTTTATTGAAAGTTATACCAAAAACTCTTACCTTCAACACAAGATACAGTAGCTTTCAGACAAAGAAACTACTATATAATGGATTTTTGGAGTTAAATTCAAAGTTCGGAATTGTACTTTATTTTTATTATGCGCTTCAATGCTTCTTTTTTTACTTTTATATTTCATATTCATAATGTTCATTTTATCTACTTCACTTAAAAATAAATTTGAGTAGCTCAAATCAAACATTTATTCATTCAACATCTCTCTGAATGCGATTAGCAAAATTTTACCAATACGACAAAACAAAACATCTTTTAGTTTCAGCTTAATTTCTAACCCAAACTTCACCAAGAAAATGTATACACACTTATATATTTTCAGAATTGCTATAAAATTATGCAATTGCCCATAGGAGACCGTCTGAATATTTTCAGACGGCCTGTCAACGACAATACCGTATTACAACAACGGGCTCATCAAACGCACGGTGTTTTCGACCAATCCCCACCATCGCGCACGTTGCTGCCAATTTTTAATGCTCACATAACGGCTGCTTTGCAAATAATGCGCCTGCAAATCGCGCACCTGTTTGGTCATGCCTTTATCGTATATGGCCAAACTGATTTCCAAATTCAAAAAGAAGCTGCGCATATCCATGTTTACCGTGCCGAAAAGCGTGTAGCCGTCGTCCACCGTCATGGTTTTGGCGTGCAGCAAGCCGCCGTCGAAAAGCGCGATTTTCACGCCCGAGCGCAACAGCATCGGGTAATAGGCCTGCGAAGCGTAACGCACCATCAGCGAATCGACTTTGGCCGGCAGAATCAAGGTAACTTCAACGCCCCGTTTGGCGGCATTGGTCAACGCCATCAGCAGGGAATCGTCGGGCACAAAATAGGGAGTGGTGATCACCAGTTTGCGGGTTGCCGCATAAATCGCGCTGATGATGGTTTCGTAGATTACCCGGTCGGTTTGGCTGGGGCTGGAAGGGATAACCTGCGCCACCACTTTTCCGGCTTGCATTTTTTCAGGCAGCATGGCCGGAATAATATCTACATAAGTGCTCAGGTATTTTTGTATTTCAACCAAATTCTCATCGTTTTCAACCGCCACATCGGCATAAAACACTGCCGTCATTTCCAGCACCATCGGGCCGGTGCAGCGCATCATCACATCCACCCACTCGCCCACGCCCGCACCTTTTTTGAAAAAGTGCGGATCAACGAGATTATAGCTGCCGGTATAGCCTATTTTCTTGTCGATAATCATCAACTTGCGGTGATTTCTCAAATCGCTGCGGGTAAACAGCGTGCGCAGCGGCCCCACCGGCAATGCGGCATGCACTTCTACGCCGGCATGACGCAACTTCTCTATCCATGCGCTGTTGAAAAAACTGCGGCTGCCCACCGCATCGGCCAAAATCACACAATCCACTCCGCGTCCGGCCGCTTCGATAACTCTGTCTAACAGGCGTTCAATCCGTCCTTGCGGGTCGATGATATAAAACGCAAGCAGGCAGGATTGGGTTGCAGATTCGATATCGTTTTCCATTGCCGCCAGTATGTCGGCGGTGGAAGACAGCAGCGACACGGCATTATTTTTCGTAACGCCCAATCCGGTCGGGTCTGCCGCCACTTTGGCGATACCGCGATAACGGGGGCTAACTTCTTCGGTGGTATCCAAATCGATATCGGCCAAATAACGTTCGGCGAAACGGCCGTAAAACCGGTTCATTTCTTCCGTGCGTTTGGCTCGGGCAATACCCAAGCGCGGCTCGCCCAGCATCAGGTATGCCGCCACGCCGAACAAAGGAAACAGAAACAAAATAATCAACCAGGCAAATGCCGTGCCGGTGTTGCGCTGTTTGTAGAGTACGCGCACCATAAAACCCAGTGCCACGGCAGTATGCAGATAAATCAGCATCTGCCCCCATGTGATTTCTATATTCATTGTTTGCAGTTTAAAAGAGTGAGCGGGATTGCAATCAAGATAAGACTAAACAGGCCGTCTGAAAGTTTATGTTTTTTCAGACGGCCTGAGACATTTGCCCCCTAATATGAACACAGTTCATGGCGTAGCAGCGCAACGGGGCAGACATAGCATAAGCAGGCAACGCAAAAATGCGCCCAAATGGCCGTTTTGCGTGCAAGCTGTTACAGGTTGGTTAAGGCTTTACTTTAACCAACCAGCCGTGGCGGTCTTCAACCAAACCGTATTGAATGTCGGTAATTGCTTTGCGGATGGCCGCACCGCGCTCTTGGCTTTGCACTTCGATTTCTTTGCCCTCAATCACAAAAGAAGTTACCGGAGAAATCACCGCCGCCGTGCCGGTTAAAATGGCTTCGGCACCGTTTTCTACCGCTTCTTTCAGTTCGCTTACCGTGAAATTGCGCTCGCTCACCTGATAACCCATATCGCGGGCGATTTTGAGCACCGAATCGCGGGTCACTCCGTGCAGAAATTCGTCGGTGAGCGGCTTGGTGATGATTTCGTCGCCTTTAATCAGTGCGAAGTTAGAGGCGCCGGTTTCTTGAACGTCGCCGTTCGGGCAGAACAATACTTGATGCGCACCATATTCTTCGCGGGCTTTCGTTACCCACGGCAAAGCCGACGCATAGTTGCCGCCGCATTTCACCCGCCCCATGTGCGGCGCACAGCGCATATGCTCGGTTTCGACCAACAGCTTCATCGGTGCCCCTGCTTTGAAATAATCCCCCACAGGAGAAGCCAATATATACAGCAATGCGTTAGACGATCCGACACCGGCTTTGCCGATCACAGGGTCGGTGCCGATTAAAGTCGGCCGCAGATACAGCGCAGCCGGCGCATCGGGAATTTCATCGGCGGCACGGGCCACCAACTCCACCAGCGCGGCATGAAACGCTTCCGCTTCCGGCACAGGCAAATGGAGCAGCTTAGCACTTTGCTGCATACGCGCAATATTGGCATCGGGGCGGAACAAAACGATGTCGTCGTTTTTTTGACGGAATGCTTTCAAGCCTTCGAAACACTCGCTGCCGTAATGCAAACAATGCGCCCCCGGAGCAAGGGACAGTTCGTTTGCCTGCTGCCAGCGCACTTCCTGCCACGAACCGTTTTCAAATGCCAAAACAGGCATGTCTTGATGAAAAACACTGCCGAATACGGCGGGAACTTCTCTTGCCATGATTATTTTCTCAAGTGGATGTGTTAAAAGTGATGAAAATACTCTTTGCCCGCGCGGATTGCAAGTGTCTGCGCACATAATCGTTATTTCGATTGATAAGCGGCCTGCGTTAGTGAAACTTGAGGCCGTCTGAAAAGCCTTACAACCAAACAAAACACCCGCTGCCGTATCAACCGGCAACGGGTGCATCTGTATGATTTCAGACGGCCGTCTGAAACAGCCCGTCTTTGCTCACATTACATTAATTGCTCAACACATCCACACCTTTGGGCGGCGTGAATTTAAATGTGCCGCGCGAAAGATTCGGCTTCATGTTCAAATTGCTGAAGCGGATGGTGGTTTCATTGCCGAAGCTGTCTTTCAACTGCATGGCAGCCAAAGCATCGCCTTTGAAACCGATGCGGATGTATTGATAGCCTGCGTTGTTTTTCTTCGGCATGGCACGCACATAATCAATACCGCCTGCCGAGCCGTCTTCTTGCAGAGAATAGCTGCTGTCGAGCGCGGATTTGTTCGACAAAATCGCAGCGGGGCTGTCGCCGATGGTTTGGTTTTGCGCCGACTTGGTTACTTGCGCCAAATCTACATCGTATAACCAAATGGTTTTGCCGTCGCCTACTATCGTTTGCTTGTAGGGCGAAGTGTATTGCCATTTGAACAAACCGGGCCGCAAAATCTGAAACGAACCGCTGGTGGTTTGGGTTTTCTTCTTACTTTTTACGGTTTGGGTGAAGCTGCCGCTGATACCGTCGGCATCTTCGTTAAATTTCTTGAGTGCGTCAATCGCACCGGCCTGTGCGCTGCCGATACCGAGGGCGAATACGGCAGCAAGAGCAGTAAACATTTGTTTTTTCTGAATCATCTCAGGTGTTCCTTTCGGGAAAATCAATCAATCGGCTCCCAGCAGATTGCTAGAGCGTATATTAAGCCTTTTTATCGGAAATTCAACACTTTGGGCATCCGCACTCAGCCCCGTGTTCCCTTGTAAAGAAAGCCGGGCATACTAACTGCTTATGAACAAGGGCAAAATCGTCAGGCGTTTAACCTGAATTTAAATCGCGTTTACCGTATAATCCGCCACATGAATACAACACAATCCGTCTATCCCCTGCTTTTATCTGCGTTAAATGCAACCGATCCGGAAGTTAAATGCCGTCTTACCGATGAAATTTTTTCTGCCTACACCAAGGGCATATTAAACAACGGGCCGTCTGAACCGCCCGAAGATTTCCGCTTTGCCGGCCGCCCCGAAAAACCCGAGCTGGTTCCCTCCACCGCTGTCCGCGCCCGCAAAATGGGTACGCCCGAAGGCTACGCAGCCATGCTCCATGCGATTTGCCATATCGAATTTAACGCCATCAATCTGGCTCTTGATGCCGCCTACCGCTTCCGCAACCTTCCTGCCGCTTTTACAGCCGACTGGTTGCGCGTTGCCTATGAAGAAGCCGCCCATTTCCGCCTGATGCGCGCACGCCTTCAGGAGAACGGCTATGATTACGGCGACTTCGAAGCGCACAACCATCTGTGGGATATGGCCTACAAAACCGCCTACGACCCCCTGCTGCGTATGGCGTTGGTGCCGCGCGTACTCGAAGCGCGCGGTTTAGACGTTACACCCGCCATCCGAGCCAAAGTGGAACAAAAAGGCGATTTAGAAACCTGTGCAGTGCTCGACATCATCTACCGCGACGAAGTCGGCCATGTGCAAATCGGCAACCGTTGGTATCAATATTTGTGCGCTGAACGCGGCTTGGAGCCGATTTCACTATTCCGCACTTTGATTGCGCGCTACGATTTGTTTATTTTCCGCGGTTACGTCAACATCGAAGCCCGTGAGCGCGCAGGCTTCAGCCGTTTTGAGTTGGACATGTTGGAAGATTTTGAACAAAGTTTGAAAGCAGGTTGATAACGGATGAACCAACCTTGCTTTGATGACGTTACGGTTTGAGCTTCATTCACATTGTTAATTTTTTGAGGCCGTCTGAAATTTTTCAGACGGCCTCATCATTATGTGTGCAAAAACTACGGGCATTCAAAATGCTTTAGATGCTCCGCCCTACCCGCCTGCCATCTTGACAGCTATTGCCGACGCAGCAGCCAAAGCATTCTCAATCCAAACAGGCTTAACTGTTCAACAGCCAATATTGCAAACCGGCCAAGGTTTTGCCGTCTGAAACTTGGTTGTTTTTCAACGCCGCCTTCACTTCTTCGCGGCTCATCAGCACGGTTTCGGTAAATTCGTCATCGTCGTTTTGCAAGGTACTGCCTTCGCGCACGCCTTCGGCTTGGTAGAGGTACATCAATTCGTCGCAGAAGCCGGGCGCGGTGTAAAAAGTGTGCAACAGCTTAACGCTGTCGGCAGTGTAAGGCGTTTCTTCGGCCAGCTCGCGCAGGGCGCAGACGGCGGGGTCTTCGCCGGCATCGAGTTTGCCTGCGGGCAGTTCGAGCAAGGCTTGGTCGCAAGCGTAACGCCATTGGCGTACCAACACCACTTCGTCGTTGTCGGTTACGGCCAGCACGCAGGCGGCACCGGGGTGGCGGATCACCACGCGCGTGCTTTCGTTGCCGTTGGGCAAGCGGATGGTGTCGCGGGCAATGTTGATGAACGTGCCTTGAAAAATCGGCTCGGAGCTGAGTTGGGTTTCTTTCAAATCCATGATGATTCCTTGTTGTTATTGAAACAATTCTGTTTTTTGAACGGCCGCGCCAACGGTATCGGTGAGCCGTTGCAATTCGTGCGGGCGGATGATGTAAGGCGGCATCAGGTAAACCAGCTTGCCGAACGGCCGAATCCACAGGCCTTGCTGCACGAAAAACTGCTGCATGGCGGCCATGTTGACGGGGCGGCGGGTTTCGACCACGCCGACGGCGCCGATAATGCGCACGTCGGCCACGTTTTTATGGGCGGCCAGCGGTGTTAAGGCCGTCTGAAAATGTGCTTCGATGGCGGCAACTTGCGCCTGCCATTCGTTGCGTTTGAGTATCTGCATGTTGGCTTCGGCCACGGCGCAGGCCAGCGGGTTGCCCATAAAGGTGGGGCCGTGCATGAATACGCCCGCTTCGCCGCCGCACACGGTTTCGGCGACATGGCGGGTGGCGGCGGTGGCGGAAAGCGTCATCATGCCGCCGGTGAGGGCTTTGCCGATGCACATGATATCGGGCTGAATGGCGGCGTGTTCGCACGCAAACAGCTTGCCCGTGCGCCCGAAGCCGGTGGCGATTTCGTCTAGAATCAATAAGATGCCGTATTCGTCGCACAGGGCGCGCACCTGCCGCAAATATTCGGGATGATACACGCGCATACCGCCCGCGCCTTGCACTATGGGTTCGAGAATCACGGCGGCGATATCGTTGCTGTGTTGCGATAAGGCCGTCTGAAAAGCGGCGATATCGCTTGGCTGCCATTCGCCGTCGAAACGGCTTTGCGGAGCAGGCACGAAGATGTGTTCGGGCAGGAAACGGCGGTAAAGATTGTGCATGGAGTTTACGGGGTCGCACACGCTCATGGCGCCGAAGGTGTCGCCGTGATAACCGCGCTCGATGGTAAGAAATTTGCTCCGCGCTTCGCCCCGCGCATGCCAATATTGCAGAGCCATTTTCAGGGAAACTTCCACCGCCACCGAGCCGGAATCCGCCAGAAAAATGCAGTCGAGATTTTCGGGCAGCATGGTTTTCAGGCTTTGGCACAGACGGACGGCAGGCTCGTGGGTGATGCCGCCGAACATGATGTGCGGCATGGTGTCGAGCTGATTGTGGGCGGCGGCAAGCAGTTCTGGATGATTGTAGCCATGTTGTGCGCACCACCATGACGACATGCCGTCCACCAGCTTGCGGCCGTCTGAAAGCTCTATGTACACGCCTTCGGTGCGGGCAACGGGATAGACGGGCAGTGGATCGATCACCGAGGTGTAAGGGTGCCAGATATGGCGGCGGTCGAAGTCTAAATCGGCGGAAAAAAGCATGAAGGTTTGAGGCCGTCTGAAAAAAGAATGGCGGAATTATAACGCTTTTCAGACGGCCTTGAATGTGTCTCTACACCGCGCGCATCAAGCCGCGTTCGTGTAAAGACGTTACTCGGCGGGCGGTAACGATGAAATGGTCTAAAAGCGTGATGTCTACCAAATCCAAAGCTTGCGCCAACCTGTGCGTGAAAGCAATGTCGGCATCGGAAGGATCGGGCGAACCGCCGGGGTGGTTGTGGGCAATGATGATACTGCTGGCGTATTCGTCGAGCGCGAGTTTCACGATTTCGCGGGTATAAACGGTGTTTTCGGCCACCGTGCCGCGTGATAATTCGTGCAGGGCAATCAGTTGGTTTTGTTGATTCAGCAACAACGCCAAACTCACCTCTACCCGTTCGTGCGCCAAATGCAGGCGCAGAAAATCGGCAACGTCGCGCGGATTGTTCAACACGGCGGTTTCGCGCAACTCTTCGCCCAATATCCGCCGTCCGATTTCGCGCACCACGGCAAATTGCGTATAGCTCGCCAGTCCCATGCCTTTGTGCGCCGACAATGCTTTGACATCCGCACTCATCAACCGCCCCAAGCTGCCGAACTCGTTGAGCAGATGGCGTGCCAAATCCACCGCACTCATGCCGCGCGTTCCCACCCGCAGCAGCACCGCCAACAATTCGGCATCGCTCAACGCACCCGCACCGCGCTCCAGCAGCTTTTCGCGCGGACGTTCGCCTTCCGGCCATTGTTTGATACTCATGTAAGGTTTTCCCGTCTTGTTATGAAATAATCATAGCATTGATAGTTTTAAAATAACACAAGAGGCCGTCTGAAAAACCTTATTGGGCTTGATAAGAAAGTTTTTTGTCGTATAAATAAAACTGCTCCGGCTAAAAACCGGAGCAGTTTCAAAACATCAGGCCAATCGTCAATTAGCCGTGCAAAGCACGTTTGTCTGCTGCCAAGGCCGCTTCGTGCAACACTTCCGACAAGGTCGGGTGTGCGTGAACGATACGCGCGATGTCTTCGCTGCTGGCGCTGAACTCCATGCTCATCACGCCTTCGGCTACCAGCTCGGAAACCATCGGGCCGATCATGTGAACGCCCAATACGCGGTCGGTTTTGGCACAAGCCAACACTTTTACCGTACCTTTGGCTTTGCCCAAACCTAAAGCGCGGCCGTTGGCTGCAAAGCCGGAAGTGCCTTTTTTGTATTCCACGCCTTCGGCTTTCAGTTGTTCTTCGGTTTTGCCTACCCATGCGATTTCGGGATCGGTGTAAATCACAAACGGAATGGTATTGAAATCCAAATGCGGTTTTTGACCGGCGATACGCTCGGCTACGGCAACACCTTCGTCGCTGGCTTTGTGTGCCAACATCGGGCCGCGTACCACGTCTCCGATGGCCCATACGTTGGGCAGATTGGTGCGGCACTCTCCGTCCACTTTAATGAAACCGCGCTCGTCTTTTTCCAAGCCCACGCCTTCGGCATTCAAACCTTCGGTGTTTGGGATACGGCCGATAGACACGATCAGTTTGTCGAAGGTTTCGGTTTTCGCCCCACCGCCGACTTCGTAAGATACGGTTACACCGTTCTTGTCGTTTTTGATTTCATTGATTTTTACACCCAACTCAATCGCCAAACCTTGTTCTTTCGTGAATACTTTAAAGGCTTCTTTGGCAATTTGCTGGTCTGCGGCAGCCAAGAAAGTAGGCATGGCTTCGAGAATGGTGACTTCAGAACCCACACGTTTCCACACCGACCCCATTTCCAAGCCGATTACGCCCGAACCGATTACGCCCAATTTCTTCGGCACTTCGGTCAGATTCAATGCACCTTCGTTGTCCAATACATTCACGTTGTCGATATCGATTAAAGGCAGAGGACGCGGAACCGAACCGGTTGCGATGATTACATGTTTGGCCTCAACAACTGATTTTTCGCCTTTGTTATCGACTTCAACCTGCCAAACATCGCCGTTACGGCCTTTTAAAGAACCTTTGCCGAACAGGCTTTCCACTTTGTTTTTTTGGAAAAGAAACTTAATACCGCCGGTAAGTTTGGTGACGATGCCGTCTTTGCGTTCGATCATTTTGGCCGCATCGAATTTCACATCGCCCACGGTAATGCCGTGCTCGGCAAAATCGTGTTGGGCGGCATGAAAATGTTCCGAAGACTGCAACAGAGCCTTGGAAGGAATACAGCCGACATTCAAACATGTGCCGCCCAATGCGGGCGCATCGCCTGCTTTGTTTACGCCTGCATCGATACAGACGGTTTTAAAACCGAGTTGCGCGGCACGGATGGCGGCGATATAACCGCCGGGGCCTGCACCAATAACTGCTACGTCGAATTGAGACATGATCGAATCCTTTTTCTCTTTTCATGTTTAAGCCGTCTGAAACACAGCTTGTTCAGACGGCCTGATTATTTTAACGGCATGAATACGGTTGAAAATCTTTAGCCAACTGTTTGCTGGTTTTTTCATGTACGCGGATAACGGCTTTGGGATAAACCTTGCACAATGTGTCGCGTACCAAAGGAACGCCTGCCTTATTGCTGCCCAATTCCACGCGTTTGGTCAGCAAGCGCCCTTTTGCATCATAAGCAGATACCAAATATTGCTCGTTGTTTGTCGAAGCGCACGCACTCAAAAAACATACGGCGCAAAACAAAAAGTATCTCATGAGCCCCCTTGAACATTCCAAAATCTTCGAGCAAACGCCCGAAACCAATATGTTTACTGTATTACTTTATTTTTAATTATAAGCACGGTTTCAAACGGCACAGATTAAATGCCCGGGCCGTCTGAAACCATGTATCCGGCTACACCGCTTACAGGTCAAGCAGCAAACGTGCGGGATCTTCCAACAAGTCTTTGATGGTTACCAAAGTCAACACCGCTTCGCGGCCGTCGATGATACGGTGGTCGTAAGACAGTGCCAGATACATCATCGGGCGTACCACTACTTGACCGTTTTCCACAACTGCACGTTCTTTGGTAGCGTGCATACCCAAAATAGCTGATTGGGGCGGGTTGATAATCGGGGTAGACATCATCGAGCCGAAAGTACCGCCGTTGGTAATGCTGAAAGTACCGCCGGTTAAATCTTCTAAAGCGATTTTGCCGTCTTTGGCTTTTACGGCGTAATCCACAATGGCTTTTTCAATATCGGCAATGCTCATTTGATCGGCATCACGCAGAATCGGCACAACCAAACCGCGCGGGCTGCCGATGGCAATACCGATATCGAAGTAACCGTGGTAAACGATGTCGTTGCCGTCAACAGAGGCATTCACAACCGGGAATTTTTTCAGTGCTGCAACGGCGGCTTTAACAAAGAACGACATAAAGCCCAGTTTCACGCCGTGCTCTTTTTCGAATTTTTCTTTGTATTTGGCACGTAAATCCATAACCGGCTTCATGTTGACTTCGTTAAAGGTAGTCAAAATGGCGTTTTCTTGTTGAGAAGCCAATAAACGCTCGGCAACACGGGCACGCAAACGGCTCATCGGCACGCGCTGTTCGGGGCGCACACCGGCAGGAACGGGAGCGGCAGGTGCAGCCGCTTTCGGTGCTGCGGAAGCATTTTGGACATCTTCTTTCAATACACGGCCGTCACGACCGGATCCTTGTACGGAAGCGATATCGACACCTTTCTCGGCGGCAAGTTTGGCAGCGGCAGGCATGGCCACACCGGCTTGGGCGTTAGATGCCGCAGGAGCGGCGGCGGGGGCTTCGGCAGGTTTGCTTTCTGCGGCAGGCGCAGAAGCTTCTGCTTTGGCTTCGGTGTCGATCTTGGCCAGCAGCTGCTCCGCCACTACGGTTTCACCGTCTTGTGCAACGATTTCAACCAACACACCTGCTTGCGGCGAGGGAACTTCCAAAACCACTTTATCGGTTTCCACGTCGATCAAAATCTCATCACGCTCAACGTATTCGCCTACTTTTTTGTGCCAAGACATCAATGTGCCTTCAGATACACTTTCAGATAACACAGGTACTTTTACTTCAACAATCATTTTATTCTCCGGTAGTGAAGGCCGTCTGAACCGTTTAAACCGTTTTCAGACGGCCCGAATGGTTAGTTCAGATTCATTGCATCTTCAACAAGCTGTTTCAACTGGGCAATGTGTTTACTCATGTAGCCGACAGCTGGAGAAGCGCTGGCCGGACGGCCCGCATAGCTGAGCTTTTGCTGCTCGCCCAAGATTTTTTCGATACGGTGGCGCAACTGGTGGAAAGCACCTTGGTTGCGGGGTTCTTCTTGCGCCCAAACCACATCTTTGGCATTCGGGAATTTATCCAATTCGGCTTTAACTTCGTCGTATGGGAACGGATAAAGCTGCTCTACGCGCACAATGGCAATATCGTTTTCAAGCTTACGTTCCGCACGGCCTGCCACCAAATCGTAATAAACCTGACCGGAGCAAAGAATCACGCGCTTCACGCTATTGTTATCTGCACGCTCCAAGGTATCGCCGATAACCGGACGGAAAGTCGAACCTTCGGTAAAGTTTTCCAACGGGCTCATTGAATCTTTAAAACGCAACAAGCGTTTAGACATAAAGATAACCAATGGCTTGCGGTATGAACGTAATGCTTGGCGGCGCAGAATATGGAACATCTGAGACGCTTCAGACGGCATAACAATCTGCATGTTTTCTTCTGAACACAACTGCAACCAACGCTCCAAGCGTGCAGAAGAGTGCTCGGGGCCTTGGCCGTCGTAACCATGCGGCAGAATCGTTGTTAAGCCGCACAAACGACCCCATTTGGTTTCGCCTGAAGAAATGAATTGGTCGATCACGACTTGGGCACCGTTGGCAAAGTCGCCGAACTGTGCTTCCCAAATAGTCAGCTTATCAGGAGCCGAACAAGCAAAGCCGTATTCGTAAGCCATAACGGCTTCTTCATTCAGAATAGAGTCGATTACCAAAAACGAAGCCTGTCCTTCAGACATGTTTCTCAAGGGCACATAAGCACCGTCATCGCTCTTCTCGCGTTTTTGGTCGTGCAGCACGGCATGGCGGTGTGAGAATGTGCCTCGACCCGAATCTTCACCGGAAATGCGCACACCGATACCGTTGGTAACCAATGCCGCATAAGCCAATGTTTCGGCCATACCCCAATCGATAGGCTGTTCGCCGACCGACATGGATTTACGCGCTTCCAACACACGCTTGGCCGTATTGTGCAACGCAAAACCTTCGGGAACTTGTGTGAATTTATCGGCCAATCGTTTGATGTCTGAAACAGGCAATCCGCTTTCTACTTTTTCACGCCAATCTTGGCCTTGATATTTAGACCAATCTACCCTGTGTTTGCTTTCATAATCGGTTAAGCGTGTTTGTTCGACATGCTCGCCTTTATCCAAAGCATCTCGGTAAGCCTGAATCAAACCTTCGGCTTCATCTGCTTGAATCACATTTTCTGCAACCAGTTTATCGGCATAAAGCGAACGCACACCCGGATGTTGGGCTACTTTCTTATACATCATCGGCTGAGTCAAAGTCGGGTCATCACCTTCGTTATGGCCCAGCTTGCGATAACATACCAAATCGATCACAACATCTTTATGGAATTTTTTACGGTAATCCAAAGCGGCTTGAACAACAAAACACACTGCCTCAGGATCATCTCCATTCACATGGAACACAGGTGCCTCAACCATTTTGGCAATATCTGTACAATAAACTGTCGAGCGCACATCACGGGTATCGGATGTTGTAAAGCCGATTTGGTTATTAATCACCAAATGAATCGTACCGCCGGTTGTATAACCGCGGGTTTTCGATAAATTGAATGTTGCCTGGTTCACGCCTAAACCAATAAATGCTGAGTCGCCGTGAATCAACACAGGCAATACCTGCCCTTGGCCGTTCTCTCCGCGGCGGCGCTGTTTGGCTCGAGTCGAACCTTGCACTACCGGATTAACAATCTCAAGGTGAGACGGGTTAAATGCCAAGGTAACATGAACTGCACCGTGAGAAGTTGCGATATCCGAACTAAAGCCCATGTGGTATTTCACGTCGCCACTAGGCAAGGTTGCCGCAGCGCGGCCTTCGAATTCGGCAAACAGATCGCTGGGCTTTTTGCCTAAAGTGTTAACCAACACGTTCAGACGGCCTCGGTGAGCCATGCCGATAATCACTTCTTCCACGCCATCTTTAGCCACATTCTGAACAAGATAATTCAAACCGGCAATAGCGCTTTCACCGCCTTCGACAGAGAAACGTTTCTGACCGACGTATTTGGTATGGAGATAACGCTCTAAAGTTTCAGCGGCAGTAAGTTGCTTTAAGATAAAACGTTTTTCATCTGCATTGTATTTAGGCGTAGACAAGGCAGTTTCAAAATAATTTCTGATCCAATGGCGCTCTTCGGTATTCTCGATATACATATATTCAATACCGATGTGACCGCAATAAGTCTGTTTCAACTTACTTACGATATCCGATAACACCATTTTGTCACTACCGGCAAAGTCGCCTTTACCGACACTGAATTGGACAGCCATATCAGAAGCATCCAATCCGTGAAATTTAGGATCTAAAGCATCAAGATTGCGGGGAGGCATGCGTTTTAACGGATCAAGATCAGCAGCGCCGACACCCTGAATGCGATAAGCAGACATCATGCGCAATACGCCGACCTGCTTTTTCATCATGTTTTCGTCTAACGTTCCTGCGATGGCAGCAGTAGCTCGTTTTTTTGCCAAATTGGCAAATGATTCTTGAATAGGACGATGGGCAACATCACGTTCTACACCCCCCGGCTGCGCAGCCAAATCAGTAAAATATTGCTTCCATCTTTCATCCACAGATTCCGGATCATTCAAGAAATTTTCATATAATTCTTCTATATAGGGTGCATTAGAGCCAAATAAATAAGAAAAATTCAGCTTGTCTTCCATCATGAGTGTTGCCCTTTAATGAATATAATTAGAGAGTAGAATCCTTATTTTCATGACATAAATCCATGTCTGTTGAAAATATCACCATTCTACTCTCTACGTTTTAAGTTAGCTAATATTTTCTACATTGTTTTTAAAGGTAATTTAATTACACACCCGTATCTGGCCTGCTTTACAGACCAAGGGTTAAAACAATGAGAAATATCAGCGTTTATCGATTGATACATAATCTCGGCGCGGTTCCCCCGTATAGAGTTGACGCGGACGACCGATTTTTTGATTAGGATCGCTGATCATCTCATGCCAATGAGAGATCCAACCTACTGTACGTGCCAATGCGAAAATCACGGTAAACATTGATACCGGAATACCTAATGCAGACAATACAATGCCTGAATAGAAGTCTACATTGGGATACAGTTTGCGTTCTACGAAGTAAGGATCGTTCAAGGCAATTTGTTCTAATTCCATTGCCAATTTAAATTGAGGATCATCCTCCAAGCCCAACTCTTTCAATACTTCATAACAGGTTTCACGCATGATGCTTGCACGCGGATCCATATTGCGGTACACACGGTGTCCAAAGCCCATCAAACGGTATTTGCGCTCTTTTACGCCTTCCATGAACGATGCAACATTTGAAACATCACCGATCTCATCCAGCATCTTCAACACGGCTTCATTCGCTCCGCCGTGTGCAGGACCCCACAAGCTGGCAATACCCGCTGCAATACATGCAAAGGGATTTGCACCTGAAGAACCGGCCAAACGAACGGTAGAAGTAGAAGCATTTTGTTCATGATCGGCATGCAGAATGAAAATGCGATCCAAGGCACGCACTAAAACAGGGTTAGGTTCATAATTCTCGCAAGGAGTGGCAAACATCATGTGCATGAAGTTGGCCGTGTAAGACAAATCATTGCGTGGATAATTGAACGGCAAACCATTGGAATAGCGGTAACACATCGCAGCAATGGTCGGGATTTTAGAAATCAAGCGGTAAATAGCAATTTTACGGTGCTCAGGATCAGAGATTTCCAAGCTGTCTTGATAGAATGCAGACAACGCACCTACTACGCCCACCATCATTGCCATGGGATGTGCATCACGACGGAAACCACGGAAGAACCAAGTCAATTGCTCATGAATCATAGTATGGCGCGAAACAGTGTGTTCAAACTTGGCTTTTTGTTCGGCAGTCGGTAACTCGCCGTAAATCAACAAATAGCAGGTTTCCAAATAATCACTGTTTTCAGCCAACTGTTCAATCGGGTAACCACGGTAATATAACTGGCCTTTATCACCATCAATAAAGGTTATTTTTGATTCGCAACTTGCAGTAGATACAAAGCCGGGATCAAATGTAAACATGCCGGTTCCTTTGGTGAAAGTCCGGATATCAACAACATCCGGACCCAAAGTACCTTCTAAAATCGGCAATTCCAACGATTCTTTACCATCGGCTTGCAACTTAATCGTTTTGGACATCTCTTGCTCCTTTATTTTTCTGTTGAAGTTAGACTCAGTGCATTACCTTTATCATTAAATTCGGCTTTGCTGTTTTCAGACGGCTTCAAATAAAACTTAAGCACGTCTTATTTTTTCCAGAAGAGGAAGGAAACGGGTGTGTTCTGTCTGTTCTTTTTGATTTACCAAAGCTAAAAACTGCTGGTCGGGCAAATCTAAAATTTCAACAAAAACAGCCAGCTCTTCATCATTGAGATTCTGGAATTCTTTTTCCATAAACTTCCCGAGCAGGATATCCAACTCGAGAAGTCCACGGCGCATTTGATACTGTATTCTGCGTTTTGCAGCTTCATCAAAAACAGGCATCTTATATTGCTCGTTTCAACATGATTTCCTTAATCTTACCGATAGCCCGGGTCGGATTCAAGTGCTTCGGACATACGTCAACACAGTTCATAATAGTATGACAACGGAACAACCGATAAGGGTCGTTCAAATTATCCAAACGCTCATTAGTAATAGTATCACGGCTGTCTGCAATGAAGCGATATGCATTCAGCAATCCTGACGGGCCTACGAATTTATCCGGATTCCACCAGAACGAGGGGCAAGCGGTAGAACAGCATGCACATAAAATGCACTCATAAAGGCCATCGAGCTCTTTACGTTCTTCTTGAGTTTGCAAGCGTTCACGATCCGGCGCGGGCGTATCGTTGACAACATACGGCTTGATTGAATGATATTGCTTGAAAAACTGAGTCATATCGACAATCAAATCACGAACGACCGGCAAACCGGGTAAAGGACGCAGTTTAATCGGCTGCTTCAGGCTGCGGATATCGGTTAAACAAGCCAAGCCGTTTTTACCGTTGATATTCATGCCGTCTGAACCGCAAATACCTTCACGGCAGGAACGACGGAAAGACAGGCTGTCATCTATTGCTTTCAGTTTAACGAGAGCATCCAGCAATTTCACATCTGTGGGCTCGATTTCGAGCTCATAGTCCTGCATATAAGGTTTGGCATCTACGTCAGGATTATAGCGATACACCTGAAAACGTACTTTTTCCATGTGTTGTGTTCCTTTTATTATTAGTAAACGCGCTTAGCCGGCTCAATATAATCAACGGTCAGCGGTTTGGTATGAACCGGTTTGTAAGACAAGCTGTTGTCGGCAGTATAGAAAAGCGTGTGTTTCATCCAGTTTTCATCATCACGTTCAGGGTGGTCGTCTGAAGCATGTGCCCCGCGTGATTCTTTACGCGCTTCGGCAGAAACCAGAGTCGCTTTCGCCACTTCCATTAAGTTATCCAGTTCCAAAGCCTCAATGCGCGCAGTATTCCATACTTGGCTCTTGTCTTTGATTTCGGTGTATTTAACACGCTCGGCGAGTTTCAATACTTTTTCCACACCTTCTTTTAAGATAGCATCGGTACGGAATACGCCTGCATGCAACTGGACAGTGCGTTGCAACTCTCGACGCAATTCATCTACGTTTTCACCGCCGGTTTGATTGTTCAGGCGATCCAAACGTTGTTTGGTTAATTCGCCCGCATTATTCGGCAACTCTTTCCATCCGTCTTGCTTATTAATGTACTCAATCATGCTGTCACCGGCAGATTTACCGAACACAACCAAGTCCAACAACGAGTTGGTACCCAAACGATTCGCACCGTGCACGGAAGCACAGGCACACTCACCTGCGGCATACAAACCGTTCACCACAGCTTCAGGATTATCTCCTTGAGGAACAACTACTTCGCCTAAATAGTTGGTCGGGATACCGCCCATCATGTAGTGTGTAGTCGGCACGACGGGAATCGGGTCTTTAATCGGGTCGATACCGGCAAACTGGATAGAAATTTCACGGATACCCGGCAGTTTCTCCATAATCTTTTCTGCACCGATATGGTCGATTTTCAGCAACACATGGTCTTTGTTTTTGCCGCAACCGCGCCCCTCGTAAATTTCCATTGCCATCGCACGGGAAACTACATCGCGCGAAGCCAAATCTTTTACGGTAGGCGCATAGCGCTCCATGAAACGTTCACCGTCGCAATTCAGCAGAATACCGCCTTCACCACGCACACCTTCCGTAATCAATACGCCGGCTCCGGCAACACCGGTCGGGTGGAATTGCCAGAATTCCATATCTTCCAAAGGAATACCTGCACGGGCACAAATACCCAATCCGTCGCCTGTATTCATGAAGGCATTGGTTGACGAAGCATAAATACGACCGGCACCACCAGTTGCAAATAAGACGGCTTTTGCGTGGAAAATGTAAACATCACCGGTTTCCATTTCCATGGCGGTTACGCCGACAACATCGCCGTTATCGTCTCGGATCAAATCCAAAGCAGTCCATTCCACAAAAAACTGGGTATTGGCACGCACGTTTTGCTGGTAAAGCGTATGCAGCATAGCATGGCCGGTACGGTCGGCTACTGCGCAAGCACGCTCAACGGCACGCTTACCGTGTTCCGCCGTATGACCGCCAAACGGACGCTGATAAATCTTACCGCTCTCCACGCGGTCGAAGGGCATGCCCATGTGCTCCAATTCAATTACGGCTTCGGGAGCGCGACGGCACATAAACTCAATTGCGTCTTGGTCTCCCAACCAATCCGAACCTTTTACGGTGTCGTACATGTGCCAATCCCAACGGTCTTCCTGCACATTACCCAACGACGCAGAAATACCCCCCTGGGCTGCCACGGTATGTGAACGGGTAGGGAAAACTTTAGACAATACAGCGGTATTCAAACCGGATTTAGATAACTGTAGGGCGGCACGCAAACCGGCACCACCGCCGCCAACGATAACAGCATCAAATTTACGAACAGGAAAACTCATACAATACCCCAAATTACTTTAACCGAATAAACCAAGCAACCTACCAGCCAAATAATGGTGGCTACTTGTAAAAACAACCGCAAACCAAAAGGCTTGATGTAATCCATCCATAAATCGCGGATACCTACCCAGGCATGCAGAAACAGTGCGACGAAAGTAACTTGGGTAAATACTTTAACCCATGTTTGCGCAAAAAATGCCTGCCATGAATCGTAATCACCCGGCAAGGCAAGTAAAAAGATGATAAAAGCAATTGTGTAAATCAGCATAATAACAGCTGTTGCACGTTGCATCGCCCAATCGCGCAGGCCGTAGTGGGCACCGGCCAATTTGCGGTCTACCATAACCATGCTCCCAATGCTACTGTTGAAACCAATGCTGCCACGAACACCAATTTTGCGGTGGCACGGGCGGTTTGCAGCTCCAGACCTTTATGGGCGTCCAACAACAGGAAACGGATGCCGGCAAAAGAGTGGTGCAGATAAGCCCACAAAAGGCCGATCAATACCAGCTTCACAAACGGATTGGAAACAACGGAACGGTAAGTTTCAAATGCAGCCTCACGGCTCAACGTACCGGCAAGAAACCACAGCAAAAGGGGCAGACTCAAAAATAAAAGAACCCCGCTGATGCGGTGCAGAATAGAAACAATCCCGGGTATCGGTAATCTGATATTGGGGATTTCAAGGAACACAGGGCGCTGCTTCGTCTGCATTTCAATATCCTCTTTACACAGTATATTTTTCTCAAAAACTCAAACCAAAAAGCAGGTTTATGCGCTCGGACTACAACAAGCTACATAAAACTACGTTAAGACGTAATTTACATGTTTTGCAACTGCTTGACCAGTCTTTTATTAGAGTTTTTTGTGAATTTTATGGCGGCTTTAAAGAACAATAAATTTTTATAATTGATTTAGGCACATAAAATTTTAACTTAGCCTGATTTTTCTATCGGTTTTTCACTGAGAACCTGAAAAATCAAAACAAAAGCGGATGTTGAAACCCAACAAAAATACTTGCACACGGCATAAAAAATACTTGTTTGCGGTTTCAAGCAATTACAAAATTTTATTGCCCCATTGTGTAAATTTGGTATGATACGGCGTTGCAAAAAAGGTTTTAATCGTTTTAATCGTCCGTCTGATTATTAAATTATTAAAGGCTTTTTTGCACGGATACAAAATGGTTTCTAATCATTTTGCTTACCCTTGATGACATTCTTAAAATCAATGCTTCAACTGTACTCGCACATTATTTGATAAATTTTAGCCGGATATTGGTGACGAGGCCGTCTGAATCATTTTTTATTATTTGATCACAATCACAAATTCACCCAGGAGAGTTTTGGTATGAAATCACCCGTTCGTGTTGCAGTTACCGGTGCTGCCGGTCAAATCGGTTATGCTTTGCTGTTCCGTATTGCCAGCGGCGAAATGTTAGGCAAAGACCAGCCCGTTATTCTGCAATTATTGGATTTGCCCCAAGCGCAAAATGCCGTTAAAGGCGTGATGATGGAACTTCAAGATTGCGCGTTCCCTCTGCTGGCCGACATGTTCACTACCGACAACCCCGAAGTGGCTTTTAAAGATGCGCAGATTGCTATCTTGGTAGGCTCGCGCCCGCGCAGCAAAGGCATGGAGCGTGCCGACCTACTGCTGGCCAATGCCGAAATCTTTACCAAACAAGGTGCGGCGCTGAATAAAGTTGCCGACCGCAATGTAAAAGTATTGGTAGTGGGCAACCCTGCCAACACCAATGCCTACATCGCCATGAAGTCTGCTCCCGATCTGCCTGCCAAAAACTTTACCGCCATGCTGCGCCTTGACCACAACCGTGCATTAAGCCAAATCGCCGAGAAAACCGGCAAAGCTGTGGCAGATATCGAAAAACTGTGCGTGTGGGGCAACCACTCTCCCACTATGTATGCCGACTACCGTTTTGCCACCATCAACGGTGAAAGCGTAAAAGACATGATCAACGACCAAGAATGGAATGCCAACGAGTTCCTGCCGACCGTAGGCAAGCGCGGTGCCGCCATTATTGAAGCACGCGGCTTATCTTCTGCCGCATCGGCCGCCAATGCCGCCATCGACCATATCCGCGACTGGGTATTGGGCACCAACGGTAAATGGGTGACCATGGGCATTCCTTCAGACGGCTCTTACGGTATTCCCGAAGGTACTATGTTCGGCTTCCCGGTTACTTGCGAAAACGGCGAATACAAACTGGTTGAAGGTTTGGAAATCGACGAATTCAGTCAAGAGCGTATCAATGTAACTCTGAAAGAGTTGGAAGAAGAAAAAGCCGGTGTTGCCCACTTGCTTTCTTGATTGAGGCCGTCTGAAATCAAACGTGTTAACAAACATTCAGTTTGAAAAATCCCCTGATTGGTGCCGTTTACAGTTTCCAATCAGGGGATTTTGTTTGCCGTTAAACCCGTGGGCGATTTCATTATTTTTCAGACGGCCATTTCACAGAAATACAATATTTTCAACTCCAATATAACAAAATCATCTTAAATTAAAACGAACCATTCTTTCCTTTTTTCAGACGGCCTGTTTACAGTAACCATCAGATAACAGGCCATCTGAAAAAAGGATTTTAATATGAACACATCCACCGCACCCCTGCTCCGCTTTATCACCGCCGGCAGCGTTGACGACGGCAAGTCCACCCTTATCGGCCGCCTGCTTTACGACAGCAAAACCCTTCTGGCCGACCAAATAGCCAAACTTGATCAAACCGCACAAAACGGTACCACTCCCGATTTTGCCAGCCTTACCGACGGCTTGGCAGCCGAGCGCGAACAAGGTATTACAATCGATGTTGCTTACCGTTACTTTTCAACGCCCAAACGCAAATTCATCATTGCCGACACCCCCGGCCACGAACAATACACACGCAATATGGTTACCGGAGCTTCCACCGCAGATGCAGCCATTATTTTGATAGATGCCACCCGCGTGGACTTCGATAATGAAAATCCCATATTGCTACCCCAAACCAAACGTCACAGCGCCATCTTGAAACTGCTGGGCTGCCCGAACATCATCGTAGCGGTCAACAAACTTGATCTTCTTGAATTTAATCAACAAAAATACCGAAAAATTACTCAGGCTTACCAAAACCTAGCCGACCGCATCGGCATAAAAGCCGATATACATTTTCTTCCCATTAGTGCGCTGAACGGCGACAACATAGTCAATACCAGCCCCAACACACCGTGGTATGAAGGTCTGCCTTTACTGCCGCTGTTGGAAAGCCTGCCGGCCTCACAAACGGAAACCGATAACCTGCCCGCCTATTTTTCCGTGCAGCGTGTAGCCCGGCAAGACGGCAGCAGCAGCGATGATTTCCGCGGTTACCAAGGCCGTTTGGAAGCAGGCCGTCTGAATACGGGAGACGCAATCCGGGTATTGCCCAACAACAAAACCGCCCGCATTGCCGAGATTCATCTTCCCGGCGGCAAAACCGATTCCGCCCAAGCCGGAGATGTGTTGACGCTAACCTTAGACAGCGACATTGATATCTCTCGCGGCGACAGCATTGTTTCTGCCGACAATCCGATCATTCCCAGTCGGGATTTTCAAGCTGCGTTATGTTGGTTTGATGAAAACCCTCTCAATCTGCGACGCAAATATCTTTTAAAACAAGGCACACGAACCACTCCGGCAAAAATCAGCGAAATTTCATATATATGGGACGTTCACACTTTAAGCCGTGTTCAATCGGCACAACAGCTCCATTTAAACGACATCGGCAATGTGAGTTTGAAAACCCAGCAGCCGCTCAATGCAACGGCTTACAATGAAAACCCTGCCACAGGCGCGTTCATTTTGATAGATGAAGCCACCAATCACACGGTAGCTGCCGGCATGATACGCAATACCCATCAGGAAAGCAGTTTTGAAATTTAATTTATGACAGTCAATCAACTTGAAAATAGTGCGTTCGTCATAATCAGGCTTGCCCCAAGCATGACGGTTTTGCTATTAAAGTTAAGCTGATTGACGATATGTGCACGAAACACTCACGGCCGGCCGATTAAGCAGCCGAACCATAAACAGGCCGTCTGAAATATTATTTCAGACGGCCTGTTTATGGTTCGTGCTTTCTTAACAAGATGATAAACTTTTTGAGTCAACCGTCTTATCAAACACTCGGATTACGCTTATTGGTTATTGGTCAACAAACGCACGTTCGATCAGATAATCGCCGCGCTGCCCCATTTTCGGTGAAACTTTCAAACCAAACTCGTTCAATACCTCGCTGGTATCTTTCAGCATGGCCGGGCTGCCACACAGCATCGCGCGGTCGTGTTCGGGATTCATCATCGGCAAGCCGATGTCTTCAAACAGCTTGCCGCTGCGCATCAGATCGGTAATGTGGCCGCGGTGCGGATATTCTTCACGCGATACCACCGGGTAATAAATCAGTTTTTCTTTAACGATTTCACCCAAATACTCATGCTCGGGCAATTCTTTGGTAAAGCGGTCGTAATAGGCCAAATCTTTTTCATAGCGCACACCGTGTACCAAAATGACTTTTTCAAACTGCTCGTAAACTTCAGGGTCTTTGGTGATGCTCAAAAACGGGGCGATACCGGTTCCGGTTGACAGCAGATACAGATTTTTTCCGGGATTCAAATCACCACAGATCAACGTGCCTGTGGGTTTTTTGCTGATCAATACTTCGTCGCCCACTTTCAAATGCTGCAAACGGCTGGTCAAAGGGCCGTCTTGCACTTTAATACTGAAAAATTCGAGATGCTCTTCCCAGTTGGCACTGGCCACGCTGTATGCACGCATCAACGGCTTGCCGTCCACCATCAAACCCACCATCACAAACTGCCCGTTTTCAAAACGCAATGATTCGTCGCGCGTGCAGGTAAAGGTAAAGTAAGCGTCTGTCCAATGGTGTACAGATAAAACTTTCTGGGTATTGAATGCTGCCATTATCGGTTTCCTAATATTAAATTGAAAAGGCCGTCTGAACGCGCAGACAGGCCGTCTGAAAATCATTATTCACACCGCTGCCTGAACGGTGCCGTCTGAATCTTCGGAGTGTTTATCGAACTGCAGGCTGTGCAGATCGGCATAGCGTCCGCCTTTGGCCAGCAGTGCGGCGTGTGTTCCCTGCTCAACAACCCTTCCTTCGTGCATCACAACGATGTTGTCGGCTTTTTCGATGGTGGAAAGGCGGTGGGCGATAACGATGGTTGTGCGGTTTTGCATCAAAGTTTCCAATGCCGCCTGCACCAAACGCTCCGATTCGTTATCCAGCGCACTGGTGGCTTCGTCTAAAATCAAAATCGGCGCATCTTTCAGAATGGCGCGGGCAATGGCCAAACGCTGACGCTGCCCGCCTGAAAGTTTTAAGCCGTTTTCACCGATTTCCGTCTGCAAACCTTTGGGCATGGCCTTGATAAATTCCCAAGCATTAGCGGCTTTTGCCGCCTGAATAATCTCGGCTTCGCTCACTTTGTTCAGACGGCCGTAAGCGATATTGGCCGCCACCGTGCCGTTGAACAGCACCACGTCTTGGCTCACAAACGCCATATTCGCACGCAGGCTTTCCAGCGTAAATTCGCGCAAATCAATACCGCTGATGCGAATTTCGCCTTCCGTCGGGTCGAAAAAGCGCGGCAGCATATTGGCCAATGTGGTTTTACCGCAGCCGGAAGCACCGACCAAAGCCACCACTTTTCCCTGCGGCACCAGCAGGTTGATACCGTTTAAGCTGTTGCGTTCTGCTTCGGGATAACGGTGTACAACATTACAGAATTCGATGTTGCCGGGCTTGGCGCTTAAAGCCAAACCGCCGCCGTCGCTTTCTTCGGGGGCATCCAAAAAACCGAACACGCTTTCTGCCGCCGCCAAACCGCGCTGGAGCGACTGCATTACGCCCGTCATCCGTTTAATCGGGTCGAACATCATGATCATGCTCGATAAAAAGGCCATAAAGTCGCCGGCACTGAAATCGGAAGAGTTTGCCTGACCCGCCGCCACATACACAATCACAGCCAATGCCACCGATGCCATCAACTGGGTAAAACCTGTGCCGAAAGAGCTGGCGGATACTTGTTTGATGGTGTTGCGGCGCACATTGTCGGAAACGTGTTCGAAGCGTGCCGTTTCATATTTTTGGCCGCCATAAACCTTAATCACACGCGCGCCTTCGATGCTTTCGTTCAACACTTGCATCATTTGACCGAGAAAGGTTTGATTAACCTGCGACAGATTGCGCAAACGGCGGCTGACCAAACGGATGCTGATGGCAACCACTGGCAAAATTGCGAAGGTAATCAGGGTTAACTTCCAATCCAAATACAAGAGCAGACCGAGCAAACCGATAACGCTTACGCCGTCTTTGGCAATAACGGTAATCACGTTGAAACCGGCTTCGGTAATCTGCCCTGCATCGCTCAAGATGCGCGACATGATCCGGCCGCTGCTGTTGTTGCCGAAATAGCCCGACGGCAGGCGCATCATTTTTTCGAACATTTCGCCGCGGACTCTCTGCACCAAATGGCTGGAGAGATAAGTCGTACAATATTCGTTGAGAAAATTAAACAGGCCGCGAATCAGAAACAGGCCCACAATCGCCATCGGCAACCAAGCCATCTTCTGCATGTTTTTATCTACAAAGCCTTCGTTAATCAAAGGCTTAAGCAAATAACCGAAAGCAGGCATGGTTGCCGCCACCACCAGCATCGAAAAAACGGCCACCGAAAATATTTTCCAGTAGTCTTTCAGATACCCCAGCAGGCGTTTGTATAAAACCAGATTGGATTGTTCTTTCATTTGCTCTGCACAATTTCCCGTAAATTGAGCGCAAACACCGAATTTTAAACAAAAATGTTTCTCATCACAATGTTTGCCGATATTGCGGAAGCACCCTTGCCCGTCGGCACATGTGCCCGTTTGCCTTGCTGCTTTCGTGCTTCAGGCATCATCGTCCGAAGGCCGCCCGAATATGTTTTCAGACGGCCTGAATGTCTTTATTTTTCTTTTTCTAAGGTTTCACGAATAATGGTTTTCACGATGTCTGCATTGTTCGGCACCACTTGAACACGTTGCGGCAGTTTTTCCAAGCCTTCCAAGCCGGCGGGGCGCGGTATCTGCACGTCGCCCACGGCTTCGCGGATGGTGTCTTCAAACTTGGCTGCCAGCGCGGTTTCCAAACACACGATGGTCTCGCCCGCCTCACGCACTTGACGCGCCACTTTCACACCGTCGGCGGTATGCGGGTCGATGAGTTCGCCGTCGGTTTGATACACTTCGGCGATGGTACGCAAACGGTCTTTATGCAGGCTCTTGCCCGATACGAAACCGTATTGTTGATGCACTTTTTCGAGCAGCCAATTCAAATCGAAACCTTTTCCTGTGCCGACTTCAGCCCATAACGCTTCGACTTGTGCAGCATCGCGGTCAACCAAATCAAACACAAAACGCTCGAAATTGGAGGCTTTGGAAATATCCATAGACGGGCTGGAAGTGACCATCGTGTGGTCGGCGGTGCGGGGGCGGTACTCGCCGGTTTTAAAGAACTCGTCCAACACGTCGTTTTCATTGGTCGCCACAATCAGGCGGTGGATAGGCAAGCCCATTTGGCGTGCAATATGGCCGGCGCATACGTTGCCGAAGTTGCCGCTGGGCACACAGAAGCTGACTTTTTGTTCGTTGGTGAGGGTGGCATTGAAATAACCGGCAAAGTAATAAACCACTTGTGCCAAAATGCGCCCCCAGTTGATGGAATTGACCGTGCCGATATGGTATTTCTCTTTGAAAGAAGCGTCATTTTGCACGGCTTTTACAATGTCTTGGCAGTCGTCAAACATGCCTTTTACGGCGATATTGTGGATATTGTCGTCTTGCAGGCTGAACATCTGCGCACGTTGGAACGCACTCATTTTGCCTTCGGGCGACAGCATGAATACATGAACGCCTTTTTTACCGCGCAAAGCATATTCGGCGGCCGAACCGGTATCGCCGCTGGTGGCGCCGAGAATGTTGAGTTTTTTGCTTTCTTTGTTCAGCACATATTCAAATGCGTTACCTAAAAACTGCATGGCCATGTCTTTAAACGCGAGCGTCGGGCCGTTGGAGAGGGCTTGGATTTTGATGCCGTCTGAAAGCGTGCGCACCGGCGTGATGTCTGCCGTGCCGAAAGCTTCGGCAGTGTAGGTGCGGTTGATGATGTCGCGCAGGTCGTCGGCGGGAATATCGGTGACAAACAGGCTCATGATTTCAAAAGCCAATTCGGGATAGCTCAAGCCGCGCCATTTTTCCAGCGTTTGACCGTCAATCTGCGGATAGCTTTCGGGCATCATCAGGCCGCCGTCGGGAGCGAGACCCATCAATAAAACTTCGCTGAATGCTTTATGTGCGGTTTGGCCGCGGGTGCTGATATATTTCATGATTTCTTTTTGTATTCTGAGAAAGTTAGGAAATTAAAGCTCGTTTTACCGTTCAGACGGCCTATACCCAAAGAGGCCGTCTGAATCATATTTTCACTCACGCATCAACCGCTTGACGCACGCCGTAACCGTTTTGGCCGTTACCGAAGCGGCAGTTTGCGCGCGTGTATTGGGGTTAACGATTTTAATCAGCTCTTCGGTTGTTACCTGATTGAGCACTTCTTCGCTGGCGCAACCGCAGATTTTGTTTTCCCATTCGCGTTGCTGCTGCGCCGTCATCACCAAAGCGGCCAGCTTCCATTCATTGCGTTTATTCAATTCTGTGCGGCATTGGTTTTCTACAACGGTTTTAACAATGCCGTCGGTTCTTGCTATGCCGTCACCGCCGGCAACACAGCCGCCCAGTAATAAAACACCCATCAAACCTGTTATTTTCTTCATGGTTTTTTCTTCCTTAAAGCCAACCGGCAAGCGGTATTCGGAGCCATTGCGGCAAACGGCGGGGCTTTCGGCAAAGTGGCCGTCTGAAACCCAATCAAGCCGGTATTGTACAACATCAGGCTGCCGCTTACACGATTATATACGGCGGCAAAATCCTTCAACCCAACCCGAAGCTTTCTGCCTGCATTGCCCTCTGTTTATCCGCCATAGCCAATCAGCTTAACATTTACTACGGCCTTGCTGCCTTGTATTAAAAATAAGTTGATTGACTATATAATAACAGGCCGTCTGAACAGAAAAGCACGCCATGACCGATCTCTTCACCCGCCAACCCGATGCACCTTTGGCCGAACGCCTGCGCCCGCACTCACTTGACGAAGTGATCGGGCAGCAACATTTAATCGGCGAAGGCAAACCGCTCCGCGTGGCCGTAGAAGGCGGCAAGCCGCATTCCATGCTCTTGTGGGGGCCGCCCGGCGTCGGCAAAACTACGCTGGCACGAATTTTGGCACAAAGCTTCAACGCCCAGTTTCTGCCCGTATCGGCGGTTTTTTCGGGCGTGAAAGATATCCGCGAGGCCATCGACAAAGCCGAAATGGCTCTGCAACAAGGCCGATCCACCATTTTATTCGTCGATGAAGTCCACCGCTTCAACAAAGCCCAGCAAGACGCTTTTCTGCCGCATGTTGAAAGCGGGCTGTTAACCTTCATCGGTGCCACCACCGAAAACCCTTCTTTTGAAGTTAACCCCGCCCTGCTCAGCCGCGCCCAAGTGTATGTTCTGCAATCTTTAAATCCGCAAGACATGCGGCAACTAACAGACAAAGTGCTGGCCTTGCCCGAATACACCGGTTTCGATCTCACCGAAGACGCACGTTCGCTACTTACCGATACGGCCGACGGCGACGCCCGCCGCCTGCTCAATCTGCTCGAACAACTGTTGCGCGCCGCCGGCACACGCCGTCTGAAAACACTGGATGCCGCTTTCTTGGCCGAAAGCCTCGGCGCACAAATCCGCCGTTTCGATAAAGGCGGAGAAAGCTTCTACAACCAAATTTCCGCCCTGCACAAATCGGTTCGCGGCTCGCACCCCAATGCCGCACTCTATTGGTTCTGCCGCATGCTCGACGGCGGTGCCGACCCGCGCTACCTGTCCCGCCGCATCATACGCATGGCTTGGGAAGACATTGGCTTGGCCGACCCCCGCGCCATGCAGATTGCCAACGAAGCCGCCGCCACCTACGAACGCTTAGGCTCTCCCGAAGGCGAACTCGCGCTCGCACAAGCCGTGCTTTATCTGGCCGCAGCCGCCAAATCCAACGCAGGTTATACAGCATATAATCAGATGCGTGAGTTTGTGAAGCAAAACGCCAGCGACGAAGTACCCGTCCATCTTCGCAACGCCCCCACCAAACTGATGAAAGACTTGGGCTACGGGCGCGAATACCGATACGCGCACGACGAACCCCACGCCTATGCCGCAGGCGAAACCTATATGCCCGACGGCTTGGACGAACCCGACTTCTACCAACCCGTACCGCGCGGGCTGGAAATCAAAATCGGCGAAAAACTGGCTTGGCTGAAAACACTGGACGAAAACGAAGAATCACATTAAACAACCCGAATCCGCGCCTTTCTACAGAAACATACCGATACCTTTGCCAACCCTCGGATGTGGATGCAGTTCAAGGCTTAGCAGCACAGCGTGTGCAGACATATTCATATATAAGGCTAAGCGAGCGGGCAGCGCACAACGCAGAAATACGCCGCAGATAAGGGTTCGGCAAAGGTGTCATACTATTGATTTATACTATCAAGCCAATACCTTTCGGCAACAGCATGCTACGGTTTTCAAGCCTCAACCGGCCTTTCAGACGGCCTACCTTCCAATTCCCGACAAAACTACTCAACTACCTTCTGCAAATCTGCTAAAATACGCGCCGACAAAAATAAAATTTTCAAAGGCACACAAAACATGGCACTTCTGCAAATCGCCGAACCCGGCATGTCCGCCGCACCGCACCAACACCGCCTAGCCGTCGGTATCGACTTAGGCACCACCAACAGCCTTGTCGCCTCCGTTAAAAGCGGCAGTGCCGTTTGCCTGCCCGACGAACAAGGGCGGGTAACGCTGCCTTCCGTAGTGCGCTATTGCGAAGACTCCCGCTCCGAAGTCGGCTACGATGCGCTCAAAGCCCAAAAAATCGACCCGGTCAACACCATAAGCTCGGCCAAACGCCTTATCGGCCGCACGCTGGAAGATTTAAAACACGACCCCCATTACCTGCCCTACCGCTTCGGCAGCAACGAACGCATCATCGAGCTGCACACCCGCGCAGGCGACAAAACGCCTATCGACGTATCGGCCGACATTCTCCGCGCCTTAAAACAGCGTGCCGAAGAAAACCTCGGCGGAGAACTCGTAGGTGCCGTGATTACCGTGCCCGCCTATTTCGACGATGCCCAACGCCAAGCCACCAAAGATGCCGCACGGCTGGCCGGATTAAACGTTTTGCGCCTGCTCAACGAGCCGACCGCCGCTGCCATTGCCTACGGCTTGGACAACGCATCGGAAGGCACGTTTGTGGTGTACGACCTCGGCGGCGGCACATTCGACGTATCCGTATTGCAGCTCACCAAAGGGCTGTTTGAAGTGAAAGCCACCAACGGCAACAGCGCACTCGGCGGCGATGATTTCGATCACCGCCTGTTCTGCTGGCTGCTCGAACAAAACGGTTTGTCCCAACTCAACGAGCAAGACAGCCAACTGCTGCTCAGCCTCGCCCGTGCCGCCAAAGAAACCTTGACTACCGACACCAGCGCCACCGTGCGCACCGTGCTTTCAGACGGCCGCCAAGTCGATACCACCGTTACCCGCCAAGGATTCCACACCCTTACGCAACATCTGGTTGCCAAAACCATCGAGCCGGTAAAACAGGCTTTGAAAGACGCAGGCGTGGGCAAAGCCGACGTAAAAGGCGTGATTATGGTGGGCGGTTCCACCCGCATGCTGCATGTTCAGCAAACCGTGGCCACTTTTTTCGGCCAAACGCCGCTCAACAACCTTAATCCCGACCAAGTGGTCGCACTCGGCGCAGCGATGCAGGCCAATGTGCTGGCGGGCAATAAAAACGAAGACGAATGGCTGCTGCTCGACGTTACTCCGTTGTCGCTCGGCCTCGAAACCTACGGCGGGCTGGCGGAAAAAATCATCCCGCGCAACAGCACCTTGCCCACCGCCCGTGCCCAAGAGTTCACCACCTTTAAAGACGGCCAAACCGCGATGACCATCCACGTGGTGCAGGGCGAGCGCGAACTCGTATCCGACTGCCGCAGCCTAGCCAAATTCACCTTGCGCGGCATTCCGCCGATGGTGGCCGGCGCCGCGCGCATCCGCGTTACCTTCCAAGTGGATTCAGACGGCCTGCTTTCCGTGTCCGCCCGCGAACAATCCACCGGCGTGCAGGCGCAAATTGAAGTGAAGCCTTCCTACGGCCTCGACGACGAAACCATCACGCAAATGCTGAAAGAGAGCATGTCGAACGCCTCCGACGACATGGCCGCCCGCGCCCGCGCCGAAGCCGTTGTAGAAGCCGAAGGCCTGATTGCAGCCGTAGAAGCCGCATTGGAAATGGACGGCGATTTATTAAGCGAAACCGAACTTGCCGCCATCCGCGACAGCATCACCGCTTTGCAGAATCTTGTTGAAACCGGCAAGGCCGACGAAATCCGCAACGCCGTCGCAGCCCTCGGCCACACCACCGACGGCTTTGCCGCCAAACGCATGGATAGAAACATCAAACGTGCATTAACGGGGCAAAAAGTAGAAGATATCTAAGACATGAGCACCTACGCCCTTATCGTGCTGGCCTTTGCCATGTCTATGGATGCCTTTGCCGCCTCCATCGTCAAAGGTGCGGTAATCAACAAGCCCAATGCCCTGAAAATAATCAAAATCGCTTTGATTTTCGGCATTGTCGAAACCATTACCCCGCTGATAGGCTGGGCCGGCGGCAGAATGGCTCAAAAATTTATTTCCGATTGGGATCATTGGATAGCATTCGTTCTATTGTCGGCACTCGGCTGCAAAATGATATACGGCGCCCTTTTCCAACAAAATGAACCGGACTGTAAAGCCCAATCGGGGAAATACGGCTTTTTGATGATTGTTGCCACTGCCGTTGCAACCAGCATTGATTCGATGGTTGTCGGCATCAGCCTGGCGTTTCTGAATGTCAACATTATTGCAACCGCCCTGTTAATCGGCATGGCCACCACCTTAATGTCTGCCCTCGGTATCGTTTTGGGACGTTTGTTCGGCAAAGCGATGGGGAAACGGGCCGAAATTTTGGGCGGTATCGTGCTCATACTGATAGGCTCGTCGATTTTGATCGAACATTTAGAACTGTTGGCTTAAACATCCGCCAACCAAACCATAAACCCGACCTGTCGGCAAAACAGCAAAGGCAATACCCCGTTTGCCCGTTTTTTTGCCGCTTAATTTAAAACATTAATAGTAACCCCGGCAGACCCTCTGCCGCATCGGGTAAAATACAGCCAATAAACTTATTTTTGATACAAGGCTGCAAGCACCGCTTCAGCGGCTTGCACAAGCGTTGCTCTCTTTGAGTTAAGGCTCAGCAACGCCGTAGCAGAAATAAAGTTTATTTGCCATAACGCCCGAAAAAAACTTTATCCCAAGAGAACACACATGCCGAAAGTAACCATACTCCCACACGCCGAACTCTGCCCCGAAGGCAAAATCATCGATAACGCGCCCGAAGGCCAAACCATTTGCGATTTACTGCTCGACCACGACATCGAAATTGATCACGCCTGCGAAAAATCCTGCGCCTGCACCACCTGCCACGTCATCGTGCGCCAAGGTTTCGACAGCTTGGAAGAGCCGTCTGAAATCGAAGAAGACCTGCTCGACCAAGCATGGGGTTTGGAGGCAGAATCACGTTTGAGCTGCCAAGCCAAAGTAGCCGATGAAGATTTGGTGGTAGAAATCCCCAAATACACCATCAACCACGCGCGCGAGCACCATTAAACAGAAAGGCCGTCTGAGTACAGTTCAGACGGCCTCGACACAGCAAAGGAACACATTATGAAATGGACAGACACCCAACGCATTGCCGAAGAACTTTACGACACCCACGGCGACATCGACCCGAAAACCATCCGCTTTACCCATCTGCGCGACTTGATTCTCGCCCTGCCCGATTTCGATGACGATCCCGCCCGTTGCGGTGAAAAAATTCTCGAAGCCGTACAGCAAGCATGGATTAACGAGGCGGAATAAACATCTTTCAACTTTTAATTTGAACATAAATGCAAATGCCGTTTAAGGGTTAGCTAACGTAACCAATGCAGGCATATCACGCATCAAGCAAAGCCGGCATCGTACAACGCAGAAATACGCCGCAACCGGCGTTTTGCAAAGGTGTCGGCCGTCTGAAAAAAAGCTGCATCCCAATAAGATGCAGCTTTTTTTTAGACGGCCATACAAAACCGGATGGATTACATCCTTCCCAACTCGCGTTGCAGCGCCTGTATATTTTGCTGGCGGTCGAGTACGCTTCCTTGAAGTTGGCTGATTTGCTGTTGGTCTATATTGCCGTTTTTTGCCGCGCGTGCAGATGCTAAAGACTGTTGCGCTTCCGATAATGCTTTGCGCTCATTGGCTAATTCCTGCTCCAGAATCGAACGGCGGCTGTTGCTTGCAGACGATTTCGGTGCAACGGGCACAACAGGGGCTTTAGCGTGTTGCGGAGCTGCTTTAACATAGTTTTTAGAAGCATGCGCTTTTTCCGCCGGCTGTTTTTTGGGCTCGGCCGCTCTACTTTGGGTATATTGCGGCTGATCGTAACGGCTGCTGCTGTAACGGCCGATAGAAGGCAAATCGGCTGCTTGGCAATTACCCAAACGCTTGGAAGTGTAGGTAATCTGGCCATTGACGACACAAGTATAAATCTTTGCCGATGCCGTCTGAATGCCGGACAAACCCAACAGTAAAAATACGCTTATCCCGATTAACTTTTTCATATTATTCAAAACATCTTTAAATACAAGAATCAACAGTAAACCGCTGCGGTTGTTGCCGCCTTTCTGCCGAGCGGATGTTCAGACGGCTGCCGTGATCAAGCCGAAAAACCGATTACTCTGCAAACCGCTCAATCTCAAAAATCCATAAACGGATATGTGTGGGCAATCAACAGACAGATGAATAAAAGCAGCTTAGAAACACCAAAGCTGCTTTACCCGATAGGCCGCCATATCGCACCGTACGGCAAGCCGGACGAGAAGCAGCTTTATTCATATTTGCTTTGCCCAATCACGCCCGCACATTTTGTTTAAAGCATATTTTCCAAACAAACAGGCAAGCGGGCGGAAGCATAATCGATATGCATGAATCCTGCAATCTGCACATCCGATTAAATTAATCGTTTACCGCATACACAGCCGAAGTTTGTGATTCTGCTGCCGATTCGGCATCACACAGAGATGAAAGATGCTCTTTGACCTCCCCTTGATCAGACAGAAGCGCTTCGCTGGCCGCCAGCAAAAGAATGGCCTGCTTGAAAGATGTATAAGACATAATGAGTAAAACCCCGTAGTTTAAAATTTAATGGTTATATTAGGACGCATCTCAATCGGCTTGCGAAGCGGTTTTTTAAGAAAAATGCCACATGCAACGTCCACCGGCGGCACGCCCTAAAATTCAACTTGATGGGGCAGACGGAAACTGTGCTTCGATTTCACTTTCGATTTGTTCCAACTCTTCTTGCCAACCCAACCAGCTCTCCTCAAGTTTACTCAATTTTACCTTAACATCAGCTAAATTAGCGAGCACTTGCTGAAGCTTTACTTTATTCTCTTCCAAATAAGCATCTTCTTGTGACAAAAATGTTTCACATGCCGTTTGAACTTCGTTTAGCTCCGCCATTTCTTTTTCTGCTTTATCTATTTTGTGCAGAACAGGCTTAGTGCGTTTGGCCTTTTCCTGCCGTATCTGCGCTTCGAGGCGTTTGGTGTCTTTGCGGCTTTGGGTTTGCGCCGAAGCGGCGGGGGCTGCGGCGGCATTTTCCTGCGCCAAACGCCATTGGCGGTAATCGTTCAAATCGCCGTCGAAGTTTTTCAAACGGCCTTTATCAATCAATAAAAAGCTGTCGGTGGTGGCTTCGAGCAAACTGCGGTCGTGCGACACCACAATCAACGCGCCCTGAAAACTCTGCAAAGCCACGGTAAGTGCGTGGCGCATATCCAAATCGAGGTGGTTGGTCGGTTCGTCGAGCAGCAGCAGATTGGGCTTTTGCCACACAATCATCGCCAATGCCAACCGCGCTTTTTCTCCGCCGGAAAAAGGTTCGATTTTCTGCAAAGCCATATCGCCGACAAAGTTGAAGCCGCCGAGAAAATTGCGGATTTCCTGCTCGCGCACATCGGGAGAAAGCTGCTGGATGTGCCAAACGGGGCTTTGGTCGTCGCGCAGGGTATCGAGCTGGTGCTGGGCGAAATAGCCGATATTGAGCTTTTCGGATTTAACCATCTGGCCGGACAATAAAGCCAATTCTCCGGCTAAGGCTTTGATAAAGGTGGATTTGCCGCTGCCGTTCACACCCAGCAATCCGTAGCGCGCGCCGCTTTCCAGCGATAAAGTGATGTCGTGCAGCACTACCGTATCACCGTAGCCCAAATCGGCTTTGTCCATTTTTAACAAAGGGTTGGGCAAGTGTGCGGGCGTTTCAAATTCAAATGAAAATTCGCTGTCGAGATGCGCGGGTGCGATGCGCTCCAGTTTGGCCAGTGCTTTCATGCGGCTTTGCGCTTGCGTAGCTTTGGTGGCTTTGGCTTTGAAGCGGTCGATAAACGATTGCAGATGCTTGATCTGCGTTTGCTGCTTCACATACTCGGCCTGCTGTTGCGCCAAACGCTGGGCGCGTTCGGTTTGGTAAAAATCGTAGTTGCCGCCGTATTGGGTGAGTTTCTGATTCGATAATTCAACGGTTTGCGTGGTAGTGGCATTCAGAAAATCGCGGTCGTGCGAAATGATGATTTGGGTACATGGCAGGTTGGCGAGATGGTTTTCCAGCCACAGTACGGTTTCGAGATCCAAGTGGTTGGTCGGTTCGTCGAGCAGCAATAAATCGGCGCGGCACATCAAGGCTTGGGCGAGATTCAAACGCATACGCCAGCCGCCTGAAAAGGCTTTCACGGGCTTGCTGTGTTCTTCCTGAGCGAAACCCAGTCCGCTTAACAATTTGGCGGCGCGGGCGGGTGCAGTGTAGGCATCTATTTCTTCGAGCTTGGCGTGCCATTCGGCGATTTTGATGCCGTCGTTTTGTGCCTCGGCTGCTGCTAAGGCCGTCTGAAATTGCTGCAACTCGGTATCGCCCTGCAAAACATAATCTAAAGCCGACGTATCCAACGCGGGCGTTTCCTGCGCTACTGCCGCCGTTTTCCAATGTTTGGGAATCAGCACATCGCCCGCATCATGTGTGATTTCCCCTTTGATTAAAGCAAATAGGCTCGATTTGCCGGTGCCGTTTTTGCCGATTAAGCCTACGCGCTGATTGGGGTTGATGGTGAGGCTGGCTTGGTTGAGCAACACTTTCAGGCCGCGCTGGAGGGTAAGGTTTTTGAGTTCGATCATGGGAAAACAGATGGCATAAAGGAAAACAGGCATTTTAAACGATTTGGCTGCACAAGCGGCATCGGCGGCGGCCTTTGCATATCAAAAGCCCATTGCTGCTGCTGTTGCAAATAAACCGCAATCCTGCTACGTCGTTGCTGCACCTTAGCTCAAAGAGAACAACGCTTATGTAAGCTACTGGAGCGGCAACAGAATCTCTTCCGTATTGCTCACACTGCCTGCGGCTTGCAGCCTTGTATCTAAAGACAAGTTTATTTGCCATGAAATTATTGGCATTTAATTTCAAAAATTATAAAAAATAACCAATAAAATATTTAAAGAGCGATTTGTTTATCGTTTTTTTACAGGAAAGGTTTTCTCATCAGCGTTGTTTTGTTAAGGTGTTTTCACGCCAAACCATTTTCGGCATTGTGCTGTCAACCGAATAGAAAGGAAGCTATGCCTACAAAACCAAACCCTCTCGCACATCAAGGGAAAATCAACCCGGCTGTTTTTTACAGCTCTTCAGCCATCATTTTTTCCATCATACTGTTTGCCGTTATTGCTCCCCAAACTGCAGACTCAACCTTCAAAGCCATTCAGACGGCCATCGTTTCCAACGCCAGTTGGTATTATGTTTTAACCGTTGCCGTGATTTTGTTGGCATCTGTTTACTTGGGCCTGTCGCGCTACGGCACCATCAAGCTCGGCCCCGATCACGCCCGCCCCGATTACAGCAACCGTTCTTGGTTTGCCATGCTTTTTTCCGCAGGCATGGGTATCGGCTTGATGTTTTTCGGTATTGCCGAGCCGGTCATGCATTTCTTGTCTCCGCCCGTCGGCGACAGCAACACGGTCGAAGCCGCCCGACAAGCCATGCGGCTGACTTTTTTCCATTGGGGCCTGCACGCATGGGCGATTTACGCGATTGTGGCGCTGATTTTGGCGTTTTTTGCTTACCGCCACAATCTGCCGCTAACGCTGCGCTCTGCGCTCTACCCTTTAATCGGCAATAAAATTTACGGCCCGATCGGTCATACGGTAGATGTTTTTGCCGTAGTCGGCACTTTATTTGGCGTTGCCACTTCATTGGGCTACGGTGTGTTGCAGGTTAACGCCGGTTTGAACCACCTTTTTCCGGCTGTTCCGGTCGGCACTTCTACACAAATCATCTTGATTATCGCCATTACCGCTTTAGCAACGGTTTCGGTAGCCACAGGCTTGGATAAAGGCGTTAAGTTTCTCTCCGAATTGAATTTGGGCTTGGCGGTGGTCTTGCTGCTGTTTGTATTGCTCGGCGGTTCTACCGTGTTTCTGCTGCAGGCGTTGGTACAGAACATCGGCCACTACACATCCAATATCGTCAGCATGACGTTCAATCTTTTTGCCTACCAAAAAACCGACTGGATCGGCGGTTGGACTATTCTTTATTGGGGCTGGTGGCTGAGTTGGGCGCCTTTTGTCGGCCTGTTTATCGCCCGCGTTTCGCGCGGACGCACCATCCGTGAATTTGTTATCGGCGTATTGTTGGTACCGACAGGCTTCACCTTTATGTGGATGACCTTTTTCGGCAATTCCGCCATCGATATGATTCTGAACCAAAATATCGCATCGCTCGGAACAGTCGTATCACAAGACGTTTCTCTGGCTTTGTTTGCCTTTTTGGAACACCTGCCTTTCTCCACCCTCTTTACCTATATTGCCCTGTTGATGGTGGTGGTATTTTTCGTTACATCCGCCGACTCCGGTGCATTGGTCATGGATATGTTGTGTGCTTACGGCGAAGGCAGCAAGGGCGTGGCTTACCGTATCTATTGGTCGGTCGGTGCCGGCGTAGTGGCCATCGTGCTGTTGTTGGCCGGCGGACTCGGTGCGCTGCAAACCATGGCGATTGCCAGCGCGCTGCCTTTTGTAACCGTTTTGATGATTGCCATGTACGGCTTGTTTAAAGCCCTGAATATCGACATTCAAAAACAGATGGTGCAGCAAGTGTCTCCGCCCACCGTTGCGCCGATGTTGCGCTCCAAAGGTGCTTGGCGCGAACGTCTTAAAGTGATTATGGATTTTCCGGATAAAAAAACCGTTCATCACTTTGTCGATACCACCGTATCGGAAGCCTGCCACGAAGTCGGCGAAGAACTGCGGCAGCTGGGTGTGAGCATTCAAATCCGACAACCTGCTTCGGGAGAAATCGTGCTGGTTGCCGATCATGAAGCGGAAATCAACTTTACCTACCAAGTTATCGCCACGCCGCATGTCCAACCTACATTCGTGCAGTCCGACCATTCCGAACAAGCCGTAAGCGACGAACAGCAGTATTACCGCGCCGAAGTTCATTTGGGTGAAGGCGGGCAGGACTACGACATCATGGGCTGGAGCAAAGAAGGCGTGATTAACGATATCATCGACCAATATCACAAACACATGCACTTTCTGCATAGTTTGCGCTAAATCATGCTTATCTTATAGTTATGAAAAAGGCCGTCTGAACATTCAGACGGCCTTTCCGCATATTATGGTCAATCAACGTATATTGATTACAAGAGACGACTTCCCGCCCCGGCTTAAACTTCGCTTAAATTCAAATAATGGCGGCTGCCCTGCATATCGCTCATCGCGCGCAGCAGCATTTCGAAATGCTCATCGTTGTTGATGAAGTCCAACTCATCGGCATTGGCAATCAGCAACGGCGCATTTTGATACAGATGGAAAAAGCGGCGGTATTCGTCTTGAATCTGCCCCAAATAACCCGACGGAAACAGGTTCAACATGCCTTTGTTTTGCTTCTGCAAGCGTTTTTGGGCATTTTCGTCGGATGTTTGCAGATAAATCACCAAATCGGGCACCGGATATTCGGGCATGATTTTGCGTTTCATCTGCCAAAACAAAGTTTGTTCGTTGGCCGGATCATTGCCTTTCAACACCACCGGCACGAAAATCTGGTCTTTTTCGAGCAGGAAATCAGCGATAATCAGCTCGTTTTTTTCTTCTTCTTCATTAATCACTTCTACCGCTTCGGCACGGCGCATCAGAAAAAACAATTCGGTTGCCAAGCCGTGATTGGCCGCATTCAGATAAAACTGTTCCAAAAAAGGGTTGCGCTCGGGGCTTTCCGTCAGATGCAACGCATTGAAATACTCGGCCAAACGCCGGCTTAATTCGGATTTGCCGCTGCCGATAGAACCTTCAACCACAATGTAACGATGATGCATGAATAGTCTTTCTTCTTACTTAAAATGTGTTTCGAGGTATCTGTACGCTATTGAGGCCGTCTGAAACCAATATTCAACTTTTTTTGAATCAAACAACCTTATTTTGCAAACGGATACCGTCTTCACCCAGTTTTGCCGCCAACTCCGAAGCCTTTCCGTGCAAACCGACAACATAATCCGGTGCGATCTCCGCCAACGGCCACATAACGAAACCGCGTTCGTGCGCACGGGGATGCGGCAAGGTTAAATGCGGGTCGCTGCTGGTTTCTCCGTTGTAATCGATGATGTCTAAATCCAGAGTACGCGGCGCATTACGAAAACTGCGGCGGCGGCCGAAATCGTTTTCGATGCGGTTTAACACGGCCAGCAACTCTCTGCCGTCCAGAGCCGTTTGCACGATACACACCGCATTCACGAAATCGGGCTGATCCGCATAACCCACGGGGGCGGTAATATAGAGTGAAGATACGCGGTTCAGTTCAATTTGCGGATGGCGTGAAATGGCTTCCAATGCTGCTTTAACCTGCTCTTGCGGCCGGTCAAGATTACTTCCCAAGGCAATCACGGCGATATGGGGTAGAGACGTTGGCATGTTCAGACGGCCTCACAAAGGTTTGAACCAGGCAAGGTAAACAATGGCGGCCACGCACAACATAGATGCGGCATAACCCAGCCAAAACTTCGGCGTACGCGGGCGGGCGCGTACCGTAACCATACCTAAACCGATATAGCCCAATAAAAGCAACAGTTTCACACCCAACCAGTCGGCATTGCCGAAAGGCATGAAACGGGTAATGTGCATCAGCCAAAGGCCGGTAAAAAGCAATAACGTGTCGTTGAAATGGGGGATAATTTTCAAAATTTTCGGCAGCGGTTTTTCGGGGCGGGCATAACGCATCCAAAAACGCAGATTGAACAGCAAAATAGTGATTGCCACAAAGGTCATGTGGCTGTGTTTTACAATCAGATATTGCATAAAAAAGGTTTTCCGAAAGGTATATTCAGACGGCCTATTGTACCTGAAACACGTTGCCCGGCAGTACCATACGTCATACAGCCGCAGCCTGCTTATTTCAGCTTTTCCACAGCCAAGAGATAGGGAGGGCGGTTTTGGCGGTTGGCAAATCCGTATTTCAATACAGCATATTGCTGTTGCGGCAGAGTTTGCGCCCAATGCTCGATGGCGGACGCCTCGTATTGTCCGGCTTCGTGACCGGGATAAACCACCGCTGCCAGCAAACCGCCTTTTTCCAATAACGCCAGCACCGAATTTAGAGCGCGTATACTGGTATCCGCTTGGGTGGTCAGCGACTTATCGCCGCCCGGCAACCATCCGAAATTAAACACAGCCGCGGCCAAAGGTTCGCGCACATAATCGGATAAAATTTCATGGCCGGCATGAACACACTCGACCTGCGCCCCAACGCCTTCGGCCTGCAAGCGTTTTGCCGTTTCGTCCAATGCCTGTTTCTGTATATCGAACGCCCAAACCTTACCGTTACTGCCTACGCAGCGTGCAAGCAAAAGCGTATCGTGGCCGTTACCTGCCGTACCGTCCAATACGGTATCTCCGGCACGGATACGGGCACGCAGCAAGTCATGGGTAAAAGGCAGAATATTGCGCAGCAGCATAAGGCCGTCTGAAACATGAGAAAAAATACCTTACCTCAAAAAGGTAAGGTATTTTAATAGCCTTGATCTTAAGCCGAAGGCTGTGTGGTTTCGACTTGAACGGGTGCGGCAGAAGCGGGCTGTTTGTTTTCGTGCTGCAAACTCACGGCGCGGGCCGGAACAATAGTGGAAATCGCATGTTTGTAAACCATTTGCGTTACAGAAGTGTTACGCAACAGCACAACATATTGGTCAAACGATTCAACTTGCCCCTGCAGCTTGATGCCGTTTACCAAATAAATGGAAACAGGCACATGCTCTTTACGCAAAGCGTTCAAAAAAGGATCTTGTAGCATTTGTCCTTTAGCGGTCATTTTTTCAACTCCGTTATTATTTATGGTTTTAAAGTATTTCGGGAAAAACACGTGCCGATTTTAGCCTTGAATGCATTTTTTTACCAATCTTTTTCGGTAAGAATATGCAAACGTTTACTGCATGGTTTGAAAGGTGTTGGTAGTAAGATGGCCTGCTGCTTGCAAAGTTCAGCCTAAAGCTCATTCCATTGCTTAACATGCAAATGTGTTAAAAATTACACATCGATTATTTATGCCGCACCTTATCACTCCTGCATAATATCTGCGGCTGTTTATCTGACTTGCAAGCCGATATTTCGGTTGAAAGACCTCTTCGCCGGCAAACGCTTATATAATGTTTTTAAAATAATATTTCAAAATACCGAAAGGCAGATCATGGAGCGTGAAAAAATATATTATGCCGCCGTTATTCTTGTATCGGCCGTATCCATCCTGCTCAGCCCGTTTTTTTATGTAAGCAGGGGTAAACGGAACGCAAAACCGGCCGGTTCCCGAAGCTGGATGAAAATTGTTGCCGGCAATATTCTGATGGCGGCGGTTTTGCTGGCAGTGTGGTGGTTTTGGTTACGCAGAAACTATTGAGCAACATTATTCACGGCAACAGTTGCCTGCCGCTTTTTCAGACGGCATACTTCCAGCCGTTAACATCCATTTCCACAACGAAAGCCATTTATGAAAACCATACCGTTATGGGGAGCCGCCGCACTTGTTTTAACCGCCCTGCCCGTTTTGGCAAATACGGTGTATGAATGCAAAGACAGTAACGGCCGCACGGTTTATGTTCAAAATGCCGGCAAACAATGCAAAAAAGCCGATATCGGCAGAATAGGCATTTATTCCAATACCCCTGCCAAAACCACACAGCATTCTTCGCCTGCTTCGGCGGCCGACCGGCAAAACGATGCTTCTGTTCCGCCCGATATTCTGGCCAAACGCCAAGAAGCACAACAACAGCTCGACGCGGCAAAAAAAGCTTTAACCGAAGGCAAGCAGGTTCGTTATGGTAACGAACGGAATTATGCGCGTTACCAAGAGCGCATCCAACAGCTGGAAAATGCCGTTAAAACTGCACAACAGCGCTTAAACGAACTGAACCATGCGCCCAACTCAGGCTCACCGCGCAACATGCCCCACTAATCGCAATCAGGATAAGGTCGGATACCTTTATAAAACCGCCAGTTTTCAGACGGCATATACGCAAAAAACATTTCGCCGCACTTGCTTTGTTTGCAATGACGGCGAAATGTTTTTTTTACAGAAAGCTGCTTTCGGTATAAGGCAGGTGGTGATTCGGATCACGCCGCGCCCCGAAGAGATTTCAATTCTCTGCTTTTATCAATATTGAACAGTCCACGCCACACTCTCTCCGCCGCGCATCGGCACCAAAACTTCATTGCTCCCGAAAGGCACTTCAGAAGCAACCTGCTGGCTTTGCTTGATTAACGTGATGGTTCGGGGGTTTTCGGGCAGGCCGTAAAAACGTGCGCCGTTTTTTGAAGCAAATGCTTCCAGTTTGTCTAACGCTCCGGCCTGATCAAATACTTCGGCATACAATTCGATTGCCGTGGCCGCACTGAACATGCCTGCGCAGCCGCAAGCGTTTTCTTTGGCTGATTGCGCGTGGGGTGCGCTGTCTGTACCTAGAAAAAACTTGTGCGATTGTTCACCGGTAACCGCCGCTACCAACGCCTTGCGGTGTATCTCGCGCTTGAGCACGGGCAAGCAATAGTGGTGCGGGCGCACACCTCCGACCAACAAGTCGTTACGATTCAACAGCAAATGCTGCGGGGTAACGCTGGCCGCCACGTTGTCTCCGGCCTCCATCACCAAACGGGCGGCATCGGCCGTGGTGATATGCTCGAACACCACTTTCAAACCGGGCACTTTTTCCAAAACGGGTTTCATCACACGCTCAATAAACACAGCCTCGCGGTCGAAAATATCGATTTCGGGGTCGGTTACTTCTCCGTGCACCAAAAACAGCATGTCTTGTTTAGCCATTTCTTCCAAAACGGGAATCAGTTTGAACAAATCGGTTACGCCCGAATCGGAATTGGTGGTTGCACCGGCAGGGTAAAGTTTGAAGGCCACAATCCCCGCCGCTTTGGCTTCGCGCACCAGTTCGGGTGTCGATTTATCGGTCAGATACAAGGTCATCAGCGGTTCAAAAGTGCTGCCTTGCGGCAGGGCGGCCAAAATGCGTTCTTTATAGGCTTGCGCATCGGCTACGCTGACTACCGGCGGCTTCAGGTTGGGCATGATGACCGCCCGCCCCATCTGGCGTGCGGTAAACGGCAACACGGCTTTTAATGCTTCTCCGTCGCGCAGGTGCAGGTGCATGTCGTCGGGCTGGACAATAGTAAGGGTTTGCATGATATTCCTTTGTTTTATCTATCAATATTTGCTGTGAGGCCGTCTGAAAAACCTAGATATTTTCAGACGGGCTTAGATTCAAATTTCAAGTGCAGCACTCAGGCAGTAGTGGTTGGAACAGATTCAAGAATAAAACACTTGGCGTTTCATAGCCAAGTGTTTTTCTTGGCCGGTGGTTCAGCTCATCCTGAACCCTACGTATTTCCCGCTCACTAATGTTGCGGAAATCCGTTTGTTTGGGGAAGTATTGGCGGATGAGTCCGTTGGTGTTTTCATTCAGCGCCTTTTCCCAAGAACGGTAAGGACGGCAGAAATAGGTTTCAGCCGCCAATGCTTTGGCTATTCGGGTGTGGCGGTAGAATTCCTTGCCGTTATCCATGGTGATGGTGTGCACCCTGTCTTTATGCGCCCTCAGCGCCCGAATGACGGCATTGGCCGTATCTTGGGCTTTGAAGTTCTTCAATTTGCAGATAATGGTGTAGCGGGTAACCCGTTCGACCAGTGTCAATAATGCGCTTTTCTGATCTTTGCCGACGATGGTGTCGGCTTCCCAGTCGCCTATACGGGATTTTTCGTCGACGATGGCGGGTCGGTTTTCAATGCCTATGCGGTCGGGCACTTTGCCTCTGCTCCATGTGCTGCCGTAGCGTTTACGGAAGGCCGTATGCTACCGCATACCGGCCTTTTTCTGTTGTGGAAAGTTGCACTTCAAATTTGAATCCGCTGCCGTCTGAAAGCAGCTGTTTTCAGACGGCCTCGAATTGTTATCCCCCCTGTTTCCCGCTACAATCCGTATCCGATAAAAACCATTCAGGAACCGCCGTGCTGCCGCTCGAATACTGCCGTCACAAAGCCGCCGAAAGCAAATCCAGCTTTCTGGCGGGTTTTCGTTTTCTGCCGCAACCGAAACGCGATGCCATGACCGTGCTGTATGCCTTCTGCCGCGAGCTGGACGACGTGGTGGACGACTGTTCCGACCGGCACGTTGCCCAAACCACGCTCAACTGGTGGCGGATCGAGCTGGCCAAAGTGTTCGGCAGCGAAACGCCGGAGCACCCCGTCTGCCGTGCCTTGAAAACCGTTGCCGCCGATTTCGGCCTGCCGCAGGAAGAGTTGGAAGACATCATCAACGGCATGCAGATGGATTTGGAGCAGGCGCGCTACGGGCGTTTTGAAGACCTGAAACTTTACTGCTACCGCGTGGCGGGCGTGGTCGGGCGGCTGATTGCCCGCATTCTCGGTTTCAGACGGCCTGAAACATTGCAATACGCCGAAACGCTCGGCTTGGCTCTGCAACTCACCAACATCATCCGCGACGTAGGCGAAGACGCACGCAACGGCCGCATTTATCTGCCCACCGAAGAATTGCAGCGTTTCAACGTGCCCGCGCAAGTGCTGATGCAGCGCACGCCCACGCCCGAATTCGCCGCACTGATGGATTTCCAAATCAACCGCGCCCGCAATACCTACCGCGAGGCCGTGGCGCTGCTGCCGTCTGAAGACAAAAAATCTCAAAAAGCCGGTTTGGTGATGGGCAGCATTTACTATGCCTTATTGAACGAAATCGCTGCCGACGGTGCCCAAAACGTATTGAAATACAAAATCGCCATTCCTTCGCCGCGCAAAAAACGCATTGCCCTGAAAACATGGCTGTTCGGATTTAACCCATGAAACCGCAAAACCCACGCCCCAAAATTGCTGTTATCGGTGCAGGCTGGGCAGGCTTGTCCGCCGCCGTACAGCTTGCACCGCGCGCCGACCTGACGCTGTTTGAAGCAGGCCGCAGCGCCGGCGGGCGGGCGCGCACGCTGAATGCCGATAACAGCGGTTTCAGCTTTCTCGACAACGGCCAGCACATCCTGCTCGGTGCTTACCACGGCGTGCTTGCGCTGATGAAGCAGATCGGTGCGGACGAACACCAAGCCTTTCTGCGCCTGCCGCTGCAATGGCATATTTCAGACGGCCTCCAATTTCAGACGGCCTCTTTGCCTTCGCCGCTGCATATCGTTGTGGGGTTGCTTAAAGCCAAGAACATCGGTTTCGGCGAAAAAATCAAACTGCTCAACGATATGCACGCGCTGCAACAGCGGCACCGCTCGCCGCTTCCGCTGCCCGACATCACTGTGGCCGAATGGCTGCGCAGCCGCAACGTCCAACGTAAAGCCGTCGCGCAATTCTGGCAGCCGCTGGTATGGGGCGCATTGAACACGCCGCTCGAATCCGCGAGTCTGCAAACACTGTGTAATGTTTTGCAAGATGGTGTGTGGGCGGATAAAACCGGCAGCGATTATCTTTTGCCCAAGCAAGATTTAGGCAGCATCATCGCCGAACCCGCGTTGAGATTTTTGGCCAAACATCGGGCGGACATCCGTATGGAAACGCGCGTGTCGCAGCTTTCCAACCTGCCCGACGGCCGCGTGTGCGTGAACGGCGAAACGTTTGATGCCGCCATTCTTGCCGTTGCCCCCTATCATGCCGCCGCACTGATGCCGCCTGAAACCCCCGCCGATATTCAGACGTCCTTTGAAGGCATTACCTACCATGCCATCACCACCGTTTATCTGCGCTACGCCGAAACCGTGCATCTGCCCGCGCCGCTTACCGGCCTGGCCGAAGGCACCGCACAATGGTTCGTCCACCGCGCCGCGCTGGGCTTGCCCGCCAATGAAACCGCCGCCGTGATCAGCGTGTCCGACCACATAGGCCGTCTGAAAAACGAAGAATGGATTGCGCGCGTAGATGCCGATTTGAAAACGCTTTGCCCTTATTTGGGCGAACCGCTTGCCGCGCAAGTGATTACCGAAAAACGCGCTACCGCCGCAGCAACGGCCGGCCGCACCCCACCCGATTTGGCATGGCTGCACCACCGCCGTATCTATCCCGCCGGCGACTACCTGCATCCGCGCTACCCCGCCACGCTCGAAGCCGCCGTACAATCCGGCGCAACCGCCGCAGAACTGTGTTTGACCGAATACAACCCGTACAGGCCAAAACTTTAGCGTTACCGCTAAGCACTATTGCTTTTCAGACGGCCTGCCGTTTATACCGATTGAAACCTTAAAGGAAAAACCCATGAGCCAGCTTCAAAACAAAACCATCCTGATTACCGGCGCATCGCAAGGTATCGGCGAACAAGTCGCCAAAGCCTACGCCGCCGCAGGTGCCACTGTGGTGCTGGTTGCCAGACACCAGAAAAAACTCGAAAAAGTGTATGACGAAATCGCAGCATCGGGCGGCCCCGAACCCTTCGCCATCTGCTTCGACCTTTTAACCGCCGAAGAAGCCGAGTTCGACCGCTTCGCCGCCACCATCGCCGAAGCCACCGGCAACAAGCTCGACGGTATCGTGCATTGCGCCAGCTACTTCTACGCCCTCTCTCCGCTCGATTTCCAAACCGTAGCCGAGTGGGTCAACCAATACCGCATCAACACCGTTGCCCCCATGGGCTTAACCCGCGCTTTCCTGCCCCTGCTCAAAGAATCGCCCGACGCTTCGGTGATTTTCGTCGGCGAAAGCCACGGCGAAAACCCGCGCGCCTACTGGGGCGGTTTCGGCGCATCCAAGGCCGCACTCAACTATTTGTGCAAAGTTGCCGCCGACGAATGGGAACGCTTCCCCAACCTGCGCGCCAACGTGCTCGTGCCCGGTGCCGTCAACTCGCCCCAACGCATGAAAACCCACCCCGGCGAAGCCCGCAGCGAGCGCAAAAACTACGAAGACATCATGCCCGAATTTGTTTGGTGGAGCAGCGAAGAAAGCAAAGGGCGCAGCGGAGAAATCGTTTACCTGTAAAACCCGCCTTGATGCCGTTTGAAACCAGTACGCCCCGGTGCGGATGCAATTCAATGCTTTCAGACGGCCTCACCGAACACCCTTTCATTTTTTATTTAAAAAATGCAAACATTGGTGTGCTTTTCATTCAACCAAAGATAACCCGCCGTTTAAAAAAGCTTTTCAGACGGCTTGTAATCAACTTTTTTAATACAAGGGAGAAAAACCGCAGACAATACAAGTAGTACGGAACCGATTCTGTTGCCACTTAGCAGCTTGCACATTCGTTCTCTTTAAACCAAGCACAGCAACGCCGCAGTAAAAGTTAAGTTGATTGATCATAAAATGAATATCAATATTCAGATCTATTCATCAAAAAAATACTTTTCTAATTCTTTCGGATAGTATATTTTTCACACCAGTTATCCAGCCTCTTATGTTTTGAACTATTGTTTACTCTGGATTGATAATCAATTTATCATTCGTGTCTTTTTCCCCACAAACTTTCCCCCTATAATTCACTCCATCGCAAATCGTTATATTAACAATAGTAATTAATTTAAAGGAAAGATAAAATGCAAACTGTATACCATCCGGCTAATTCACGCGGCTTTGCCAATCACGGTTGGCTGAAAAGCGCACACACTTTCAGCTTCGCCAACTATTACGACCCCGAGCGCATGGGCTTCGGCGTACTGCGTGTGATTAATGATGATTTTGTAGAAGGCGGCCAAGGCTTCGGCACCCACCCGCACCGCGACATGGAAATCATTTCCGTGCCTTTGAGCGGCGATTTGGCCCACCGCGACAGCATGGGTAACGGCAGCATCATCAAAAACGGTGATGTGCAGGTTATGTCGGCCGGTACCGGCGTTACCCACAGCGAAATGAACGCCAACCGCGACCAAGCTGTGAAATTCCTGCAAATTTGGGTGTTGCCCCGCAAAAACAACGTAGCGCCCCGCTATCAGCAAATCACGATTGCCAACGAAGCCAAACCCAACGACTTCCAGCAAATCCTGTCTCCCAATGCTGATGACGCAGGCGTGTGGATTCACCAAAACGCTTGGTTCTCGCTGGCACGTTTTTCAGACGGCACCCAAAAACGTTACGACGTAAAACGCGAAGGCAACGGCGTGTATGTGTTTGTGATTAAAGGTAAAGCCAAAGTAGGCGGTATCGAATTGGGCGAGCGCGACGGCTTGGGCTTGTGGGAAACCGACGGCTTTGACGTAGAGGCTTTGGGCGATGCGGAAATCCTGTTAATGGACGTACCGATGGACGTAGAAGCCAATATCAACCAGTTACACTAACGGAAATCGGAGTAAAATGTTATCCAAACTTTTTAGCTGCCTGAAAAATCTCGGGCAGCCATCTAGCCAACCTGAAATAAAGGAAACCACAATGTCTGTTGTACAAACTTTGCAGCAAGCTGCTGAGAACCGCCGTTCTGTTTACGCGCTGAACAAAAATCTGCCCGTAAACAAAGAAGAAGTAGTAAAAATCGTTGAGCACGCTGTAAAACACACACCGTCTGCGTTCAACTCGCAATCAACCCGTTTCGTTGTATTGTTCGGCGCCGAGCATGAAAAACTGTGGGACATCACCATTGCCGAACTGCGCAAAATCGTTCCTGCCGAAAACTTCCAAGCTACCGAAGACAAACTGAACATGTTTAAAGCGGCTGCCGGCAGCGTGTTGTTCTTTGAAGATGAAAATGTTGTTAAAGGCCTGCAAGAGCAGTTCCCTGCTTATGCCGCCGGTTTCCCCGTATGGGCAGGTCACAGCGATGCCATGAGCCAATACGCTATTTGGACTGCCCTGGCTGCGGTAAACGTAGGTGCCAACCTGCAACACTACACCCCGATCATTGATGCCGAGGTGGCTAAAACATGGAATCTGCCGGCCAACTGGAAAATGAGCGCCCAGCTCGTATTCGGCGGCATCACCGAGCCTGCAGGCGATAAATCTTTTGCTCCCGTAGAAGACCGCCTGAAAGTTTACGGCCTGTAATTATTTTCAGGCTGAACCACAGCCTGAATACACCGTGCAATAACGCGGCAAATTCAGACAGGCCCAAAACCTGGAATCTGCCGCTTTTTTATTGCCTTAAAATTCTTTTAACGACACATGGAGAATCGTCATGTCAAACAAATTTTTAGACTTGTTAACCCCTGAAAACAGCCAGCTGATTTTCATCGACCACCAGCCGCAAATGGCCTTCGGCGTACAATCTATCGACCGCCAAACCCTGAAAAACAACGTGGTTGCATTGGCCAAATCAGCCAAAGTATTCAACATCCCCACCATCATCACCACTGTTGAAACCGAAGGCTTCTCCGGCCACACTTACCCTGAATTGTTGAGCGTATTCCCCGAGAACAAAATTCTCGAGCGCACTTCAATGAACTCTTGGGACGACCAAAACGTGCGTGATGCTTTGGCTGCAAACGGCCGTAAAAAAGTTATCGTAGCTGGCTTGTGGACAGAAGTATGTAACTTGGGCTTTGCTCTGGCTGCTGCTGCCGAAGGCAACTATGATATCTACATGGTGGCAGATGCATCTGGCGGCACAACGGTAGAAGCGCACGAATACGCTATGCAACGCATGATTCAAGCAGGCATTATTCCAGTAACTTGGCAACAAGTTTTGCTCGAATGGCAACGTGACTGGGCCCGTAAAGAAACCTACGATGCCGTATTGGATATCGTAAAAGAACATTCCGGTGCATACGGCATGGGTGTGGATTACGCCTACACTATGGTTCACAAAGCGCCCGAGCGCGTGCAACACGGCGAACGCATCGGCCCTAACCCTGCTAAGTAAACCCTGATTTACTGTTGTTAATGCGAAGGTGTGGTTTGCATCAAAATCACACCTTTGCTGTTTAATCTGCCCATTAAGAGATATTTATGAAGTTGTATGTGTTTTCTTTCGGAGCCGGAATATTGGTTGGTGTGGTTTACTACCTGCTTAATGTACGCTCTCCCGCGCCGCCCGTAGTGGCCTTGCTGGGACTTTTGGGCATGTTGTTGGGCGAACAAATGATTCCGCTCTCCAAACAATTTTTTTCTCCGCAAACATCTATCTCCCAAACCGCACACTCACAAGACCAGAATCACAATAAGGAGTAAATGATGACGACACAAATCGACACAATTTTCTATAACGGCGAATTTACGACTTTAGACCGCTCCAAGCCGGTTGCCCAAGCCGTTGCCGTTGCCGACGGAAAATTTGCCGCAGTCGGCAGCAACAGCGAAATTTTAGCGATGGCGGGCGAAAATACCCGCCGCATCGACCTGCAAGGCCGCAGCGTTTTACCCGGCCTTTTCGACAACCACACCCATATCATCCGCGGCGGCCTCAATTACAACATGGAACTGCGTTGGGACGGCGTGCGTTCGCTGGCCGATGCCATGGCCATGCTGAAAGCGCAAGTCGATATTACTCCTGCGCCGCAATGGGTTCGCGTAGTCGGCGGTTTTACCGAGCACCAATTCATCGAAAAACGCCTGCCCACCATTGAAGAAATCAATGCCGTTGCGCCTGATACGCCGGTGTTCATCCTGCATTTATACGACCGTGCTTTACTCAATGCAGCCGCATTACGCGCCGTCGGCTACACCAAAGACACCCCCGAACCGCCCGGAGGCGAAATCAAACGCGATTCGAAAGGCAACCCCACCGGCCTGCTGCTGGCCAAACCGAATGCCATGATTCTGTATTCGACTTTGGCAAAAGGTCCCAAACTGCCGTTTGATTACCAAGTCAACTCCACCCGCCATTTCATGCGCGAGCTGAACCGTTTGGGCGTAACCGGTGTGATTGATGCCGGCGGCGGTTTCCAAAATTATCCCGACGATTACGAAGTGATCCGCAAGCTGGCCGAAGAAAACCAACTCACCGTACGCATCGCCTATAACCTCTTCACGCAGAAACCGAAAGAGGAAAAAGAAGACTTCCTCAAATGGACTTCTTCGGTTACCTATAAACAGGGCGACGATTATTTCCGCCACAACGGTGCTGGCGAGATGTTGGTGTTTTCTGCCGCCGACTTTGAAGATTTCCGCCAGCCCCGCCCCGAGATGCCGCCTGAAATGGAAGGCGAATTGGAAGAAGTGGTACGCATTTTGGCGCAAAACAAATGGCCGTGGCGTATGCACGCGACTTATGACGAAACCATTACCCGCGCCTTGGATGTATTTGAAAAGGTTAACCGCGATATTCCGCTGGAAGGCATCAACTGGTTCTTCGACCATGCCGAAACCGTGTCGCAAAAATCCATCGACCGCATTGCCGAGCTGGGCGGCGGTATCGCCGTGCAGCACCGCATGGCCTATCAAGGCGAATACTTTGCCGAGCGCTACGGTACGGCTGCCGCGGCCAACACGCCTCCGGTGAAACGCATTCTCGAAAGCGGCGTGAAAGTATCGGCCGGTACCGATGCCACCCGTGTGGCCTCCTACAACCCGTGGGTATCCTTGTCCTGGCTGATCAGCGGCAAAACCGTCGGCGGTATGAAACTCTATCCTCAAGCCAATTTGCTCGACCGCGAAACCGCTTTGCGCATGTGGACGGAAAATGTGGCATGGTTCTCCAACGAAGTCGGCAAGCGCGGCCGCATCGAAGTAGGCCATTTGGCCGACATGATGGTGCCGAGCAAAGACTTTTTCAGCGTGCCGGAAGACGAAATTCCGTTCCTGACCTCGGATCTGACCGTGGTGGGCGGCCGTGTCGTTTACGGCGCAGGCAGCTTCGCTGATTTGGACACCCCGCCGCCGCCTGCCATGCCCGATTGGTCGCCGGTACACAAATACCGCGGCTACGGCGCATGGGGCGACCCCGAAGGTGCCGGTAAAAACTCGCTCGCACCGCTGCGCCAACAAGCCATCGCTTCATGCAGTTGCGCCAGCGCGTGCGGTCTGCATGGCCACGATCATGCCCGCGCATGGGCATCGTCGGCGCCCGTTTCAGACCTGCAAGGTTTCTTCGGCGCACTCGGCTGCTCGTGCTGGGCCGTCTGAAAACGCCCGAACGGATACGGATGACTTTCCGTATCCGTAACCGCATTTGGCAAACGGCTTATCATCAATCCTTGCTTGAACGTTGCGCCCCGCAGCACGATAGTCGGTTGGTTATAAGCTGTCGTGCCAACCGGATATAAACACACAAAGGAACCCTGATATGAACACAGAAAAACTTCCTGCCAAAATCAAAGATGTCGGCGGTATTCCTGTTGCTCGCCTGTTGCCGCAAGGCAAACGCCGTACCATCGGCGCATGGTGTTTTCTCGACCATGCCGGCCCCGCCGAATTCGGTGCGGGCGAAGACGGTATGCAGGTCGGCGCGCACCCGCACACCAATCTGCAAACCTTCACTTGGATGCTGGAAGGCGAAGTGTGGCATCAAGACAGCCTCGGCTACCGCCAATTGATCCGCCCCAAGCAGGTCAACTTGATGACTGCCGGCACGGGCGACACGCGCGGCATCAGCCATACCGAGCAAACCCCTGAAGGCATCAACACCCTGCATGCCGTTCAATTGTGGATTGCCTTGCCGACCCATCAGGAAATCGAACCTGATTTCCAACACTATCCCGAACTGCCCGAATGGCACGAAAACGGTGTCGATTACATCTTAACCATCGGCAGCTACGGCGGCCATACTGCGCCGACCAAACAATTCAGCCCGCTGGTCGGTGTGGATATCCGTTTTCAGACGGCCCGTACTTTGGAAATACCCGCCCACTCAGGCTGGGAATACGGCATCCTCGTACTCGCCGGCAGCGTAGAAGCCGACGGCTTACGCGCGACCGCCGATGAAATGATGGTATTCACCAACGGCAATGCAGACGGCATTATCCGCATTCAGGCCGAAGCAGGAACACACATCATGCTGCTTGGCGGCGAACCTTTGCCGCACCCGACCCTGTTTTGGTGGAATTTCGTAGCCGACAACCCCGATTCGCTCCGCCGTGCCGTTGCCGATTGGAACAGCGGCCACCCGCGTTTCGGAGATATCGATTTATCCGGCAGCAAACTCAGCCGTCTGCCTTCTCCGGAAGCGCCCGACCATTTGCGCTAATCGGTAAAACCGCACGGCAGCCTGCTGCCGGAAACCGCGCAGGATTCAGGCACAACATCCCGCTTCATGAACCGAGCGGGCCGGTTTGTGCTTTTATCCTTGCACCGCACAAAGCCGTACAGCCGTGCACACACGATGTTTGTTTTTTCAGACGGCCTCATGCTATCCAAGCGGATTGTGCCGAAAAACACCGCCACGATGGAACTGATAAGCAGCCTTAATGTAGCGCCTACCTAATCTTTTATTGTATGTGTAGTCAATCGATTTAAAGTACTTTAACGATATAAACAGCAAGCCGGCAAAGGTCTCAGGCCGTCTGAACAGCTTTTCCACATTACGGAATCAAAGGAACAACATATATGACCCAACACCGCTCGTCTGCCGCCGAAACTTCCGGCAGCAGCTTCGCCCCGTTGCGGCAAACTTTGTTTGTCGTGTTATGGATAGCCACCATCTTAGGCAACACCGGCAGCTTTATCCGCGATGTTGCCAGCTCGTGGCTGATGACCGATTTATCGCCTTCGCCTGCCGCCGTTGCCATGGTGCAAGCCGCCGCCACTCTGCCGGTGTTTCTGCTTGCCATTCCCGCCGGCGTGCTTTCCGATATTCTCGACCGCCGCAAATTCTTAATCGGCATTCAGATTCTGCTCGCCGGTGTCAGCGCCGGACTGATGCTGCTCTCGGCAAGCGGTATGCAGTCGGTTGCCTCGCTGATTGCGCTTACCTTCCTCGGCGGTATCGGTGCCGCACTGATGGGGCCGACTTGGCAGGCCATCGTACCGGAACTGGTCGATAAAAGAGATTTGAAAAATGCCGTAGCTTTGAACTCTCTCGGCGTAAACATTGCCCGCGCCATCGGCCCCGCACTCGGCGGCTTGATTTTGGCCGGAGCGGGCGCGGCTTTCGCCTACGGTGCCGACGTGCTGAGCTATGTGTTTGTGATCAGCGCATTGCTGTGGTGGAAACGCCCCAAAACCCAGCGCGACGAGCTTTCCGAACAATTCGGCGGGGCATTCCGTGCCGGATTGCGCTATGTGCGCGCCAGCCGCGAGCTGCACATCGTTTTGCTGCGTGCCTTTGTCTTCTTCGCCATCGCCAGCTCGGTTTGGGCTTTGCTGCCTTTGGTGGCACGACAACTTCTCAACGGTAGCGCGGGCTTTTACGGCATCTTGCTGGGTGCGGTAGGCGCAGGCGCGATTATCGGCGCCGTGATTATGCCGCGCTTGCACAGCCGCTTGAGTGCCGACGGCTTACTGCTTTTGGCCGCAGGCGTAACCGCTGCCGTGATGGCCGTTTTGGCCGCCGCACCGCCCAAATGGTTGGCAGTGGTGGTATTGCTGTTGCTCGGCGCGTCGTGGATTACCGCTTTAACCACACTCAACGGCGTGGCGCAAAGCATTCTGCCCAACTGGGTGCGCGGCCGCTCATTGGCCGTTTACCTCACCGTATTCAACGGCGCCATGACTGCCGGCAGCTTGTTATGGGGCAGCGTTGCCAGCCTTATCGGTATCCCCTTGACCTTGCTTGCAGGTGCGGCGGCATTGGTGGTTTCCGCATTGGTAGCGCACCGCATCAAACTGCCGCAAGGCGAAAACGACTTAAGCCCGTCTAACCATTGGCCCGAACCGCTCACCGTATCCCGCCCTGCCAACGACCGCGGGCCGGTGCTGATTCAAATCGAATACCGCATCCGCCCCGAAGACCGCGAAGCGTTTATCCGAGCCATTACCGCGCTTTCGGCCGAACGCCGTCGCGACGGAGCCTACCAATGGGGCGTGAGCGAAGACACTGCCGATCCTTCCATTATGCTCGAATGGTTCTTGGTCGAATCGTGGGCGGAACACCTGCGCCAGCACAAACGCGTTTCCAAAACCGACGCCGACCTGCAAAACGCAGTAAAACGCTTCCACCAAGGCGAAACACCGCCGCAAGTGCGTCACTTCGTTTCTTGCGGTAAATAATCGAACCTACTATCTATTCATTTTTCAGACGGCCTCAAAATGCGCTAAAACGTATATGAGGCCGTCTGAATGGTTATGAATGTTTCAGATCATGATTCACCATCAACCTCCCAACCCTGAGCCTGTTTCACAACGCACGGCAACGTCCGCTGCCGTCTGAAACACGTTATAATTCCAAACTCTTTGATTCATCTCACACCAACCCAACCGTTTCAGACGGCCTTATAACCATGAACACCGACTTACTCCACCAAAAAATAAGCAACCGCGACTATCTGCGCCTGATCACCCTGAACAGCGAAAATTTCAGCAACGCAGAACATGAACTCTTGCGCGAAATTCTCAACGGTTTTGAGTTTGACGTTGTGCAGGAACAAGCTTTGGCACATGCCGTAGCACAGCAGGCACGGTTCGATCCCAACGCCCTCCATATCGAAGATGACGATGAAGACATCACCGGCGTATGCCCGCACTGCATCAACCCGCCCATGCCGCCGCTGCGCGATTATTTGGTTTGGCGGCAAAACAGTCATACCGGGTAAATAAATAGCAAAGCCGTCTGAAAATATGTTTCAGACGGCCTCAAAAACTTAACTTACGAGTTGTTAACTATGCTGCAAACCGATAATCTCAGCACCGCCCAACCGCAACGCATCATCACTGCCCAAAGCATTTCCGCCCAAGAAGAAATGCTCGAACGCGCCTTGCGCCCGAAATCATTGGGCGACTACATCGGCCAGCACAAAGCCAAAGAACAGCTCGCCATCTTCATCGAAGCCGCCAAAAAACGCGGCGAAGCACTCGACCACACCCTGCTGTTCGGCCCGCCCGGATTGGGCAAAACCACGCTGGCACACATCATCGCCAAAGAATTGGGCGTAAACCTTCGCCAAACCAGCGGCCCCGTGCTCGAACGCGCCGGCGATTTGGCCGCCCTGCTAACCAACCTCGAACCCCACGACGTATTGTTTATCGACGAAATCCACCGCCTCAGTCCGGTCGTCGAAGAAATCCTCTACCCCGCGCTCGAAGATTACCAGCTCGACATTATGATCGGCGAAGGCCCCGCCGCCCGCTCGGTCAAAATCGACCTGCCGCCGTTCACGCTGGTGGGCGCAACCACCCGCGCCGGCATGCTCACCAACCCCTTGCGCGACCGTTTCGGCATTGTTTCCCGCCTCGAATTTTACGGGTACGACGATTTAGCCACCATCGTTGCCCGCTCCGCCGAACTGCTGCAACTCAATATGGGCGAAGAAGGCGCAATGGAAATCGCCCGCCGCAGCCGCGGTACGCCCCGCATCGCCAACCGCCTGCTACGCCGCGTGCGCGATTACGCCGAAGTGAAAAACCAAGGATTGATTAACGCCGAAACCGCCGATGCCGCCTTGAGTATGCTCGATGTCGATTCGGTCGGTTTGGATTTGATGGATAGAAAATTTCTCGAAGCCGTGATCTATAAATTCAGCGGCGGCCCGGTCGGATTGGAAAACATTGCCGCCGCCATCGGCGAATCCACCGACACCATCGAAGACGTTATCGAACCGTATCTCATCCAGCAAGGCTTCCTGCAACGCACCCCGCGCGGGCGCATGGCTACCGAACGCAGCTACCTGCACTTCGGTTTGAATGTAGAAAAATAAATGATGCCGTCTGAAACAATTCAGACGGCATCTTAATATTAAGTACTCAAATTACTCATCAATATAATAAATAATCGGTTTGTCAGATTGATACTGCTCCCCCTGTCGGCGGGGATAATGCCCCAAACCCGTTGAATCGACATTGCCATATTGGCCTATCAAGGGCAAAGATTTTTTCAAAATCTTATCGTGTTCTTCTTCGCTCAACTCATCCAACCCTTTGTAAGGCGGATTTGCTTCAGCCTGAATCTTAAACTCACGCGAAGCAGCTTTGGCTTTATCCGGATTAATGATCGGAGCAGGCGGATTATCTGCCTTTTTAACTTCACCTTCAGCCGTTACATGATCTGCCTGCTTGGCCATCTTCTTCATGCCTCTGCTTTTTTTGCCGTAAGAAGTTTCCAAGTCCAAATTTTCATGTGGTTTGTCAAACTGGCTTTGTATGTGAGCATTTGTTTGCTCTGCTGAAACCGGATGCTTTTGATCAGGTTTGCTTTGCGGATAGGCACATGCAGCCACAAACATGATCGACGGTAAACAAATACATAAACGCCAATACTCTTTTATATTCATTTTTCTAAAGGCCACGATTTTTCCCTACCAAGCAGTAAACATCGTTAAACATAAAGGCCGCCCATACCGTTTGTACAGACGGCCTTTAATGACCATTTTACTATAACCGACTTCTACCCATCGGATTATGTCTTAAATAAAGCTGACAGTTTAAGATTTTTTCGGGGAGCATTTCTTTTGCAACTGTAATTCGGGATATGCCAAGTCTGCAACCCACAAACTGGCAGCATCAAGCAAAACCTGTTGTGCACTTTGCACACTTTCCACTTGTCCCGAAGAAAACGAATAGCCGATGCCCGGTTCTTTACCCGTTAACTGTATGCTGAATTCTTTTCTTTTCGCCGAATATTTCAAGTCGAAAGAAGTGGCATAAGCAATAGTGTTAGTGGAAGGATCATTTACATTTACGGCTAAGCTAATGATTTTCGATGAACTGCTCGAACCGTAATCAATATTACCCTGTATTCTGGCTCTGCTTTGTGAAGCATTGGCACCACGGCCTCTATTGAAAAAATCCTCTTGGTCGTTGCGTGTAAATGCCGCCTCAATCGGGATCAATTGAAGGTAAGAAGCGGGAGATAACCCGGCTTGATTACGAATAAAATTGATAGACGACAGATTACCGTCTTGATAAGCTTTCAAATAATTTGTATTTACCAAACCGAACGCATTGATTCCGACCGGCCCGTTAACAGCCTGAAAAATCAAAGGTTCTTCTTTCACTACTTTTGCTAAAGTATAAGGAAACAATGCATGGATACGCGTTTTTAAATGAAAAGCACCCGCATCGGCCAACGGACTGTGCAATGCCTGCTGCCTTACCGTTCCATCAATAACATTAGACACGATAAACAAAGAAACCCGAGGGCTGGTTTTGGTAAATTCTTCAAACTCCCTACCTACGCAGTCTAAAGATTTATCTAAAGAAGATTCAGTATAATTAGGCGTAGCGGCAGTAGAAACATAATCTACCGATTGCGATGAACAGCCTGAAAACAATACAGCCAAAGCTAAAATCCTTAAAGCATAAGCTTTCATGATAACGCTTTCTCCCTATCAATTAATCTTAATCAAATTAATTCAAAAAATAGTTAATTGCAGCCTTTAATAGTCACTTTACCAATATAAGCTTTGCTTGAAATTTTCGGTTGATTAACTCTTCCTGCACGATTGAGGGCTGAGGAGTCTGTGTTGATATAGTTCGCATAAAAAGCACATTTAGGCTTGATGACATTATCAACATAATATGAATTTCCATAAGGATCGGTAACATGGTAGCCGTCAGTTCTTGTTCTTTGAGGACGTACCCGTGCTTCCATAATCATCTTATGCGGCATGGCTTTTGTTCTTGTAGAAGGTATATCAGGATAACCCGGATGTTTTGCCATCAACGGCACAGGCACCAGCATTGAAGAAACACATAAAAGAGTTGTTAACTTTAGCAATTTGTTCATCATGATATCCTGCCTTCCATACATCAAAACATCAAATTGTTAAACGGGGTCGGCAGCAAAATAAATCCATTTCAACTACCGACCCCCATTAGCAAGTTACTGCTTATTTCAATTCAATTACGTTTACACCTTGAGTGTTGTAAGAACCATTGGTGGTTTTCATTTTAACTTCGTTAACCCAAGCTTCTTGATCTACGTTCTTAGTTTCCTTGCCGGCAACAACTACGTTGGCACCTTGAGTAGTGTAAGCAGCATTCTTCAATTCCAGATCCAAGTTGTTGATCAAAACACCTTGATCAACTTTAGTAATTGAATCATTGGCATTGATCACGTTCAAACCTTGAGCGTTAGCATAACCGGTAGAAACAACCAATTGAGCATCTTTACCGCTCAAAACAGCTTGGTTGAAAGAACCGGCAGCAAAAACAGAAGCGCTCATACCCAAAGCCACGACAGCAGCAGTCAATTTTTTCATGATACATTCCTTTCATAAACAAGTTAAACAGACCCTCTAAATCAAATATGAAATATTTGATTTGATGATCAGAAACAAATAAAAAGGGATATACAACTCCCGCACTGCAATAAATCCACCGATAACCTATCACTTAAACTATACGGCTTTAAGAAAATGACTATGTAGTGGATTTATGATGATTATATCCATAAAAAACTTACAATCTATTTTTAAAATTACTATTTTTAAAGTTATCTTTTTGATAAGTAAAGAAAATTTTACATACATCTATGTATATTAAAAAATAAATTATATATACTTCATCAACATATAAAGTTGTAGTTATATTACATTGAAATAATAAATTTTAAATTCTTATCTGCTTCCAATTCATATATCAAAATATAACAATAATTAACCTAATTTAATAATAAATTTAGATGAAACTCGCAATTTCATTATACAAACATGTATTCATTAAGCATAATTATGCTTTTGAAGTAATTCTAATGCATAAAAATGATAAATATTGAGATAGATTCTTGAGTTACACATTTATAATGAACAAACGCTTACCGAAACAAATTTTTATTTCAAAAAAGACATAAAAATAAAATTTTATTATCATTAATTAGCAATTTGTAAAAGTTTTTATCACTATATTTGAAATTTATTTATTTTTATCAGATTTAGTTATCTTATGTTTATACATGTTATTTTATTGATTAATAATAATTAACTTAAAAACTATAATATAGTATCCAATTCTTTAATGAAACATGTTATAGTCAATCAAATTTTACTACGATGTTGCTGGTCCTTAGCTCAACAGAGAACGATTGTATAAGCCGCTGAAGCGGTAACGGAGTAGGTTTCGTATTACTTGTATTGTCTACGGCTTGCTGCTTTGTATTAAAAATAAGCTGATTAACTATAAATCTGCCTAATTAAATCAATGAGCAAACACCTTATTCAGATTGGACACAAATGTCTCAAATTTTAGATATCTCGAATGCTGCTTGCATTAATACTAAAAGCCTTCAAAAGCCGTGCACTAAAAAAGCCGAATTCTCGATCAACTCGAATTCGGCTTTTCCAAACAAAAAGAGATGATTAACGGATAGTCGTTCCTATACGGCTCATATCGCGGAAGTTCATCCAAATAAAAAAGGCTTTTCCGACAATATATTTATCACTCACAAAACCCCAATAACGCGAATCGGAGCTTCCGTCCCGATTATCGCCCAGTGCAAAGTAATGACCTTCAGGCACTTTGCACGCAAAGCCGCTTCCGTCTGCCGCATATTGGCAGTTTTCAATCAGGCCGCTTTGCAAGCCGGCTTCGGCCATTCTGTGCTGTACAAAATTCACCGCATTCAAATCTACCGCCGGAACATCATCCATTTTTAACACATCGAAATCATGATCGAATACGGAAGCCTGATAAATTTTAGCTTCTCTATTTAATGAAGGATCTTGATCATCTTGATAAGAATATGTGCCTTTGAGTATGTCTTTTTCCCTCACGCCGTTGATCGTCAATACCTTATCTTGATATTCGACAACATCCCCGGGCAGGGCGACAATCCGCTTTATGTAATTGATTTTAGGGTCTTCCGGATAATTAAATACCGCAACATCACCGCGCTGTATTTGTCCGGTGGGAATTAATACATTATTGATGATCGGGGTTCGGATACCGTAGGCAAATTTATTCACCAAAATAAAATCACCTACTACCAACCCAGGCCTCATCGAGCTTGAGGGAATTTGAAAAGGCTCTGCAACAAATGTACGCAGCACAAATACCACTAAAATGATGGGAAAAAAGCCGCCCAAATAATCGGTAAAGTGGTTGTTGCTGCCATGATGTTCAGGTTGTTTTTTCAGACGGCCTTTATGGACAAACCAGATTACGCCTGTAATCAACACGAAAATCAGCAAAACTGCGGTAAAACTCATGAATGCCGACAGCACGCCGAATATGCCGACCATCATCAGCAAATAGCCCCATTGCAGCGAATTGCTCCACTCACCGTTTTCTTCACGCTGTTTGTTGCTTCTGGCAAACAGCACGAAACCGATGATCAAAGCGGCAATTGCGCCCAGTATCAATGTTTTACTCATTATTTATCCCCAACCTGCAAAATAGCCAAAAACGCGCTCTGCGGAATTTCCACATTGCCGACCTGCTTCATGCGGCGTTTACCGGCTTTCTGTTTTTCAAGAAGTTTTTTCTTACGCGTAATATCGCCGCCGTAACATTTGGCCAATACGTTTTTACGCAGGGCTTTTACGGTTTCGCGGGCGATAATCTGGCTGCCGATTGCCGCTTGTACGGCAATATCGAACATCTGACGCGGAATCAGTTCGCGCATTTTCGCCGCCAATTCGCGGCCGCGGAACACGGCATTGGAGCGGTGGACAATCAGGCTCAAAGCATCGACTTTTTCGCCGTTCACCATAATATCCAGCTTAATCAGATCGGCCGCTTGGAATTCTTTAAACTCATAATCCAACGAAGCATAGCCGCGTGAAGTGGATTTGAGCTTGTCGAAGAAATCCATCACCACTTCGTTCATCGGCAGATCGTAAGTGAGCATCACTTGGCGGCCCATGTATTGCATGTTTTTTTGCACGCCGCGTTTTTGGTTGCACAAGGTCATCACCGCACCCACATATTCCTGCGGCACCAAAATCGTGGCCGTGATAATCGGCTCGAATATCGTGTCGATACTGCCGACATCGGGCAGTTTGGACGGGTTCTCCACTTCGATTTTTTCGCCGTTTTTCAGCAATACTTCATATACCACCGTCGGCGCGCTGGTAATCAAATCCATATCGAATTCGCGCTCCAAGCGTTCCTGCACGATTTCCAAATGCAACAACCCCAAGAAGCCGCAGCGGAAACCGAAACCCAAGGCTTGAGAAACTTCCGGCTCGAATTTCAGCGAAGCGTCGTTTAATTGCAGTTTTTCCAAAGCATCGCGCAAGGCTTCGTAATCGTGGCTTTCCACCGGATACAAACCGGCAAATACCTGCGATTGAACCTCTTGGAAACCGGGCAGAGCTTTTTCGGCAGGATTGGCTGTCAAAGTAATGGTGTCGCCAACTTTGGCGGCATTCAATTCTTTAATACCGGTAATCAGGAAGCCTACTTCGCCGGCTTTTAATTCTTGTTTTTGAACCGATTTCGGCGTAAACACACCAAGTTGCTCCGCCTGCGTTTCGGCTTTGGTGCTCATAAACAGCAGCTTGTCTTTCAGTTTCAGACGGCCTTCTTTAACGCGGATAAGCATCACCACGCCGACATAATTATCAAACCAAGAGTCGATGATCATGGCTTGCAAGGGTGCATCTTCATCGCCTTCGGGAGCAGGAATTTTGGCAACGATTTCTTCCAACACGTCTTCCACGCCCAAGCCGCTTTTGGCAGAGCAGGTTACTGCACCGACAGCATCGATACCGATGATGTCTTCGATTTCCTGCGCCACGCGGTCGGGGTCGGCTGCGGGTAAATCGATTTTATTCAGCACGGGCACCACTTCCACACCCAAATCAATCGCGGTATAGCAGTTGGCCACGGTTTGCGCTTCCACGCCTTGCGAAGCGTCCACAACCAAGAGCGCGCCTTCGCAAGCAGATAACGAGCGGGACACTTCGTAGGAAAAATCGACGTGTCCGGGGGTGTCGATTAGGTTGAGCTGATAGGTTTGCCCGTCGCGCGCCTTATAGTTCAGGGCGGCGGTTTGCGCTTTGATGGTAATGCCGCGCTCTTTTTCAATATCCATCGAGTCCAGCACCTGCGTGCTCATTTCGCGCATTTCCAAGCCGCCGCAATATTGGATAAAGCGGTCGGCCAGTGTGGATTTGCCGTGGTCGATATGGGCGATAATGGAAAAGTTTCTAATGTTTTTCATTGAGTTAGACATGCTGCTCGTTATTCTGTGAGAGGCCGTCTGAAAAAGAAGAACATACCGTTTCAGACGGCCTGATAAATCGGGATCAAATAGCCGCTTATTTTAGCTGAAAAAAGCGGTTTGGGCTAATTCAGACGGCCTTAAACCGTTACCGTCGTTTAAATAGGCAGCGCAGCCGCAAAGCTTCACGCTTGCGGCACGAACGGGCATTTCAATATAAAAAAACAGCAGGTTTTAACGCCTGCTGTTTTTTGTATTGATGCCCGGTTTATTTCTCTACAAATTGGCCGTAAGACATAATCCGGTCGAAACGGCGGGTAAGCAGGTCGGACATAGGCATATCTTGCGCCATACGCAGTTGCTCGGCCAACACATCCTTAACGCGTTTTGCCATTTCGGCATGATCACGGTGGGCACCACCCAAAGGTTCTTCAATCACGCGGTCGATCAATTTTAATTCGGCCAAACGCTTGGCGGTAATACCCAACGCTTGCGCAGCATCGGATGCTTTTTCTGCAGTTTTCCACAAAATAGAGGCGCAACCTTCGGGCGAGATCACCGAATAGGTGGAATATTGAAGCATATTGACATAATCACCCACGGCAATCGCCAATGCGCCGCCGGAACCGCCCTCGCCAATAATCGTACACAACACCGGCACATGCAGTTTGGTTAATTCGTAAAGGTTGCGGCCGATGGCTTCCGATTGGTTACGTTCTTCTGCGCCGATACCGGGATAAGCACCCGGCGTGTCGATAAACGTCATCACAGGCAGATGGAATTTTTCGGCCAGCTGCATCAAACGCAATGCTTTACGGTAGCCTTCGGGCCGCGGCATGCCGAAATTACGGCGGATTTTTTCTTTGGTATCACGGCCTTTCTGATGTCCGATCACTACTACGCTTTGGCCGTTGAAGCGCGCCAATCCGCCGATAATGGCATGGTCGTCGGCATAGTGGCGGTCGCCGTGCAACTCTTCGAAATCGGTAAAAATGGTGTTGATATAGTCTAATGTGTAAGGGCGTTGGGGATGACGCGATACTTGGGATACTTGGGCGGGAGTGAGTTTGCTGAAAATCGATTTGGTTAAATCGGCACTTTTTTTCTGCAGGCGGACGATTTCTTCTGAAATATCTACGGCCGACTCACCTTGCACAAAGCGCAACTCATCGATTTTTTTCGTTAATTCCGCAATAGGTTGTTCAAAATCCAAGAAAACGGGTTTCATAATTAATGCTCTTATCAATAGGATTCGGACGTAATCATACGCTAATCAAAGCAGTTTCGGCAGTATTTTGTCGTGTTTCATCACGCCGCCCGTCTGATTAATGTGTATTGTGCCGTTGCATATAACGGCTGTATCTCTATTTCCCGGGTTTTAGTGCAAATACTCGCACTGCACCCAATCCCGTATCTTATGCTAAACTCGCCCACACTTCAATCACACGGCAATAACATGAAAAGCGATCACGATAATACTGCGATGCGGCTCGATAAATGGCTGTGGGCTGCACGTTTTTTCAAAACCCGTGCCTTGGCTCAAAAGCATATCGAATTGGGACGCGTACAGGTTAACGGCTCCAAAGTGAAAAACAGCAAAAACATTTCTGCCGGCGACGTTATCGATTTAACTTTAAATTCGCTTCCCTACAAACTGACCGTTTTGGCACTCAACCACCAACGCCGCCCCGCTCCCGAAGCGCGGTTGCTGTATGAAGAAGACAAGCAGACGGCCGAGAAACGCGAAGCGCAAAAACTGCTCGACCAAGCCAGCCGCGTAAGTGCCGCGTATCCCGATGGACGGCCTACCAAGCGCGACCGACGCCAAATCGATAAAATCAAACGCGGCGAGTGGTAGCCATACCGCATATCATCTGCCCGTGTTAAGTTACCCTGCTGCACCTGACTGCTTATTTTCGGGCAGGCCGTCTGAAAAACTCCGACCGCCCGCCATCAACCACATGCAATGTTATCCGGCCTGCTACGGATAATCCGCGCCGATACCTATTTCATACCGCTATGATAAATTCAACCCAACTTGACCATACCGCCGCCGTGCTTTCATCAATGCTGACGTTCCAACAGCCTGCCGACGCCGTGCTTTCCGCCTATTTCCGCGACCACAAAAAACTCGGCCGCCAAGACCGTCACGAAATCGCCGAAACCGCATTTGCCGCACTGCGCCATTACCAAAAAATTTCAGCAGTGCTGCGCCGGCCGCACGCCCAAGCCAAACAAGCGGCACTGGCTGCTTTGGTTCTCGGCCGCGGCATCAACATCAGCCAAATCAGCGAATTGATCAATGAAGAAGAACGCGAATTTTTAAGCCGTCTGAAAAGCCGCAAAGCCGAGTTTTCAGACGGCCTCAGCACGGCGGCGGAACTGCCCGAATGGCTGATCAGGCACTTGCAGGCGCATTACGACGACGAAGCCATACTCGCATTCGGACGCAGCATCAGCCGCCCTGCCCCGCTCGATCTGCGGGTCAACACCGTCAAAGCCAAACGCGACAAAGTACTGGAAGCCCTGCAAAGCGAAGGTTTGGCCGCCGAAGCCACGCCGTATTCGCCTTGGGGCATACGCCTGCAAGACAAAGCCGCGCTCAACAAACATCCCCTTTTCTTAGACGGCACGTTGGAAGTTCAAGACGAAGGCAGCCAGCTGCTTGCCTTGTTAACCGGCGCCAAGCGCGGAGAAATCATTGTTGATTTTTGCGCAGGCGCAGGCGGCAAAACGCTGGCCATCGGTGCGATGACAGCCAATAAAGGGCGGATTTATGCTTTTGATATTGCCGAAAAACGCCTTGCCAATCTCAAGCCGCGCATGGTTCGCGCCGGTTTAACCAATATCCACCCCGAACGCATCAGCAGCGAACACGATCCGCGTATAGGCCGTCTGAACGGCAAAGCCGACCGCGTGTTGGTTGATGCCCCCTGCTCCGGCTTGGGTACTTTGCGCCGCAACCCCGATTTGAAATACCGCCAATCGCCCGAAACCGTATCCAAACTGCTTGAGCAGCAGCACAATATCCTGAGCGCGGCCTCGGCATTGGTTAAAGAGCAAGGCCGTTTGGTGTATGCCACATGCAGCATTCTGCCCGAAGAAAACGAACGGCAGGTAGAACGCTTTTTAAGCGAACATCCGCAATTCGAACTGTCGGACTGTGCCGCTTTGCTCGAATCAGCCAAAGTTAACGGTTTGGATACCGGAAAATATCTCCGTTTGGATACGGCCGAACACCATACCGACGGCTTTTTTGCCGCGGTTATGCAACATAAAGGCTAGCTTTACCGCTTTAACCGCATGAGGCCGTCTGAACAGCATTTAACGCTTTTCAGACGGCCTATAATCAATCAGCTTAACTTTTACTGCAACGTTGCTGCCCATATTCAAATCTTGATTGAATAATGTTTTTACGGTTTCAAGCCGTTTCAAATCCGGCCTGCGGCCTAAGCACGGAAAGCAAAACACAATCTTGTTCGCCCGTGTTGCGCAAACCGTGACGGCAACTGGTATCGATAACCACACTGTCGCCCGCCGCTACCGCCTGTCGGCTGTTATCGTCGCCCCATATTTCGGCACATCCTTTCAGCACCACCCAAATATCTTCCCCGGCCGGATGGCGGTGGGGCGGCAAAATACCCCCGAGCGGAAGCTGCCACAGCACCAGATTCATATCACTTCCCTGATGAAGCACAGTTCGGATGGATTCTGCGGGATTATCCGTTAAATGTTCTGCAATATGCAGAATATCGAGCCGGTTCATTTCGATTCGCCTTTCTCGTATCGGTCATAAAAACGCCTGCCTGAAACGGTTTTCGGGCAGGCGTTGTTCAGACGGCCTGATGAGTTACACAGGTGTATCCATCCAATCCACTTTGTTCATCTTACGCACAATCACCCATTCGTCGCGGTTGGAACCTACCGTGCCGTAGTAGTTGAAACCGTAGGCCAGTTGGGCGTAGCCGCCGATCATGTGGGTGGGTTTCAGAATGGCACGGGTAACGGAATTGTGGATGCCGCCGCGTTTTTTGGAAACCTCGCCCGCCGGAGTGTGGACGATTTTTTCCTGTGCGTGGTACATCAGGATCATGGTTTCGGGAATACGCTGGCTGACAACGGCGCGGCAGGCAATCGTGCCGTTGGCGTTGAACACTTCCACCCAATCGTTATCGACGATACCGGCTTTTTGGGCATCAATTTCGGAAATCCACACATGCGGGCCGCCGCGCGAGAGGGTGAGCATACGCAGGTTTTCCGAATAGGTGCTGTGGATGCCCCATTTTTGGTGCGGCGTGAGGAAGTTAAGGGTGATTTCCTTATTGCCGTTGGGGTATTTGCCCAAAAGTTTCTTGGTGGTTTTAAAGTCCACGGCAGGTTTGTACACGCACAGGTGTTCGCCGAAATCGCGCATCCATTTGTGGTCTTGGTAGAACTGCTGGCGGCCGGTGATGGTGCGCCACGGGATGAGTTCGTGCACGTTGGTGTAGCCGGCGTTGTAGCACACTTCTTCGCTTTCCACGCCAGACCAAATCGGCGAGGTAACGATTTTGCGCGGCTGGGCAACGATGTCGCGGAAACGGATGGCGGTGTGTTCGCTGCTGTTAATCAGGTGGGTATGGTCGCGGCCGGTGGCTTTGCCCAAGGCTTTCCATGCTTTTTTGGCAACGTGGCCGTTGGTTTCTGGCGCGAGGGTCAGCACCATTTCGCAGGCATCGATGGCGGTTTCGATTTTCGGCTGGCCTTTGCCTGCACCGCTTGCTTGCACGCCGTTAAGTTTGCGCAGGAATTCGACTTCGTGCTTGGTATCCCAAGCCATGCCTTTACCGTTGTTGTTGATTTTTTCCAACAAGGGGCCGATGGAAGTGAATTTTTCATAAATCGCGCCGTAGTCGCGTTCCACCACGGTCATAGCGGGCATGGTTTTGCCGGGAATCGGGTCGCATTCGCCGTGTTTCCAGTCTTTCGGGTCAAACGGCTGGCCGAGTTCCTGCGGGCTGTCGTGCATCAGTGGGGTGAGCACGATGTCTTTGCGCACGCCGATATAGTCTTTGGCGATTTCGCTGAATTTTTTGGCAAAGCCTTTGTAGATTTCCCAGTCGGTTTTGCTTTGCCACAGCGGTTGCACGGCCTCGGTGAGCGGGTGGATAAACGGGTGCATGTCGGAAGTGTTGAGGTCGTCTTTTTCATACCATGTGGCGGTAGGCAGCACGATGTCGCCGTATAGGCAGGTGGTGGACATGCGGAAATCGAGCACCACGAGCAAATCGAGTTTGCCCTCTGCTGCGGGGCGAACCTTGATTTCAGACGGCTTGATGCACTCTTCGTCGTTTTCGTCGTTCAACACGGCGTTTTGCGTGCCCAGCAGGTATTTCAGGAAATACTCGTGCCCTTTGCCCGAAGAACCGAGCAGGTTGGAACGCCACACAAACAGGTTGCGCGGGAAGTTTTGCGGGTTGTCCGGGTCGTTACACGCCATATCCAGCGTACCGTCTTTCAGACGGCCTGCCACATATTGGGCGGGATCGACACTGGCAGCCTCGGCCTGATCGACAATATCCAAAGGGTTTGCGCCCAATTGCGGCGCGCTCGGCAGCCAGCCCATGCGTTCGGCTTTGGCGTTGTAGTCGATCATCGAGAGCTTGCCCATGCTGCCGTCGGCATTAGGCGCGAGAATTTCATCTACGGCTACTTTTTCATGCCGCCATTGGCTGGTATGGGCGTAGAAGAACGAGGTGCTGTTCATCTGGCGCGGCGGACGGTGCCAGTCGGTGGCAAACGTTAACGGAATCCAGCCGCTTTGCGGGCGCAGTTTTTCTTGGCCGACATAGTGGCACCAGCCGCCGCCGGATTTTCCAATGGCACCGCACATCATCAGCATATTGATGATGCCGCGGTAGGCCATGTCCATGTGGTACCAGTGGTTCAAACCCGCGCCGACAATTACCATGCTGCGGCCTTCGGTATCGTGGGCGTTTTGGGCGAACTCGCGGGCTACCTGAATCACCAATTCCGGTTTCACGCCGGTGTGTTTTTCCTGCCATGCAGGGGTATAAGGCTTGTCGTCGAAATAATCTTTGGCACAATTTTCGCAGCCCAAGCCGTTGTCCACGCCGTAGTTGGCCACCATCAGATCGAATACGGTTGCCACCAATGCGTTTTTGCCGTCGGCCAAAGGAATGCGTTTGGCAGGCACTTTGCGGTAAATCACTTCGTCGTGCTCGCCGCCGAAGTAGGTAAAGCCGACTTCCACCACTTCGTCCGAACGGTTTTTCAGCGACAGCGCGGCACGCACTTCATTGCCTTGCGCTTGCGTTTCCAAGTTCCATTTACCGCTGCCGTCCCAACGGAAACCGATAGAGCCGTTGGGTACCATCAGGCCGTCTGAAAGCTCGTCCCAAGCCAGCGTTTTCCAATCGGGATTGTCGTTTTCGCCGAAGTTGCCCTCCAATTCGGACGCACGCAGGAAATATTTGGGCGCATAACCGCTGCCTTCCTGCTCAAGGTGTACCAAAATCGGCATATCGGTTAAACGGCGGATATAGTCGGTAAAGTAAGGAGACGGGTTCTCGACATGAAATTCTTTAAGGATAACGTGCCCCATCGCCATTGCCAAAGCCGCATCGGTGCCTTGTTTCGGCGCCAACCAAATATCGCCGAATTTCGCCATCTCGCCGAAATCGGAAGAAACCGCTACGGTTTTGGTGCCTTTGTAGCGCACCTCGGTGTAGAAGTGGGCATCGGGCGTGCGCGTCATCGGCACGTTGGAACCCCATACCATCAGATAATTCGAGTTGTACCAGTCGGCAGACTCGGCCACGTCGGTTTGCTCGCCCCAAATTTGCGGGCTGGCAGGCGGTAAGTCGCAATACCAGTCGTAGAAAGACATTGCCACACCGCCCATCAGGCTGAGATAACGTACACCGGCGGCATAGCTCACCATCGACATGGCAGGAATCGGCGAAAAACCAATCACACGGTCGGGGCCGTAATTTTTCACGGTGTAAGCGTTGGCCGCCGCCACCATTTCATTGGCTTCTTCCCAAGTAGAGCGTACAAAGCCGCCCAAACCGCGCTGGGTTTTGAACGATCTGGCACGTGCCTCGTCTTCCACAATATAAGCCCATGCCTCGACAGGTTGCATGGTTTTGCGCGCTTCACGCCACATTTCCGCCAGCACGCCGCGTATCATCGGGTATTTCACACGCTGGGCGGAATATACATACCAGCTGTACGAAGCCCCGCGCGGACAACCCCGTGGTTCGTGGTTCGGCAAATCGGGGCGGGTGCGCGGATAGTCGGTCTGCTGGGTTTCCCAAGTAATCAGCCCGTTTTTCACATACACTTTCCAGCTGCACGAACCGGTACAGTTTACGCCGTGGGTGGAACGCACCACCTTGTCGTGCTGCCAGCGGCTGCGGTAGGCATTTTCCCACTTGCGGTTTTCTTCGGTTACCACCCCGTGCCCGTTGGCAAACGGTTCGTGTTTTTGGCTGAAAAATTTCAGACGGTCTAAAAAGTGGCTCATGGCGGGTTCCTTTTGTTTATCGCACCGACAGGGCAATGCCTGTCTGAAAATAGTTTTCTACAATTGGAATATAGAACAGCCACCCTCAAGAAAATATGCATCGAAAGGGTTTAAGCCGAAAGAAAAAGGCGGAGAAAAAAAACGCTTTTTAAGTAGATGCCTAGTTCTTTGGAAGTAATCAAAGAACCGGCATAAAAAGAAACACATCAGCAACCGGCCCGATTTTAAAACACGGCCTTTCGCCTTACATCAAAGCTGCGTTGATGAAACCGGAACAGAAATCCGATTCTAAAGTGTGTTTTCAGAGAGCTTGCTAAGCGGTTTTCTGGCTTCGAAAATCCGCTGCGCTACCGAAGCAAAAGCTACAGATGCAAAGCAAAGAGTAGAGCCAAATTGGATGAGGTCTTTATTCACATACGCGGTGGATTTCTGCATTGTGCGCCGTTCACTTGCATATCATGCGATATAGCAAATCAACTTGTTTTGATACAAGGCGGCAAAGCGCGGCTACGCCAAAACAGAGATAAGTTTATTCGCGATATGTCCGCACTCGCTGTACTGCTTCAGCTTGAACGGCATCCACATCTGTTCTTTTGCAAAAGTCTCAATAAAAACAAACCTCTTAAGAAAATATTCTTAAGAGGTTTGAAAATTTGGCACGCCCACGGGGAATCGAACCCCGGTTACCGCCGTGAAAGGGCGATGTCCTAACCGCTAGACGATGGGCGCGGATTTGATTTTGATTCTTGGCGCACCCGGAGCGATTCGAACGCCCGACCCTCTGGTTCGTAGCCAGATACTCTATCCAACTGAGCTACGGGTGCTTATTTCACTACGCTTCGTTAGTGCTGTGAATCAAGAAACCGAATAATAATAGGGTTTGCCCTGCCTGTCTATACTTTAATGGTAAAAAATATATAAATATATGAATCTATATTAATTTATTTTTTACAAGCATGTTTATTTATATGCCCCGAGACCTTTGCGAAACTCTCAGATGCGGATACAGTTCAATTTGAAGCAGCACAGCGAGTGCAGACATATCATATATAAGGCGAACAAGCGGGCAGTGCACAACGCAGAAATGCGCCGCAAATGGGGTTTTGCAAAGGTCTCGTCCCGTTTTCCGAATGGCTTTTTGCCCCATAAAAAAGCCGCTTTATCAAGCGGCTTTGGCAAATCGGTTTATGCTTCGGCAAACAGGCTCTTAAACCAAAGCACAATACTGTCGTAAGTTCGACCGAACCAACCAGCTTCTTCCACAGCGTTTAAAGCAACCACGTTTTTTTCTGCCAACACGGTGTTGCCGTTCATCACTTTGAGCTTACCCAAAACCTGACCTTTTTGAATGGGAGCCAATACGGGCTGAACGGTTTCCAATATCGGTTTGATGTTTTGGCCTTCACCGTGAGGAATCGTAACGTAAGAGGCATTTAAAAAACCTACGTTAACGGCATTAGAGCTGCCTTTATACACCTTAACCTGAGAGATGGTTTGGTTGGCATCATACAGCTTGGGCGTATCGTAAGCCTGCAAGGCCCAATTCAATAATTTACTGCTTTCGGAAGCCCGGGCTTCGGTGCTTTCGGTACCGACGACCACAGAGATTACGCGGCGGCCGTTACGTTTGCTTGAGGCAACCAAATTATAACCTGCGCTGCTGGTATGACCGGTTTTCAATCCGTCTACGCTGGAATCGCGATAAAGCAGCAAATTGCGGTTGGGTTGTTCGATATTGTTGTATTTAAACGATTTCATGGCGTAAATCGGATAATACTTGGGGAAATCCCGAATAATGGCTCCCGCCAAAATCACCAAGTCGTTTACGCTGGTTAAATGGCCTTCTCCGGGCAAGCCTGTGCTGTTGGTATAAAAAGTATTGGTCATACCTAAGCGCTTAGCTTCAGTATTCATCATAGAAGCAAATCCTTCTTCGCTGCCGCCGATGGCTTCTGCCAATGTGATCGCGGCATCATTACCCGACTGCACGATCAAACCTTTGATTAAATCGCTGACACTGGCCGGCTTTTTGGGATCGAGAAACATGCGTGATCCTTCTGCCCGCCAACCTTTATCGGATACGGTTAGCATTTGTTCCGGTTTCAAGGTGCCGTTATCCAAGGCTTTGAAAGCGAGATAAGCAGTCATTAATTTGGTAAGGGATGCCGGTTCGACTTGGGCATTGAGATTTTTTTCGGCGAGAATTTGGCCGCTTTGCGCATCTTTCACAATATAAGCAGTGGCGGAAATTTCAGGCAGTGCGATAGCCGCCGGCGTGGCAGTTTGGGCAGGTGCATCGGCTTTGGGTGCGGTTGCGGCAGAGGCGTTGCAAATCAGTGCGGCGGTTATCATCAAGCCGAGTAAGGTTTTCTTCATGTAGGTGGCTTCTTTAAATGTTTATGAACGATACAGCCGTCTGTATTTTCAGACGGCCTTGTAGGAATAAGGACATGCCTTAACGCAAGTATTGCAAATTATTAAAGGAATGTTTATATCGCTCCGGCAGCACGATATCCGCCGGAAACAAGCCTTGTTGAAGTGGCGCATTATACCGATTAATGTATTCATTTGCTAAGATTTTTCTTGCTTTCAGACGGCCCGCGGAGTATGGTTTCGGGTTTATTCAAATATTATTTAACCTGTTTGTTTCAGCAATGGCGCGGTTAGCCGAATGAAGCGCAATCCTGCGTTTGCGCTTTTCATTGCTCCATGTTTGCCGCTGCTGCGGAAAAACAGATACCTCTTTGATTAGAATAAATAAATATTATGGCCACTCCTTCTTATTCCGACTATCTTATCCGCATTCTGAATGCTTCTGTGTATGACGTAGCAGTAGAAACCCCTCTCGAACAGGCACGCAGTCTTTCCCACCGTGCAGGCAACCATATTTTGCTGAAACGCGAAGACTTGCAGCCCGTGTTTTCTTTTAAGATTCGCGGCGCGTACAACAAAATGTCGAAGCTTTCCAAAGAAGCTTTGGCACGCGGCATTATTGCGGCCAGTGCGGGCAACCATGCTCAAGGCGTGGCTTTGTCGGCACAGCGTTTGGGGTGTCGCGCTGTGATTGTGATGCCCGAAACCACTCCGCAAATCAAAGTGGATGCCGTCAGAAACCGCGGCGGCGAGGTGGTATTGAAAGGCGTATCTTATAACGATGCCTATGATTATGCGGTCGAACTCGCCGAAAAAGAAGGTTTAACTTATATCGCCCCTTTTGACGACCCCGATGTAATCGCAGGCCAAGGCACGGTAGGTATGGAAATCCTGCGCCAGACTTCCGGCAAAATCAATGCCATTTTCGTGCCCATCGGCGGCGGCGGTTTGGCCGCAGGCATTGCCGCTTTTATCAAACAGGTTCGCCCCGAAATTAAAATTATCGGCGTGCAAACCCATGATTCTTGCTGCATGAAAGTGTCGATCGAAGAAGGAAAGCGGATTGAACTGAAAGATGTGGGACTGTTTTCAGACGGCACGGCAGTCAAACTTGTAGGCGAAGAAACCTTCCGTATCTGCCGCGACCTGCTCGACGACATTATTACGGTGGATACCGATGCAGTATGCGGTGCCATTAAAGATATTTTCGACGACACCCGCAGTATTATGGAACCTGCCGGAGCCTTGGCATTGGCCGGACTCAAAGCCTATGTAAACCGCACCCAAGCACAAGACGAAACGCTGATTGCCGTTACCAGCGGTGCGAACATCAACTTCCACCGCCTGCGCCACGTATCGGAACGCAGTGAATTGGGCGAAGGCAACGAAGGCATTTTTGCCGTATCCATTCCTGAAAAACCGGGCAGCTTTTTAAAGTTCGTCAACATTATAGGCAGCCGCAACATTACCGAATTCAACTACCGCTACGGCGACGACCAAATCGCCCATATTTTTGTGGGCATTCAGACGGCCGGTGTACAAGACTTAGCCAAAATCAGCGCGGAACTCACCGCCGCCGGATTGCCAAACACCGATCTGACCGATAATGAAGTTGCCAAAATCCACACACGCTATATGGTGGGCGGCCGCACGCATAAAGTAGCCAACGAACGGGTGGTCAGCTTCGAGTTTCCCGAACGCCCCGGTGCTTTGGCAAAATTCTTAAGCAATATGCAAACCGATTGGAACATCACACTCTTCCACTACCGCAACCACGGTGCCGATTACGGCAGAGTGCTCGTGGGTGTAGATGTGCCCCAACAAGATTGTGAAGCATTTGCCGAATTTCTCGACGGACTCGGTTATGTTTACGAAGACGAAACCGATAATGCGGCGTATAAACTCTTTTTGGGCTGAATATCATCCGGGCGTACCGTCAGCAGGCCATCTGAACAGCAAACTTGACATAACTCAATCAAGATTGAAATAAAATATCCGAAAACCTGATTTTTCAGCTTTTTTCATGAATAATATGGTTTAAATCAAATTATTCAAAACTGCTAACCCAAACAACTCAATACACATAAGGAGTGTTTTCACATGAAACTTTATTTAGCTTTCATTTCCGCAGCCGTATTAGGTTTGACCGCATGTTCTCAAGAGCCTGCACAACAAGCTCCGGCAGCCGAAGCCCCTGCCGCTGCCACCGCACCTGCATCAGCACCTGCCGCCGAACCTGCCGCTGCCGTTTCTGAAGTGGCTCCTGCCGTAGCAGCCGATGCCGCTTGCAGCACCGTTGTAGAATCGGACGATGCAATGAAATACAATGTTTCCGAAATCAACATCAGCAAAGCATGTAAAGAATTTACCATCAACCTGAAACATGTCGGCAAAATGCCTAAAGCAGCAATGGGTCATAACATTGTTATTTCCAAAACCGAAGATGTGGACAGCATTGCACGAGACGGCGCTGCTGCCGGAGTGGAGGGCGAATATCTTAAAGCCGGCGATGAGCGCGTTATCGCCTCAACCAAGCTGATCGGCGGCGGTGAAGAAACTGCCATTACGGTTGATACCGGTAAGTTTGCCGCCGGAAACCAATACGAATTTTTCTGCTCTTTCCCCGGACATGTGGGGCTGATGCGCGGCAAAGTTAATTTGGTAGATTAAATCTCTGTTCCGGCCATTTGCCAGTCAATCAACTGAACTTTTACCACGGCGTTGCTGCCTTGTATGAAAAACAAGTTGATTGACCATATTTCATACCGGAACATAAAAAATACTCACAAGCCCAACGCTTGTGAGTATTTTTTATTTGATATGGAGGCCGAAGAAATTATGCCAGTTCAAATGCTTTGTGCAACACGCGCGTGGCCAGTTCCATATATTTTTCGTCGATCAATACCGATACTTTAATTTCGGAAGTCGAAATCATTTGAATATTGATGCCTTCTTCTGCCAAGGTGCGGAACATTTTAGAAGCAACACCCACATGCGAACGCATACCCAAACCAACGATAGACACTTTGCACACGGTATCGTCGCCATCGATTTCAGCAGCGCCGATGCTTTCTTTTAAGCCGTTCAACAGCTCCAACACGGGCTTGTATTCGCCGCGCGGTACGGTGAATGAAAAGTCGGTTGTGCCTTCTGCGCCGACATTTTGGATAATCATGTCCACTTCGATGTTGGCATTGGCTACCGCGCCGAGAATTTGGTAAGCCACACCGGGTTTGTCCGGCACGCCGCGCACGTTGACACGGGCTTGGTTTTTGTCGAATGCAATACCGGATACGGCTGCTCTTTCCATGTTGTTGTCCTCTTCAAAGGTAATTAATGTACCGCTGCCGCCTTCTTGCAGGCTGCTCAACACGCGCAGGCGGACTTTGTATTTGCCGGCGAATTCCACCGAACGGATTTGTAGAACTTTCGAGCCTAAGCTTGCCAACTCCAGCATTTCTTCAAAAGTTACCGTATCCAGACGGCGGGCTTCCGGCACGACGCGCGGGTCGGTGGTATAAACGCCGTCCACATCGGTATAAATCTGGCATTCATCGGCTTTTAAAGCGGCAGCCAATGCAACGGCCGAAGTATCCGAACCGCCGCGGCCCAAAGTGGAAATGTCGCCGTTGGCATTCACGCCTTGGAAACCGGCCACAATCACCACTTTGCCTTCTTTCAAATCGGCACGCATGGCTTTGTCGTCGATGTCTTCGATACGCGCTTTAGTATGGGCGTTGTCGGTTCTCACCGGTACTTGCCAGCCGGTGTAGCTCTTGGCATCTACGCCGATGTTTTTCAACGCCATCGCCAACAGGCCGATGGTAACTTGTTCGCCCGTGGATAATACAACGTCCAATTCGCGCGGGTCGGGGAAATCCTGCATTTCGTGCGCCAATGCAACCAAGCGGTTGGTTTCACCGCTCATGGCAGATACCACCACAACGACGTCGTGGCCTTCTGCGCGGGTTTTGGCGACACGTTTGGCTACGTTTTTGATGCGTTCGGCGGAGCCTACTGAAGTGCCGCCGTATTTTTGTACGATTAACGCCATTTTTCGTGCTTTCTTGATTGATGTTATGGATGCAACGGAAGATTAGTTGCGCTTGGAAAAATTCGTAACATTATTACTATTTTTACCGTTAAACACAAGGTGCTGCCGCGCGTAAAAAGGTCTCATTATGCGCCTTATTTCGCGGCTGATAAAGTATAAAAACGCTTCCTTTGCCGCCTCGTCGGCATGGTGTCTTTTTTGCACACAGCATAATGACGCTTATACATCAACGGGGCCGTCTGAAAAACTTTTTTCAGACGGCCTCAAGGTTTTACATTCAATTGATTAAGCGGTTAATAAACATCGCGCTGGTAACGCCTGTCTTCGCGCAAACCGTTCAAATATTCTTCGGCATCGTCGCGGCTGAGTTTGCCCTGTTCGGCGATAATGTCCAACAAAGTATTGTCCACATCGCGCGCCATGCGGGTTGCGTCGCCACACACATATATATGTGCGCCCTGTTGCAGCCATGCCCAAACTTCGGCGGCGTTTTCGGCCAATTTGTGCTGTACATACACTTTTTCTTTGCTCTGCCTGCTCCAAGCCAAATCGGCACGGGTCAGCAGGCCGTTTTTGCGGTATTGCAGCCATTCGGCCTGATACAGAAAATCGTCGGTAAACCGTTGGTTGCCAAACACCAGCCAGTTTTTGCCCACGTCGCCGTTGGCTTCGCGCTGCTGCATAAAGGCGCGGAAAGGTGCTATGCCGGTGCCTGCACCGATCATGATTACCGGCGTATCACCGTTTTCGGGCAGGCGGAAATGCGGATTGGGTTCGACAAACACGCGCACGCTGCCGCCCTCTTCCAAAGTGCTGCCGACAAAACCCGAAGCCGCGCCGGTGTAGGTGTGGCCGTGGTGTTCGTAACGCACCATGCCTACGGTTAAATGCACTTCATCGCCCACTTCGTCTTGCGCGGAAGCAATCGAATACAGCCGCGGCGTTTGGGCGCGGAACAGCCCGAACAGGGTTTGTGCATCCAACGGATGCGGAAAATCGGCCAGCACGCCCACCGGCGGGGTAACGGCAAGATAAGTATCCAATGCTTCGGCATTTTCTACGGTGCGCTGCAAGTCTTCGCTGCCCGATAAAGCGGCATATTGCTGCACAAAAGCAGGCGTGTTTTGAGTGATGTCGGCATGTTCGGTTAAGGCCGTCTGAATATCGGTTTCGCTGCCGTCGGCAAGGCGCACGGTTTCGCTGCCGTTTAAGTTGTTCAAGGCCAGAATTTCCGCCACCAAGTCGGGGGCGTTCAGCGGCCAGATGCCCAACGCATCGCCGGCTTGATAGCGGATGCCGGAGCCGCTCAAGTCGATTTCGATATGTTGTACATCTTTTTCGGCATTGCGGGCGGTAATTTTCTGGCGGACGGCAAGGGAGGCGGTAAACGGCTGCTCTTTCGTGTAAACCTGTGCGGCAGATGGCGGTGTTTGAACGGGCTTGAGGCCGTCTGAAACCGATGTTGCGGTTTGGGCACACAGTTCGGTCACTTTGGCGGAAACGGTTTCCACCCAAGCATTGGCGGCCGTCTGAAAATCCAAATCGCATTCGCCCAACACGCTTAAACGGGTTGCGCCCAATTCGGCAAGTTTGGCATCGAAGTCTTTACCGGCCTGACAAAACTTGGGATAAGAAGAATCGCCCAAGCCGAGCACGGCAAAGCTGAGTTTACTCAAATCGGGGGCTTTTTTGCCGAACAGCAGTTTATACAGCGGCACCGCTTCTTCCGGCGGCTCGCCCTCGCCCTGCGTGGACGTTACCAACAGCACAATGTCTTCTTCGGGCAGCGTTTTGCTCTTGAAATCGGCCACCGCCACCAAGCGCGCATTGATGCCCGCAGACTCCAGTTTCACTAGCAAATCGGCGGCTACCCGGCGGGCGTTGCCGGTTTGCGAGGCCGAAAGCACGGTTACGCGGCGCGGTTCGGCAGCGGGAGCTTTGGGCGAGGCAAAGGCAGTCTGAACGGAAGCGGTTTCTCCCAGCTGGCTCTGCGCCCAACAATAGCCCGACAACCAAGCCAGTTGGGTGGGCGAAAGCGCGGCTAATTGGGCGGGCAGTTCAGGTGGCAGCGGATTGGCTTGGCTCATGCGGGTTTCCTTTTTTATTGTTAACACCGCCGTTGCCGCTGTGCGGTAAAACGGCTGTTTGACTTTGCCCAACTTTAAACAGGCCGTCTGAAAAAAGGAAAGAATGGTTGGTTTTAACAAAATTCATTTTTGTTATATCCAGCCGCTATCGTTAATCCCCCGCTTAATAACCAAAACGTCATACTCGGGCTTAGCCCGAGTATGACCAATATGCTATTTTTAAATTGATTCACTAGATTTTTAAATCGCTTCCCCGTATAAAAAAACGAGTCTGAAAAGATTCAGACCCGTTTTTTTATACGGCAGCGCAGCAAGTTTGCACTTACAACTTACCCGCCACTTTTTTATTGCGCATCAAACACAGCATATCGGCAGCCACATGCGCAGCGGCAATGGCGGTAATCTCTGCATTATCGTAAGCCGGAGACACCTCCACCACATCCATGCCGACAATATTCAAATCGCCCAGCGCGCGGACAATACCCAGAGCGGTATGCGAATTCAAACCGCCGGGAACGGGGGTGCCGGTGCCGGGAGCAAACGCAGGGTCGAGGCAGTCGATATCGAACGTGATGTAAACGGGGTTGTCGCCGATAATCTCGTAAATGCGTTTTACCGTCGCCTCAACGCCGTTTTCATTAATCCACGGCGCGAACAGCATATTCATGCCCATAAAATCGCTGTTCCAAGTGCGGATGCCGACTTGGGCGGAAGTTTTCGGCTCAATCAACCCTTCTTTGATGGCTTTGTAAAACATGGTGCCGTGGTTCAAAGATTCGGGTGCATCATCCGGCCAAGTGTCGCAATGGGCATCGAAATGCAGCAGGCTCAAAGGTTTGCCGTATTTTTCGGCATGTGCCTGCAACAGCGGATAAGTGATGAAATGGTCGCCGCCGAAAGTGAGCATTTTGGCGTTGCTGTTGTTGATGATGTCGCGCGCGTGTTGAACGATGGTTTCACGAATTGTCCACGGCTGATGCGCATCAAACCAGCAGTCGCCGTAATCGATTACGGCCAAATCGTCAAACGGGTCGAAGCCCCACGGAAACAGGTTCAATTCGGCCAACTGCACGCTGGCGGCACGGATAGCCGCCGGCCCTAAACGCGCACCCGGGCGGAAAGTGGTGGCCAAATCCAGCGGCACGCCCGAAACCACTACATCGGCCTCGCTCAAATCGCGCGTGTAGCGGCGGCGCATAAACGACAATGCGCCGGAATAAGTGTTTTCAATGGTTGAACCTTTGAGTGATTCGCGACGGAATGCACCGTCGCCGTAAATTTTACCGCTCATGTCTGTCTTTCATACTTTATTGCTTAAAGGCCGTCTGAATCAATAAACCAAAGGCTTTCAGACGGCCTGAAAGCCTTTTGCCGGACAGCAACCTTGCTTAATCCGCCGTATGGTTGGCTTTGGCTGCGGTTTGGCGCTCTTTGCGTTTTAAACGCAGCTCGCGGATGTGCTGGCGGAAAAAACGTTGGCGTTGGCGTTTTTTCCAAAAGAAATACAGCAGCACCGCCGCACCGATGCCGATTACGATAAACAAGCCGTATTGGAACTGGTGGATTTTTTCCATCAGCCATGTACGGTTTTCCGCACCGTAAGAACCCAGATACACCCACACCGGCACCGAAATCAGGGCGGCAAGGCCGTCCATCATCAAAAAGCGCATATACGATACTTTGCGGCTGATACCGGCGGTGATGAAAATGGGCGTACGCAAGCCGGGCAGGAAACGTGCCGCGAACAGCACGCGGTTGCCGTATTTATCGAATTTTTCCTGAACTTGTGCGTAGCGCTGCGGCGTCATCACGCGGGCAATCAGGCGTACTTTCAATATTTTATGGCCGAACACCCGTCCGGCGGCGAACATCAGGCCGTCGCCCACCAACACGCCGAGCATGCCTACAACAACCATAATATGCACGTTGGTGTAGCCCAAACCCGAAATCACGCCGCCTGCCACCAGCGTAACGTCTTCGGGAATCGGCACACCGAATCCGCATGCCAACAGCACCAAAAATACTGCGGCATAACCGTATTGAATGAAGAAAGCTTCTAAAATAGCAAGCATAACGCTTGTCCCTTATTGGTTTGATTGTGTGAAATAAAATATCGGTTTGAGTAGGCAGGCCGTCTGAAAACATTGCTTATCGGCCTGCCCGGATATTTCGCAGTTTAAACTTCATTGTATTGCAAACGGGCTTGATACTGCGCTTGAGGCCGTCTGAAAATAAGGTGAAATTTGATGCTGCCCAACAGTTTCTCATGTTATTTCAGACGACCCGGAAACCATTGCCCTCGGCCGTCTGAAACACCTTAAGATTAATACCTGAATTACTTCTTGTCTTTGGCAGAATCCGAAGCGTTTTGAATCGCCTCGGCAATCCGCTCCGCACCTTTCTTCGCCCAATCGGCCTGACGTGCTTCTACCATCACGCGCACCACTGGCTCGGTGCCGGAAGCGCGCAGCACGACACGGCCTTTGCCCTCCAACTCTTTTTCTACTTCGGCCAACACATCTTTCGATGCGCCCTGCCAATCTTGGCCTTTTTGAATCCGCACGTTAATCATGGTTTGCGGGAAAGCCTGCCAGTCGGCGCAAACGGTAGCCAAATCCTGATTCAGCGTGCGCAGGGCGGCCAGCACTTGCAGGGCGGAAATAATGCCGTCGCCGGTATTGTGTTTATCCATGCACAAAATATGCCCGCTGGCTTCGCCGCCAATCAGCCAACCGCGCTGCTGCAACTGCTCTAGCACATAGCGGTCGCCGACTTTGGCACGGCAAAAGGCCACGCCCTGTTCTTGCAAAGCCAATTCCATCGCCATATTGGTCATTACCGTGCCGACTACGCCGCCGATGGCCGAACCTTCTGCGGCACGCGCTTTGGCAATCACATAAATCAAGCTGTCGCCGTCGTACACTTTGCCGTGGCGGTCAACCATAATCAGGCGGTCGCCGTCGCCGTCGAGCGAAATGCCGTAATCGGCTTCGTTTTGCAGCACGGCGGCCTGCAACGCTTTCGGATGGGTGGCACCGCATTTTTCGTTGATGTTGTAGCCGTTGGGTTCGTCGCTGATGGCCACCACATGTGCACCCAGTTCGTGAAACACTTTCGGCGCCACATGATAGCCGGCTCCGTTGGCGGTATCGACCACCAGTTTCAAGCCGCGCAGGTCGTAGTTGGCGGGGAAAGTGGATTTGCAGAATTCGATATAGCGGTCGTCGGCACCGCTGACACGGCGCGCCCTGCCCAAACGGTCGGACGGGCGGGTTTTGATTTCTTCGTCCAGCTTGGCTTCGATTTCCAACTCGATTTCGTCGCTCAACTTCACGCCGCCTTCGGCAAAAAACTTGATGCCGTTGTCGGAATAAACATTGTGCGAAGCGGAAATCATCACGCCGGCAGAAAGGCGCAACGCACGGGTAAGATAGGCGATGCCGGGTGTCGGCAGCGGGCCGGTTTGAATCACGTTAACGCCTGCGGCGGTAAAACCTGCCACCAGAGCGGCTTCGAGCATATAGCCGGAAATACGGGTGTCTTTACCGATGATCACGGTCGGCTTTTGGCCGCTGTCGTGCTGCACCAGCACCTGTCCGGCCGCATAACCGAGTTTCAATACAAAATCGGGCGTAATCGGAAACTGGCCTACTTCGCCGCGCACACCATCGGTTCCAAAATATTTTTTTGCCATATAAAAACACTCCGTTCAGACTTGAACCCGTATTGTAAAGCAGCCCAGCAGCGGTATCCAGCGGTTTACAAGGTTTTTCGGTTGGTATTCGGCACAATAAACGATGCCGTCTGAAAGAAAATTTCAGACGGCATCGGTAAGCGCGGTATTTAATTTGCGTTTATTCCCAGCACATTCCACACTTTCAAAGCATCGGCCGTGGCTTTTACATCGTGCACTCGCACTATTTGCGCGCCGCGGGCAACGGCAGCCAATGCTGCCGCCACGCTGCCGTGCACGCGGTCGGCCGCGTTTTCTTCGCCGGTGAGCGCACCGATCATGCGTTTGCGCGAAACGCCGATTAACAGCGGCAGGCCGGATTGTTTGGCCAGTTCGTTTAAATGCCGCATCAATAAGATATTGTGTTGCAAGGTTTTTCCAAAGCCGAAGCCGGGGTCGAGCACGATGCGGTTTTTCGCGATACCCGCCTGCACACACGCTGCCGTCCGCTCATTCAAATAATCGGCCACTTCCCGCACAACATCTTGATATTGCGGATTTTGCTGCATGGTTGCGGGCATACCCTGCATATGCATCAGACAGATGCCGGTTTGCACCTGCTGCGCCAGCAAATCGACCGCGCCTTCATCGCTTAATGCCGACACATCGTTGATGATGTCCACACCGCCCTGCTCCAAAGCCTGCTTCATAACCACTGTGCGGCGCGTGTCCAAGCTAACCGGCACACCCCACGTTGCCAACTCTTTCAACACCGGCCACACCCTCGCCCATTCTTCTTCGGGCGGCACATAATCCGATCCCGGGCGGGTGGATTCGCCGCCGATATCGAGTATATCCGCGCCTTCCTTCAAAAGCTGCTCGGCGTGCTTCAAGGCCGTCTGAACGGTTTGCGAATACACGCCGCCGTCTGAAAACGAATCGGGCGTGAGGTTTACAATGCCCATTATTTTCGGCGCACTTAAATCAATAGCAAAACGCCCTGCCTGCCAAACAAGAGAAGTCATCGGTTTTCTTTCGGGAAGAAATACAGCTTAAACACGGAGAGGCCGTCTGAAATCATGCAAAACTGTTCAGACGGCCTGCCTTGATATTTATTTCGACAATACGAAAAATTCGATCAATACGTTTTTGAAGATAAAGCCGAACACGCCCAGCCCCAACACCAAAAACAAAACAAACATGCCGAATTTGCCTGCTTTCGATTCTTTACCGAGATTCCACACGATAAAGCCCAAAAACACAATCAGCACGGTTAAGCAGATTTTCAATGCCCAATCGGCAAATACTGCCTCATCCATATTCCTACTCCTCAACTGTTTTCTTTCAGACGGCCTCTGTATAAAACAGCAAGAGGCCGCATGAAACTTATGCCAGAGCCTGCTGCAAATCGGCAATCAAGTCCTGCACGTTTTCCAAACCTACCGACAAGCGCAGCAAACCCGCTTCAATACCTGCCTGCTGTTTCGCTTCCGGTGCCATTCTGCCGTGGGTGGTCGTCCACGGGTGCGTAATGGTGGAGCGCACATCGCCGAGATTGGCGGTTTTCGAGAAAATGTTTACCGAATCAATCACTTTCCACGCCGCTTCTTGGCCGCCTTCCACCTCGAAAGCCACCACGATGCCGCCGGAAACCTGCTGCTTTTGCATCAACTCTGCCTGCGGGTGATCATCCAAACCGGCATAATAAACGGCTTTCACTTTGGCCTGACCGCGCAGCCATCGGGCAATCTGCAAAGCATTGGCCGCCTGCTTTTCCATGCGCACAAACAGCGTTTCCACTCCGCTGAGCAGCACCCACGCACTAAACGGTGACAAAGCCAAACCTGCCGAATTGCTGTACATCGCGATTTCTTTAATCAAAGCGGTTTTGCCGCAAATCACACCGCCCAACACCCTGCCCTGACCATCGATACCTTTGGTTGCCGACTGCACCGACAAATCCGCACCGAATTTCAAAGGCTGCTGAATAGCCGGCGTACAAAAACTGTTGTCCACCACCAAAAGCGCGCCCACATCATGCGCCACGGCGGCCAATGCTTCGATATCGGCGATTTCGTTCAAAGGATTGGAAGGCGTTTCCAAAAACAGCATCTTGGTGTTTTCTTTCACCGCCGCCCGCCATTCGGACACATCGGTTTGCGACACCAGCGTGATTTCGATACCGAATTTCGACACGATACCGTTGATAAACCCCGCCGTAGTGCCGAACAGGCTGCGGCTGGCAATCAGATGGTCGCCCGTTTTCAAAAACGTCAGCATGGCCGCCTGAATCGCCGACATGCCCGTAGAGGTTGCCACACCGCTCTCGCCCGCTTCCAAACAGGCCACCCGTTTTTCAAACGCCGCCACGGTAGGATTGGCCGTGCGCGAATAAGTGTAACCTTCGATTTCTTTTGCAAACAAGGCCGCACCTTGCGCGGCATCGTCAAACATAAAACTGCTGGTCAAAAACAGCGCCTGATTGTGCTCGTTATATTCGGTTTGGCTTTTCGCACCGCGTATCGCCAGCGTTTCGGGGTGGAGTGTATCGCTCATGATTCTTTCTCGTTATCAACAGGCCGTCTGAAAAAGCACGGCAAAAATTGCCCACATTTTGCGCTTATTTGAACGGGGTTTCAACCTTAAAAACCCCATACCGCTTGTTGGAAAAGCTTGGTTTGGCGCAAAGATTGGGGGACAGTTCGGCTTTTCAGACGGCCTCGGCTTTACTCAACGGTTAGGTTGCCGTTTATGTTGAGCCTGCCTGCTCGGATGGCTGCGGCTTTTCTTTTTGGATAGCATTTTCTTTCATATCGTTGTCCAAATCGAATCTCACTATGGTTCTAAAATCAGTCCATTCCTGTGTGTCGAATTTACTTTTCCATGCCGCGTGGATTGCCGCTTTGTCCAACCTTTCATATCCGCTGGATTCAATTAACTTTACTTCGGTGACACGGCCTCCCGGCGCTACCAGTATAGACAGCACCACTTTTCCTTCTTCGCCTTTTTCAACAGACATAACGGGATAAACAGGACGGGAGATTTGCCCGGTTTTCTTAATCGGCATTTCCGCCGACGACGTTGCAGGCAGCGTTTTTGAAGGAGCCATCGGTGCGGCAACCGCAGTTCCCGCACAAAAAGCAGCGAGCAATACGGCAAAAATATCATTATGCTTTTTCATTGTTGACCCTTTGGTGATTCTCTTTTCTGTGGCGCCCATGCTCGATTGGACGGATACGCACTATCGTTACCTTACCCGCCAATTAAGCCGACTTTTCAGACGGCCTCAATAAAGACAGATAGTCCGCAGCGGGAAGTTTTTATTTATCGGAACACAAGCTTATCTGGCTGTATATCTTATCCGTTGTTTCGTGTCGGCAAACTTTACTTTCCATGCTTATTTTGCCGTCGCATTATCCCTATTATGAATTTTATTAGGGTTAATCAATTTGATTTTATAGACTTGATTGTTTACCGAAACCAATACAAACTGTTTTATGCACGCTTCTTTTCCCTGCTCAACAGATGCTTTTTGCACATTGCCGTTTGCCCCCGTCCAAACGGAAGCGCAAGGGAATACGGAACGCTGTCCACCCGTGCGGCTTGAATGTGGCTTGCGCTATTGTTTTTTTAGCCGCTTCGTCCAATACTTTATATCCGCTTGATTGGATTACCTCTACGTTTTGAATACTCGCATCGGGCGCAACCAGAACGGAAACGACCACATCGCCTTCCCAGCCTTTCATTTCCGCTTCTTCAGGATAGTGAAGCATCGGCACAGGTATCCAGCCCGAATGCGGGTTTGTATCAGCCTTTTTAATCTCGTTAAAAGTCAAAGGCGTTGTTAATGCGGCAGGTTCGGCAAACGCTTTCGTGCTTACGCCCACTGCCATCATTACCCATAAAATGCACAGATGTTTTTTCATTTTTTCCGTGTTGTATTAAAAATATATTTTAGAAAAACCCGTTAAGCGATTTTAATGAAGCGAGTAAAGCCCGTTTTGGCTTCGCAGAAGCCTACGGCTTTCAGACGGCCTCTATCAACCGTGCGTATGCCCGTAAATCTCTTTTTCGTCTTTCAATACCGCATCCACAATCTGCCACGCTCCATCGCGCCACACGCGGTAGAAGCAGCTTTCGCGCCCCGTATGGCAGGCAATGCCGCCTGCTTGGTCTATCAGCATAATCACCGCATCGCCGTCGCAATCCAAACGCAGCTCGTGCACTTTTTGCGTATGCCCCGACTCTTCGCCTTTCATCCATTGCTTTTGGCGCGAACGGCTGTAATAGTGGGCATAACCCGTTTCGGCGGTTTTTTGCAGCGCTTCGGCGTTCATCCAAGCCACCATCAGCACGCGCAGGGTTTTCGCGTCTTGTGCGATGGCGCAAACTAAGCCTTTTTCATCGAATTTAACGGCATCCAGCAGTGGGTTCGGCATGTTTGTTACTCCTTTTTCAGACGGCCTTGTTGTTACAGGCTTTCTTATACGACATTTTTAAGGTTGGTAATTTTATCTTATATGGACGGCTGTTTATCCGCCCACGGTTGAATCTGCTCTAATTGCGCCGCCAAGCGCAGCAGTAAATCTTCCCGCCCGTGTGCTGCGGCAAACTGTGTACCTATCGGCAGCCCGTTGTGCCAAAACAGCGGCACACTCATGGCGGGATTGCCGGTCATATTAAATGGTGCGGCGTAGCCGATGTATTGCAACGTGCGCTCGGCTTCTTTTTCAATCAAGGGGTTTTGTTTCATCAGCCAGCCTAATTTCAACGTACCGAACAGCAAACGGATGATCTTTTGCTCGGTTTCAGACGGCATGAGTTCGCCGATTTTCGGTGTGGTACGCGGGCAAATCGGTGTCATTAAGACATCGTAGCGTGTAAAAAACGCTTCGGCGGCGCGCCCCTGTGTCAGCATCACGTCACGCGCCCACGCCATTTCGCCTGCACTGATTTGCTGTCCTTGTGAAATCAACGCCCAAGTTGTCGGTTCCAACTGGCTGTGATGCAGTTTTTGCCCCGTTGCCTGTTGATGAAGATAAAGCAGTTTGGCTGTTTCACCCATCACCAAGACCCGTGCTGCACGGTTGAGTATTTTAGGCGGGGAGAAATCGGGAGAGGCTTCTTCTAAATCATGCCCTGCATCTGACAACAATTTCAGGCTGTGGGCAAATGCCGCTTGCGTGTCTGCATCATTTTCTCCGCCAAACCACGGCTTCTGCCAAAAAGCGATTTTCAGACGGCCTGTGTCACGTTTGAGGCCGTCTGAAAACGATTCGGCAGGTCGGGGGCAGGCATACAGGGCGTGTGTTTGGGTTTGAGCCGCAATATCGAGAAACAGGGCGCTGTCGCGCACGCTGCGGGTCAGCACATGTTCGTTGACCAAGCCTTGCCATGCTTCGCTTTGTAACGGTTCAAAGCTGCTGCGGCCACGGCTCGGTTTCAAGCCGAAGATGCCGCAATTATGGGCAGGCACACGTATCGAACCGCCGCCGTCGCCGCCATGTGCCGCCGGTACAACGCCTGCGGCAACGGCTGCCGCCGAACCGCCGCTGCTGCCGCCCGGTGTATAGCTTAAGTTCCACGGATTACGGGTAATCCCGTAGATTTCTGTTTGCGTAACGGGATACGCGCCCCATTCCGGCGTGGTGGTTTTACCGAAAATGCGCAACCCCGCATTTAGATAAGCCTGAGTTAAAGCGCTGTTTTGTTTGGCTACATAATTTTTCATCATGCGCGAACCAGACCATGTGGGCGTGCCTTCCCAATCGGCGATTAAGTCTTTCAATAGAAACGGCACGCCGACTAAAGGCGCATGGGGATTTTCAGACGGCCTCTGCCATGAAAAAGCCCGTTCGCGCAAATCATGGGCCAATAAATTCAGCTTGGGATTTACCGCGTCTAAACGGTTTAAGGCCGTCTGAAGCACTTCATCGGCAGATACTTCGCCTTTGCGGATCAACTCTGCCAAGCCGACGGCATCATATTTTCTGTATTCCTCAAACTGCATGGTTTCTCCTTGTTGTACAGCAGAGCAGGCCATCGCAAGAATGCCTGTCTGAAAACCGCTCACTGCCCGGGCACAAAACTGCCGGTTTTTGCCAAACCGCAGATTTTCCCCTTGCCGTCGGGATAGGCTTTGCCGTCGTTGCCGCGCATTTGCAGGCCTTTTTCGTGAGCGAAAAACACCATATCGTCGCCCGCCGCATCCAATTGCAGCAGGCCATCGTCGCGCCAATGGAAGATGCCGCGTTTTTCAGACGGCAATACGCCGGCCACTCTGCCGACGTGTCGGGTAGTTAAGCTGTAATGCAGATTGTCGCGCAAAACGATGGTGGCTTCGATGTAATCGCAGTCGGCGCAAGGCAGTTCGCCGCGATAGATGCCGACCCAAGAAGCCGAATCTTTGGCGGCAACTGCGGATAAAACTTCGCGTTCGGCTTGGGATTGGCTGCTGCTTTCGGGCGCACAGGCCGTCTGAAATAAGGCTGAGGCAAGCAGAATGTAGCGGTAGGATTTTGCGGGCATGTTCATGAATTTACCTTTTGAAATCTGTGTTTTCAGACGGCCTCATTTACTTTAAAAACGCCGCGGCCACGGCCACAACCGTCATTACAAACAAAATCGTGCGCAAGGTGTTGGGCGAGAGTTTTAAGGCAATTTTCACGCCGATCATCGAGCCGATGGCATTGCCTGCCGCCAGCACAAGGCCGACATCCCACCAAATCTGCCCCTGCACGATAAACACGGCCAAAGCCACGATGGTGAACGCCAGCGTGCATACCAGTTTTAAGGCATTGGCGCGCAGCAGGTTGTAATGCAGCACGCCCGCCAGCACGGGCAGCAAAATGAACGCGGTGCTGGCTTGCACAAAGCCGCCGTAGATGCCGACGGCAAACAGCAAAACCGCTGCGCCGCGGGTGTCGGATACTTTGCGTTCCTGCACGTTTTGCGGCGGCAGCAAAAGCTGCGGTTTGAGAAAAGTGAGCGTGGCCACGCCGAGAATGCAGACGAGCAAGGCGGGTTTCAGAATCTGATTGGGCAATACCGAAGCCAGCACGGAGCCGACCAAACCTCCGAATATCATCGGCAGCAAAATGCCGCGCAAATCGTGCGTGGGCAAGGCGCCGGCGTTTCTAAACCCTCTGATGCCGGTGAGCGACTGGAAAAAAATGCCGACGCGGTTGCTGGCATTGGCAATATCGGGCGGCACGCCGAAGGCCATCAACAGCGGCAGAATCAGATTGGAACCTCCGCCCGCCAAAATATTGATGATGCTGGCCAAAATGCCCAGCACGGCAATCGCCGCATAATGCCAAAGGGTTAAATCCATGCTGATCCGATCTGTTTGTAGCTTGGTAGAAGCCTAGGGCTTTCAGACGGCCTGTTTATTTTTGGGCAAGCGTAACGATGCACGAGCCGTGAATCTGCTGGTTGGGCTGCACGCTCACTTTGGCAGCGTCCAGCGGCGCTCCGGTGTAGCAGGAGAAAGCGTCCATCGAGTTTTTCGGCGAACCTTGAATCACTTTATCGCTGTACACCATGTATGAAAACACTTTACGCGCAGGGTCGTAATAGCGCATCACTTGCAGGGTTTTGAAAATAAAGCTGGAGCCTTTTTTGAAAATTTTCTGCGGTTTGGCGATTTCGGCTTCGTTAAAGCTGATTTGCGGCGCGGTCTGCACGCAGGATACGGAAGCGTCGGAAGCGTCTTCTTCCAAGTTCACCGTTTCTTTCAGGCCGCCTTTTTTAGCGTAGGAAATATAGCAGGTAACACCTTGGATCTGCGGGTCGTCGAACGCATGGATTTCAATGCGGTCGTTTTTGCCGAGCATGTTGAACACGGTGCTGGCCTCGCCGATTTTATCGGTATCCCCACCGCCGCCGCACGCGGCCAGCAGGGCAGACATCAATATAATTGGAATGAACTTTTTCATATCGGTTTCTTTCTTTTCAGACGGCCTCAACGGTTGAAAGGCCGTCTGAAATCAATATTACAAACGCATTTCGATACCCGCCGCACGCATGGCTTCTTTGGCTTCGCGTATGCTCACTTCGCCGAAGTGGAAAATGCTGGCGGCCAGCACGGCATCGGCCTTGCCTTCTTTTACGCCTTCAATCAGGTGCTGCACGTTGCCCACGCCGCCGGAGGCGATAACGGGAATATCCACCGCTTCGCTGATGGCGCGGGTAAGCGGCAGGTTAAAGCCGATTTTGGTGCCGTCTCTGTCCATGCTGGTGAGCAGAATCTCGCCTGCGCCGCGCGCCTGCATGTTTTTCGCCCATTCGACCGCATCAATGCCGGTGGCTTTGCGTCCGCCGTGGGTAAACACTTCCCAGCGGGTGTTTTCGGGGTTGACGGCTTTGGCATCAATCGCCACCACAATAGCTTGCGAGCCGAAAAAGCCGCTGGCTTCGTTCACCAAATCGGGGTTGGTTACGGCAGCGGTGTTGATGCTGGCTTTGTCGGCACCCGCGTTGAGCAGGCGGCGCACATCGGCTACGGAGCGCACGCCGCCGCCGACGGTGAGCGGTATAAACACTTGCGAGGCCACTTCTTCAATCACATGCAGAATGGTGTCGCGGTTGTCGGAAGAAGCGGTGATGTCGAGAAAGGTCAGCTCGTCGGCACCTTCGTCGTTATAGCGTTTGGCTACGTCAACCGGATTGCCGGCATCGCGCAGGCCGACGAAGTTGACACCTTTGACCACACGGCCGTTGTCCACGTCCAAACAGGGGATAATGCGTTTTGCTAATGCCATGAATCATTCCTGAAAACAAATCCGTAAAATAAATTCAGGCTGCACCAAGCAGCCTGCCGTTTATACTATCCACGAAGCCACCCAGCCGGGCAACCGTTCGGAGAGCTGATAAAAGCCCACAGCAGAAATACAAGCAATCAGCATAGTGGTTACAAAGCTGTTGGAATAACGGTTAACCACCGTTAATACGCCGGCTACATACATCCACAAAATGGCCATAATCAGCGCCCATTCGCCGTTAATCATCGGTATGGCAAAATTCACACCCATACTGATCAGCACGGCAATAATCATGAAAGTCAAACTTTCGCTGATGGCGTGAACATCGCGATCATAAGACCATATTGCCCAAAAACCGAGCAAAAAAGCCTGAAACATATTTTTACCTTATAAATTCAATAAGTAAGACGAAATTTGATGAATAGTGTGCTCGGGCAAACAAACCGGGCTGCGCTGCAAACCCTTTCAGACGACCCGAGCATATTATTTTTATGTAAGCGTTATGCCAACGAATCGGCCAACTGCTGCGCTTCGGCAAAATCGATGCTGCCTTCGTAAATCGCCCGGCCGGTAATCGCACCCGCCACACCGCTTTTTTCTACCGCACACAAGGCGCGGATGTCGTTCAAATCGGTCAGGCCGCCTGAAGCGATAACAGGAATGTTCACCGCTTCGGCCAGCTTAACGGTGGCTTCGATGTTGACACCGCTCATCATGCCGTCGCGGCCGATATCGGTATAGATGATGCTGTTCACGCCGTCGTCTTCAAACCGTTTGCTCAAATCGATAACGTGATGGTCGGTTACGGTTGCCCAGCCGTCGATGGCCACCATGCCGTCTTTGGCATCCAAGCCAACGATAATGTGGCCGGCAAATTCTTGGCAGGCTTCGCGCACGAATTCGGGATTTTTGACTGCGGCCGTGCCGATAATCACATCGGTCAAACCTAAAGCCAGATATTTTTCAATGGTTTCCAAATTGCGGATGCCGCCGCCGAGCTGAACGGGGATTTCTTTAGACACTTCCTGCAAAATCGCCGCAATCGCATCGAGGTTTTTCGGCTTGCCTGCGAATGCGCCGTCCAAATCCACCAAATGCAGGCGGCGCGCGCCTTGTTTCAGCCAATGCACGGCGGTTTCGGCGGGGTTGTCGGAAAACACGGTGGCTTGATCCATCAAGCCCTGTTTCAGGCGCACGCAGCGGCCTTCTTTCAAATCTATGGCAGGAATCAGTAACATATTGATTTCTTTTGTTTTAAAGTAAAGTTTCAGACGGCATTAAGAAATAAAGGCCGTCTGAAAGCCGGAATCACAGCATAAAACCTTTGCCCCGCAGATGCGGATGCCGTTCAATCAAATCAATCAAATAAATAGGCAGGCAACTTCTGGTGCGGAAATGCGCCGCAGACGGCGGTTTTGCAAAATTTTCAGCATTTATTTTACACAACTTATCCGTTCCAGCGTAAAAAATTACGCAAGAGCAGTAAGCCGCCGTCATGGCTTTTTTCGGTGTGGAATTGGGTAGCGAATACATTGTCTTTGCCGACGATACACGCAAATTCGTTAGGGTAGCTGCTGGTGCCGAGTATGATGTCGTTATCAGCGGGCGCAAAATAGTAGCTGTGCACGAAATAAAAACGGGTGTCTTGCGGAATATCTTGGAACAGCGGGTGCGCCTGCGTTTGGTGTACGGTATTCCAACCCATATGCGGCACTTTCAGCTTGCAGCCCTCTTCGTCGTGAAGATTGGCGGCAAAGCGTTTGACGTCGCCTTTAAACCAACCCAAACCGGCGGTATCACCCTCTTCGCTGTGCTCGAACAAAAGCTGTGCGCCCACGCAGATGCCGAAAAACGGTTTGTTTTTCAGGCCGTCTGAAACGGCTTCGCCAAGTCCGCTTTTTTGCAACGCGCCCATGCAGTCCGGCATGGCGCCCTGCCCCGGAAAAATGATTTTATCGGCGGCAAAAACCTCTTCAGGGCGGTGGGTGAGTTTGATTTCAGCGTCAACTCCGGCAAGTTTTTGCGCGGCCTGCACGGATTTGAGCACGGAATGCAGGTTACCCATGCCGTAATCTACGATGGCAATATTCATAGTGGAATCATCCTTTTCAGACGGCCCGAAACCTTCGGGTAAACTTAACTGAGGTTTCGGATTTTTTAGTTTGCCGCATCATATCAGAATCATGATATGCCCGAAATATGCGCCGCCGAAAGAAGCGGAATAATGCTAAGATACGCGTTCTTTGACCTTATTTAACCAATCCAGCCGAACTCTTCCGCACCATGAATCCATTGCTCGACCTTCTCAAACCTTATCCTTTCGCCCGCCTGCGCGAAGCCATGAACGGAATCGACGCCCCGCACGGCCTGCAACCTGTTCCCCTGCATATCGGCGAACCCAAACACCCTGCGCCTAAAGTCGTTACCGATGCATTAACCGCCGCTTTGTCCGAATTGGAAAAATATCCGCTGTCTGCAGGCTTGCCCGAACTCCGCCAAGCCTGCGCCGATTGGGTGTTCCGCCGCTACGACGGCTTGAAGCTCAACCCCGAAACGGAAATTCTGCCCGTGCTCGGCAGCCGCGAAGCCTTGTTTTCCTTCACTCAAACCGTGCTGAATCCCGTTTCAGACGGCCTCAAACCCGTGGTGGTCAGCCCCAATCCTTTTTATCAGATATACGAAGGGGCAGCCATGCTCGGCGGCGGCGAAATCTATTTTGCCAACAGCCGTGCGCCGCGCTTTCTGCCCGACTGGTCGGAAGTGCCCGAATCCATTTGGCAACGCACCCGCATCGTGTTTGTCTGCTCGCCCGACAACCCCAGCGGCAGCGTAATGCAGTTGGAAGACTGGCAAAAACTGTTTGATTTGCAAGACCGTTACGGATTTGTGATTGCCTCCGACGAATGTTATTCGGAAATTTATTTCGACGGCAAAAAGCCGTTGGGCGGCCTGCAAGCGGCGCAGCAGCTGGGCAGAAGCAACAAAGGCATCGTAATGTTTACCAGCCTGTCGAAACGCTCCAACGTGCCGGGTATGCGTTCGGGCTTTGTAGCGGGCGACGCAGACATTCTCAAAGCGTTCCTGCTATACCGCACTTATCACGGCAGCGCCATGAGCATTCCCGTTCAGCGCGCCAGCATTGCCGCTTGGAACGACGAAGCCCACGTTGCCGAAAACCGCCGTCTGTATCAGGAAAAGTTCGACAAAGTGCTGCCCGTATTACGGCAGGTATTCGACGTACGCCTGCCCGAAGCCTCGTTTTATATTTGGCTGAAAGTCCCCGACGGCGACGACTTGGCGTTTGCGCGCAAACTCTGGCAGGAAGCGGCCATTCAAGTGCTGCCCGGCCGCTTTCTCGCACGCGATACCGACAACGGCAACCCGGGCACAGGTTATGTGCGCATTGCATTGGTGGCCGATGTAGATACCTGCGTGAAAGCGACAGAAACCATTGTTTCGCTTTACCGCTAAAACGACGTTTTGCCGAATCAGGCCGAGACCTTTGCAAAACCCTCTGATGTGGATGCCGTTCAAGGCGCAGCAGCACAGCGAGTGCAGATATATCATAAATAAGGCAAAGCAAGCGGACAGCACATAGCGCAGCAATGCGCCGCAGATGGAGATGTTGCAAAGGTCTCAGGCCGTCTGAAAGTCTGAATAACGAACAGATAAAAAAAGGGGCTGAAGTAGATTAGCCCTAAACACCACACCAAAGCCGCAAAGTTTTTAACTGCTGCTTTGGTGTCCCGAAGTTAAAACGAAACTCACATTCTTTCAAGAACAGAGGAAAAGATTTTCGGTCAATTCCGTTGTATTTGCGCAAGACACGTTTCGCCTGATTCCAAAAATTCTCAATGCCGTTGATATGGTTGTGTCGGTCGGCAAACTTTTTGCTGTGATTAATCCTGTGATGGTGAAAACCGCTGACATCCAACACGTCGTAACTGCTCAGGCAGTCCGTATAAACTACGCTATCAGGTGTAATTTTCCTTGTAATAACAGGAAATAAACTTTCCTTTCGGGCATTATTCACTACAACCGTATAAACCTTACCTCCACGTTTAAGGATACCGAAAACCACCACTTTACCTGCTGCTCCCCTACCGCGCTTTCCTTTACGCTTACCGCCGAAATAGCTCTCATCCAATTCTATAGTGCCCTCAAAAACCTGATCTGCTTCCAAAGCCAAATGATGGCTGATAACAAGACGGATTTTACGGTAGAAGAGAATAGCCGTATTGGGCTGAATACCCAAGATATCGGCAGCAGAACGTGCGGTTACTTCCAATACAAAATATTCAAGCAGTTTTCTTTGCAGACTCTTCTTTAACTTACAGTGGGTTATCTTCATTTTGGCAGCCTATCATGACTGCTAATCTACGTCAGCCCCTAAAAAAATCCCGCATCAGAAATCGTGCTTGCAGGCAGTTTTCCGAATGCGGGCATTTTATTGCGTGTGTGTTTAAGTATGATCAGGCTGGAAACCTGTTTTATTTTTTGGCGAATCCGCCGGCAGGTTTTTTCTTGCCGCCGAAGCCTTCGCTCTTGGGCTTCACACCGGGTTTCTTGCCGGAGAATTTTTTGGCACCCGGTTTCTTATCGCCAAACTTTTTGTCGCCGAATTTTTTATCGCCGAACTTACGGTCGCCCCAACCGCCCTTACCTTTCGGCTTGGCCGCTTTAGATGCGCGTTTGCGGGTAGGCTCCATGCCCTCGATGGTCATCTCGGGCAGCTTACGGTTAATGTACTTTTCGATTTTGTGTACTTTAACGTATTCGTTCACTTCGGCAAAAGAAATGGCCAAACCGGTACGGCCCGCACGGCCGGTTCGGCCGATACGGTGAACGTAATCTTCGGCCTGTTTGGGCAAGTCGTAGTTGATCACATGGGTGATGGTGGGCACGTCGATACCGCGGGCGGCAACGTCGGTGGCCACCAGAATTTTGCAGCGGCCTTTGCGTAAATCCATCAAAGTGCGGTTACGCCAGCCTTGCGGCATATCGCCGTGCAGGCAGTTAGCAGCAAAGCCTTTTTCATACAAATCATCGGCCAGTTGCTCGGTCATGGCTTTGGTGGATGTGAAAATCACGCACTGATTGATGTTGGCATCGCGCAAAATGTGGTCGAGCAGGCGGTTTTTGTGGCGCATATCGTCGCAATACAGAAGCTGCTCTTCGATTTTGCCTTGGTCATCCACGCGCTCTACTTCAACCACTTCGGGGTTTTTGGTGAGTTTGCGCGCCAGCTTGCCGACTGCGCCGTCCCAAGTGGCCGAGAACAGCAGGGTTTGGCGGTCTTCGGGCGTGGCGGCAACAATGGTTTCGATGTCGTCGATAAAGCCCATATCGAGCATGCGGTCGGCTTCGTCCAAAATCAGCACTTCGAGGCGGTTGAAATCGACTTTACCGCTGTCCATCAAGTCCATCAAACGGCCGGGCGTGGCCACAATCAGGTCAATCGGTTTGCTTAAGGCTCTGATTTGGTAGCCGAAAGAAGACCCGCCGACAATGCTGACGGTGCGGAACCATTTCATGTTTTGGGCGTAGGTGAGTGCGTTTTTTTCTACTTGGGCAGCCAATTCGCGGGTGGGCGTGAGTACCAGCGCGCGCGGGCCTTTCCCGGGTTTGTCGCTGCGTTTGGTCAGGCGTTGCAATGTGGGCAGCAAAAATGCGGCGGTTTTGCCGGAGCCGGTTTGCGCCGAAGCCATGATGTCGCGGCCGTCGAGCGCATGGGGAATCGATTGTGCCTGAATCGGCGTGGGCGAATCGTAGCCTGCTTGGGTTAATGCGGATAAGAGGTTTTTGTCGAGATTTAAATCGCTAAATTTTACAGACATGGGTTTCCTGAACGGAACAACAACACTTTTTCCGCCTGAGTTTTTCAGACGGCCCTGAAGCAAAGAAGGCGCAATCGGATCATGAAATGACGTACGCAGGGTTGTCGCAGGTATTTTTCAACCTGTGGTTAACATCGGCGACAACCTGCAAGCAGCCCGGCTACGGTAAAGAAAACATGTTTTAGCGGCATTCGGGCCGATGTTTCTTGGTTGTGCCGAACAAATCAGAAAAGCTCCGCTGCTGCGGGCTTGAATCTTGAATAATGTGAAGTTGGCTGAAGACGATGGCTTCAAAAAGACAAGGTTGCGGATAGTATAGGCTTTAACCGGCACGGTCAAGGGAAATTGCCGTTTCCGATGTGCGGCGGTGTGTAAAAAAGCCGTCTGAAAACAGATATTCAGACGGCTCGGCATGGGGCGTTTGCGTATTATCGCTTGGCCGCTGCGGCCTCTTTTTCGATTTTGAGTAGCTTCACATCGAATACCAAAACTGAGTTCGGGCCGATTTTTTCGCTGGGGCTGTTGGGGCCGTATGCCATTTCGGCAGGCACGAACAAGGTGTATTCGGCACCCTCTTTCATCAGCTGCAAACCTTCCGTCCAACCTTTGATTACTTGGTTCAGGGGGAAGGTAACCGGTTTATCGCCGTGCTGCTTGCTGCTGTCGAATACAGTCCCATCGATCAGACGGCCTTCATATTCTACGGTTACGACATCGGTGGCTTTCGGCTGTGCGCCCGTGCCTTCGGTTTTCACTTTGTATTGCAGGCCGGATGCTGTGGTTTTCACGCCTTCTTTGGCGGCATTTTCTTTCAGGAAGGCTTGGCCTTTTTCAAGATTGGTTTTGGCGTCGGCTTCCATTTTTGCCTGTGCTTTTTGCTGCTGCTCATTCAGAAACGCCATCATCACTTCTTGAGCCTGCTGGTCGCTCATTTTCGGCTCTTTGCCGTCCAACACGGTTTGCAGGGCTTCGTTAAACACTTTCAGGTCGACTTCGGTGCCCTGATCTTTCATTTGTTTGAGCGAACGGCCGATGTCCATACCCATGGCGTAGCTGGCTTGCTGGGTAGGCGAACCGATGCTTGATGCGGCTGCCGAAGCGGCTTTTTCTCCGGAGGCGGCGGGTGCGTTTTCGGTGTTTTGTTTGCACGCTGCCAACGCCAATGCAGCGGTAACTGCCAATGCGCTCATTTTGAAAGTTTTCGTCATTGTTTTGATTCCTGAGTAACGGGATAAGGAAGCGTGGATTATAACCAAGTTTGCGTTAATTGAAATTAAGGCCGTCTGAAAAAAGCCAATTTTGAAACGGCCTTGTGTTAGGGCGTGTTATCGGAAAGCATTGCGGCGGTATTTTTTGGCCGCCATCCGCATCTGCGGCGTTAATGCTGCAAAGGGACAACGAAATACGCGCAAAATGTTTAATCTTGCCGTGCTTGACGCTTTGCATTGCGGGCTTTGCCTCACACAAACCGCTTCGCAAGCTTTCGGGCGACACGACCTAAAACCGCATGTTCGCGCATTTGTTTTACCGCTTCTTCTCTTTTCAGACGGCCTGACCTACAATTCAGGCCGTCTGAAACTTTACCTGCCGACCATGATGACCACATCCCAAACCAACCGCCATGCCGCACCGCTGTTGATTACGGGCTGTGTGATTTTCGGGCTGGGCAGCCTGATTGTGAAAGTAGTGCCGGTTGGCGCTTATGCCATTGCTTTTTGGCGGTTGTGCATTGCGGCATTTGTGTTTTGGGGGCTTTCGCGCTTTTTCGGCCACAAGCTCCCCCGCAACGGCAAGGCTTTGCGCTTCGCTCTGCTGGCGGGCGCGTTTCTGGGGGTGGACTTGGCCTTGTGGCACGAAAGCATTTATGCGGTCGGGCCGGGTATTTCTACCTTGCTCAACAGCCTGCAAATTTTCTTTCTCACTGCCGTCGGTTTCTTCTTTTTCGGCGAGCGTTTGGGAAAAATCCAACTCTTGAGCCTTTTGATGGCAGTGGCCGGCGTGGTTTTGATAGCCAGCCCGGAATTCGGCCGCAACGAAGCGGCGGGCTGGGGCTTTGCCAGCGGAATCGTTTCGGGCGCAATGCTGGCTTTGTCGATGGTATTTGTGCGTAAAACCCATCACATCGAACCGACGCCGCTGTTTCCGATGATGCTGTTGGTCAGCTTGGGCGGCATGGCGGCTTTGCTGCTGCCGGTTTTGCTGTTGGATACGCATCATATTTTCCCGACAACCTTACGCGATGCGGGGCTGGTTTTGATTTACGGGGTGGTAATGCAGTGTTTTGCTTGGGGTTTGATTGCTTATTCGATACCGCTGCTGCCGCTGTCGCTAACCGGCCTGCTGCTGTTGAGCGAGCCTGTGGCCGCGCTGGCGATTGATTATTTTCTGCTCGACAAACCTATCGGCGCGTTGCAATGGAGCGGCGCGGCACTTACCCTGTTTGCCATCTACCTCGGCTCGCCCGCACCGAAAACCGCCATGCGTAAACCGGCGGAATCGTGATAAAATCCTGCCCTTACTTCTCCACAGGCCGTCTGAACATGAATACCTTTGCCAATGCCCTGTCAACCGCTCTAGGCCGCTGTATTGCCGCCAAAACCGTGAGCGAAGAAGGCCGCCCCATCGGCTTTATGTACCGCGAAGAACCGGTGTTCGAGCAAGACAGCGGCTGGCGTTTTTTCAGCGGCGACGAAACCGACGAATACACCGCCGATCCCGAAAATTTCGGCGTGTACAGCATCAGCGAGATTACCCGAAACCACCCCGCCGTATCCGAATTTCTCAACCTTCCCGCCGGCTCCGCATGGGAAGCCGATGAAGAAGGCGTGTTCCAAAGCGTGAGCGATTGGCAGCCGAAAGACTGATTCCGCAACACCTGTTTTCAGACGGCCTCACAACAACACCCGCAACGGCACATACATTAAGCCGCTGCTTGCAAACCCTTTATTTTCTAACTTCTCTCTATGGAAACCGAATCATGAACATCATCGAACCTGACCACGAAGGCACAAACTTACGCATCGGTATCGTACAAGCCCGCTTCAGCAACGAAATCGGCAGCGCAATGCTCAAAGTCTGCACCGACAAACTCATCAGCTTGGGCGTGCATACCGACAACATTACCGTTGCCACCGTTCCCGGCGCATTGGAAGTGCCGTTGATCCTGCAAGAGATGGCACAATCCATGCAATACGACGCGCTGATTGCCATCGGTGCGGTTATCCGCGGCGAAACCTACCACTTCGAGCTGGTGGCGAACGAATCGGGAGCCGCCATTACCCGAGTCGGCCTCGATTACCACATGCCGATTGCCAACGCCATCCTCACCACCGAAAACGATGAACAGGCACATGCGCGCATCGAAGAAAAAGCCACCGATGCCGCCGTTGTGGCCGTTGAGTGCGCCAACTTGCTCAACCGCTTGTGGAGCGAGCAGGCCATCGACGACTTTGAAGAATTTGAAGAAGACGAATAAAGCCCGCCCGTTTTCAGACGGCCTCACCCGCCGCAGGCCGTCTGAACAGTTACACCATAAGGATTCACCATGAAAACTCCCCGCCGCCGCGCCCGCGAATTTACCGTTCAGGCACTCTACCAATCCGCCCTTACCGGCGCACCCGCTGCCGAAACCGCCAAAAACATCCGCGAAAGCAGCGACTTCAAAAAAGCCGACGACGAACTGTTTTCCGCCCTCTTCTTCGGTACCCAAGCCAACCAACGCGAATATATGCAGCAAATCCGCCCCCTGCTCGACCGCGACGAAAACGAACTCAGCCCCATCGAGCGTGCGGTATTGCTGATGGCATGCCACGAACTGAATGCCATGCCCGAAACCCCCTACCCCGTTATCATTAACGAAGCCATCGAAGTAACCAAAACCTTCGGCGGCACCGACGGGCACAAATTCGTTAACGGCATTCTCGACAAACTCGCCGTGCAACTGCGCCCGAACGACCCCAAGCGCAACTAAAAAGCGCAACTAAAAGCAAAAATTTTTTTAAATCAGTTTCACAGATTTAAAACCTAAAAAAACCGATGCCGTTTCTGAGCATCGGTTTTTTTAATCACATTTTTCAGACGGCCTCAATTCAGCCCTGCTTCAAATGCTCCAAATCATAAATCTGCGCCACGGCATCCACCAAATCGCTGCTTTGCGAACCGGCTTTATTCAAGGTGCGCGACGGCGAATGCAGCAGCTTGTTGGTCAACTGCACCGACAACCTTTCCAACACCTCTTCGGGCGGCGTACCTTTGGCCAACTGCTTCATGGCATTTTCCAAAACCTGACGGCGCGCCCGTTCGCCTTCGTCGCGCAAAGCACGGATCATCGGCACATTCTGGCGGCCTTTTTGCCACTCGACAAACTCGCCCACTTTCTGATCGACCATCGCCTCGGCAGCCTCCGCAGCTTGGCGGCGGGCCTGCTGGCCGGTTTGCACAATATTGGCAATATCGTCCACCGTATAAAGATAAGCATCGCCCAAATCGCCTACTTCGGCCTCGATATCACGCGGCACGGCCAAATCAAGCATAAACACAGGCATATTCTGACGCTGCTTCAACGCGCGCTCCACCATGCCTTTACCCACAATCGGCAATTGGCTGGCCGTAGAAGACACGATCACATCGTATTCATACAAAATTTCCGGCAATTCGGATAACAAGCGCGGCTCGGCATTGACACTGAGTTTTTCGCACAACTCCTGAGCACGGGGCAAAGTGCGGTTGGCTACCGTAATCAGGCGCGGGCTTTTGGCGGCAAAATAAGTGGCCACCAACTCAATCATCTCGCCCGCACCGATAAACAATACGTTCAAATCGGCAATATCGGGAAAAATCTGCTCGGCCATTTTCACGGAAGCAGCCGCCATCGAAACCGAATTTTCGCCCACCGCCGTGCCGGTGCGCACTTCTTTAGCCACAGCAAATGTTTTCTGAAACAGCGCATTGAGCCAAGTATCGACAGTATGCTGCTCTTGAGCCACCCGCACCGCATCTTTGATTTGGCCGAGAATTTGAGGCTCGCCCAACACCATAGAATCCAAACCGCAGGCTACACGGAAAGCATGGCGTATGGTTTCGTCGTTATCCAAAGTGTAAAGATAAGGCCGGATTTCATCGGCACTGATACCGTGATAAGCCGAAAGCCATTTGACGATGTATTCTTCATCGCCCACACAATAAAGCTCCGTGCGGTTGCAGGTAGAGAGAATAACGGCTTCCTGCGCGCCCCCGCCCGCAGTCAACGCGCGCACCGCTTCGGGCAGGCTTTCGGCAGTGAAAGCCAGCTTTTCGCGGATACTGAGAGGTGCGGTTTGATGATTGAGACCGACAGCGGTGAGTTGCATGAACAATAACAAAATGAATGTGCTAACACGTTATTATAGCTTAAGTTGAAGCTGAAAAGAATCCGGAGGCAATAGCCGTATTTGATGAACGAGCTATGTTAAAGGCTATGATTGTATTGCTGTTTTCCCTAAACCCAAGCAACCGGCAAATCATAAAAAAAGGCCGTCTGAAAAAACAGTTTCAGACGGCCTGAGAACCTTTTGCAGCATCAAACATGCAGGCAATGATTAACCATTAACTAACCGAACAGTTTTTTCAAATCAGACGATTTCTTGCGGTAGGGCAAGCGGATATCGACACGGAAAATGCCGTCAAGCTGGCGGCTTTTAATCACCGCATCGTTGTCGTACATCAATGCCAAACGCTCTTTCAAATTACGCAAAGCCATCGAATTGCCTTTATGCGGTTTGGCGTTTTCTTCACTCTCGGTCGGCACATAAGGATTTTCAATGCGGATATAAATCCAATGCTTCTGGCGCGTGGTCAACACCGAAATACAGCCCGGACGGTGGGTTGATTCAATACCGTGGAATACCGCATTTTCCAGCAGCGGCTGCAACAAAAGATGGGGGGTTTCCGCATCGTCGGGCGCGTGATGCTGCCACATTACCTGAACGCGCGTATGCCCCATACGGATCTGCTCGATGGCAATGTATTCCTGCGCCCATTCGATTTCCTGCCCGAGCGTGCTGTTTTGGCTGCCGTCGCGCAATTGGGCGCGGAACAAATTGGCCAGATTTTCCAGCAGCGTTTCTGCATCGTAAGGGCGGAGCCTGATCAAACTGATGGCCGCGTTTAAGCTGTTAAACAAAAAATGCGGGCGGATACGCGCGGTCAGCGCACTCAGGCGCGCCTCCGAAAGCGAGGGAACCAAACTGTGGCGGCGCGAAGCTTCGGTGTACATAAAACCCAAAGCAAAAAAGTTAAACAGAAAGAAATGCTGCCAAAAATACATACGTTCGCCGAGCACCACATAATCCACAACCGTAAAAATGATCAGATTGCTGATATGCACGATCAATACGGCGAATTTCGATTCGGTAATACGCGGCAAAGAGTTGGCAAGCAGATAACCTTTAATCAAAATCGCCAGCAACGTAGGCGCCGCCCATGCCGCATTATGGTAAAGCTGGTCGATATAGCTCGCATTGGAGAGACTGATCAACGGAAAGGCCATCAGACCCAATATGCTCGACAAAATCAAACGCGAGATGGTACCGAAATTCCGTAAATCAGGAAGTGCAAACCAAGATTGTATTTGGCGTATAATAGGCATCTTTACAACAAACTCTCTAAATGCGACAACTGAGTGGATGAATTTTATGAACGATAATAAAACCTGGTCGGGGCGTTTTAATGAACCCGTAGCCGAGCTGGTGAAAAAATACACCGGCTCTATCGACTTCGACAAACGCTTGGCAAAGTGGGATATACAAGGCTCTTTAGCCCATGCTCAGATGCTTGAACAAGCAGGCGTATTGAGTAGAGAAGACTTAACTGCCATCCGTCAGGGAATGGCCGATATTATAGCAGAAATCGAATCCGGCCGAATGGAGTGGTCGCTTGATCTCGAAGATGTGCACATGAATATCGAGCGCCATTTAACCGACAAAATAGGCGATGCCGGCAAACGTCTCCATACCGGCCGCAGCCGCAACGACCAAGTGGCTACCGACATCCGCTTATGGCTGCGCGACCAGATTACCGACATCCAAACCCTTATCCGCGATCTGCAATCGGCACTGGTTGATTTGGCGGAACGCAACGCCGATGTTGTGATGCCCGGATTTACCCATCTCCAAGTTGCCCAGCCGGTAAGTTTCGGCCACCACATACTTGCTTATGTGGAAATGCTGGGGCGCGATTTCGAGCGCATGGCCGACTGCCGCAAGCGCGTAAACCGCATGCCTTTGGGTGCCGCCGCCCTGGCCGGCACCACCTACCCCATCAGCCGCGAAACCACCGCCGAACTGCTCGGCTTCGAGCAAATCTGCCAAAACTCGCTCGATGCCGTTTCCGACCGCGATTTTGCGATTGAGTTTACCGCTGCAGCCAGCCTGATTATGGTGCATTTGAGCCGCTTGAGCGAAGAGTTGATTTTGTGGATGAGCCCGCGCTTCGGCTTTATCGACATTGCCGACCGCTTCTGCACCGGCTCTTCGATCATGCCGCAAAAGAAAAACCCCGACGTGCCCGAACTGGTGCGCGGCAAATCCGGCCGAGTTATCGGCCACCTTACCGGCCTGATTATGCTGATGAAATCGCAACCTTTGGCCTACAACAAAGACAATCAGGAAGACAAAGAACCTCTTTTCGATACTGCCGACACCCTGATTGATACTTTGCGTATTTATGCCGACATGATGCGCGGCGTAACCGTTAAGCCCGAAAACATGCGTGCCGCCGTGATGCAGGGTTTTGCCACGGCAACCGATTTGGCCGATTATCTGGTGAAAAAAGGAATGCCTTTCCGCGACAGCCACGAAGTCGTTGCCCTTGCCGTGCGCCATGCCGATTCGCAGGGCGTGGATTTGAGCGAACTGCCTCTGAATGTTTTACAGGGTTTCAGCAACCTGATAACCGAAGATGTTTACAGCGTGCTCACGCCCGAAGGCAGCTTGAATGCCCGTAACCACTTGGGCGGCACCGCGCCTGAGCAAGTGCGCTTGCAGGTAGAACGCTGGCGCGGTTTATTGGCAGACTGATTCTCAAACCAGTTCTCGAACAAGTTTGAATAGGCCGAGACCTTTGCAAAACCTTCAGATGTGGATGCCGTTCAAGGCGTAGCAGCACCGCGAGTGCAGACATATCATATTTAGATAGGCAAACGGGTGTTCAGCGCACAACGCAGAAATGCGCCGCAGATGGGGGTTTTGCAAAGGTCTCAGGCCGTCTGAAAATACACTCAAAGCTATACTTAACCTACTCAATTTTAGCAACCGTTGCATCATACTCGGGCTTAACCTGGGTATGATGCAACGGTTGCTTTTTTAAGTTGATTCACCACAATATCAACGGGTTTGAAAAGCTTCAGGCCGTCTGAAAACATGTTGGGCAGATTATGTTAGGGCGTATCGGCAAACTCTTCCGGCGATAGCGGCTCCCGCCCCAACAGCGAAGCAAACGCTCCGTTATCCGCACACGAACCCTGCTCCAACAATGCGATACTTCCCGGGCTGAGTACGCCGTTGCTGACGATATTCGCCAACGGCAACAGCGGCTTAATCCAAGACAACGGCAGCGCAATCATTTTTTGCGGCGGCTTTTTGTGTAGGGTTGCACGCAATGTGTTGAAATAATCCGCCAACGTCAGCGCACGGCCGCCCGTCATATTGATAACCGTGCCGTGTTCGGCCGGATTTTCCGCCAGATTAGCCAAACCTTCGGCCACTTCGGCTACATGTACGGGCTGAACATCAAAACGCCCGCCCGCAGGCATCGCCAACAGCGGCAGTTTGGCCAACAGAATAAACAGCTCGCAACTCACTCCGCCGCGCCCATACACCACCGAAGGCCGCGCAATCGACACCTGCACGCCCGAAGCATACACCGCGCGGTCGCCCCGCCCTTTACTGCCGACAAAAGCAATACCGCTCTGCGCGTCCGCACCCAAGGCAGAAAGCTGCACCCAGCGCGACACACCCTCCTGCTCCGCCCACTGCGCCAGCTGCTCCGGTGCGCGGTGATGCACCTGCTCCAAAATATCTGCATGACGGCTCATCACGCCCACAGCGTTAATCACCACATCTTTTCCGCGCAGCAACGCTCTAGCCACCGCCTCATCAAGACGAAGATAATTACACTCTTTGCGCCCCGCCGCCACAACTTCATGACCGCGCTCACGCAGGATCGCCGCCGCACGCCTGCCGATAAAGCCGTTGCCGCCCAAAATTAAAATATTCACGCTGTTCTCCTGCTATCTTTAGTCAATCAACACAAGTCAATCAACACGTTTTTAATACAAGGCCGTCTGAAAATTTTCAGACGGCCCCTTGCTTATTGTTCTGATTACATGGTATCGCTTAACGCTTTTCCTGCTTGCGGATCAAATAAACGCCTAAAACCCCGAAAAGAAGCGTCGGCAAAACCGCCGCGACAAAAGGCGGCACGCCGTAGAGTTCGCCGGTAAAACCGAACAGGCGGCCGGCAAAGTGGAAGGCCAAGCCCAAGCAGATGCCGCCGAACAACCTCAAACCCATGTTGCCGTGGCGGGTGTTTTGCGGCGTAAAGGCCAATGCCACCAGCGCCATCACCATAGCGGCAACCGGATACATCAGTTTGCGCCACCATGCGATTTCATAAGTTTTGGTTTGCTGGCTGTTGTTTTTCAGATGGCCTATATAGGTGCCCAGCGCAGATACCGACATTTGCTCGGGTTTGACCAGCAGTACGTCGAGCAAACTGCTGTTCAAGTTAACCTGCCACGGCTGTACGGCTTGGGTTTCGGTGCGCACTTTCCCGTTTTCCAGCAAGCTGCGGCGCACGTTTTTCAGCTTCCAGCTGTGTTTCTCCACCACGGCGGAATCCGCTTCAACGGCTTCGGCAAGCTGAAAGTCATTGTTGTGCCGCCAGATTTTAACGCCCAGCAAGGTATGGTCGGGCAGCATTTCGCGCACATTGATAACATTATTCTGCTCTTTCAGCCATAAGCCTTGGCTGCCGGTGCTGATTTTGCCGCTAACGGCGGTGGCTTTCATGTTTTCGGCGTGTCTGCTGAGCGAAGGGGCAACCCATTCGCCCAAAAGTGCGGTCAATACGGCAAAAATCAGGCCGAACTGCAGCAGCACGGCAATCAGCTTTTTGGTACTCATACCGCTGGTTTTCATTACGGTAAGCTCGCTGCCGGAAGCCAACTGGCTGAGTGCCACCAAACCGCCGATCAATACGGCCAGCGGCATTAAATCATAGGCATGGGCAGGCATCTGCATAAACACATACTGCATCATTTTGGCACCGTTGTAGCTGCCTTTGCCGATGTCGCCCACTTCGTTGATGATGTCGAAAAAACTGTATAACGCGAGAAATGCCAACAGCGCGTAAAACGAAGTTACACTGAGGCGGCTGATGAGGTAACGGGTAAGCAGTTTCATTTCGCACCGCCTTTCAGGCTGAGTTTGACCGCCTGCCAAAACGGTTGGGCGGGCATACTGCGCACACGCAGCAGGATAAAGGCGATAAACGCAATCAGTATGTGCATCGGCAACATACCGAGCCAGAAATTGAGTTTGCCGTCTTCAACGGCGTTGCGCAGAAAGGTAAGCCCGTTTTGGTAAATCAGATAAAGGCCGATGGCAAAGAGAATATTATAAGTATGGCCGGTGCGCGGGTTGAAATAGGAAAGCGGCACAGCCAATATGCTCAACAGCAATACGCTGATGGGCAGCGACAAACGCCACATCAGTTCGGCCTGATACTGCGGATTGCTGCTGCCGAATAATTTTTCGGTGGGAATGGTGCGGCGGTGGGAAATGGGGTCGATGATTTTCGGCGTGGTGCTGATAATCAGGCTTAAATGTTGGAATGAAACTTGGTTGTAGTCCGCCTTGCCCGGTGTGCCGCTGTAACGGTAGCCGTTGCTCAGTTCCAGCGTGCGCTTGTTGTCTTTTAAAGAAAACGTGCCTTCTTTGGCAAACACGATATTGTCGTTGCCTTTATCGTCTTGCTCGCGCAAAAACAGGTTTTTCATGATGCCTGAATCCACGTCGAAAGTTTCGACAAAATACACCCGCCCGTTGCGCTTGCCGAGTGTGCGGAACTCACCCGCCTCTACCAACGATAACTCTTGTTTCTGCTTGAGGATTTCGGCAAATTCACGGCTTCTCAGTTCCGCCCACGGCATCACGAAAAGCTGCATCACGGCAATCAACACGGCAAAGGGCACCGCAAACTGCAAAACGGGGCGTATCCATTGTTTTAATGCCAGACCGCATGAAAGCCAAACCGACATTTCGCTGTCGCGCCAATATCTCGTCAGCACGGTCAAGATGCTGATGTAGGCGGTTAATACCAGCAGCAGCGGGGTCATGCCGATTACCCAAAAACCCACCAGTGCGGCCACGGCATCAATCGCCACGCGGCCGTCGGCAGCACGCCCCAGCAGGTTGATGGCCTGCGTCGATACCAGCACCGCCAGCAGCACCACGAAGATGCCGACGGCCGTGAAGGAAAGTTCTTTAATAAAATTGCGTTGGTAAATCATAAAATTTTGCAGCTTTCGGTGCAGAAGCGGGTGTTCGTGCCGTCTGAAAAGTTTCAGACGGCCGGACATATAGAGTACAATCAGGCCGAAATGTTCAGACGGCCTGCTGTTGCTTTGCTTGAGGCCGTCTGAAAAATATATTGCGAACCACCGTTCAGTTCAGGAGAATAAACATGGAATTTAGCACAAAAGCCGAAAAATTGCAGCCAAGCCAAGAAGGTGCGCTGCTCTACATCTGCGAAGATGCCTGCCCGTGCAGCAAAAACAGCGACAATGAAACCGCCGCCCTGCTCTGCGGCACGTTGGAAGAAAACCAATCGTTTGCCGAAACCCAAATTGTCGAAAACGGCAGCCTCAAAGCCATCGCCGTTGTGCGCTTGAACAACCTGAGCCGCGAAACCGTTGCCAAAGCCGCCGCCGAAGCCACTTCATGGGCGCAAAAACAAGAGCATATCCACATCTGCACCGCACCGTTCAGCAAAAAGAACGCCGCTTTGGTTGCCGAAGTGTTCGCCACCGCATTCGGCAATGCCGCCTACCGTTTCGACCGCTACAAAAAAGAAGCCAAACCCGCCAAGCTGGCCGGCGTAACTTTCTACTGCCCCGGCCAAGAAGCCGGCATCAAAACCGCGTTGGAAACCGCCGAAGCGCAAATATACGGCATGACCTTGTGCAAAGACCTCGGCAACGCCGCTCCCAACGAATGCACGCCGAAATTCTTGGCGCAAACCGCTAAAAAAGAAGCCGAAAAAATCGGCGCATCGGTGAAAATCCTCGAAAAAGACTACATCAAGAAAAACATGGGTTCTTTTTGGTCGGTGGCCAAAGGCAGCAAACAGAAACCCTATTTGATCGAACTTTCCTATTCCGGCGCCAAAAACAAAGACGACGCCCCCATCGTGTTGGTGGGTAAAGGCATTACCTTCGACACCGGCGGTATTTCGCTCAAACCCGGCCTCAACATGGACGAAATGAAATACGACATGTGCGGTGCCGCCAGCGTAATCGGCACATTCTGCGCCGCCGTCAAACTGAAACTGCCCATCAACCTGATTGCCATCGTACCCACCTGCGAAAACATGCCTTCCGGCGAAGCCAACAAACCCGGTGACATCGTAACCAGCATGAAAGGCTTAACCATCGAAGTATTGAATACCGATGCCGAAGGCCGTCTGATTTTGTGCGACGCACTCACTTACGCCGAACAGTTCAAACCCAAAGCCGTGATCGACGTTGCCACACTCACCGGCGCCTGCATCATCGCATTGGGCAACGACGTGAGCGGCGTAATGGGCAACGATCAGAAACTCGTCGACCAACTGCTCGCAGCCTCCCGCGAAACAGACGACAAAGCATGGCAGCTGCCGCTGTTCGACACTTATAAAGAACAGCTCAAATCCAATTTTGCCGACATCCCCAATATCGGCACACCCGGCGCAGGCACGATTACTGCCGCCACGTTCTTGTCATATTTCACCGAAGACTACCCGTGGGCGCATCTCGATATTGCCGGCACGGCTTGGAAATCGGGCAAAGAGAAAGGCGCTACCGGCCGCCCCGTACCGCTGCTGCTCAACTACCTGCGCAACGTGAAATAACCCAAGCAGGCGAAGCGTAAGCAAAGGCCGTCTGAACAATCAAGCTGCCCCATCACACCGACGGCAAATGCCGGACGGCATGCAGCCTGATTGTTCAGACGGCCTTTAAGCACCCACCTAAATTTGATAAACTGCATCTCCCGCAACCGCCTCAAGAAAACATACCGCCATGAAAAAAACCGCACTCACCGTTCTTGCCGCCCTCACCTTACTTTCCTGCAGCACCACCCCCGACCACAAAGCGAAAGAAACGCCCGTCGCCCCCGTCGGCAAACGCCCCGTGTTCGACCATACTGCCGACTCGGTCGCCATCAGCGGCTTTAACGGCAACACCAACGTGCAGCGTTTCATCGCACATGAAACGGCAAGCGGCAAATTCAGCAGCGGCGAGTTGCAAAGCTTTTTCGACGGCGTGGTATACAAAGGCAACATCATCAACATCATGAACCGCCCCGGCACGTCGCGCCCGTGGTACGAATTCCGCACGGGCAACTCCGGCGAAGCCAAAATCAATAACGGCAAGCGCTTCTACCAACAACACAAAACCACCATCGATGCCGTGGCGCGCAGCTACGGCGTACCGGCCGAACTGATTGTGGCCATCATCGGCATCGAAACCAACTACGGCAACAATATGGGCAGCTTCCGTTTGGCGGATTCTTTGAGTACGCTGGCATTCGACTATCCTCGCCGTGCCGAGTTTTTCCAAAAAGAACTGCATGAATTTCTGCTGATGGCGAAAGAAGAGAAGCGCGACGTATTCAGTTTTAAAGGCAGCTATGCCGGCGCGATGGGCATGCCGCAGTTTATGCCTTCGAGCTTCCGCAAATATGCGGTCGATTACGACGGCGACGGCCTGCGCGATATTTGGAACAACGTCGGCGACGTAGCGGCTTCGGTGGCGAACTACATGAAAGCGCACGGCTGGCAGACCAACGGCAAAATGGTGGTGCCGGTTACGCTTACCATCACGCAAGAACTGCAAAACATCATCGACGAAAAAACCGCGCTCACCCGCACAGTGGGCGAACTCAAACGCTTGGGCGTGATGCCGCAGGAAGTGGTGGACGACAACGAAAAAGCCGTGCTCTACCGCCTCGAAACCGCGCCGGGCGTGTATGAATACTATATTGGCCTGAATAACTTCTACGCCGTATGGCAATACAACCACAGCCGCATGTATGTAACCGCCGTGCGCGATATCGCCAACGGCGTGGGCGGCAACTACCGTTTGTAAAATAACAAATATATATAGAGAGGAATTAAATTATGAATTTATCTTCATTAAAAGAAATAAACGATTTTATTACAAATTTTATTAATCAAATAAGGAATTGTACAAGTGAAAGTGTAAGTGAAAGTGTAAGTAAAGCAAACACAACATGCAATTCAGCCGATATAATAAGTACAATAGTATTCATTATAATTTTGATATTTTTAAATTATAAATATATTATGCCTATTTTTAATAAAATTAGAAATAGACACGAGGAATTTATAAAAAACTTACTTAAAAATGATTATATTGATGAAAATAATAAAAATTTCTTGAAAAATGAACTAAATAAGCTATTTTTTAAAAAACTAACAGGTTTAAGCGCAAACGATACAGAAAGAGAAAAAATATATGATATTTTTCATAGGAAATTGTCTCAATTTTCTTTCAAACAAATCAAAGGCGCAAGCGAATATCTAAAATTAGAATTAAAAGAAAATCAAATAATATTTAAATTTAAATGGACTGCTTATCTCTGGTTTATATTTTTTTGTATATTACTTGTTATTTTTTCTATTTATGCTGTAGCAATTATATTTAATTTCAATAACATTTCTGGTTTTAAAGCAGTACTTTTACACCTAGTTTCTCTTGGTTTCTTCTTATTAGCATCAAACTTATTTATGCATACAATACTTTGTATACGGAATGCATATAAAATCAAAAAATTATTAAAAAAAAAAAATTATTAAAAAATGAAAATAAATTAAAAAATCTCTTAGCCCTTCAAAAAAAATCACTGAAGGAAATGTTTATTAGAAGCAATCCTTTTAAAAAAAATAAATCATAAAGTTAAATATAAATTATTATACTTTTTATTATTATTATACTTTTAAGTAAAAAAGAGAATCTATGGCTTATCAAGTTCTCGCCCGTAAGTGGCGGCCTAAAACCTTTGCCGATTTGGTCGGGCAGGAGCATGTTGTCAAAGCATTGCGCAACGCGCTCGACGAAGGCCGCCTGCACCATGCCTATCTGCTTACCGGCACGCGCGGGGTGGGCAAAACCACCATCGCCCGCATTTTGGCGAAAAGCCTCAACTGCGAAAACGCCAACCACGGCGAGCCTTGCGGCGTGTGCCAAAGTTGCACGCAGATTGACGCGGGGCGATACGTCGACCTACTCGAAATCGACGCGGCTTCCAACACCGGCATCGACAACATCCGCGAAGTGCTCGAAAACGCCCAATACGCGCCCACCGCAGGCAAATACAAAGTCTATATCATCGACGAAGTGCACATGCTTTCCAAAAGCGCGTTCAATGCCATGCTGAAAACGCTGGAAGAGCCGCCCGAGCATGTGAAATTCATTCTCGCCACCACCGACCCGCACAAAGTACCGATCACCGTATTGAGCCGCTGCCTGCAATTCGTGCTGCGCAACATGACCACGCAGCAAGTGGCCGACCACTTGGCGCATGTGCTGACGGTGGAGCAGATTCCGTTCGAACCGCCCGCGCTGCAACTGCTCGGCCGCGCTGCCATGGGTTCGATGCGCGATGCCTTGAGCCTGCTCGACCAAGCGATTGCGATGGGTTCCGGCAGCGTTACCGAGCATGATGTCCGCCAGATGATCGGCGCGGTTGACAAACGCTATCTTTACGAACTGCTGCAAGGCATCGTAAACCAAGACGGCGAAGAACTGCTGCGCAAAGCACAGGAAATGGCCGCCCGCGCCATCGGTTTCGACAACGCCCTGAGCGAACTGGCCATGCTGCTACAACGGTTGGCCTTGGCGAAAACCGTTCCCGCCGCCATTGCCGACGACCCCGAACACGAAACGCTGCTGCGCTTATCGCAATATTTAAGCGGCGAACAAATCCAGCTTTACTACCAATGCGCCATCCACGGCAAACAAGACCTGAGCCTCGCGCCCGACGAATACGCCGGTTTCGTGATGACGCTGTTGCGTATGCTCGCGTTTGCCCCGATTGCCGCCAAAGCGCACGACCCCGACGGCGTGATTGAAGGTACGCAACTGCACAACCCCGAAGCGGCGGAACCTGCCGCAAAAAAGCCGCTGATTCTGCCTGAAACACAAACCGCACCGCCCGCCGCCCCAACACCGCCCGCACCGACCGTGAGGCCGTCTGAAAAGCCTGATGCGGTTGTTCAGGCAGAAGACACCCCGCCGTGGGAAGATGCGCCGCAAACACCTGAAACGGCAGAGAACGGCTTTCAGACGGCCTCCGAAGAGATCAGGCCGTCTGAAAAAATTGAACCGCAAACAGCGGCTCAGGCAGAAGAAGCACCTTTGCACAATCACACGCAGGAAATGCCTGCCGTGGCAGCAGAGCATTTTCAGACGGCCTCCGAACCCATAAGGCCGTCTGAAAAAGTTGAAACGCAAACAACTGTTCAGGCAGAAGAAGCACCTTTGCATAATCCCATGCAGGAAACGCCTGCCGTGGCAGCAGAGCATTTTCAGACGGCCTCAATGCCGACAGCAAAGCCGTCCGAAACGGTAGGCGAACAAGTTGCCGCACAAGAACCAACCGCACCTGAAACGCCTCAAACCGGCCAACCCGGAGCCGCCATGCCGTCTGAAAGCATGGAAAGCCTTCAAAACGCAGCGGCAACACCGGCAGCAAGCACGGCCAATATTCAGACGGCCTCTCCGTTAAGCGAAGTGCACAGCCCGCAAACCATGCCGTCTGAAAACGCCGAAACCGCTTTTCAGACGGCCTCGGATTATCCGCCCGAATATGCCGATGCGCCGCCTTATCCCGATGCAGACGAGCCGCCGTATTTTCCCGAAGAATACGCCTATCCCGAATACGATATGCCGGTGATGCCGTCTGAACACCACGAAAAAACGGATAATGCACAAACGGAGCAGGACGAAACGCCGCCCGACGATGAAGACGAAGCAGGCTTCGCCCCCTTGCCCGAGTTCGCCCCCGAAAACTGGGCGGCCATCGCCAAACGCTTTGCCGCCAAACTCGGCGCGGCGCAAATGCTGACCCAACACGCCGCCTGGACCGGCTACGATGCCGAAAAAGGCTTGATGCTGTTGTCACTATCGGGCGAAGCCCGCGCCGTTACCAATAAAGAGCGTCTCGACAAAATCCAAAACACCCTTGCCGATGCCTACGGTTTGCAACTGAAGCTGCAAACCGAGCCGTGGCGCGACGATGCCGGTTGGGAGACCCCCGCCATGCGCAGCAAACGCCTGCAACTCGAAGGCCGCCAAAAAGCGCAAGACCTGCTCGAAGCCGACCAAACCGCACGGCAGATTCTCGACCTTTTTGAAGCCGAGTGGCTGCCAGACACACTCAAACTGGCCGAGTCGCAGGAATAAAGCATTGAGGCCGTCTGAAAACAGTTTCGTTAACCATATATCGGCAAAACCATACCCGTCATACTCGGGCTTGACCCGAGTATGACAAACCGTGAATAAACCCTTCTGAAAAGCCGCGCCGTATTGCCGTCTTCCCATTCAAAAGGTATCATCAAACCCTTTTTAACCAGGAGTAAAACCATGTTCGGAAAAGCCGGATTAGGCGGCCTGATGAAGCAGGCGCAACAAATGCAGGAAAACATGAAAAAAGCACAAGCCAAGCTGGCTGAAACCGAAGTGAACGGCGAAGCAGGCAACGGCTTGGTTAAAGTAACCATGACCTGCAACCACGTTGTCCGCAAAATCGACATCAGCGAAGATTTGATCAAAGAAGCGGCCGACGACAAAGAAATGCTCGAAGATTTGGTGCTGGCCGCCATCAACGATGCAGGCAATAAAGCCGAAGAAACCACCAACAAAACCATGGGCGCGTTCACCCAAGGCCTACCTGCCGGAATGGGCGACTTTTTCCGTTAAGCCTTAATCTCGAAACAGCTGTCTGAACATTCAGACGGCTGTTTTAACAAAAAAATTACAAAAATAGCCAAACACAATCCGCCGGAACAAGCAAACCCCATCAACATTTCACCCAACCGGCCCACACCAAAATCTACACCCAACGGCAAAGCACATAATATTTGTTCCCACGCAGGCAGACGTTTGCCGTGCTGCGCGCGGTTGAAACTACAACGTTTGTCATCCTCGAATTTAACAGCTTTTTTAAAAAACAGTTTCGCGATAAAGCCATGAAACCTTTCCCCCTTATTCTCTCCCTCACAATTACCGCCGCCCTCATCTGGTTTTGTGCCGGCGTCGGCTTCGGCGAATGGCAGCCGCCGCACCAAATGGACGAAACCATACAGGCCATCCGACTGCCGCGCGTGTTCACTTCTTTACTGGTCGGCGCGGCTTTAGCGGCGGCCGGAGCAGCGTTGCAGGCACTGTTTGAAAACCCGCTGGCCGACCCGAGCTTGATCGGCACTTCCGGCGGAGCGGCATTGGGCGTGATTATCGTACTGGCTTTCGGCATCGGAGCGGTGGGCGTACCGCTGGCGGCCTTTGCCGGAGCTTTGGCGGTTTGTCTGCTGATATTGGGCATTCACCGTTTCATCGGCGGCGGCACATTGGGGTTGCTCGTGCTGGGCTTTGTGTTGAGCGCATTTTCCGCTGCCATCGTGAGCCTGATTCTGTTTTTATCCGACGATATGGTTTTGCGCAGCGCAACCATCTGGCTGTCGGGCAGCTTGGCCGAAGCAGGATTTACTTCACCGTTGTATGCTGCAACCGTGATGCTGGCGGGGCTGATACTGCTGGTTATCGTCGGCAAAAAGCTCGACATTCTGATGCTTGGCGAAGATACCGCCGTCAGCATGGGGATTTCGGTGCAGGCGGTGCGGATACAAACCGTGGTCGGTGCCGCTTTGCTTACCGGAGCCGCCGTATCGCTTTCAGGCATCATCGGCTTTCTCGGCATGATGGTGCCGAATGTCGTGGCTCAGGCAGTAGGCGGCAGACGCAGCAAACTGATTGTTCTTTCGGCTTGGCTCGGTGCCGTGTTTCTGCTGGCTGTCGACAGCGCGGCACGTTGGTTTACTTATCCGGTAGATGTTCCGGTAGGCATCGTTATCGCCCTGCTCGGCGGGCCTTTCTTTATGTGGCTGTTTTTAAAACCTTTACGCAAATAAAGTTAATCAACCGAACTGTTGCTGCGGCCGTTGCTTTGCTTTCCACGCCGCCTTTGCCACCGCCCAAACTTACGGTCTCTTAAAATATATGACGAATTATTCTTTTACCATCAAACAATTGAAAGTAACAGCCAAAACCAAGGTGCTGCTGGAAATCGAAGAATTGAACCTGCCGCACGGCTGCCACACAGCCATTATCGGCCCCAACGGGGCAGGCAAATCGACTCTGCTCAAAAGCCTGATCCGCCAAACGGGGCAAGGCACGGTAAATCTGTTCGGCAAGGCCGTAGCACCGCAACTGAAACAAGGCAGCGTCGCTTGGGTGGCGCAGCACGGCCAATACCAAATGCCGCTAACCGTACGCGAATACATCGAACTCGGGCGCGGAAGCGACAGCACATGGCCTTTTCAGACGGCCTCCAAGCCGTCTGAACAAGCCGAAGCCCTGCTGGCTCATTTCGATTTGCAAGAACTCGCCGAAAAGCGCATCCAAACCCTTTCCGGCGGCGAGCAGCAACGCGCCAACATCATCCGCGCCCTACTCCAAAACGCCCCGATACTGCTGCTCGACGAACCGTGCAACCATCTCGACATCCGCCACCAACACAGCTTGATGAACTATCTGGGCGGCAACCGCCAACATTTCAGCGCGGTTATGGTGTTGCACGATTTAAATCTGGCCGCCCGTTACGCCCAACATGTGATATTGATGAATCAGGGCAAAGTGGTTGCCGCCGGAGCTCCCGAACAAGTGATGCAGCCCGAATTGCTGGCAGAAGTCTATCAGTGGCCGATCGAGCGGGTATGTGATGAAAAAGGTGTTTATTTCAGGGTTTAAAAACATGAAGTCGAAGCAGACAAAGGCCGTCTGAAAAAACAGCGCAAATCAACTTGAGAAAACAATATGCCCGCCACACTCAGGCTTAATGCAACCATAGCCTGAAAAATAAGTTGATTTGCGCTGTTTTTTCAGACGGCCTCTGATAATATGCTTAGCGAACTGTTATGATGCGTTTTTTTCAGCTATCAAAGGGAAAGGATAAAATATGGGCAACCAGCAACCAGCAACCAGCAACCAGCAACCAGCAACCAGCAACCAGCAACCAGCAACCAGCAACCAGCAACCAGCAACCAGCAACCAGCAACCAGCAACCAAATTATAAATGAAAATTACAATAAAATCAATATATTAAAACTAAAATCTCTCTTTCCCGAAGCCTTTTGCGAAGACCAAATCGACTGGGAAAAACTCAAGCTCATTCTCGGCGAAGAGAATCTCGCCCATCACAACGAACGCTACCAGCTCAACTGGGCAGGCAAAAGCGAAGCCTACCGCACTCTTCAAGCGCCCACATCCAACACACTGATTCCCTACCAAGCCGAATCGGTGGATTTCGACGGCACGAATAATCTATTTATCGAAGCCGAAAACCTCGAAGCCCTGAAAATCCTGCAAAAAGCCTATGCCGGCAGCGTGAAGATGATCTATATCGACCCGCCTTACAACACCGGCAGCGATTCTTTTATCTATCCAGACAAGTTTTCGGAAACCCGCGAAGAATACGCCCGCCGCGTCGGCGACAAAAGCGACAAAGGCTACCTGAAACGCGACGGCGTATTCCAAGGTGCATGGCGCAAAAACAGCAAGGAAAGCGGCCATTACCACAGCAACTGGCTCTCCATGATGCTGCCGCGCCTACATCTGGCCAAAACCCTGCTACGCGACGACGGTGTGATTTTTATCTCGATTGACGACAACGAACAGGCGCAATTGAAGCTGCTGTGTGATGAGGTGTTTGGGGCAGAGAATTTTGTGGGACAAATGGTTTGGCACAACTCTTCACGAAACAGCGAACAGATCGCAATAGAGCACGAATATATATTGTGCTATGCCAAAAATAATTACGGGTTAACAAGATGGAAAAACACTCGTCCCGAAAGTGCCTTTTTAAACACATTAATTGCCGATGCCAAGCTGCGAGGAAAAAGCCTAGATGAAACTCGGCAAATGCTTAGCCAAGCAATTAAGGATATTTTGGAACGAGGAAAGCGGGAAAAAAGTAAAAAATACAATTGGATTAGCAACTACAACAATTTAGATAACAACTGGAAAATCTACTATGCCGTGGATTTAACAGGCGAAGGCAGCGGCCCACCCCGCTATTTCGGTAATAAACTTATTCCCGCGCCTGAAGGCCGCCATTGGATGGGACAGGATTACATTAATGAACTGTTTGAAAATAACAGAATTGTATGGCGTGGCGAAAGAGCTTATCGGAAATTATTTATTGAAGAAACCGAAAGCAACTTGAAAGGAATAATTGATATACCCACCCGAAACGGCGGTGAAAGCATCAAGCAGTTATTTAATAGCCAAGTGTTTGGAAAGTCCAAACCCACCAATCTCATCCATCACTTGGCCTCTTATGTCAGCAACTCAAACGACCTAATCCTTGACTTTTTCTCCGGCTCCGGCACCACCGCCCACGCCGTAATGCAGCTTAACGCCGAAGACGGAAGCAGCCGCCGCTATATCTGCGTGCAGCTTCCCGAAGAAACCGACGAAAAATCCGAAGCGCGCAAAGCCGGTTTCGACACCATCGCCGAAATCGCCAAAGAACGCATCCGCCGTGCGGGCAGGCAAATCCGCGAACAACATCCTGAAAAAAACATTGATACCGGTTTTAAGGTATTCAAACTGGCCGAAAGCCATTTCAAACCGTGGAGGCCGTCTGAAAAAGGTTCAGACGGCCTCGAGGCGCAACTGGCCATGTTTATCGATCCTGTTGCCGAACATGCCGAACCGCTGAATATGGCCTACGAACTGATGCTGCGCTTAGGTTTGAAACTCACCTGCCCACTACATGTATCAGACGGCGTGTATTGGGCGGAAGACGAAGACACGGGCAAACGCACCGCCCTGCTGCTTACCCGCGCCGACGAAGCTTTGATAGATACAGTGATTGCCGAAAACCCCGCCAAAGTCGTGGCACTCGACCGTTTGTTTGAAGGCAATGATGCGCTAAAAAGTAATGCCGTTTTGCAGATGCGCGACGCGGGCATTATTTTTGAATGTGTGTAGGTCGGATTCTCGAATCCGACAATATCTGCCTATCAGATCGTCGGATACAAGTATCCGACCTACCGGCTCCGTACAGCGCAACAGATGATTTGAAAAGAAAACGATATGGAACTGAAATTTGAAACGCTGAATTACCAGCTTGATGCGGTCAATGCGGTTTTGCGCCTGTTTGAAGGTGAGCCTAACCGCAAACAGGATTTTGAATTGCAAAGCAGTGCGACCAGCCGCTTTGTGGCAAATGAATTGGCTTTGGATTGGGAGACCATAAACCGCAACCTGAATACCGTCCAGCAGGAATCAGAACTCTCCCAAACCGACATTGGCGAACACGGCTTGAATTTTTCGGTGGAAATGGAAACGGGTACGGGCAAAACTTATGTATACCTGCGCACGATTTTCGAGTTGAACCGACAATACGGCTGGACGAAGTTTGTGATTGTGGTGCCGAGCGTGGCCATCCGCGAGGGGGTATTGCAAACCCTGCGCAGCACGCGCACGCACTTTTCCGACCTGTTCGACAAGCCCGTGATGAATTATGCAGAATACAGCAGCAGCCGTTTGTCGGCGTTGCGCTCTTTTGCCGTTAACGACAATATTGAAATTTTGGTCATCAATATCCAGTCGTTTGAAAAAGACTTGAATGTGATCAATCAGGTCAACGAAAGCGGCGATGCGCCCATTACGCAAATCAGCCAAACGCGTCCGATTGTGATTATCGACGAACCGCAGAATATGGAAACGGAAGGCCGTCTGAAAGCGATTGAATCGCTCAATCCGCTGTTTACGCTGCGCTATTCGGCCACCCACAAAGCAAGCCGCCACAAGATTTACAGCCTGAATCCGGTGCAGGCTTATAACCTGAAGCTGGTTAAGCAGATTGAAGTGTTGTCGGTGCAGGCAGAAAACGATGTGAACGGCGCGCCGGTGGAGCTACTGGAAGTGTTATCGGCTTCCAAAGGCCGTCTGAAAGCAAAAGTGAATATTTTGGTTGAAGACGGGCGGCAAACAAAAAAGAAAACCGTGAGCGTGAAAAACGGCGATGATTTGTTTGACAAATCGGGCGGCAACGAAGCCTACCGACACGGCTTTATCATTGAAGGCATGGATAGCGAAACACAGGAAATCGCGCTTTCAGACGGCCGAACAATCGAGCGCGGCAGCGGTGATGCGATGCGCGACAATATCATGAAAATGCAGATTCACCATACCGTTGCCGAACACCTGAAAAAGGAAAAACGCCTGAAAGCCTACGGTATCAAGGTGCTGTCGCTGTTTTTTATCGACAAGGTGGAAAACTACCGCACAGCAGCGGGTGAAGCAGGCAAGTTTGCTTTGTGGTTTGAAGAGATTTACACCAAACTTTCGGGCGGAGAGAACCCGGAAGGCGTACACAACGGCTATTTTTCGCAAGACAAACAAGGCCGTCTGAAAAACACCAACGGCACAACGCAGGCCGACAACGACACTTACCATCTGATTATGCGCGACAAAGAAACGCTGCTTTCGTTCGACAGCCCTTTGCGCTTTATCTTTTCACATTCCGCCCTGAAAGAAGGCTGGGATAACCCGAACGTGTTTCAAATCTGCACGCTTAACGAAAGCAACTCGCCGATCAAAAAACGGCAGGAAATCGGACGCGGCCTGCGTTTGGCAGTCAACCAAAGCGGTGTGCGGGTGCGCGATGAAAAAGTGAACGTACTCACGGTTATTCCCAATGAAAGCTACGAGCATTTTGCCGCCACATTGCAACAGGAATACCAAGACGAGTGCGGCATCACGTTTGCATCGGACAATATCAAAAACGCTGCCCGTAAAAAAACCGTGCACTACCGCAAAGATTTTACGCTCGGCCCCGCGTTTCAGGCCGTTTGGCAGAAACTCAGCCACAAACCGCGCTACCGCGTGGATTTCGACACGGCCGTACTGATTGAATCCGCCGCCGAAACCGTGCGCCATATGCCCGAAATCCAAAAACCGAAAATACAAATGCACAAAGCCCGAATCAAGCAGTCGCAAACTGACGGCGTTTGGGCAGAAGAAACCGCCAGCCGCAGCTTGACTGTGGAAGCCGAATGGGCTGTTCCCGACGTATTAGGTGCCATTCAGAAAAAAACGGGGCTGACACGGCGCACCGTGTATGAAATCCTCGTCCAATCCGACCGCCTGCCCGACCTACCGGGCAATCCGCAACGTTTTATCGACCTTGCCGCCGACAAAATCAACCTTGCTCTGCGAAACCTGATGGTAAAAGGCATACGCTACGACATCAGCGAAGACGAGCGCTATTGCCAAAGCCTGATGGAAAAATGGCGAGATATGGAAACCAACGGCACGGAGTTTTACGAAAACGACTACACGTTTAAAGTAAGCAGACCGGAGAAAACCATTAATGAAAACTATATCCCGCTGGATTCAGCTATTGAAAAAAATTTCGCCCGTGATTGTGAAAATTACAACGACGATACGTTTGGAAAAATACCTTTCTATTTCAAACTACCCAAATGGTTCAAGATTCCCACACCTTTGGGCAACTACAATCCCGACTGGGCGGTAGTGGCCGAAACCGGGAAACAAGCGTTTTTCGTTGCAGAAACCAAAGGCACAGCTAAAGGTATACAAGCGGGCGTGGATAAAGACCAACTGCGTTACTCTGAACGTTTGAAAATCGAATGCGCCGAACAATATTTCAAAGGTATAGATGAGCTGGAATATCGCGATGTAGAAAAAGTAGACGAACTGACCGAAGATTGATTTTATACCTAAATTTTACAGATAACGGCACACTCTCAACAAGCACAAGCATAAAACATGCAGGCATTTTTTAAATTTATCAGCTATATTTCTAGATTACTGTTTATATCTTTATCCAAGCTCAATAGCAAAGAAGCCGCCTGAAAATATTTTCAGACGGCTTCTTCGATTTAATTACCTAAAAAACACAAAACAAACTTAATCGGCTTCCAAAACCACTTTCATCGCGCCGTTTTCGGCTGCGTGTTTAAATACATCGTATGCTTTTTCCAGTTCGCTGAATTTAAAGCGGTGGGTCAGCATTTTGGTGTAGTCGACCGAGCTGGTGGAAATGGCTTTCATCAGCATCTCTGTGGTGTTGGCATTAACCAAACCGGTGGTGATGGTCAGGTTTTTAATCCACAGTTTTTCCAGTTTGAAATCAACGGGCACACCGTGTACACCGACTACGGCCACATTACCGCCGGGTTTGACGATGTCTTGACACATATCCCAAGTAGCGGGAATACCCACGGCTTCAATGGCTACATCTACGCCGTCTTCGCCCACGATATCGAATACCTGTTTGGCCACGTCGCCGGATGCGGGGTTGACGGTATGGGTTGCGCCCAATTCTTTGGCCATTTTCAGGCGGTTTTCATCCATATCGCACATAATCAATACAGACGGGCTGTACAATTGTGCGGTCAGCAAAGCCGACATACCCACAGGCCCTGCGCCTGCGATAAATACTGTGTCGCCGGGGCGCACATCGCCGTATTGCACGCCGATTTCGTGTGCGGTCGGCAATGCGTCGCTCAACAACAGCGCTACTTCTTCGTTCACGTTGTCGGGCAGCAGAATCAAGCTGTTGTCGGCAAACGGTGTGCGCACATATTCGGCTTGGGTACCGTCGATCATGTAACCCAAAATCCAACCGCCGTTACGGCAGTGAGAATAAAGCTGTACTTTACAGTTGTCGCAGGTGCAGCATTTGCTCACGCAAGAAATGATAACCTTATCGCCCTTTTTGATATTTTTAACAGACGAACCCACTTCTTCGACAATGCCGATGCCTTCATGCCCGAGAATGCGCCCCGGAGTGATTTCGGGGTTTTTGCCTTTCCAGATGCCCAAGTCGGTACCGCAAATGGTGGTTTTGACAATTTTTACCACTGCATCGGTCGGATCGATGATTTGGGGTTTGGGTTTTTCTTCAAAACGGATATCGCCTGCACCGTAATAGGCCATTGCTTTCATGCGTCTTCCTTTCATAACAAAACAGGGTTAAATATCAAGTTCTGTTATAGGCCAAACCACGAGCAAAGTCAAATTGTCTTTTTAATTCATAATGTTATAATATAACAAAATGTCTTTGTGCTAATTTTGGTTTATTCTAATAAAATACAAGCCGTTAGAAAAACCTTGCTGTTTTTCTAACGGCCGGGATATGTGCAAGTATGGTTTTACCGGGTAAAAAATAAATCGTTATGCCGCTTGAACATGGGCGGCATAACGGTTCGTTAAGGGTCTATTTAAAAGTACCAACCGGCGGGCTTAGCGGTTTTCCGATAAAGCAGATGCCACTAAATGTTGGCGAAAACGCCGCCGCCAAACCGAATGATGACATGGCTAACGTTTACACGGTTTGGACTGGGGATATTTTTTCTCATAAAACGCTTCACACGTTTGCCACAAGCGCGGCTCTAAGGGCTTGAGTGTGCCGTTGCTGCGGATTTTATCGAGATAATGCTGCATCATATACGGGTAATACAGATACATTTTATCCAACCATGCGCTGCCCTGCCGGGTTTGTCCGGCGCGGTATTGATACAAACCGACCTGATAAGCATTGGAATACGGCCGGTAAGTTAAGGCTTCCCGTGCCGCTTGGTCTGCCCACGGATACACGGTAGGCGCAGAAGGATTAACCCTGCGGGTTAATGAAAGCTGGGCGTAATAGCGCAACATCGGTTCGGTTTCGGCAATCTTTCTCAAGCCTTCGATTTTTTGGGCGGACTGCTCAACGGTTTCACCTTTCGGCTGGCGGTCGAAACGGGCAAGGTCGGTATAAACGAAACCTAAGCGGGCAATGCCTGCCAGCAAACACACGGCCAATACCGCTGCGCCGATGTTCTGCCGTTTGGCGGTTTTCAGGCCGTCTGAAGCATCATGTTCATCAGCGGGCGACAAGCTGGCCATTAAAGCAAACGGCACCAAAAAATAAATATACCAAAGCGGATATTCCAACATACTGTGGCATAACGACACAGCCATCATGGACAAAAGAAGCAGCGAAGCATTGCTCGGAGGCCGTCTGAACATCCGCCAAATTGCCGCAAGAAAACCGAATACGGTTAAGGCCGTGCCGACCAAACCCATTTCCGACAGCAGCTGCAAAATCAGATTGTGCGAATGGGTAAACAGCACGTTTAAGATGTTCATGCTGAACTTACCTTCTTCGGCATGCACCAGAAAACCTTGCAGCGAATAACTGCCCCAGCCGTAGCCCCACACGGGCGCAGAAAGAAAAATCGTCCAAGCCTTGCGCCATTCGATATCGCGTGCCGAACCGCCGAAACTGGAGCTGCCCGCCCGTTCGACTGCGGTATCGTATTTCATGCCGGAAACCCAGTCTAAGATGTAACCGATTCCGAATTGAACCAGCAACGTCATCACCAACGCAAACAGCACGATGCCGACCATGCGGTTGCTGCCCGCTCCGCTACGCCAGCGCCAGAAGGGCAACAGCAGACCCACACCCGCCACATAAGTGAGAATGGTGCGCGAATTGACCAAGCCCAGCGCAGAAGTCAACAGCAGCACCAATACGAAACCGAGCCAACCGGGCATTCTGCGCGCCGCCCACAGGTAAGATGCAGCCAGCGTACCCCACATCAGATAATGGCCCAAATGGTTGCGCTGGCCGAGTTGCCCGCTTACTTCGCGCAAACCGCGGTAGGATATGATACCGCGGAACATTTCCGCCGATGCCCAGCCGGTAAACTGCATCACCACCACTACCGACTGAATCAACGCACCGAACAGCAAAGTCCACGCCAGCACCGACACTATCCGCTCCTGCCCGAACCCGGCAACCCAGCTGCGGCAAGCCCAAGCCGCCAGCGCAATGATCACAAAAGCCGATACCGCCAAATCGCTCATGCCCGGATAAGTCAGATTCATCAACCGCGCCTGAAGCCACCAAAAAGCGGCCAAAGCCAAAAAATAAACCGAAGCCGCAGGCAGGCGCACATTCAGACGGCCTGTTAACGCAGTCAACAACAACAATAAAACCGCACCGGCCAAAGAACCTGCTTCAAGATAAAAGCTGGATAGCGGCCCTACGCGGTACAGCGACACAAAAGGCGCGATGCAGATACACGCAAAACACAGCCACACCGGCCACAACCGCCACGACCATACCGTAGCCGTGCCGTCTGAAAAACGGTTAAACATGGCGCACCGCCTTTCTCTGATACCTAACAAATGCCAAACAGGCTGCAAAAAACACACTGCTGCACAATAATGCGGCGGCTGCACAGGCGCGGCTGGCGGGCGCAGCGTCAAACAGCCTTACCACCGCTTCGGCAAAATAAAACAGTATCAGCAGGCAGCTGTATTGGAAAGTGTAAACTCTGCCTTTCAAAATGCCCGCCAGCGGCAGACACAAAGGCAAGGCTTTCAAGGCCAGCCACGAGCCGCCCGGGCGCAGCGGCGCAATCCAAAGCTCCCAAGCAAGGCTCACGGCAATCAGCCCGCACAGGCTGATAACGGCGGCGGTATGCGACCAGTGTTTTTTATCGGCAAGTGTATTCATCGTTCAATCTGTTTAATGTGAGGCCGTCTGAAAAATCGTATTGTTTTCAGACGGCCTTTGAGAGAATTAGTTTTATGCGGCTGATCAAGAAATGCAAACGGCATTTTAGCTTAAAAACGGTTAAGGCCGTCTGAAAACCAGCAAAGCTGGTTTCGCTAAAATATTTTCAGACGGCCTGATCACGTTGCTTCACCGCTTCGCCATGCCCATGTAAAAGCGATGCCGATACAGTTTGGCTTTCATCAATCATTCAAGTTTGAGAGAAAGATGCGACTTTTTCGGCCATGCACCCTTCCGCTTCGCCGCCGGTTTGCTGCAAACCGTCGATAATGCCCGTGCGGTCTTCTTCGTGTTTGTTTTGACTGAGTTTGTAGGCTGCTTCAATCGTTTCTATTTCCATCTCAAAACACACCACCGCCTTGCTCATCGCATCAATATAATCGGCAGGTGCATCTTCGAGCTGCCACGGCTTGGGCTGTGCCGACTCATGTATCGCACTGAGCGAAGCCAATATGCCGCGCACTTCCTGCGGCTCTTCAATCAAACGCATCGTTCCACCCACATGCACAGCCTGATAATTCCAAGTCGGCACGGCTTTGTGTTCCCTGTGTTTGCTCGGATACCAATTCGGAGAAATATAACAACCACTGTTGTGAAAAATGGCCAGCCAGCGATTGCCGGTATGCTCCGCCGCCTGCCAGATGGGGTTGGCTCTGGCGAAATGGCCGCGCAATACGCCCTGTTCCGTGCCGTTGTCGTGCCGATAAACAGGAATATGGGCAGCCTGCAAAATACCGCCCCTCTCTACAACCAACGTCGCCAACGGATGGCTTTCAATAAAGCGGTGAATTTCACCCACATCGTTTTGCCGGAATACTTTGGGCACATACATGGTGTTTTCTCACTTTCAACTTTCCTGCCTGCGCGACAACGGCTTCGCAAAACGGCAAAACCACAAACCCGCTTCATAAAGCAGCACCAACGGCACGGCCAGCATGATTTGCGAAATCACGTCGGGCGGCGTGATGACGGCGGCAATCACAAACGCGCCCACAATCACATAAGGCCGGGCCGACTTTAACTGCTCCAGTGAAACCACGCCCATGCGGTTCAGCAAAACCACCACCACCGGCACTTCGAACGTGGTACCGAATGCGACAAACATGCCCAACACAAACGACAGGTATTTGTCGATGTCGGTCGCCATGTTCACGCCGATGGGCGTCACACCGGCCAGAAATTTGAACACCACCGGAAACACCAAGAAATAGGCGAATGCCATGCCGGCAAAAAACAGAATCATGCTCGACAATACCAAAGGCGTAATCAGGCGTTTTTCATTTTGATAGAGGGCGGGTGCAACAAACGCCCAAACCTGATACAGCGTGTGCGGCAACGACAATAAAAAAGCCGCCATCAGCGTAACTTTTACCGGCACGAAAAACGGCGCAACTACGTCGGTGGCAATCATGCTGGTATTGGCCGGCAGCGAAGCCATCAGCGGCTCGGCCACGAAGGTATAGAGTTTTTGGGCAAAAGGCATCAGGCCCAAAAAGCAGATCAACAGGCCGCCGATGATCCACATCAGGCGGCGGCGCAGTTCGATTAAATGTTCGACCAAAGGTTGTTGGGCTTGTTGTTCTGATTCAGACACCGTTTACTCACTTCATTGCGGATGCTTTTTGCGGACGCGCAGTTGCGGTTTCGGACGGTGGCGCGGGCGCATATCGCGCTTGCGCCGCATGGCCTGCTTGCGGATGGAGGCCGTCTGAAAACCGCCGACGTTGGCGGCATGATGTTCTGACGGCACGGAATAATGCGGCCAATCAGCGTCGGGCTGCGTATTGCCGAGCGGATTGCCGTATTCGTCCAAACCGAAATCGGCAGGTGTGCGTTGCTCCGGCACGCGCTCCCATGCAGGCACTTTAAGGCCGTCTGAAATATCATCCAACTCTTTACGCAAGCTTTCGCCCGTGCCGCCCAATCCGCTGCGCAGCGATTCGGCGGCAGATTCAAACTCGCTCTTGGCCTTGCGCAACTCTTCCATTTCGATATGCGCGCTCAATTCCTGCTTCACGCTGCCGGCCATGCGCTGTACGCGCCCGACCAAGCTCCCTGCCATGCGGGCGGCTTTGGGCAGGCGTTCGGGGCCGAGTACCACCAGCGCAATCACGCCGGTTAGCAAGAGTTCGCTGAAACCGAAATCAAACATGGGTTAAGCCGATTTGTTGTCGTCTTTTTGATGTTCGATCACGTCGTCTTTTTTACCGGCTTCTTCAGTGCCTTCGTTCAAACCTTTCTTGAAATCATGCACTGCACCGCCTAAGTCTTTGCCGACATTACGCAGTTTTTTGGTGCCGAACACCAGCACCACGATCACCAGCACCACAACCCAGTGCCAGATAGAAAAGCTACCCATAATCAGATCCTTATGTTTATTGATTGGTTAATTCAGTTTAAATGGTTCAGACGGCCTATGGTCAATTACACCCCCTTTTGAATACAAGGCAGCAAGCCGCAGTAAAGGTAGGGTGGATTGACTATATATGCGCGGTTTAAACCGGCCGCCCCATAATATGGATGTGCAGGTGAAACACTTCCTGCCCGCCGCCTTTACCTGTGTTGATTTGGGTTTTGAACCCGTTGCCCAATCCGTTGGCTTCGGCGATTTGCGGCACTTTCATCATCATTTTGCCCAACAGTGCTTCATGCTCGGGACGGGCGTGCGCGAGCGAATCGAAATGTGTTTTGGGAATCAGCAGCAAATGCACGGGGGCTGCGGGGTTAATGTCTTTAAAACACAGCATGTCGTCGTCTTCATAAACTATTCCGGCCGGAATCTGCTTATCGACGATTTTGCAAAAAATACAGTCTGTCATCATATACTCCGAAATACAGCGGGCGGCCTGTTCGGTATACCAACGGCGGCGCATCAGGCAGCACAATCATCATGCTAAAAGAAAGGCCGTCTGAAACCGAATCTTCAGACGGCCTCTGTATCTTGTTCATGGATTTTAATACAAATTCAGCTTTCCTGCCGCGCGGCTTTTTCTGCCAAACCCGACAAACCCTGCCTGCGTGCCAGTTCGTTCAATACATCTTCAACCCGCAAACCGTGATGCGCCAGCAGTACCTGCGTGTGAAACCACAAATCGGCGACCTCGTAAACCAAATGCGCGCTGTCGCCGTCTTTGGAAGCCATCAATACTTCACCTGCTTCTTCGATGACTTTTTTCAAAATTTTATCGCCGCCTTTGCTCAACAGCTGGGCAACGTAAGAAGTTTGCGGATCTTGCCCCTTGCGGGAATCGATCACATTTTGAATGTGGGTTAATACGGCTTCGGTCATATTATTCTTCCGTCAACAATTCGCTTGAAACACCGCAATTATGGCGCGGGGTATGGGTGCTGTCTATAACCGGCCGGCCTCTTCCCCATAATATAGACAATTCAGACGGCCCGATGGAGCACCCCCCAACAGGCCGTCTGAATGCCTTCCTAAAAATACTCGGTGAAACCTACGGTTTTTCCGAATCAGCCTTTGATATTTTTCACGGCTTGGTCGGTTGTCCACAAATCGTTGGCAATAATGCGGAAGTTAACCAATGCCGCCAGATAGCCGTCTCCTTCAGGGAGGCGGGGGCCTGCGGTGGCATCTTTCACAACCGCCACTTCAAAGCCTTGCTCAACCAATTCGCGCAGATGGGACTCGATGCACAAGTTGGCCGACATACCTGCCAAAATCACCTGATCGATCTTGCGTTTGCGCAACTGCAACACCACATCGTTGGTTTCGGGGCCGAACACTTTGTGCGGCGAAGCAATCACGGTTTTGCCGTCGAAAATATAAGGTTTGTATTGGGGCATAAAGTCGGCGCCCGAACCTTCGAAGCCTTCGAGAGTGTATGCGCCTTTGCGGTCAAACATACCCAAAGCGTGCATGGCATGTTCGCCCGGGCCGCCGAATTCCCACTGATGGTCTTGAGGATAATAGTAATGGGGCGAAACCACCGTCAGCATACCGGCAGCTTTGGCCGCTTTAAACAGGCGTTCTATGTTGGCTACGGTATTGTTTTCGGTTACGCTTTCGCCTACCGCACCCCACAATACGCCTTTCGGGCTTAGAAAATCAATTTGCGGGTCAACCACCACCAGCGCAACACGCTTCGGGTCGATTTTCATACCGTAACGCTTCATGCCGTATTCTTTAGGCTCGTCGTAAATACCTTGCTTACCCGCCGGTTGTGCCGCCGCACCGGCCGTGCCAGCAACACCCATTGCACCCAAAACAGTGGCCGCCATCGCAAGGCGGGAACCTGTGCCCAAAGCATCGCGGCGGGATTGGTCGATTTGCTCTTCTTTGTGGTCTGACATAAGATTTTCCTTTATGATAATGTAGATAATATTTAACTTCTAACAAAAGCAGGTGTATTCTAATCAATACACGCCACAGCAATTTAACCGTTAATCCACATTTCTTAACCGAAAGTCTTAATGGACAGCCTCTCCCACCTGTTTACCCATTTTCAATTCAGAACCGATCTTTTCTTTATCGGCCAACTGTGCCGAACCGGCAGTTTCGACGAGCCGAACAAAGGCTATCTCCACTTCATCCGCCAAGGTCGTTGCCTGCTGAATTTATCGGAAAACCAAACCATATTGATAGAACGCCCCTGTATCGTTTTTTCACCGAGCAGCGTTTTGCATCATGTTCACCCTCTAGACAAAGAAGGCTTGAGCATGTTGTGTATCAACTTCGATTTCGGCGAAGGCATACGCAACCCGCTGGTACACACCGTTGACCGGGTGGAAGTGCTGTTTCTAGACAACCAGCCCCATCTGCATGCGCTTGCCGATGAAATTTTCAAAGAAAGCAGCAGCCGCTCTTACGGCTACCACGCCGCCATACACCATCTGTGCGCCTACTTTACCATTCAGGTTGTACGCTATTGTTTAACCAACAACAAATTACAAACCGGCCTGTTGAAAGGTTTGGTAGATAAAAAACTGGGCGGCTTGCTGCAAAAAATACACCAAACACCCGAATACGAATGGACGGTGGAAAACATGGCTGAACAAGCCGCCATGTCGCGCTCGGCTTTCGCCGCCCATTTCAAAAACACCATGGGCGTAGCCCCGCTCGCCTACCTTACCAACTGGCGCATCGCCGTTGCCCAAACCCTGCTACAAAAAGGTATGCCTGTCGCGCTGGTAGCCGAAAAAGTGGGATACAGCCACGCAGCCGCCCTTAGCCGGGTATTCACGCGCGAAACCGGCATAAGCCCAAGCGAATGGTTGCGCCGTTACCGCCAACCTTCTTGAGCCACTTACCCAACAACTTTACATCTCCGTGATACCTCGGTGTTCGTTATGCGAAGCAAGCAGGGGAGCAAAAGTCTCCTACCGTTGTTTGCCGCCGAACAACTTATTTTTTATCTGCCATTATCAAATTGCCGCGAATATGATATAAAATAGAAATTTTACTCTAAACCGGAAATACAGATCATCATGGCATCAGGCATTTTGGAAACACAGCTCATTCAGATGAACACCGCTGCTTTTTTGGCGCATATCGAATCTGCATTCAAACGCATTTTTTCAGACGGCCTAGATTTAATGCAATATCTTCCTGAAAACAAATGGTTGGAGCTTAAAAAAGCCGGCCTGCTGCTGCCTTTTCTGGCGGAGAAACACGGCGGCAGAAAAAGCAGCCAATTTGAAATTCAGGAAGTGTTGCGCATTGCCGGACACTACGGCGTACCCGTTACCCTGCGCACCGGTATCGAAGGCGCATTGGTTTTGCAGCCCTTAACCGAGTTTGGCAACGAAGCCCAAATCCGTACCGGTCTCGATTTGATTTTCAACGGCGAAGGCGGCGGCTTGGCCATTACCGAGCCGGAAACCTCGGGTGCCGCGATCGCCCGCGAAATGCAGTCATATTACGAATATACCGACGATCAAACCGTTTACGTTAACGCAACCAAATACTGGCAAGGCAATTCGCAAAGCGAATTTCTGCTCGTTGCCGCCAAAGAACGCAAAAACGGCAAACTCTCAAAAACCATCAATCTGCTGCTGGTGCCCAAACAATACATCCGCTGCGAAACCCTCAAATCGGAAGGGCTGCTCGCCGTTCGTTATTCCGTTAACAGCATCGATGCACACATTCCCGCCGACTGCGTGATGAAACTTTCCGAAAGCGATGCCGCCGGCTTGCGCGCATTCCAAAACATTTTCATCCGCAGCCGCCTGCAACTGGTGGGCATGACCCACGGCATTATGGAATACATCATCGAAAACATGCGCCGTTTCGTGCAGCAAGACATCAAATTCGTTGCCCGCGAATGCCGCGAAATCATGCACCGTTACGGCATCTCGCAAGTGCTCTACCGCTTTACCTGCAACCGCGTTGCCCCCGATGCCCCCGTCGCACACCAATTGATGGAAGCCAACATCATTAAAACTTTAGCCACCGAATACACCTACGGCGCAGCACAAATCCTGCAAAAACTGCTCGGTGCCAAAGGTTTCGAACGGGGTCATCCCGCCAGCAATATCGCCATCGACATCCGCCCCTTTACCATTTTCGAAGGCCCGAACGATATGCTCTACGCGGAAATTTACGACCAATTTACCCGTGCCACCCTCGAAGAAAAAGAGCAAGGCATCAAACCCGATAAAAACCAAACCCTGCTCATGCGCGTAGAGAGCGACAAACGCTTCGCCGATATACGCCAAGCCGCACACACCGCACTGCCTGAAGACATTGCCGCTTTCTTAACGCAATACCGGCTGGGCGATGCCGACGCACTGGAAAAAGTGTTTCTCGGCAAAATCATCGCCAAGCTGTTTGTGTGGGTTCAAGCCGAAGATGAAGACACTGCCGCATTCGTGCTGCGCGATATCCGCAAAGATATGCTCGATTGCCAAGGCTGAACTGTTTTGACTGAAACCGTAAGAGGCCGTCTGAAAAAAATATTCAGACGGCCTCGTCACTTTATCCCAAACTCGGACGCTACAAAAACAGTAAATCCAAAACAGTTAATATAAATACTATTATCTAAACAATAAATTTTTCAGAGATAAAAAAAACCATCTATACTAAGGGGAAAAGTATAGATGGCCAAACACATTACGGGGAAAACGTCTTACTCACTTACTCACTCCTTTCGGAGCAAGTGTTACTCAGACATGTGAATTATATATTAGTTCATGAATTTTAGTATTAAGTTATGTAAATGAAATGGATAAATATATATAGCATTGTTTTCAATATAAAAAATACCAGAAAAGCTTTCTTTTTCTTTCCATTTCTTTACAAATATAAAAACCGCCAATTCCCAATCGGCATATTATCGGCTGTCCAATCCCCGAAACGTGTACGGTGGAGCTGCTCAACCCGATTGCCTGCGGCTGCAATCATGCGTTTTACCTGATGGTATTTGCCTTCTGTAATCGTCATCACCAACACGTTAGGCGATTCCAAAACCGCATCGGCAGCGGCAACGGTTTCATCGTCATCGTGAAGCAATACGCCTTGTTTCAGCGTTTCGCACAAAGTTTCGTCGGCAGGATGTTTTAATGTAACGCGGTAAACTTTGGCCACTTTATGCTTGGGCGAGGTTTGCCTGTGGTTGAAGCCGCCGTCGTTGGTAATCAGCAAGATACCGGTTGTATCGGCATCCAAACGCCCAACGGCCTGCATGTCGATATTGCGCATATGGTCGGGAAACAGGCTGAATACGCTGGGATACTGCTGGGGCTTATGGGAAGTTTCGTAGCCTGCCGGTTTGTTGAGCACGATATAAAAATACGGCATGGGCACAACGGTGTATGCTTTGCCGTCAATTTCCAAGCTTTGTACTTCTTTCGGCTCAACCGTGCTGCGCGGTGAATCCTGAACCACTCCGTTAACCGCAACGCAGCCGTTTTCAATCAGCCACATACATTCTTTGCGGCTGCCTATTCCTTGGGATTGAAGATATTTGAAGAGTTGCATGGTCAATAAATAGAAACAGATGATGAATTTTCGGATGCAATCGGCGCATGTCGATGCGGGAGAAAAAGTTTTCAGACGGCCTGATGGTGTTTGAGGCCGTCTGAAAACTGATGATTACACGCTGTTTATGTTCAGACGGCCTTTATGTTTACATGGCGCCATAATTCGGCCCGCTTGCACCTTCGGGGCAGATCCAAACGATATTCTGGGTAGGGTCTTTGATATCGCAGGTTTTGCAATGCACGCAGTTTTGGGCGTTGATTTGCAGTTGCGGTTTGCCGCCCTCTTCCACGATTTCATACACACCCGCCGGGCAATAGCGGGTTTCGAGGGCCGCGTATTCCTGCACATTCACATCAAGCATAGTTTGCGGATTTTTCAGCGTGAGGTGCGACGGCTGGTTTTCTTCATGGCTGATGTTGGCCAAAAACACGCTGCTCAGGCGGTCGAATGTTAATGTATTGTCGGGTTTCGGATAATCGATCGGGCGGCAGGCCGCGGCTTTTTTCAGCGAACCGTGATCGGTGCCGTGGTGCTTGATCGTCCACGGCGTTCTGCCTTTGAATACATATTGTTCCAAACCGGTATAAGCCATAGCGGGGAACAAGCCCCATTTGAACGACGGGCGGATATTGCGTGCGGCGTGAAGCTCGCGGTGTGCCCAGCTTTGTTTGAACAAATCTTCGTAAGCAACGGCTTCTTTGCCGTGTTCAAACGATTCGACCTCTTCTAAATTTTCCAAAATCGGAAACACAGCCTCGGCAGCCAACATGGCCGATTTAATGGCGGTGTGGATGCCTTTGATGCGCGGCACGTTCAAGAAGCCCGCCGCATCGCCCACCAGCACACCGCCTTTAAACGAGAGCTTGGGCAGGCTTTGCAGACCGCCCTCGCTAAGCGCACGCGCGCCATAAGCGATGCGGCGACCGCCTTCAAAAGTTTTGCGGATTTCGGGGTGGGTTTTGAAACGTTGGAATTCTTCAAACGGCGAAAGATAGGGGTTTTGATAATCCAAACCGACCACGAAGCCGACGGCCACCTGATTATTGTCGAGATGGTAGATAAACGAGCCGCCGTAGGTTTTGCTATCCAGCGGCCAACCCGTGCTGTGCACCACCAATCCGGGTTGGCAGCAGCCTTCGGGCACTTCCCAGATCTCTTTGATGCCGATGCCGTAGGTTTGCGGCTGGCAATCGCGGTCGAGCGCGTATTTTTGGATAAGTTGTCGGGTGAGCGAGCCGCGGCAGCCTTCGGCAAAAATGGTTTGCTGCGCCCACAATTCCATGCCGGGCTGGAAATTGTCGGTCGGTTCGCCGTCTTTACCTACGCCCATATTGCCGGTGGCGATGCCTTTCACCGAGCCGTCGGGATGGTACAGCACTTCCGATGCGGCAAAGCCCGGGTAAATCTCAACACCGAGGTTTTCCGCCTGCTCCGCCAGCCAGCGGCACAACGCGCCGAGGCTGATGATGTAGTTGCCGTGGTTGTCGAAATTGGGGGTAACGGGCAGTTTGACGGCTTTGTTTTTGGTAAGAAACAGCACTTGGTCGGCGGTAACGCTGCGGGTAAGCGGCGCGCCCAATTCTTTCCAATCGGGCAGCAGTTCAGTTAACGCAACCGGATCAATAACCGCACCCGATAAAATATGCGCCCCCACTTCCGAACCTTTTTCCACCACGCATACACTGATTTCACGCCCCGACTGCTCCGCCATCTGCTTGAGCCGTATGGCGGCGGACAAACCTGCGGGGCCCGCGCCGACAATCACAACGTCGTATTGCATGCTGTCGCGTTCTATGGTTTCGGTCATGGTAAGGTTCCTGAAATATTATCATTATCGGCCGTGAACATCGTTCAGACGGCCTCTTTATCAAAAATATATTGATTATACGCCATCTTTCCTTTGGGTAGTCAGCCCGATGTTTGCCCGCTTGCCACATCCCCCTACTTCACCCGGCTTAAACTTTGGCTGCCATCGGTTTGACATCTACTCCCTACTCTTTCAATAAAATTACAAATAATTCCTATTTACATAAATTACATATTGATTTAATATTTTAAAAAACGAAATAGATTGTAATGATTTACGGTCTTTTCATTAAATATACGCTTCTCACATAACAAATGCTTTTTAACGCACAAGCCAAACCATCTATCGGGATTACTCCCAGTTTTACTGATTTCCAAAGCAACATCTTCTTCGATAAGAACCTGTTTTGCATAAAAATATTATCAAACACAACTTATCGGATTAACGCATATTTACAAAAACGAACACCTTGATATTTAACAGATGTTGGGCGTAATGAATCAGTATGCTTCCCCGCTTTAAACAACACATTAAAAAAACCGTTGTTACAAAACACCATTGATACGATATAAGGAAACAATAGATGCAGCAGCTCAAAACACTCTCACTTTGCAGCCTTACCGCCATGCTTACCGCTTGCGCGGGCGGCAGCTTCGATACGCTGAACGTCAACCCCGAACCGCCCCCGCTACCCGAACCGCCCAAAGTAGAAAAAGTACCCGAACCTCGCCAAAATCCGGAAGAGCAGGCTGCCTTAAAACAACCTGCCGCAGGTTTTGTGATGAAAGGCTTGCGCCGCAACAGAGCCAAGCACGATCAAAACGGCAATCCGTTGTTGGACGCATCGGGCAATCCTACCGAAGCGGAAATCTACATACCGCTCAATCCCAACGATGTCGAAGCCGTTAACGATGCAGATTTGACTATTCCCAAGCTGAAAGAAATGCAGAACGACCCTAATAACCGCGGGGCTCATCATGTTTATCACACAGGCAAACAGCAAGAAGGGAAATACCAATATATCCGCTTCGGCCACGTTACTGCCGATTATCCCGAAGTAATTGAAGAAACGGTTAGGGATAAAGAGGGCGATTTAAAATGGTATACGCAAAGAGAAGGCTGGAACGTTCACACCTTTTATCACGGCACCTCTGCCGCAGCCGCCCTTCCCGTTGACAACAACGTAAACTATCGGGGTGAGTGGTATTTCATGAGCGACGTAAAAAAAGGCAAAGGAAAAGAGCCTGGAAGCAACCCTCACCTCGGCAACGGTTTTAACAGCCTGAAAGGTAACGGCGATATTGCCAGTGCAACCGGCCAAGCAAATGAGACTACCGACAAAAAATATACGTCTGACTTTACCGTTAATTTCGCCGATAAAAGCATGACAGGCGGGCTTCATTACGAATCACGCATCGAATCCAAAAGGAAGCTGTACGACATTGAAGCACAGCTCAACGGCAACCGCTTTACCGGAAAAGCCTTATCTAAGGTAAACGACGACTCTTCAACCTTAGACAAAGCATTTTTTGCTGCCGACTCCAACCTGCTCGAAGGCGGTTTCTACGGCCCCGAAGCCCAAGAGCTTGCCGGCAAATTCTTAGCCAACGACAACTCTTTGTTTGTCGTATTCGGCGCAAAACGCGATAGCGACAATCCGAACCAACCTAAAAAAACCAATGCATTATTAGACGCTTTCTATATTACCGTTCCCAAACGGGTTGATGTGGAGTACGAAGAGGACGAAGAAGAAATCAACGAAACCGACACCGCCGCAAACGACGCCCTTACAGAAGAAGACTTTACCGAAGAAGAAGAAAAAGAACCCCAAGTCCGCCAACACCTCACCGAAACCGAGCGCAAACCTTTGGCCAATTTCGGCTATGCCATGAAACTGCGTTTCGGCAACAAAGTTTTCGACTTGGAAAAAGCCGAGCTTGACGAAATGCTGAAAAACGCCAACGCCGAAATAGGTTCCGACACAACAGGCAAAACCCACAGCATTACCCTGCCGGAAAACAGCGAAGGCAAGCCCCGCGAGTTCGTGCAGGTGTGTTGCAGCAACTTGAGCTATCTGCGCTTCGGTCAATTCGTGTTACAGGAAAAAGCAGGGCAAGACCCCGTGCACGCCCTCTATCTTCAAGGCGAAAGAACCCCCGTATCCGATCTGCCGCAATCAGGAAAAGCCACATACTTAGGCAGCTGGACCGGCTTTATCAAAGTACAACCGCCGCAACGCCACGCATTCGGCAACCCCGACTACGGTCATAACGCCACCATGAAAAACATCAGCTCAAGCAGCAGATCCGGCGTTTCATCATTTGACGTTGATTTTGATAACAAAAAGCTGAACGGCGCATTAATCGGCACCGACAGCCGCAGAGTATTCAATATCGAAGCCAATATCAACGGCAGCGGCTTTACAGGCCGAGGCTATACCGACGGCAGCTTCCCCTTCGACCCGGGTAATCTCACTAAAGGCTATTCCGCCTATGTTCCCGATGCCAAAGTGGAGGGCGGTTTCTACGGCCCCGGCGCACGCGAACTGGGCGGCACGCTGATCTACAACTCACCGGATAAAGACCGAGACAGCACAGATATCCGCGCAGGTGCGGTATTCGGCGCAACCAAACAAGAATAAGCCGCAGGCTGAACCCGGCAGGAGAGGCGGTTTGCCCGTTTCATCCTGCCGCCTAGCCGCCCGAGTTTTCAGACGGCCTTATCCGCCGATACCGACAACAATCATAAATCAATACAGCAGACAACCATTATGTTTACTACTCATCCCTCACCACAGCAAAAAATCATCGTAACTTCGTTATCCCTATGTTTTGCCGCATTTTCCGGCAACCTGCACGCTGCTGACCAAGCGCAAACCGAAAGTGCGGTCGAACTCGACACCGTGTATGTAACCGCGCCCAAAAAAATCAACCGCAAAACCCAAGAAGTTACCGGCTTGGGCAAAGTGGTTAAAAATGCCGAACAGCTCGAAAAAGAACAAGTGCTGAATATCCGCGACTTGGTACGCTACGACCCGGGTATTTCCGTGGTAGAACAAGGCCGGGGCGGCAGCAGCGGGTTTTCCATCCGCGGGGTGGACAAAAACCGCGTACAGGTATCGGTGGACGGCATTCCCCAACTGCAATCCTATGCCGACACCACTTCGTCCAGCGGCGGCAGCGGCTCCATGAACGAAATCGAATATGAAAACGTATCGGCCGTAGAAATCAGCAAAGGCAGCAACAGCGTTGAAGCCGGCAGCGGCAGCTTGGGCGGCTCGGTAAACTACCACACCAAAAACGTCGGCGATTTTCTTCAAGAAGGCGAAAAATGGGGGCTGACCGGCAAATCGGTTTACAGCAGCAAAGACAAACGATTCGCCCAAACCCTCGGCGGCGCGTTCAGCTATAAAGGTTTTGAAGGTTTGCTGCAATACACCCACCGCAAAGGCAACGAAATCAACATCCACAAAGATGCGGGCAACACCAGCCAATCGTTTTACAAACAACATGTTTACGAAGACAAATACGACCTGCGCGGAGAGCCGGGCCTCTTGAGCAACAATATGTTCCGTTTTGAAGACGAACCCGATGTTATCCGCCACAAATCCACCCCTACCCGCTCCGACTTATGGCAGCCGCAAAGCCGCACCGAGCCTTACACGCCCGAAGAAGAAGCCCAGCGCAGCCATGCGATGCGGCACAAAAAAGAAACCGTTTCAGCCAAAGAATACACCGGCAGCAACCGCATCCGCCCCAATCCGATGGAATACCGCAGCGGTTCGTGGTTGGCACGTTTGGGCTACCATATTTCTCCGCAGCATCATATCGGCTGGTTGACGGAACACACCAAACAGAACTACGACAGTCGCGACATGCGCTACCCCTCCTACTACCCGCCTTTATCCAAACCCATCTTCGAGCTGAACGATGACGGCGTTTGGCGCAACGATCTCCGCGAAGGCTACTCCAAGCTGCTGTGGTCGCGCGCCCGCTTCTTGCAAGAGCGGCACAGCAAAATGCGTAACGGCATCGCCTACCGCTACAAACCTCAAGAAGGCGGAACTTGGGCCGACGCTTTAGAGCTGAGCATCGACCGCCAAAACATTAAAACCGACACCGGAACCGTTCACGCACACTGTTCCCGCTATCCGGATTACAGCACAACGCTCAACTGCGCCCCCAGCAAAGACAAACCCGGTTCTTTTTTAAGTGAAGAGCAAATCGACTACACCGAAAACCATACGTTGTTCAACACCAAATGGAACAAAAAATGGCAGTGGGGGCGCAGCAAACACGACGTTCAAATTGCAGCCGGCTACGACCATTTCGATTCGAGCTTTGCCAAAGCTTTCCGCGAAACCTCTGCACAGAAAAACCAAGTCAGAATAGGCACGGAAACCCGCGTTATCAACGGGCAAAAGCGCGTCATCGACATTTATAAAGACTTGGGTACCGTTATAAATGATGTATATCCCTGTATCGATTGGAAGATCGAAACCTGCTCGCGCAAACCGATTAAGGGCAACAGCTATTATCTCGCCCTGCGCGACAATATAGCCTTGGGAAAATACATCGATCTCGGCCTCGGCTTGCGCTTAGACCGCCACCGTTTCCGCTCCGAAGATGTTGCCATTAAAAACAAAAACTACACCAACCGCTCGTGGAATGCCGGCCTCGTTGTCAAACCCAACAGCAGATGGGCGCTTTCCTACCGCGCCTCCAACGGCTTCCGCGTGCCCAGCTTCCAAGAGCTTTACGGTTACAACGTGCCGGGCATCCCGCGCGACAGCAAAGTCCACTACGTTGCCGATTTGGAGCCGGAAAAATCGTTCAACCAAGAATTTGGCCTCACGTTTAAAGGCAACTTCGGCAATATCGAACTGAGCATGTTCAACAGCCGCTACCGCGACCTGATTGCCTATGCCATCACCAAAACCGACAAAAACAATTACCAAAATATCGGTAACTTCAACCTTCAAAACACCGATCTGAACGGTATCAATATCCGCTCGTCGATAGACTTGAACGGCATGTGGAGCAAACTGCCCGAAGGCTTGTCGTTAAACATGGCCTACAACCGCATCAAGGCCAAACGCCTGTTTAACAACCACCCCGAACGCTACACTTGGCTGGCCGACTATCCGCTCGAAACCATCCAGCCCTCGCGCTATGTGCTCGGGCTGAATTACGACGCCCCTTCCGAAAAATGGGGAATGTCGATGAACTGGATACACTCGCGCGGCAAAAACCCGCAGGAACTCATCAGCAAAGCCTATTCGGATACCGGCCCTACTATCAACCGCGCCGTTACCAAAGCGGCGACCAAACCGTGGACAACCGTCGATTTGATCGGCTATTACCGTCCGTGGAAAAAAGCCACCCTGCGAGCGGGCATTTATAACGCCATGAACTACCGTTATCTGACTTGGGAAACCGTGCGCCAAAGTTCTATCAACTCCCTGTCGCAGCAAAAAGTACCCGGTTCCGACTACCAACAGTTCGCCGCACCCGGCCGCAACATTACCGTAGGGTTTGAAATGAAGTTCTAAACAACAGGCTTTAAACACTAAAGGCCGTCTGAAAAACATTCAGACGGCCTGAGCCGTGCCACAGCGCACACCATATCGAACCGACCTGCGGTTTATTACACCGCTTATCTTACTTCACGACATCACATACCATGCAAACCGACACACACCGTTCAGGCCGTCTGAAAACGAGCTTTGCGAGTTTCGCTAAAACCGGCAAAGCCGGTTTCGCCAAAACGAGCTTCACCACTGCCTTGTTACTGTTCACATGCACCGCAACGGCACAAACACTCACGCCCGAACAAAAACCCGAACCCGTCCAACCCGAACTGCCCGAACTAGTATCCGAACAGCCCGTATGGCAACCCGCCGAAGCAGCCCCCGCCCCCATACAGGATATCGACGAAGCCACCCTGCTCGCCCGGCCGCAACTGCTCAACCTGCTGCTGGATAAAAGCGTATTGCGCAACGACTTTGACGGCATCGGCGTATTACTGCCCGTTTACCGCAAACTGCCCTCAAGCAACCGCGACCCCATCCTTTTGCAATTGGCCGAAAGCAAACTGGCCATGCACCAAGGCCGCTTCGGTGAAGCCGTAGCCGGGCTCCGCAACCTGATTGCCGAAAAACCCGAGCTAAACGTAATCCGCATGTATCTGGCGATTGCCCTCTTCTACGACCGCCAAGACCTCGCCGCCAAAGACCAATTTACCAAACTTCTCGCCCAATCCGACCTGCCCGAACCGGAAAAACAAGCCATCAACCGCTTTCTCGACGAACTGCGGCAACGCCACCGCTGGCAATTCAGCGGCGGAGCCAACTACACCTACGAACCCAATATCAACAACGCCCCCATCGTCAAACAACAAGGCAATCTCGACACCCGATCGCAACCCGAAAGTGCCCACGGCGTCAGCTACCGTCTCGGCGCAGAAAAAGACTGGGCGCTGCCGCACGGCTTCACCGCCAAATTCAGCACCGACATCCACGGCAAGCACTACCCCGCGCACAAACAATACAACGATCTGCTGGTTAACACCGCCGCCGGTATCGGCTACCGCAACGCCCGTTTTGATGCCGAAATCATGCCGTTCGTTTCCAAACGCTGGTGGCGGGGCGGCAAAGAAGAAAGCGGCCTGAAACCGTATTCCGAGAGCTTCGGCGCCACCCTCGGAATAAGTACCCGCCTCGACCGCCGCTGGCGGCTGAACCAATACGCCCGCATCGAAAAAATCAACCACGAACACCGCTTCCGCTTCGACGGCATGCGCCGCCAAACCGGCCACACCCTGATTTACCAATCCAACCCGCGCCAAGCATGGTTCGGCGGATTGGATTTCCAGCGCGAAACCCTACACGACCCCGACAACAGCAACCACCAATGGACGGCATCGCTGGGCTGGATACAGGAATGGCCCAAAGGCTTCAGCACCCGCACCCGCGCCGCATGGAGCAAACAAACCTACCACGCCCCCATGCCTTGGCCGATTCAAAAAACCCGAAAAGACCGATCCTTGCAGCTCAACCTTTCCGTATGGCACCGCAATATCCATTTCTGGGGCATTACCCCGCGCATCACTTGGCAGCATGCCCGCAACAAGAGTAACGTGTTTCTCTATGATTACCGCAAACAGAATATGTTTGTAGAATTTTCCAAAACATTTTAAAGCCCTCTCAAGCTCGCAAAAATTCAGGCCGTCTGAACATTTCAGACGGCCTGCTTAGCCCTTGCATTTACAGAAAATCAAAGATTTACCACAGAAAAAAGCGGTTCGGCCGCTCACGTTCCGTCTTACGGAATGCCCACGGTGCCTGCGGCTCCCTATCCCGCCACAAGCCGAGCCGTTGGTTGCGGGCAACCGCCTCGGCATAAGCGTAGGCGGCAAAATCCTGTTTGTGCTGCCTGCGCTTGGCGATCGACGCATAGTGCCAAGCATAGCCCTGTTGAATCTGCATTAAATTCACATCCTGCCGCTGCACCCACACTTGCGCCACTTCCCGACCATAACGGTCAATATCGAAAATACGCACTTCTGCGGTTTGCCCCCAAACGGCCTTTTCCAACACCCTGCGGGCAGCCTGCCCGTGTGCCTGCTGCAATTCCGGTGCATCAATATAAGCCAGACGTATTTTGTGCTTTCGGCCGTGGGTATCGATCATTCTCAGCGTATCGCCGTCTGAAACCGCCGTAACCACACCTTCGTAATATCGGACGTAAGATTCGTTCTTCTGCTTCTGCCCGGCCGGTTTGGCGGTGTTGCGGTAAGATTGCCACCACGAAAACAAATCATCGGCGTGGAGATTGCCGGCGGTAAAGCAGCAAAGCAGAAGCAGAAATGCAGTTTGGCGCGTCATAAAACGTTTTAGAGATAAGTACAAAGACAAGCAGGATAACGTCTAAGGCGGTTCGCTGGCAATCACAGACCAAAACCTTTGCGCCTATCTTCCGCGCATTTCTGAGTTAGGAGCTGCCTGCCCGTTTGCCTATGATGCGATATGCCTGCACCCGCTACGCAGCTGCGCATTGAACTGCACTTACATCGGGAGGGTTGGTAAAAATCACAGGCCGTCTGAAAACTGGGTTTCAGACGGCATTTTGAAAACAATACATTCCCCAACACATAATGGCGGCGGAAATTGGGCATGACGTTTTCCTTTTTTTGTGTTTTGTTTATTGGTTTTTACCATTTGTAGGGTGGGCATCACCGCCCTACGGCAATTGGTTTTATTTGAGAATGCTTTCTAAGTTTTCGTATCGAACAATAGCTTTATCTAAAGCAGAATCGGGAACCACTTCCCATGGTTCACCATGTAACAAGCGGTAAACGGGGTCGATGAGAATTTGCTTAACATTAGCTGCGTTGATGCTTAATAAATCAACACTATAGTGCCAAAATTTATCGCCATAATCATAATTTGACCAAATTAATTCATTTTTTTCTAAAGATAAGACTCCCGGAAAATCACCCAAATACCAATTTTTATCAATTGGATATCGAACATAAAAGTCATCAAGGCAGTGACGTAACTCTGAAGAACTGACATGAAGAATAGGCCGCGCCTGTTGTTCGGGAATTGCGGTGCTTTCTCCGAAGAACGAAAATTGAAAGTTAATAAATCTGTGAGCCTTATCATCTATCAACTTTCTTGTTTTTTTCTTAAATATAGCAATACTCAGATTATCCCAAGGAAATAGCCAAGTACTTTCAGATTGCGTACAAATATAGTCTATATCTCCTATTTGAAATTCTGTACTGTTCGATAAAAAATCATTTAATTGTTCGGATAATAATCTGCGTAGTGCTTCTACCTCTTGGAAAAATTTTTCCAATTCATTTAAAGCCTGACTGATTGCCACGCCTTGCTGAATATTACTGTTCATCTGTTACTCTCCAAGTATTATTTAAAATCGGTACATTAATTTGAGTGAAATCAAAGATGCGAAAATGGCTATTTTGCCATTCCGAATCGGAAGGCAATTTTAATGCAGAAAAAGCATAAAACTGTTTTATTTTTAGAGCATTTAATAGCTTGCTCAAATCCTGCATATATAAAGCATATGAGCCATGATTATGCTTACATTCCGATAAAACGATACCCAAAAATTGTTGCCAAGTGAGGGCATGCCAAGGAAGTCCTTTTTGTTTGTGATAGAAATCAGGATGAATCATATCGGCCAAATAAATCAGATGCGTTTCTCCTTCTTGAAAGCAAGCCCACTCCCTCTCTAATTGATCGTGCCCGAAATGCGAGTAAGCTCCCCACTTCAGTTCAACAATATAGCTTTCTTTTTTACCATCCACCTCAAAATAAACCAGCATATCGGGTTCGGTCACTCTTTCCGTGTTATCTGTCCACTTATGTTTTCTACGTTCCCAAAAAACGATTTGGTGACTGACATGCTGAATATCGTTTGGAATGCTTTGCTTTGATAGTTTCCGAAAAAAACGGTACACGTCAAAAGCGTTGAGATATTTCATTACCCCGAAAATGGTCGAAGTAATTTCATCTTCTTTAGGTGTATGGATGCGTTTGTTGGCAGATAAAAGCGCTTCTTTTTTAGCTCCTTTCAACCAACGGCTGCTTTTGCCTTGAATAATGGCATGAAGCATTTGGTCGTCCTTTCTTTATTTAGCAAGCGGCGGGCAAGGATGCCCGCGCCACAGCTGGTTGAAGCCGTCTGAAATTTCAGACGGCCTTTTCTTTCCGGTAGCCTGTTTACTTCTCCCCCAATTTCTTCAAAACCGCTTTCACCGTTTGAATCCGTGTTTCCACATCTTCCATCACCGCGCTTACGCGCAATTTGTCTGCGCCGGCCATGCGGTAGTTTTTGTTGCTTTGCATCAGCAGGATAATCTGCGCGGGGTCGATGTTGTGGTGTTTGCCGAAGGTGAGGGTAACGGCGTCGCTGGTGGCGTCGATCGCGTCTATGCCCATTTCTTTGGCAATCAGGCGGATGCGGTGGCTTTCGATCAGGGTTTTGACGGGTTGTTCGGGCAGGCCGAAGCGGTCGACGAGTTCTTCGTGCACGCTGTTGATTTGGCCTTCGGTTTCGCAGGTGGCGAGGCGTTTATAGAGCACTAGCCGCTCGTGGATATCGGGGCAGTAGCTTTCGGGCAAGAGCGCGGGGCTGTGCAGTTTGATTTCGGTGGTAACGCCCAGCGGTGCGTCGATGTCGGGCTGGCGGCCTTTTTTGAGGTCGCGCACGGCTTGTTTGAGCATTTCGGTGTAGAGGGTGAAGCCGACCTGCATCATTTCGCCGCTTTGCCCTTCGCCGAGGATTTCGCCTGCGCCGCGGATTTCCAAATCCTGCATGGCCAGCGTGAAGCCTGCGCCGAGTTCGTCGGCGGCGGAAATGGCATCGAGGCGTTTTTCGGCATCTTTGGTGATGTATTCGGGCGTGAGCAGGTAGGCGTAGGCTTGGTGGTGGCTGCGCCCGACACGCCCGCGCAGTTGGTGCAGTTGGGCAAGGCCGAATTTGTCGGCGCGGTTGATAATGATGGTGTTGGCGTTGGGGATGTCGATGCCGGTTTCGATGATGGTGGAACACAGCAGCAGGTTGAACCGCTGTTGCAGGAAGTCGCGCATCACTTGTTCGAGTTCGCGTTCGCGCAATTGGCCGTGGGCAACGCCGATGCGGGCTTCGGGCAGCAACTCTTGCAGGCGTTCGCGCATGTTTTCGATGGTTTCGACTTCGTTGTGTAAAAAGAATACTTGCCCGCCGCGTTTGAGTTCGCGCAGCACGGCTTCGCGCACGCTGGCTTCGCTGAAGGGTTTGACGAAGGTTTTAACGGCCAAACGGCGGCTGGGCGCGGTGGTGATGAGCGAGAAATCGCGCAAGCCTTCGAGCGCCATGCTGAGGGTGCGCGGAATGGGGGTGGCGGTGAGGGTGAGGATATCGACGTTGGCGCGCAGGCGTTTGAGTTGCTCTTTTTGGCGCACGCCGAAGCGGTGTTCTTCGTCGATAATCACCAAACCCAAGTTTTTGAATTGGATGTCGTCTTGCACGAGTTTGTGCGTGCCGATAACGATATCGACCGTGCCGTCGGCCATGCCGGCGAGCGTGGCTTTGGTTTCTTTGCTGCTGTTGAAGCGGGAAAGCTGGGCGACTTTAACGGGAAAATCGGCGAAGCGGTCACTGAAATTTTGTGCATGTTGTTCGACCAACAGCGTGGTGGGGGCGAGCACGGCCACTTGTTTGCCGCCCATCACGGCCACGAAGGCGGCGCGCAGGGCGACTTCGGTTTTGCCGAAGCCGACATCGCCGCAAACGAGCCTGTCCATCGGCTTGCCTTGGGTGAGGTCTTGGAGCACGGCGGCGATGGCGGCGGCTTGGTCTTCGGTTTCTTCGTAGCCGAAGCCGTCTGAAAAGGCTTGGTAGTCCAATTCGTTAAACTGGAATTTAAAGCCTTCTTGTGCGGCGCGTTGGGCGTAGAGATTGAGCAGTTCGGCGGCGGTATCGCGCGCTTTTTCGGCGGCTTTGCGTTTGGCTTTGCTCCACGCGGCGGTGCCCAAGCGGTGCAGTTGCACGTTTTCATAGGCATGGCCGGAATAGCGGCTGATCAGGTGCAGCTGCGACACGGGCACATAAAGCTGGGCTTCGTTGGCGTATTCGAGCAGCATCATTTCGGTGCTGCCTTCACCCAAATCCATGCTGACCAAGCCCATATAGCGGCCGATGCCGTGCTCTTCGTGTACCACGGGGTCGCCGATGTTGATTTCGGCCAAATCGCGCAAAAGGCCGTCTGAAACTTGGACGTGTTTCTTGCGGCGTGCGGTGCGGCTGCGGGCGACATATTGGTAGAGGTCGGATTCGGTGATAACGGCAAGGCCGGTTGTAGGCCGCGACATTTGTGCCGATTGTGTTTTGTCGGATTCGAGAATCCGACCTACTTCGTCCGGTTCGTGTGTCTGACCAACATTTTCAGACAGGCTACCTGAAAGGCCGTCTGAAAGATGGGCTGCCGTAGGTCGGATACTTGTATCCGACATTTGCGCTGATTGTGTTTTGTCGGATTCAAGAATCCGACCTACGGGTTCGGCCGATTCGGAAACACCGCCCGCGTTTTCAGACGGCAGCTGAAACCCGTACGCCAACTGCGTGACGGCAATGCACAGCGGCGCATCGCTGTTTAAAAACGCCTGCCAGCCGTCCACGCTTTTCGGTTTCAGACCATGCTGGGCAAAAAAGCCGAGCATGGTTTCGCGGCGGCCTGCGCTTTCGGCACACAACAGAATCCTGCCCTCAAAGGCCGTCTGAAAACCGTGCAGGGCGGCGAGCGGGGTTTCGGATTGGCGGTTCACGGCCACATCGGGCAATTGGTGCTGCTTGCCGTGAAAGTCGGGCAGGATTTGCGGATAAGGTTTCAGACGGCCTGCAAACTGGTCTTCGCTGAGATACAAATGCTGTGGATGCAAAGGCGGGTAGGTATCATCGCCCTGCGCCATCGCATAACGGGTTTTCACGTCCGCCCAAAAGCGCGCAGCTTCGGCGTGCACGTCGCCGAGGCACACGACAACGGCTTCTTCGCCGATATAGTCGAACAATGTGGCGCATTCGTTTTCAAAAAACAGCGGCAGATAATATTCCACGCCCGCACCGAAATGGCCGTTGCTCACGGCTTTGTACACGGTGGCGGCGTTGTAGTCGCCCTCGATTTCTTCGCGGAAACGGCTGCGGAAGATTTTTTGCGCGTCGTCGTCGGTCGGGAACTCGTGCGCGGGCAGCAGGCGGATTTCGCTTACCGGAGCAAGCGTGCGCTGGGTGTCGGGGTCGAAAGTTTTGATGCTGTCGATTTCATCGCCGAACATATCGAGGCGGTAGGGCAACTCCGCGCCCATCGGAAAAATATCCAAAATACCGCCGCGCACGGCAAATTCGCCGGCGGCAATCACGTTGGAAACATGGCTGTAACCGGCTTCCACCAAGTTTTCGCGCAACGCGTCGATATCGAGCGTTTGACCCGTTTTCAGCCAAAACGTGCGCCCGAGCAGAAACGACACCGGTGCGAGCTTCTGCATGGCGGTGGCCACCGGCACCACCAACACGTCGGCCTGCCCGTTTTTCAGCTGCCACAAGGCAGAAAGCCGCTCCGAAACCAAATCCTGATGCGGCGAAAAACGTTCGTAGGGCAGCGTTTCCCAATCGGGCAGAAACACCGCCTTATCCTGCGGGCGGAAAAACTGCCACGCGGTTTGCAGCCGCAAAGCCTGCTCCACGTCTTGCGTGAGAATGATTTTTACAGGTTGTTCAGGCAGGCATTCGGTAAGCATCAAAGGCAGGCTGCCGCGCGAAAGGCCGAGCCAGCGGGATTTTTGGGCGGGGGCGGGGATGGGATAATTCATATGGATACGGATAGCAGTTTAGGCCGTCTGAAACATTTTCAGACGGCCTGTGTTGAAGATGCGCTTATTTTATCAGATTCGTTTGAGTGTATTGGCACAAGACTTCGGCCGCAGCATATCGTTCTCGTGCCTTTTCCTGTTTTCATACCGCTGCATTATAGTCAACCCGCTTAAGCATAAAAAAACGCCGTCTGAAAATATCCTTTCAGACGGCATGTTGCTATCAATCCGACGGATTCAAACCGATTAGGCACCGTAAACCGGATTTTTCTCACACAAAGCGGTAGCAGCTTTGGCTACACGCTCCAGCGTGGCTTGGTCTTCGGGGTTTTCCAGCACATCTGCAACCAAATTGGCCAACTCGCGGGCATCGGCTTCGCTGAAACCGCGGGTGGTAATCGCTGCGGTGCCGACGCGAATGCCGGAAGTAACAAACGGTTTTTCGGGGTCGTTCGGAATGGCGTTTTTATTGATGGTGATGTGCGCTTTGCCCAAGGCTTCTTCGGCGGCTTTGCCGGTAATGTTTTTGGAACGCAAATCCACCAAGAAAACGTGGCTTTCGGTGCGACCTGAAATGATGCGCAAACCGCGTTTCACCAACTCTTCCGCCATAGCCGCGGCATTGATTTTCACTTGTTTGGCGTATGCTTTGAACTCCGGCTCCAACGCTTCTTTAAAGGCCACGGCTTTGGCGGCAATCACATGCATCAGCGGGCCACCTTGCAGGCTCGGGAAAATGGCGGAATTGAGGGCTTTTTCGTGCGTGTTGTCGCGGCACAGAATCACGCCGCCACGCGGGCCGCGCAGGGTTTTATGGGTGGTGGTGGTAACGAAGTCGGCATAAGGCACGGGGTTGGGATATTCGCCGCCGGCCACCAAGCCTGCGTAGTGCGCCATATCCACAAATAAGTATGCGCCCACTTTGTCGGCGATTTCGCGGAACTTGGCCCAGTCGATTTGCAGGGCATAGGCGGAAGCACCGGCCACAATCATTTTCGGTTTGTGTTCCAAAGCCAAGCGTTCTACTTCGGCGTAATCCAGCACTTCGTTTTCGTCCAAACCGTAAGTGATGGCGTTATACAGTTTGCCGGAAATATTAACCGATGCGCCGTGGGTTAAGTGGCCGCCGTGTGCCAAGCTCATGCCGAGAATGGTGTCGCCGGGTTTCAGCACCGAAGCGTACACGGCTTGGTTGGCTTGCGAGCCGGAATGCGGCTGCACGTTGGCGTATTCGGCGCCGAAAAGTTTTTTCACGCGGTCGATGGCCAGTTGCTCGGCGATATCTACATATTCGCAGCCGCCGTAATAGCGTTTGGCGGGGTAGCCTTCGGCGTATTTGTTGGTTAGCTGGCTGCCTTGCGCTTCCATCACGGCGCAGCTGACGTAGTTTTCCGAAGCAATCAGCTCAACGTGATCTTGCTGGCGTTGCACTTCTTTGGCCATCGCGGCGGCAAGTTCGGGATCGTATTGCTCAATGGTTACGCTTTTTGAAAACATGGTTTGAAATCCTTCAGATGTTGGGAAAAATCAAGCAAAAAATCGGAGCTATTGTAACTGAATTTACTGCACCCGCGAATGAAAAAATCAGATATTGTTAACAAAACACGTTCATAACCCGCCCCTGCTCCCTACCCTTTTTCCAGCCTGCGCTTATTTCTTATTTTGATGAAAGCCATTCTTTCCGTTGGTAAAAAATTATTCTTGCTTTCTCTTCCGAAATCCTGCAAAACAGGCAATCAAACTGTTTCAGACGATTACAAAATGCCATAAAATCAATCAGATTCGATTACCATCAACAAAAACTTATTCAAACTACGATAAATCTTAGTTATAATCAGATTTTCTAAACCAACTCATTTTCAGACGGCCTCTCAACCGAAGGAAATCCGATGCTTTTGGCACTTTCATTACGCGATTTTGTCATCGTAGAAAAACTGAATCTCAACTTTCAAAACGGCTTTACCGTGCTAACCGGCGAAACCGGCGCAGGCAAATCGATTACGCTTGATGCCATCGGCCTGCTCTTGGGCGACAAAGCCGATTACAGCCAAGTCCGCACCGGAGCCAAAGAAGCGCAGCTTTCCGCCCTATTCGATATCGGCGGCCTGCACCGGCTGAAACAGAACCTTTACGAACAAGGGCTGATTGAAGAGGGCGACGACGAACTCAGCATCCGCCGCATTATCGACGCCAAAGGCAAAAGCCGCAGTTTCATCAACAACCAAACCGCCACCCTCGCCCAACTCAAAGCCATCGGCGGGCAGCTTATCGACATCCACGGCCAAAACGCCCACCACTCGCTCAATCAGGAACCGGCTCAACGCCAGTTGCTCGATGCCTTTGCCGGCGCCCAAAAGCAGGCTGAAACAGTGAAACAGTGTTACCAAAACTGGCATAACGCGCAAAAAGCACTTAGCGAAGCACAAAATCAAGCTGAGAATATGGCCATCGAGCGCGAACGGCTGGAATGGCAATTTAACGAACTCAACCGTCTCGACCTCAAACCGGGCGAGTGGGAACACCTTAATCAAAGCCACAGCAGCTTATCCCATGCTGCCGAATTATTGCAGGCTGCCGAACAGACGGCCGACTACATCAACGGCGACAACGGCATGCAGCGTCAACTGTACCAATGCCAGAAAATGTTGGATTCTCTGCAACAAATCGAACCGCGCTTTGCCGAAAGCCTGAATATGCTGGCCAGCATCGAAGCGGAACTCAGTGAAATCAGCGCCAATATGCGTGATGTTGCCAACCGGGTCGAAATCAACCCCGAAGAATTGGCCGAACAAGAACGCCGCATGGGTGAACTGATGTCAACGGCGCGAAAATACCGTGTCGAACCCGAAGAGCTGCCCGCAAAACTCGAAGAATTAAGCAACCGTCTGCAAACCCTGCAGGCCGCAACCGATATTGCCGCACTTGAATCTGCCGTAGCACATACCGAAGCCGAATATATGGAAGCTGCACAAACCCTTTCGGCCATGCGCCATCAGGCCGCCGCCAAACTCAGCAGCGAAACCACTGCCCACATGCAGCAATTGGCCATGAAAGGTGCCCAATTCCATATCGAATTATTGCCCGTCTCCCCTACCGCGCACGGTTTGGAACAAATTCAATACCAAGTTGCCGCCAATGCAGGCAGCCCGCTCAGACCGCTGAACAAAGTTGCATCCGGCGGCGAACTTGCCCGCATCAGCTTATCTATCCAAGTGGTTACCAGCCAATACACCCAAGTGCCGACTTTGATATTTGATGAAGTCGATACCGGCATCGGCGGCGGTGTTGCCGAAACTGTGGGTAAGGCTTTGCGTTCATTAGGTAAAAAACACCAAGTGTTGGCCGTTACCCATCTTCCTCAAGTCGCCGCATGCGGAGAAAACCACTGGCAGGTGCACAAACACAGCCAAGATGGGAAAACCACCAGCGAAATCAGTGTGCTTGATCAAGCCGGACGCATTCAGGAAGTGGCCCGTATGCTCGGCGGAGAAACCATTACCGAAACCACCCGCAGCCATGCCGCCGAACTGCTCGACATGGCATCCGCTCAAGAGGGGTAACGCAACCGTTTAAAAGCGTAAAAAAAATGGCTTGATCACTCTGTTGAAACGCTATGATCAAACCGCTTGCTTATAGAGAACGATCGTGCAAGCTGCTAAAGCGGCCACAGAATCGGTTTCATACTACCTGCACTGTCTCGGCTTGCTGCCGTGTATAAAAATTAGTTGATTGGCTATATATTTTTCAGGCAAACAAATCGAGGCCGTCTGAAACAATTTTATTCAGACGGCCTCATTCAATTCACACCATTCAATTTAACGCCTTTGCTTGGTTAAAAGGTTTTGCCCAGCTCGATAAACATGCGGTTTCTATCGTTACTGTGATAAGGATCATTGCTGGATGTGCGTTGGTGGCTAAATGTCAAACGGGGAGTCAAACCTTCATAATGAACCGCGCGGTGCCAAATTGAAACCGATGTATTCAACTCCTTATCCCGACGTTTTGCCCCTGCACTGAAAAAGCTCGGCGTTTTATAAAAGCGTTTGGCCACTCCGACCTGCCAACGGGTGGACAAACCGCCCCCCCATTCCTGACCCCAAACGGCACGCAAACCATAGCGGTTAAAATCATCCGAACGGTCGTCGCGGTTGCGTTCTTGATAAAGGTCTGCGCCGCCCAGCCAATATTGTCTCGCACTGCGTTGATACATCAAAGAACCGCTGGCAAAACGGCTGTTGATATCGGAACGTTTGCGCTTCTGGTTATTGAGACGCGAGGCTTCTATTGCAGTGAGGCTTTGCAAATTATGCGTTTGCCAACGGTTCCAGTGGATACGCGCACCGCTGGAATAACTGTAAGCGTGCTTACCGTAAATACGCCGCTCGTGAAAAGGAGTCAGCCCGATATCATTGCGTTGGTCTGCGTAACCCAAACCGGCCGAAACACGCGCCGTGTCGTCGTTATAACGTGAATAAGAACGGTAAGCCTTCCCAGCCAAGTCCACTCCGGCTTTGGCATACAGCCCCTTTTTCAGCGACCATTTTTTCTCCGCACCAAACTGGTAGTTAAAACCCGTCGCATTAATCGGCTTGTCAAACGTCCAACCGTCGAAACAGCTGCTTTGCGGATTGTTTTTCCGGCGGCTTTCGCACTCTTGTTGAGATAAATGCCTGCCCAACTGCTGCTGCTTCGGAGCCTGATTGATATTTTGCTCACGGGTAATATTGAAGCCGCCGTAAATCTGCCACGAATCACGCTGGCGCAATGCTTTTCGGTATGCCTCTACCCGCTGAAGCACAGGCTCGGGCAATTCTTCGGTCTTAAGCCTGTCGAATTGGTCTGCCGCCGCTTCATTTTGCTGGTTCTCAAACAAAGCTTGTGCCAACTGCAAGCGGATTATTGATGAATCAGGCTGGGTGGAAATCAAAATACGGTAAAGCTTAACCGCTTCCCCCGCTTTACCGCTGTATTGATAAACCAAAGCCTGACCGAACAAAGCCATTTCCTGGTCATGTTTCGGCCATTTACGGTAAATCGGCAGCAATACCTTGATACCTTCGATGTTTTGAGCCATTACGGCAGAATACATGGCTCGGGACAATAATTCCGGATTTTCCAGCAGCGTTTTTTCATCTACCTCGAGCACTTTTTCCTGCTTAGGAGGAGCCTCTACCTCCGGCTTCCCCGTCTGTTGAAGTAGAGAAGGTTCCGCGGGATGAAGATTTAATTTCATCTCCGGATTAGGCAGCGGAAGTTCATCGGCGGGCGCGGGAGCAGGATTGGCAAACGCTTGGGAAAACAACCCGCTTATTGAAAGGAAAAGCAATGCGTATTTCATGATATATATTAAGCAGATGATTGATCGGCTGAGACCTTTTGCGCTCCCGTCTGCGGCGCATTTCTGCATTATGCGCTACCCACTTGCTCAGCCTATCGTATGATAGGCCGGCACTCGTTGTGCTGCTGCGCATTGAACTGCATCGGTATTCGGGATTTTGCAAAGGCTTCCGGCCTTTTATTGAACGTTAATTTAACCAAGATAATTTAAGGCATATCGCCATCGGGCGTTGCAACGATTTTGGCTGCAACGCCCGATAACGACATGCTTTAGAAAATCTGTCTTTACATTTCGAAAATCATTTTAACACAGACATACAAATTATATATTCCATTTTTGTTTCTTTTTTGATTTTCAATGCAATTAGATTGTCGGCAGGCTTAGGGTGTTTACACTTTTCAAAGCCAAAGGCTTTTGTTTTTACTGAAAAATGATTTTTGTGCTTTGCAGCATAACATTCGGCAAAGGCTTCCCGCCTGTCAGATAAATCTCAAAAATCTGCAAACGGTGCTTGTATGCCAAAACGAAAAGTGTAAACAATACCTAATCATCCGCAAACAAACTGCTGTTAAACAACGTAGGCCGCTGCCGATTCATCCTGCCATTGCCCTGCCTGAACATTGAGCACGCTATATTCCGGCACGATCACATTTTCGGCAAATGCCGTCGTATTCTCTCTTCCCAACAAACCGGAAAGATTCAATTCGGTTACAGCAAGCAGGTTATCCAACTTGGCTGTATCCTGCGGTTCGGCCAAGAATATCTCGTTTTGCTCTCCCGTTTTCAGCACCACCGATTCGGAACGCTCCGATTGTGCAGAGCTTGTTTGGCGGTCAACGGGAATTCCCGAAATGCTGTCCGTGCCGATGTCCCATAGATTGGCCGTATTGCCATCATCATGAACAGCCCCAGCTGCCGGCGCAGTAATATGCTCTATTTTAGCCAGCGCTTTATTATTGTGGGTATTGTCATCGGCAAACACATCAACTTTGCTGCGCTCGATCCAGCTGCGGTAAAGTTGGCCTTTGAGGTCGGTGGTAATATCGTTGCCGTAAGCATGCAAATCCGGCGTTTCGCTGCCTGCACGTCCTAACACGCTGATCAAAGGCTTGTTCATGTTGCCGTGAATTTCAAAGTTGTTGTTGTTCACATGATAGCTTTGGGCATTGCCTATCATCTGAATGCCTTCGATGCTGCCGTCGGACTGCTTGCGTATGGTCAAATCATTACCTTCGAAGGTTACTTTTCCGCGCAGCTTACCGTTATTGCTTTCTTCGTTGATAAACACGGGCACGGTTCCCGACGGGATCACGCCGATGCTCATTTTATTGCCTGTGATATTGATGTCGCCCGCACCCGAACCTTTATCGCCCGTTACACGGTCGCGGGTATTGTTGATTACGGCAATCATGTATTTGGTCGATTCGCCTTGAATCACGTTATTGCTGATATCCAATTGATAGTGCATCTTCTGTTCGTGATTGCGGAATTCGATACCGTAAGTATGCTGGGCATTTTTATACATTTCCAAATTTTTGATGGTATTACCGTGAATTTCAAATTTACCCGTAGCACTGCTGTTTAAATCTTTAAACTGCGTATTGGTCTGCACTTGGATGCCGGAATAGCCGTGATAAGTGTATCGAGGATTGTCGCTTACCGCCAAACGGAATGTAGGATCTTGAATAATGGTGTTATCGGCAATCTTTACGGTATCCATTGTAAATTGGCGGTTATAAACCGAAATACCATACAGCCTGTCGCCGATTAAGGTGTTGTTTGCAATTACAACGTCGTCGCCGTCATGAACATCCAAACCTTTGCGGTAGTTGTGGTCTGTCGTGTTGTTCGTATATGTAATGCCGTAGTTGTAACTGCCGGCCATGCTTGCAATACCGTAACCCGTGCCGCCGTCGGCTTCGTGTCCGTTCCACGCCAGTTTGTTGCCGCTGGCCACAAAATCTTTTTGATACGCAACCAAGGCGCCGGCTACACGGTTGTGATGCAGATAACTGTCGACAATGCGGTTGTTTTCGCCTAAAGGCAGATTGTCGTAGTGTTCGTCTACTTCTTTCCAAATCAATCTGGCTTTATAGGTTCTGCCTTTCGCACTTTCGGGGTCTTTCTGCAAAGCCTGCGTTGATGTGAAAAACACGCCCGCACGGTTTGCGCCGGATACTTCTACTTTGCTGATCAGCGTGTTATCGGCATCGTTAACCAAAATACCGTTTACCTTGCCGAAATAGCTTTGGCCTTTGCGGTAAAAATCAGGGTGGGTGTATTTCACCGACAAATCGGCAATGGTTTTATTGCTTTGCCCGTCCACCAAAATACCGGCAAAATCGCGCACATCGTCTTCGTTGCTGTTCGGATTGAACACCCCTTTTTGCGCTTTATCGAAAGACACAACGGTTTTGCCCATGCCGTCGCCAAAAATACCGGTAACACCCGAATTTGCCTTATTAAAAACAATTTGGTCGGAAATATACAGTTTGCCGCTCAAGCGCACGGCTACTTTTTCTTGATGGGCGGCTGCGAGCGCATTATTAATCGCAGCCAAGCTGTCGGTTTTACCGGTTGCATCGGTACCGAACTCTGCCGCATCGATATAACGGCCGTACTTTTCATGCTGGTAAATATAGAAATGCCCGTCTTTACCGAAGCGCACTTCCATTACTTCGCTGTCGTTATTGCCTACTTTTTCCAATGAATCCGGCGATGTAGGCTCGGCCTGATCAACAGGCTTCACAACCGCCGCATTTTCAACCTCGGCAGTTTTTTCCGGTTCCTGATTTTCGGCTGTGTTTTGATCTATAACCGAAGGCGCATCTTCAGTAGGAGCCACTTCCGCCGCCTCTTCCGAAACTTCTACCGTATCGGCCTGCGCCACCTTTTCAGACGGCTTGTCCTGCTCTACCTCTTTGGTTTTCTCTTGATCTGCAACCGAAGGCGCATCTTCGGCAGGAGCTACTTCCGCCGCTACTTCCGAAACTTCTACCGTATCGGCCTGCGCCACCTTTTCAGACGGCCTTGCTTGCTCTATCTCTTTGTTTTCCTCCTGTTTATCTGCAGGCGGCGCCACATCGACAACGGTCGGTTCCGCATCGTTTGTGGCGATAAACAGTTGTGCCCCGCCACTGTTTTTCTCTTCAGACGGCATCTTGCCAAGCGGTGCTTCTTCTTTACGGTTAACCTTAGCAGGCGCAGAAGGTGCGGCAGCTTCATTCGAAGACTTGCCGCCTCCGCCACCTCCCGCCAACGCACCAATCAAACCCGCTCCGGCCAAACCGCCCAAAGCAACCGCCAATTTGTTTACCCCGCCCGACGACGAACGGCCAACCGTAACTTCTTGCGCCAACAAAGCCGTTTCGGGCACTTCTACTTCATAATAATGCGCATTGCCCTTTGCATCGAAAGCAAACACCCGGCTGCCGTTCTCAGGTTTGGCATATACATAGTAGTCTTCAATCACAATATCCGGCTGTGCTGCTGCAGAATCTTTCGCGCGGATATGCAAATGATTACCCACCTGCACCAATTCGATATTTTCAGGCACCAAGCCGGTATCTTCATCTGCCAACCGATAAACGGCATGCGCTTCTGCCCGAATATACAAAGGCTTACCCGACCCTCTGTGCGCGTTGTATTGCACAACACCTTCCGCATCCACAAAGCGTCCGCCAACCAACCTGCCCACAGAAACAACGATCTGATTAGACATCTTAAAAATCTCCGTAATATGAATATTTATTTTTTATTTATAAAACAATCAGATATATTAAAAATTACTGAAAGGCAAACTCAAAAAAAACATTTATTAACAATTAATAACATTTATTAATTTTTTAACCAATATTTAGCTTGAATAGCAATCAATATTCTTAATTCATCATTCAAATACACATTTAACAAGCACAACCTTCAACCAACCAACAAAACAACAATATGTTTTTTATATTAATTTTATTAATCGATATTCAAAAACCAATTTGTAAAAGTAACTTTATTTATTATTTACAAATTAAAACAAAAGGTATCACTAATGACAAAATCATGCAAATATTTAATTGGAATTTTCAACATCTTGGGATATTTACAACAACCTATCCCAACCGGGCCGTCTGAAAATACTTTTGCCGGCCATAAAAAACAGCCGGCGTGCTTTTTCTAACCAAGCACCTTCCGGCAATAAATAAAAAATGTTTACTATTCATCATATTAGAAGAGGAATACGCTATACCCGCCCAAACGCTACTCGCTATCAACCGGGCACGGCCTATCTCTCTTTTTGCTTTAGCCTGCTGTTTTTTAGGTGTAATTTGCGTTACAATAGCCCCCTTTAAAATTGAAGCGGAACGCCTTATAAGGCTGTCTGAAACAGTTTTCAGACGGCCTTTGTTTGTTAACCCTTGCCGTCCGCACCAAACCACAGAAAAACGAATCAAACATCATGGAAAATGTAAACAGAATCGTTGCAGAAGGCATTGCAGCCCTTAATGAAGCCCCGGATTTTCAAGCATTAGAATTAGTCAAAGCCCGCTACATGGGCAAAACCGGCGAACTGAACGCCCTTTTGAAACAGCTCGGACAAATGCCTCCCGAAGAGCGCAAAACCGTCGGCGCCCATATCAACGAATGCAAAAACCGCTTTCAGACGGCCTATAACGAAAAACGCGATGCCCTCAACGCCGCCCAGCTGCAAGCCCGTCTTGCCGCCGAAGCATTAGACGTTACCCTGCCCGGCCGCGGCCAAGTTTCAGGCGGCCTGCACCCCGTTACCCTTACCCTCCAACGCGTGGTCGAACTCTTCCACGGCATGGGTTTCGACGTGGCCGACGGCCCTGAAATCGAAGACGATTTCCACAACTTCCAAGCACTGAACATTCCACAAAACCACCCCGCCCGCGCCATGCAGGATACCTTTTATGTAGAAAACGGCGACGTATTGCGCACCCACACCTCGCCCATCCAAATCCGCTACATGCTGGACAAGAAAAATCCGCCCATCCGTATCATCGCCCCCGGCCGCGTTTACCGCGTAGACAGCGATGCCACCCACTCGCCCATGTTCCATCAGGCCGAAGGCTTGTGGGTGGAAGAAGGCGTAACCTTTGCCGATCTCAAAGCCGTATTTACCGACTTCATCCGCCGCTTTTTCGAACGCGACGACTTGCAAGTACGCTTCCGCCCGTCGTTTTTCCCCTTTACCGAGCCTTCCGCCGAAATCGACATCATGGGCGACAACGGCAAATGGCTGGAAGTGGGTGGCTGCGGCATGGTGCACCCCAACGTATTGAACAACGTCAACATCGACTCGGAAAAATACACCGGCTTTGCTTTCGGCATCGGCCTCGACCGCTTCGCTATGCTGCGCTACGGCGTCAACGATTTGCGTTTATTCTTTGATAATGATTTGAATTTTTTGAAACAGTTTAAATAAATAAGTCCACTACCAAATTAAAATTATATAAATATTGTTATTTACTATTTCAGTGTTGTGACAAAATTCAAACTTAAATTTATTTAAATAAGTTATTGAAAATTTGATAACTTTCCAAAAGGATTTAAAAAAAATGAATCAAGAGTTCAAAAATAACTTAGGAAGTGCAACGTTTATATTATGTGTTGTCATAAGTGGTTTGAGTTACTCTTTCAAAGATCAAATACCATCAGAGTATTTAGGTTTTGCATGTGGTATTGCCTCTATTTCCTTGTGGGAATTTATAAAATCCCTCTTTACAAATCGTAAGTCATTAGTGACAGTATGTGATTGGCTAATGACTATCATTTCTATAGGTATAGGTATATTGTTTGTAATCGCTCTTAATACAAATTCATTAATAGGGCTTGACAAAGGGGCAAAATTTGATGGTACTAATATTAGCATTTGGTCATTAATGTTTTTCATAGGTTCAACAATAATGTCAGAACTTATATCTTGGCTAAAAAGTGAATTGAAATAACATAATTGAGATCAAATCATGCAATTTTCTTATTCGTGGCTCAAAACCCAAGCCGACACCCGTCTTTCAGCCGATGAATTCGGTCATTTATTAACCATGTCCGGCCTTGAAGTGGAAGAAGCCGAAACCGCCGCTCCTGCATTTTCCAATGTGGTGGTTGCCGAAGTGAAATCGGTAGAAAAGCACCCCGATGCCGACCGCCTGAATATTACCCGGGTAGATGCAGGCACGGGAGAGCTGATTCAGATTGTTTGCGGTGCGCCGAATGTGAAAGCGGGCATCAAAGTGCCCTGCGCCCTGCCCGGCGCGGTGCTGCCCGGCAATTTCAAGATCAAGCCGACCAAAATGCGCGGGCAAGTTTCAAACGGCATGCTATGTTCTACCAATGAACTGGGATTGCCCGATGACGGCATCGACGGCCTGTATATCCTGCCCGACAATGCACCCGTCGGCGAAAATCTCCGCAATTATCTGGACTTGGACGACACCGTATTTACGCTGAAAATCACGCCGAACCGCACCGATTGTCTAAGCATCAAAGGTTTGGCGCGCGAAACCGCAGCATTAACGGGCTGCGCGTTCAATCAGCCTGCCATTCAGACGGCTGCGATCGGCAGCAGCAAAACCCAACCTGTGCGCATCGATGCCCCCGAAGATTGCGGTCGCTTTTTGAGCCGCGTGATCGAAAACGTCGATGCTCAAGCCGCCACGCCCGAATGGATGAAAAACCGTTTGGCGCGCAGCGGCATCCGCAGCATTTCCGCGCTGGTGGACATCGGTAACTATGTGATGTTGGAAATCGGCCAACCCATGCACGTTTTTGATGCCGACAAACTTTCGGGCAGCATCATCGTGCGCCGTGCCAACGAAGGTGAAACGCTGGCTTGCCTGAATGAAAAAACCGTTACCCTATCCGACAACACCTTAGTGGTTGCCGACGAAAAAGGCGCGTTGAGCATGGCCGGTTTGATGGGCGGCGAAGCGAGCGCAATTTCAGACGGCACCCGCAATATCGTGATCGAATCGGCTTGGTTCGCCCCTGAAATCATTGCCGGCAAATCGCGCCAATACGGTTTCGGTTCCGATTCATCTTTCCGCTTCGAGCGCGGCGTGGATTTCGAATTGCAACGAGATGCCATCGAACGCGCCAGCGAACTCATTTTGCAGATTTGCGGCGGTCAAGCGGGCGAAATCGTAGAAGCCGTCGGCAAACTGCCCGAACGCAAAACCGTATCCGTCCGTACCGAGAGAGTCGAAAAACTGCTGGGCGTAGCCGTAGATGAAGCGCGCATCGAAAGCATTTTGTCTGCCCTCGGCCTGCAACCGCAAAAAGTTTCAGACGGCCTGCAAGCTACATCGCCCAGTTTCCGCTACGACATCGAAATCGAAGCCGATTTGATTGAAGAAATCGCCCGCGTTTACGGCTACGAAAACATTCCCGACGATTACACTTCAGGCCGTCTGAAAATGATGGCGCTGCCCGAAACCCAACGTCCGCGCTTTGCCGCTTACCGTCAAATGGCTGCACGGGGTTATCAGGAAGTGGTCAGCTATGCTTTCGTTAACGAGCAATGGGAACGGGATTTTGCCGCCAACGAGCATCCTATCCGCCTGCAAAATCCGTTGGCCGCACAATACAGCGTGATGCGCTCAACACTTATCGGCGGGCTGGTAGAAATCCTGCAAAACAACCTCAACCGCAAACAAAACCGCGTGCGCGTGTTTGAAATCGCCCGCGTTTTCCGCAAAGATTCAGACGGCCGTTTCATTCAAAACGAACGCATCGGCGGCTTGGTGTACGGCTCTGCCCTGCCCGAGCAGTGGGGCGAAAAAAGCCGCCCTGTCGATTTTTACGACATTAAAGGCGACGTAGAAGAACTGCTGGCAGGCAAACATGCCGAGTTCGTCAAAGCAGAACACCCTGCCCTGCACCCCGGCCGCACCGCAGAAATTAAAATCAACGGAAAAACGGTCGGTTTCATCGGCGAACTGCACCCGCAATGGCTGCAAAAATACGATCTGCCCCAAGCTCCGCTGGTTTTCGAAGTAGATATGGCTGCCGTATTGGAACAGGAAAAAACCGTTTACCGGCCCGTTTCCAAATTCCAACCGTCCCGCCGCGATTTGGCCTTCGTGTTACCGGAAAGCACCGGCTATGCCGAACTGCATGCCGCGTTAAGCAGCGTCCGCAGCCCGCTGATTCAGGAAATCGCCCTGTTCGACGTATACCGAGGCACCGGCCTGCCCGACAACATGAAGAGTATGGCCGTGAAAATCATGCTGCAAGATATGGAAGCCACGCTTACAGACGAAGCCGTAGAGCCTCTTATAGCAGAGTTAATCAAAGCGGCTGAAAGTGCGGGGGCGCAACTTCGCGGCTAAAAAAAACCTTATTCACTTGAATTCTAAAAAAAAATTAGTAATAATCCCCACCTATTGAAAAACGAAGGTAATAATATGACATTAACGAAAGCCGAATTGGCAGATATTTTGGTAGAAAAAGTAAGCAGCGTAACCAAAAACGATGCCAAAGAAATCGTCGAACTCTTTTTTGAAGAAATCCGCGCCACTTTAGCCCGTGGCGAAGAAATTAAAATTTCCGGATTCGGCAACTTCCAGCTGCGCGACAAACCGCAACGCCCCGGCCGCAACCCCAAAACCGGCGAAGAAGTGCCGATTACCGCCCGCAGAGTCGTTACTTTCCATGCAAGCCAAAAACTCAAAGGCATGGTGGAGCACTACTATGACAAACAACGTTGATACCGTTCCTGTTATTCCGGCCAAACGCTATTTCAGCCTGAACGAAATGTGCGAACTGGTGCAAATCAGCCCTGCACAATTTTCCCAATGGCAGCATGAAAAAGGCGTGGTAGTAGGCTACGGCGGCAATAACTATACCCGTTCCGACGTATTAAAGCTGATCAAGCTCAAAGACACGTTTGCCCCTTTTGTAGATACTTTTACCCATAACGCACTGGATGCAGAAGGCAACCCTGCCATTCAAGCCGATGAAATGCGGGATGAACTGCAAAAAATGCTGGGCGAAATTGAAAAAACACTTGCCAGTTGAGTAATGTGACTTTATAATCACGTTCTCTTTTCGAGTCGGAGTGTGGCGCAGTCTGGTAGCGCACTTGCATGGGGTGCAAGGGGTCGAAGGTTCGAATCCTTTCACTCCGACCAACAATAAACAAAGTCAGCTACAAGTTAGCTGGCTTTTTTATTTATCGGTAAATCGCATTATCAAACGGCAACGATTTAGAAAAACGGCTGGGCTGTGATGAGTATGGTTGGTTATGTTTCAGCAAACCGGGCAATGCAGAAATAATCTCTCCGTATTTCCTCTACTCTATATAGCCAGCCAAACCGAGCCCTTGCCTAAACCTTTAGCATGAAGGCCGTCTGAAAAATTCCAGCCCTAGGGTCTGTTGGCATTTGGCTGATGAAGCGGTTTTTTGAGCAAAAATACCGCCATTAGGCAAATTGTCGACAGACCCTAACGCAAGCCGCTGTTCTTAGGTTTGTATATTTACTATTTTCAGACGGCCTCTATCGGATAAATATCATGAAACCATCAATTTTGGACAAACTTCAACAACTGGCCGACCGTTTGGAAGAAGTAACCCACCTGCTCGGCCAACCCGAAGCAACCGATGATATGGACAACTACCGCAAGCTGACCCGCGAGCACGCGGAAATCACACCGGTAGTGGAAGTATTCCGGCAATACACACAAGCGCAGAGTGATTTGGCAGATGCCGAAGAAATGCTGTCCGACCCGGAAATGAAAGACTTTGCCGCAGAAGAAATCGAAGCCGCCAAAGCGCAGATTGACTCTTTAGACACCGAATTGCAAAAGCTGTTGCTGCCCAAAGATGCCGATGACGATAAAAACATCTTCATCGAAATACGCGCAGGCACCGGCGGCGACGAAGCCGCGCTGTTTGCCGGCGACCTGCTAAGAATGTACAGCCGCTTTGCCGAACGCAGCCGCTGGCAGGTAGAAATCGTTTCCGCCAACGAAAGCGACTTGGGCGGCTATAAAGAAGTGATTGCCCGCATTGTCGGCTTAGGTGCTTACAGCAAACTGAAATTTGAATCGGGCGGACACCGTGTGCAGCGCGTACCCGCAACCGAAAGCCAAGGGCGCATCCATACATCGGCCTGCACCGTAGCAGTGATGCCCGAAGCAGACGAACTGGAAGAAATCCAGCTCAACCCTGCCGATTTGCGCATCGATACCTTCCGCGCATCCGGCGCCGGCGGCCAGCACATCAATAAAACCGACTCCGCCGTACGCATTACCCATCTGCCTACCGGCATGGTGGTGGAATGCCAAGACGGCCGTTCACAGCACAGCAACAAAGCCCAAGCCATGAAAGTATTGGCTGCGCGTTTGAATGATGCGCAAAAACGCGAAGCCCAAGCCAAAGAAGCGGCCGAACGTAAAAGCCTGATCGGTAGTGGCGACCGCAGCGAACGCATCCGCACCTACAACTATCCGCAGGGCCGCGTAACCGACCACCGCATCAACCTAACCCTGCATAAACTCGATTTTATTATGGACGGCGATTTAGAAGAGCTGACCACCGCTTTAATAGCGGAACATCAAGCCGAGTTGCTGGCCGAAATGGGTGATTGAGACGATCAAACCGTTAAAATTTTCGCCAAAATGTAAAAATCAACACAATACTGTAAAAAATAGTTGCACTATTTGTTTAACTTTGTTAAGATTCGTTTCGTAGCAAGGCCGTTAATTCAGCCGGTTTACATTCCTTTTCATCGATTCTTTTTTTAAGGCCATCTGCTTGATTTCAGATGGCCTCTATTTTTGCGCGCTGCGCTTTCTCTACAAGATTCGACCTTTAAAAGATTTTTACTCATCTGCATACTCCCGCCATTTTTCAAATGGCCGTCAGGCCGTCTGAAAAACCGCTATAACCAATCAACACATTTTAGTAATCGAAACAGCAAACATCACTGAAGAGCCGTTTGCGCCTTGCACCGATTCATAAGACAATATGTGCATCTTCATTCAACCTATCAAGGACATTCTGATGACCACTTTCCCCATCGCCCGTTCAGACGGCAACACGCTGGAAATACAAGGCAAAATGGCTAACCGCCACGGCCTGATCGCCGGTGCGACCGGTACGGGCAAAACCGTTACCCTGCGCCGCATGGCCGAAGCCTTCAGCGAAGCGGGCATTCCCGTGTTTCTGGCCGACGTGAAAGGCGATTTGTCGGGCATCGTGAACGCAGGCAGCGACAGCGGCAAAGTGGCCGAGCGCATTGCCGAATTCGGTTTGGGCAGCGGCTGGCTGCAAGGCTTTCCCGTGCGCTTTTGGGATGTGTTCGGCGAAACCGGCATTCCTGTGCGCGTAACCATTTCCGAAATGGGGCCGATGCTGCTCGCACGTTTGATGAATCTGAACGACACACAGGAAGGTTTGCTCAATCTGGTTTTCCGCGTGGCCGACGATAACGGTTGGCATCTGATTGATTTGAAAGACTTGCGCGGTATGCTCAAACACGTCGCAGACAATGCCGCCGAATACCGCAGCCAATACGGCAACGTATCACCGGCCAGCGTCGGCGCGGTGCAGCGGCAATTGCTGACACTTGAAAACGAAGGGGCGGCAAACCTCTTCGGCGAGCCTGCGCTCAATCTGGAAGACTGGATGCAAACCGAAGGCAGCAAAGGCGTGATCAATATCCTGAATTCCGAAAAACTGATGCGCTCGCCGCGTATGTATAGCGCGTTTCTGCTGTGGATGTTGGCCGAATTGTTTGAAACCCTGCCCGAAGTGGGTGATTTGGAGAAGCCGAAATTCGTGATGTTTTTTGACGAAGCGCATTTGCTGTTCGACAACGCCCCCGCCGCGCTGGTGGAACAAATCGAACAAGTGGTGCGTCTGATTCGTTCGAAAGGCGTGGGCGTATATTTCGTTACCCAAAACCCGCTCGACCTGCCCGACACGATTTTAGGCCAGCTCGGCAACCGCGTGCAGCATGCTTTGCGGGCGTTCACGCCGCGCGACCAAAAAGCTGTGAAAGCCGCCGCCGAAACCTTCCGCACCAATCCGAAAGTCAATGTGGTGGAAGCGATTGCCGAACTCGGCGTAGGCGAGGCGCTGGTATCGTTTTTAGATGAAAAAGGCATGCCGATGCCGGTGGAGCGTGCATTGGTGTTGCCGCCGCAATCCAACCTGACCCCGTTGGCCGCAGCCGAACGCGACGGGAAGTTCCAAAAAGATATTCTCTACCGCCACTATAAAGACATGGTAGATAACTATTCCGCTTACGAAGCGCTGGCCGAACGGGAACAGCAGCAGGCGGAAGCCAAGCAGGCCGAAGCGGCGGCAAAGGAACAAGCCAAAGCGGAAAAAACAGCGGCAGCGCAGCCGCAAAAAGACGGCATTGTCGACGGCTTTTTAGGCGGTTTGTTCGGCGGCCGCAAAAAAACCAATCAAGGCGCGGCTTATAATTTGGCCGACAGCGTGGGTGATCAGATCAACAAGCAGGTAACGCGCGCCATTTCGCGCAGCGTGATGGGCGTGATTAAAAACATACTGAAATAAATAAAGAGGCCGTCTGAATATCATTATTCAGACGGCCTCAACGTACCGGCCACACTGTGTTATAACCAACTAACACATTTTTAATACAATGCGGCAAGCCGTAAACAGTACAAGTTATGCCGCTTTAGCGGCTTACAACAATCGTTCTCTTTGAGCTAAGGGCAGCAACGTTTTAGTAAAAGTTAAGTTGATTGACTATATACCACATCAAGCCTTTCCAGCGCCTTTTTCGCCGAAGCTTCAAACCATGCAGATTTCCCGTTTTTTCGACCATCAAGACAACTATCTCCAAACCCTGACGCAACAAGGAAAATCCGCGCATACAGTTGCCGCCTACCGGCGCGATTTAACCCAGCTTGCAGGCTTGTTCCCCCCTGATTCACACAACGAATCTGCGTCCCGCAAACACTTCGTTGCCGCACTGAAAAACCTGTCGCAAAAAAATACCGGCGAACGCAGCATGGCCAGAAAACTATCCGTCTGGCGGCAATATTGCGCTTGGTTGGTGCAGCAAGGGCTGATGCAGGCCGATCCGACCGAAACGCTCAAAGCACCCAAAGCCCCGCAACGGCTGCCCAAGGCTCTGGAGCAGGAAATGCTCAACCAACTGCTCGACCGGCATAGCGGCGACGAACCGCTAAGCATACGCGATCACGCCCTGTTTGAACTGATGTACGGCAGCGGCTTGCGCGTTAGCGAAGTGAACGCATTAAACCTAAGCGATGTGCTGCTGCAAGAAGGCTGGGTGAATGTAACAGGCAAAGGCAGCAAAGAACGCCGCGTACCGTTAACGGCAAAAAGTATCCAAGCCATTGAAGCCTATTTGCCGCATCGCATTGCTTCGGCCGATGAATCTGCTTTGTTTACCAACCGCTTGGGCAAACGTCTCGGCGTACGTCAGATTCAAAACCGTTTGCGCGACTGGGCCTTGGCGCAAGGCAGCACGCAACACATTTCCCCGCACATGCTGCGTCACAGCTATGCCAGCCACCTTCTCCAGTCGGCACAAAACATCCGGGCGGTACAAGAACTGCTCGGCCACAGCAGTTTATCGACCACCCAAATTTATACCAAACTGGATTTCGATCACTTGGCAAAGGTATATGACGACGCCCATCCGCGCTCCAAACGCAAAAAAAAGTAGCCGCACGTTTCTTGGCTCAAACAGTCATGCTCTCCAAATATTGAATACAACAACACCAAACAGGCCGTCTGAAAATTCAGACGGCCTCAAATCACCACATCCCGCTACGGGTATTTTTCAAAACGCTTACCCAACTTTAATCAAATGATAACCTATATCATTTTTTAATTAATCTGAATGTGTTATCTTTGTATGTACGGATATTTCCGGCACCATAACATTCAAAGATAAAAGCGGAATCATCGCCTTACCACACCAACGCAGTTCATAAAAACTTAGCCAATAACAACAGCAATCTTCTCGGACGCATTTTTAACAAGCCGCCCGCCCTATTGCACACACCACCGTTTTTCAACCATTTCCCCTCAACCCTTTACAAAGGAGTGATGTCATGTTGTCTGAAAAAATCGTCAAACACCTGAACGAGCAGTTAAATCTTGAGTTTTATTCTTCCAACGTATATCTGCAAATGTCTGCTTGGGCCGACAGCAAAGGATTTGAAGGTGCCGCGGCATTTTTAAAAACACATGCGGCCGAAGAGATGGAACACATGCACCGGCTTTTCGACTACCTGAGCGAAACCGGCTCCATGCCTGAAATCGGTACGATTCCCGCTCCGAAAACCAACTACAAGGGCTTGAAAGAAATGTTTGAAGCCGTGTATAAACACGAAAAAATGATTACGCAGAAAATCAATGAATTAGTGGAAGCTACTTTTAGTGAAAAAGACTATTCGTCTTTCAACTTCCTGCAATGGTATGTGTCGGAACAACACGAAGAAGAACGCTTGTTTAAGTCGATTTTGGACAAAATCAATTTGGTAGGCAACGACGGTAAAGGTCTGTATCACGTTGATAAAGACTTGGCCGGATTGGTAGCTGCAGGCAAATAAGCCTGATACGGCAAAGGCCGTCTGAAAATTCAGACGGCCTTTTTACATCATTCAAACCTTAAACAGTTTCTTCCGCGTCTTCAGAAAGATAACCGCGCAGCTTCTGCATTGCTTTGGCCTCGATCTGACGGATACGTTCGGCAGACACACCGTATTCGGCAGCCAAATCGTGCAAAGTCAAACCGCCGTCGTCTTGCAGCCAACGGGTTTCTACGATGCGGCGGCTGCGGTCGTCGAGTTTGGCCAATGCGTTTTGCAGACCTTCGGTTTGCAGGGCATAGTGGGCTTTCTGCTCGATTTGCTGGGTCGGCTCGCTGTCGTTGTCGGCCAACCAATCAATCGGGGCGAAGCTGTCTTCGTCGTCGCTGTTTTCGGCAAGAATACCGATATCGCGACCGGTCATGCGCTGTTCCATTTCCAGCACTTCCGAAAGTTTCACGCCCAAATCATCGGCGATTTCCTGTGCTTCTTTGGGCGACAGGGCATTCAGGTTTTTACGCATGCTGCGCAGATTGAAAAACAGCTTGCGTTGCGGCTTGGTGGTTGCCACACGCACCAAACGCCAGTTGCGCAGAATAAATTCGTGAATCTCTGCTTTAATCCAATGTACGGCAAATGAAAACAAACGTGCGCCGCGGGTGGGTTCGAAACGCTTAACGGCTTTCATCAGGCCGATGTTGCCTTCTTGAATCAAGTCGGCTTGGTTGAGGCCGTAGCCGTCGTAACCGCGTGCAATCGAAACAACCACACGCAAATGTGAAAGAATCAGTTGTTTGGCGGCTTCTAAATCGCCTTTTTGTTGTCTTTCCGCCAATTGGGTTTCTTCTTCGGCAGAAAGCATGGGAATATTGTTTACGGTATGAATGTACTGCTCCAAGCTACCATGGCCGCTGGGGACGGGTAATGCAAAGGCGTTATTCATTGTCATTAGTTGGCTTTCCTTATATTGTGCAAGGCTTGCGGCGGATGCCTGAGCCTCTGTGGTTTACCGGATGCCCGGTTTTCTTATTAAACAGAATTTCCGTGTATGGGTTCAATACATAATAGGTAAAATTTTGTATTTTTGAAATTTTGATTAATTTATAATATTTGAGTGTTTTTATCAAGATTGGTTCACATTAAAACACAGATTATACATATTGTGTGAATTTATCGTTTCAGACGGCCCTTAGATGGTGTGTTTTTACGGCATGCAACAGGCCGTCTGAAAGGTCTTAGTTGCGCCGTTTGCCCCATATAAACAATGCAGCTGCGGCAACTGCCAGCAAAATCACCAAGGGCAGCGAGCCGCCCGTTTTCATATAAGGTGTTTCACCGGTGTAACCTTCGATTTTTCCTTCCAACACCGCTTCGGTATCCGGCACGGTTTGGCTGACGATTCTGCCTTTCGGGTCGATAATCGCGGTGGCTCCGGTATTGGTGGCCCGCACCATGTAGCGGCCAAGCTCCAACGCCCGCGCCTGCGATTGCTGCAAATGCTGGAACATGGCATTGGATTTTCCATACCAAGCCATATTGCTGGCGTTGGCCAGCAGGGTAGATTGTTTGGCCGATGCGATTAATTCGTCGCCGAAACCGTCTTCGTAACAAATATTAAATGCAACTTTCTGATTGGCCATCTGAAACGGGGTTTGGATATCGCCGCCGCGTTTGAAATCGGCCAAAGGCATGTTCATCAATTGATACAGAGGCTCGGTGAGCCACGGCAGCGGTTTGTATTCGCCGAAGGGCACCAAATGGTTTTTGGCGTAGTACGGAATACGGTCGGGGGTTTGGTTGTTGAATTGCGAAAGGTTGATAACGGCGTTTTCATAGTCGCGGCCGTCTGAAGTGTATTGGCTGATGCCTACGGCCAATGCGCTGCCGTTAGACCGTGCCTGTTCGGCAAATTGGGCAATTAGACCATCGGGCAAATCCTGCCGCATCATGGGGATGGCGGTTTCGGGCAAAATAACAATGTCGGCGCGGCTGCCCGCCACTTGTTCGTAATAACGCTCAACCGTGGGCCAGAATTGCTCGGGCGTCCATTTTAATGTTTGCGGGATATTACCCTGTGCCAAGGCAACGGTGGCGGAACTGCCGTTTGGCCGGGTAAATTCGATCTGTTTGGCTGCATAACCTGCCAACAATACTGCCGCCAATGCGCTTGCGGCCACGGCACGTTGTTTCAGACGGCCTTTGCCGTCCAACAGCAACACCAGCCATGCGCCGGTGAAAGCGGTGGCCAGCGTAACCAAATGAATGCCGCCCAATGGTGCGAAACCGGCCAAAGGGCTGTTTTCGGCAATCTGCGAATAACCCAGCGCGCCCCACGCAAAGCCGGTAAGCAGGCGTTCGCGGGCAAATTCGGTTATCGTCCATACTATCGGCAGCACCAAGCCGATACGCACACTTCGCGGGAGATTGAATTTTCCGGCCAGCCAAAAAGCGGTAGCAGGATACAAAGCCAAAAAAGCCGGCAGCAGAAAGGTTAAGGGAACGGCATACAGATTGGGCAAGCCCGACACGGTATGCAGTGCCGTGTGAATCCAATAAAACTGTGCGGTGTAGCCGATCAAGCCGAAGAGATAAGCACTTCTCGCCGCATAATGCGGGCGCAGCTCGGTGAGCTTGATTAAAGCACCGAACAGTAAAGGCATCAGCCAAAAATGGTAATACGGTGCGAATGTTAAAGGAGTGGCGGCGGCGATGGCTGTCAGCAACGGCCAATAAACCGCGGGTTTCCGCCATATGGTTTCGGCTTGGTAAAAAACATTCATAAGATGTGTTTGGCTCGGATTGGGTTGGGATGGGCACAAGGCTTGGCAATGTATTGCCGATGCCTGAAAACGGTTGCCATTAAGATTTGAGGCCGTCTGAAAACATGATTCAGACGGCCTTTAATAAATTGTTTAATGCGCCGCTTTTTTACCGAACAGCTTCATGGCCGGCAGCACCACGGCACACACCGCCGCACCGGTCAGCAGGCCGACGAGCAACGTGGCGGGATAGCTGGCCAAGCCTTCGACCACACCGTATTTTTCAAGCAGGTGGTGAACGAAGTCGATGTTGTGAACAATGATTCCGCCGCCCACCAAAAACATCGCCAACATGCCGACTACGCTTAAAGCACGCATAAACCACGGCATAAACAGGATAATGCCTTTACCCAACGCACGGGCGGCGGTGCTGGTTTTGTTCATCAGCCACATGCCGAAATCGTCCATCTTCACAATGCCGGCCACCAAACCGTACACCAGCACCGTCATGCCGATACCGATAACCGACAACACCAGCGATTTGGTCAGCACGCCGTAGCTGCCCACCACACCCAACGCAATAATGATGATTTCGGCCGACAAAATAAAATCGGTGCGGATGGCGCCTTTGATTTTGGTTTTTTCATCTACGATTTCATCGCCCACCGCCGCATTGTGATCATGACCGCTGTGTTTGTTTAAAAACTTGTGCAGCAGTTTTTCCACCCCTTCAAAACATAAAAACGCCCCGCCGATAACCAGCAGCGGTTTGATCAGCGACGGTATGAAGATAGACAAAAGCAATGCCGCAGGAACCAAAATCACTTTGTTAATCATCGAACCTTTGGCGACAGCCCACACAATCGGCAGCTCGCGCTCGGCCGAAACGCCGGTAACTTGGTTGGCGTTCAAGGCCAAATCGTCGCCTACCACGCCTGCGGTTTTTTTCGCCGCCATTTTGGTCATCACTGCCACGTCGTCCAATACCGAGGCAATATCGTCAAGCAAAGTAAAAAGAGAGGCAAAGGCCATAAGTGTTTCCTGAACAACAAGTTTGAAATAGCGCGCATTATAGCCGATTTCGGCATTTTGTTTTCAGACGGCCCGACCAATGGTTGGCAGGCCGTCTGAACCGCATAGCGCGGCAAATGCCTGAAACCGCACGCCGGAAGTGCTGCATCCGCCTTTCCAAGCCGCCTGCTCTCACGGGGAATATAGTGTTTTGTGCTAAAATACCGCCGTTTTACCGCATACTACACACACAACATTATGGACGGAATCAACACCTTATTCTTACTGGCGGGATTGCTGCTGTTTCTCAGCGTTGTTTCCACCACACTTTCAGCCCGGCTGGGGCTGCCGCTGTTATTGATGTTTCTCGGCGTCGGCATGTTGGCCGGCGAAGACGGTATCGGCGGAATCGCCTTTAACAACTTTGTTACCGCCACTTTAATCGGGCAACTTTCTTTAGCCGTGATCCTGCTCGACGGCGGCCTGCGCACCAAGCTCGACAGCTTCCGCATCGCACTCAAACCCGCTTCGGTGTTGGCCAGCTGGGGCGTGATTGCCACCGTGGCACTATTAGGCATTTTTGCCACACTTTATATGGATGTGGATTGGCGGCTGGGTATTTTAATGGCCGCCATTGTCGGCTCTACCGATGCCGGTGCCGTATTCAGCCTGCTGCGCAACAGCGGCGTGCGCTTAAACGAACGGGTGCAGGCCACTTTGGAAATCGAATCGGGCGCCAACGACCCGATGGCGATTTTTCTCGTAACGGCATTAATCGCCCTAACCATGAACCCCGAAGAAGCGGGCGTATTTGCATTTTTATGGATGCTGGTGCAGCAGCTCGGTTTCGGTCTGCTGTTGGGCTTTATCGGCGGTAAAATCCTTTCCCGCCTCACCCGCCGTCTGAATTTGGCAGAAGGCCTGTATGCCCTGATGATTGTTTCAGGCGGCCTGTTGATTTTTGCCTTTACCAACCTGATCGGCGGCAGCGGATTTTTAGCCGTTTATCTGGCAGGCATCATCGTAGGCAACCGCCACAGCCACGCCACCGAGCATGTTTTACGCGTGATGGACGGTTTGGCATGGTTGGCACAAGCCAGCATGTTTGTGGTGCTGGGTCTGCTGGTTACGCCTTCCCGCCTGCTCGAACACGGTTTGGACGCATTGGCGATTGCCGCCTTCCTAATGCTGGTTGCCCGCCCGCTTGCCGTGGCCAGCGGCATTTGGAAATTCCACTACAACATGCGCGAAATGGCCTACATCAGCTGGGTAGGCTTGCGCGGTGCCGTGCCGATTACCCTTGCCATGATGCCTTTGGTGATGGGCGTGCCTAATGCGCGGCTGCTGTTCGATGTGGCTTTTGCCGTGGTGATTTTGTCGTTATTGATTCAGGGCACAACCATTCCGATTGTCGCCCGCTGGCTGAAAGTAACCGTGCCGCCCAAACCCGAGCCGAAAGACAGCCGCGAGATATGGCTTTCCGAAAGCGAATCGGTGCCGCTTTTGGCTTATGAAGTGGTTGCCGATTCGGATGCGGAAGGCATGCACCCCGACGAAGTGGCCCAAGATTTAGACTTGCTTTCCACCCGCTGCTTCGCCCTCATCCGCAACGACAAACGCGAAGAGCTGGGGCTGGATACCCGCTTGCAGGCAGGCGATATTGCTTGGTACATCGTGCCGCCCGAACAAGTGGATACCATCGCCAAACGCTTTTCCGAAACCGGCAACTCCGTGCGCGTCAACTTCAACTTCTTCGGCGAATTCGTGGTCAATCCCGCCAGCATGGCCGGCGACCTGGCCGATGCTTACGGGCTGCGGCTGGAAGAAGAAGAACGCAACCTGACTTTGCGCGGGCTGTTTAAAAAACGCTTCGAAGGCAATGTGCCCGTAGAAGGCGACCGTATCCACATCGGCGATTTCATCTTAACCGTGAAAGAGCTTGAGCAAGACGGTTCAATGAAATGGCTGGGCTTGAAATGCCCGAGCTGAACGAATGCTAACCGGGCCGTCTGAACACTTTCAGACGGCCTGCCTTTTTGCCGAAACTGCAAACCCATGAACACAACCGCCCACCCTCCATACAAAGACCCGCTCGGCTCAGGCTGGATGATTATTGCTGCCGTCTGCTTTACCCTGATGAACCTTTTGGTAAAAAGTGCCTCGCAAAAATTCTCTCTCGGCACCGGCGAACTGGTATTTTGGCGGATGGGTTTCGCCGCCCTTTTTCTCGGCATCAGTGCCAAAGCACAAGGCAAAAGCTTCCGCACACCGCATTGGAAAGCGCATTTGAACCGCAGCATATCCGGCACCTTGGGTATGCTGTGCATTTTTTACGCCATCATGCACTTGCCGCTGGCAACCGGCGTAACCCTCGGCTACACCTCTTCGATTTTTCTTGCCGTTTTATCGTTTATTGTTTTAAAAGAAAAAATTTCTTCCTACACAGCGGCCGTGCTGGTTTTGGGCTTTATCGGCGTAGTCGTGCTGCTCAACCCTTCTTTTCAAAGCGGGCAGGAATTTGCCGCCTTAGTCGGCCTGTGCGGCGGCCTGCTTGCCGCTTGGGCTTATCTGCTCGTGCGCGAACTTTCGCTGCTGGGCGAACCGGGTTGGCGGATTGTGTTTTACCTTTCTGTGGTCGGCATGGCTTTATCGAGCGTATGGGCTACATATACCGGCTGGCACAGCCTTTCATGGCAAACCCTGCCCCATCTCGTCGGCATCGGCCTTTCCGCCATGATTGCCCAACTGTGTATGACCCGCGCTTATAAAGTAGGCAAAAAATTCACCGTAGCATCTCTTTCTTATTTAACAGTTGTCTTTTCCTCACTTGCAGGCGTTTGGTTTTTGGGCGACAAAATCAGCTGGCAGGAAGTTCTGGGAATGGGTATTATTGTGGCAAGCGGTATCTTGAGCAGCCTAAACCCTTCACGGCTGCGCACATTCAGATTATCTAAATAACCAACTGCAATTTAAAAGGAGTGCATGATGATTTCCATCCGCGAACAGGATTATGGTTTGAATGTGGCTCTGTATAACGAGTTTACAGTGGAAGACTTTTATGAATTTGAACGTGCCGCGCTCGAATGCACACAAAAAATCCACCGCCCCGATATGCTGCTCGATTTAAGCATGCTTAAAGATTTCACCATCGACATGGCTATCGAACAGCTGAAATTCATGCGTGAACACGAAGACGACTTCGGCCGCATCGCCATCGTGGTAGACGACGTATGGATCAAACTGGGCACCCGCCTCTCCAGCCTGATTACCCAACAGCATCCCAAATATTTCGATGATGCCGCATCTGCCCAACAATGGCTCCAGCAGGCCCGCTCCGAATAAGTCCGTATCATTTTAAGCCCGCAACCGCTGCCCTGCCGATCAAGCCGCAGCGGTTTTGTGTTTTACAGCAAACTCCTTCCCAAACGCATACGGCGATTTCGCCCGCCCCACTCCGTTTCAGACGGCCTGATACCTTTGTAAAACCCTCAGATGCGGATGCAGTTCAAGGCGTAGCAGCACAGCGAGTGCAGACATATCATACAGATAGGCAAACGATCGGGCAGCGCACAACGCAGAAATGCGCCGCAAATGAGGGTTTTGCAAAGGTCTCGGCCTTTTATGCTACACTTGCCGCCAATATCCACTTTCCCACATCAAAAATCATGGCAGGCAATACATTCGGACAACTCTTCACCGTAACCACTTTCGGCGAAAGCCACGGCCCCGCATTGGGCTGCATCATCGACGGCTGCCCGCCCGGGCTTGCATTAAACGCCGCCGACATCCAAACCGACCTCGACCGCCGCAAGCCCGGCACCAGCCGCCACGTTACCCAACGGCGCGAAGCCGACGAAGTGGAAATCCTTTCCGGCGTATTTGAAGGTAAAACCACCGGCACCCCGATTGCCCTGCTCATCCGCAACACCGACCAGCGCAGCAAAGACTACGGCAACATCGCCCAAAGCTTCCGCCCCGGTCATGCCGACTACACCTACTGGCACAAATACGGCATCCGCGACTACCGAGGCGGCGGCCGCAGCTCCGCCCGAGAAACCGCCGCCCGCGTTGCCGCCGGAGCGGTGGCCAAAAAATGGCTGAAAGAACAATTCGGCACCGAAATCACCGCCTACGTTACCCAAGTCGGCGAAAAAACCATCGCCTTCGAAGGCTACGAACACATCGGCAACAATCCTTTCTTTGCCGCCAACCAAAGCCAAATTGCCGAACTCGAAAACTATATGGACAGCATCCGCAAATCGCTGGATTCGGTCGGCGCCAAACTCGCTATCGAAGCCCGCAACGTGCCCGTCGGCTTGGGCGAACCCGTATTCGACCGTTTGGATGCCGACATCGCCCATGCCATGATGTCGATTAACGCCGTCAAAGGCGTAGAAATCGGCGCAGGTTTCGGCTGCATTACCCAGCGCGGCAGCGAACACGGCGACGAACTTACTCCCGAAGGTTTCTTATCCAACCACGCAGGCGGCATCTTGGGCGGCATCAGCACCGGCCAAAACATCACGGCAAACATCGCCGTCAAACCCACCAGCAGCATCGCCACCCCGCGCCGCTCGATTGACATACACGGCAACCCTGTCGAATTGGCTACCCACGGCCGCCACGACCCCTGCGTCGGCCTGCGCGCCGCTCCGATTGCCGAAGCCATGCTTGCCCTGGTGCTGATCGATCATGTCCTGCGCCACCGTGCACAAAATGCCGATGTGAGCGTGAGCACACCCGATATCGCCGCAAACAGGTAATAGACTCGAAAGCCGTCTGAAAACCATTCAGACGGCCTCTCACTTTATTAAAAACAGATATAAAATCTTAGCAAAAAAATCCGCTTTATAATAAAATGCGCAAAATCTTATATTTGTGGCGAACCATCGAGCCTCAGGCGCATCAAACAGTTTTCAGACGGCCTGAGTATGTTCAGGCCGTCTGAATATTACGGGTGTGTTATCAACCGGCAATTTTGCAAAGAGCTTGGCGTGTTTAACCCAAAACCGCTTGCCGTGCAGCAGCGCCGAACCGGCACACCCCTTAAAGCCGAAGCCGTAGCGGACACGCAACCGCCGCCCAACCGCCCGGCACAACACAGCATCTGCCCCTTAAACAAACCGGATGGCCGAATCCGGCATTTAAAACACAAGCTTTACCACAGGAAACCGACATGACGAAGGAAACCGCTTTGGGTGCTGCGCTCAAAACCGCAGTGCAAACCATGAGCAAAAAGAAACAAACCGATATGATTGCCGACTACATCTACAACAAATACGATGTATTCAAACGCTTCAAACCCTTGGCCGTCGGCATCGATCAAGATCTCGTCACCGCCCTGCCGCAATTCGATCCGGCTCTGATTGCCCGCGTATTGGCCAATCATTGCCGCCGCCCCCGCTATCTCAAAGCATTGGCACGCGGCGGCAAACGCTTCGATTTGAACAACCGCTTCAAAGGCGAAGTAAGCCCCGAAGAGCAGGCTGTTGCCCAACAGCATCCGTCAGTACAACAAGCCCTTGCCGCACAAGCCGAGCGTAAAGCTGCGGCGGAAGCGAAAAAAGCCGAGGCACAACCCGAAAACGCTGCGGATAATACCGAGCAAGCCGAGCCTTCTGCTTCTGCCAAATAATCATCTTTATTCTTCTGCTAACAGGCCGTCTGAATACGATTTTTCAGACGGCCTAAAGCTTTTTATCCATAACTTTATAAAAACTCTATAAAACATCCCGCCGTCTGAAAAAAACCGCTTGCCGTTCTGTTTGCAAGCGGTTTCGTTTTTTCAGGTTTAACTTGGGGCCATGGTCAATCAACTTAACTTTATACTACGGCATTGTTGCGCCTTGCCCTAGCAGAAATAAAGTTTTTTTGCCGTAGCCATTCATCCCCGTTAATGTGCCTGATGTCCGATTTGGAAAGTCAGCGTAGTATAGCTGGCGAGTTTTTGGCAGACTTTTTGGTCGGGATAATCCGCCTTGTGCTCCACCATCGCTTTCCAAAAACCTTGGCGCAACGGGATAATATCTACCGTACCGTCGTCACCCGCTTTATCGTAAAACGCCTGCGCTTCCACTTTGTGCGATTTGCTGCGGTCGCTGTTGTCGAAACCGTCGAAAGTGGCCGTTACCACCGCACCCGGCAGCGGTTCGCCGTTAAACAACACGCGCACCTTGAAGCGGTCGCCCACATGAATATTGGCAGGATTATCAAGCGGCACGATTTCCAAACCTTGGCCTACCGGACGGGTAATGATTTTGGTGTCGGCACTTTCATGGCCTACATTCACAATGTTTTTGCCGTACATGCGGGTTTGTTCGCAATAATCGGCATCGGGCATTTCTTTAATGCTGGCCTGCTTCCAACCTGCTTTGTTTTTAGACCAGAAAGTAGGCTGGTATTCGGCTGTCACCAGATAGCTGCCGTCTTTCACCGGCTTTTTGCTTTGGTATTGGTAATTGTGCTCGCCTTTTTGCACCAAATCTTCTTTGCCCTTTTCGGTAACCAGCTGCATCGGTTTGCGGAAAATGTGGAGACGGTCTTTCGCAATCGGTTCCATATCGGGGAACTCGCCATAACCCAATTCCGCTTTCAAAATTTCGCCGCCGTGCGTGTGCGCGGTTTCCACCCATACGCGGTGGGCGTGTGCCGAAGCGGCTGCAAGCAAAGCAGCCAAAGCAAATGCGCTGTATTTTTTCATCTTTTCCTCTCTGAATGGTCGGTATCGGATTGAACAGGTTGTTATAATATAACAAATATCAACCAAAAGAAAAGCCCGCGGCCTGTGTAAAAACTCCTGACAGATAAAGGTTTAAAAAAGATTTCAGGCTGTTTGAAACGGTTCAAACGGCTCTTTCCTCTTGATACAATACGCCTCGGCTTGCCAAGCCGCTCAAGCCGTATGCTGCACGGCAGCAAATTGTTACAACCTTCATTAAAAAGCCGTTAAATTAGGCTAATGCCCTTGCAGCACAACCAATGCGGCGATATGTTAATCCCCTTTCAAGGCCGTCTGAATATGAAAAACATCGTTATCCTGATTTCCGGCAGAGGCAGCAATATGCAGGCCATTGTTGATGCCCAAATCCCCAATGTGCGTATTGCCGCCGTGTTGAGCAACAACGAACACGCCGCCGGTTTGGCTTGGGCGGCGCAGCGCGGTATTGCTACCGACAGCCTGAACCACAAGCAATTTGCCGACCGCTCGGCGTTCGACCGCGCAATGATGGAAAAAATCGATGCTTATCAGCCGGATTTAATCGTGTTGGCAGGCTTTATGCGCATTCTTACCCCCGAGTTTTGCCGCCATTACGAAGGGAGTTTGATCAACATCCACCCTTCCCTGCTGCCCGCCTTCACCGGCCTGCACACCCACGAACGCGCCATCGAAGCGGGCTGCCGCATTGCCGGCTGCACCATTCATTTTGTGACACCCGAACTGGACTGCGGCCCCATAATCACACAAGGCGCCGTGCCGGTGTTCGACGACGACACCGCCGATACACTGGCGGCACGGGTTTTAAAAGTAGAACACCAATTATTTCCACAAGCCGTGGCAGATTTTGCCGCAGGCCGTCTGAACATAAACGGCAACCGCGTTATCCGCACACCTTCGGCCCACATTGAATCCCAACTGCTGGCCTGAATTTTCCGAGAGAGGATCCCATTATGAAAACATTTAGCCTGCCGCTGCTCGCACTCGCTTTGGCCGCTCCCTTATCCGTATCTGCGGCCGAGCTGCCGCAATCGGCCGAACTGAAATATTCGGGCAGCTACGGCATCCCCGCCACCATGACTTTCAACCGCAACGGCAACAGCTACAAAATCGTTTCCCATATCAAAGTGCCGCTGTACAACATCCGCTTTGAATCCGGCGGCACCATTTCCGGCAACCGCCTGATTCCTTCCTACTATAAAGATGTGCGCGGCGGCAAAACCTATGCCGAAGCCAAATTCGGCGGCGGCAAAGTTACCTACGGCAAAGCGGGCGAACAAAAAACCGAAGCTGCTTCCGGCACCACCATGGATTTGTTCACCCTCGCGTGGCAGCTGGCCGCCAACGATGCCTCCCTGCCCTCCGGCCTGCGCATTACCAACGGTAAAAAAATCTACCGTGTCGGCGGCCTGAACAAAACCGGCAGCGGCCAATACAAAATCAGCGGCGGCAGCACCGAAGTGAACAAATACCGCATCCAACGCGGCGACAGCACGGTAAATTACGCTTTTGCACCGGCGTTTAACAACATACCTGCCCAAATCACTTACACCGACGACGGCAAAACCTATGATTTGAAACTGACAAGTATTAAAATCAACGGTCAAGCCGTTAAGCCTTGATGCCTTTGCCTTAAGGATTCAGCCAAAACATAAGGCCGTCTGAAAACTTTTTTCAGACGGCCTTATGTTTATCCAATGGCTTTAGCTGTATCAGTCGATAGCCAGCACCGGAAACGATTTCACTACATCGTCAACCGCTTTCACGCGCACCAAAAAATCTTCCAATTTTGCTAACGGCAGCGCACTCGGGCCGTCGCATTTGGCTTCGTCGGGATTCGCGTGCGATTCCAAAAACAGACCCGCCAAGCGCGTTCCCATGCCTGCGAGTGCCAAATCAAGCACTTGGCTGCGGCGGCCGCCCGATGCGGCGGCACCCGATTCGCGCTGTTGCAGCGAGTGGGTTACATCGAAAATCACCGGCAGATTGCCGCAGGTTTTCTTCATCACGCCGAAGCCGAGCATATCGACCACCAAATTGTCGTAGCCGAATTGTGCGCCGCGTTCGCACAAAATCACTTGCTCGTTACCCGCTTCTTTAAATTTTTCCACGATGTTTTTCATTTGCGAAGGGCTTAAAAACTGCGGCTTCTTCACATTGATAACATTGCCTGTTTTCGCCATCGCCACCACCAAATCGGTTTGACGCGCCAAAAATGCGGGCAGTTGGATGACGTCGCATACTTCGGCAACGGGCTGGCATTGGTACGGCTCGTGCACGTCGGTAATCACCGGCACATCGAATTCTTTTTTCACGGCGGCAAAGATTTTCATGCCTTCGTCCAAACCGACGCCGCGGTAAGAATGGATAGACGAACGGTTGGCCTTGTCGAACGAGGCTTTGAACACATAGGGAATGCCGAGTTTGTCGGTTACTTTAACGTAATGTTCGCAGGCTTTAAGGGTGGAATCCAAATCTTCCAGCACGTTGATGCCGCCGAACAGGGTAAACGGCGCATCGTTGGCTACGGTAATATTTTTGATGTTAACGTTCATGATATGGCCTCGCTTGGTTTGAGGCCGTCTGAAAAATAACAGAGCAATGTTTTCAGACGGCCTTACGGTTTGATTTATAAAACGGTATGCGGCGGTTCGTAATGAATGATGCCGCGGATTTTGTTTTTCTCGTTCACCAAAACCACTTTCGGCTCGTGTTTGGCGGCTTCTTCGCTGCTCATCATCACATACGACATAATAATCACAATATCGCCTTTCTGCACCAAGCGCGCTGCGGCACCATTGAGGCAGATTACGCCGCTGCCGCGCTCGCCGGGAATCGTATAAGTTTCAAGGCGCGCGCCGTTGTTGTTGTTGACGATTTGCACTTTCTCGTTCACGCAAATGCCTGCTGCGTCGAGTAAATCTTGGTCGATGGTGATGCTGCCGACGTAGTTCAAATCGGCTTCGGTAACGGTGGCACGGTGGATTTTGCCGCCGAGCATGGTACGGAACATGATGCGTGTTTCTTTCTATGGTAAAGCGTATGAGATACGGCTTGGGAGGCCGTCTGAAAAAAGGCGCTATTGTACACCCATTAAACCCGTCTTTTTCAACAAATCTTTCCAAGCACTTACCCGCAGCACACGCGCACATGCCGCCGCGGTGGTGATAAACCGCTTAAAAATGTTAAAATCCGCCAATCATTTAAATTATGTTTACACTACCGCAAACATGCACACATCCACTCCGCAAAACATCATCGTCGGCCTATCCGGCGGCGTTGATTCATCCGTAACCGCGTATCTGCTCAAACAGCAAGGCCATCAAGTGCGCGGCGTTTTCATGCAAAACTGGGAAGACGACGACAACGACGAATATTGCAGCATCAAACAAGACTCGTTTGATGCCATCGCCGTGGCCGACATCATCGGCATCGACATCGACATCGTCAACTTCGCCGCCCAATACAAAGACAACGTATTCGCTTATTTTCTCACAGAATATTCGGCAGGCCGCACGCCCAATCCCGACGTATTGTGCAACGCCGAAATCAAATTCAAATGCTTTCTCGACTACGCCATCGAACAAGGCGCAGACGTGATCGCCACCGGCCACTACGCCCGCAAAGAAGTGCGCAACGGCGTGCACTACCTGCTCAAAGGTCTCGACAACAATAAAGACCAAAGCTACTTTTTATACCGCCTCAAACCGCACCAGCTCCAACGCGCCATTTTCCCGCTCGGCGACTTGGAAAAACCCGAAGTGCGCCGCCTTGCCGCCGAGGCCGAGTTGCCGACCGCCGCCAAAAAAGACAGCACCGGCATCTGCTTTATCGGCGAACGCCCGTTCCGCGAGTTCCTGCAACAATACCTGCCCACCGACAACGGCTACATGGTTACGCCAGAAGGCAAAAAAGTAGGCGGACACGTCGGCCTGATGTTCTACACCATCGGCCAGCGCAAGGGTTTGGGCATCGGTGGCGCAGGCGAACCGTGGTTTGTTGCCGGTAAAGATTTGACCCGCAACCAATTAATCGTCGTACAAGGCCACGACCACCCGCTGCTCTACACCAAGAGCCTGACCATGAACGATTTAAGCTGGACACTGCCCGAACGCCCCGCCGAAGGCCGTTACACCTGCAAAACCCGCTACCGCATGGCCGATGCGCCGTGCGAACTGCGCTACATCGACAACGAAACCGCCGAGCTGCTGTTCGACGAACCGCAATGGGCCGTTACCCCCGGCCAATCCGCCGTACTCTACGACGGCGACGTATGCTTGGGCGGCGGCATCATTACGGCTACCGACAAACCCGTTATCATTACACAATAACAGTCAGGCCGTCTGAAAAAGCCAACCTGATTTTCAGACGGCCTCACAACAAGGAAACTCACTTTATGGAAAAAATCTGGCTCCAAAGCTACGAGCAAGGCATCCATGCCGAAATCGACACCGAACGCTACAACTCGATTATCGAAGTGTTTCAAGAAAGCGTAAGCAAACACGGCCATCTGCCTGCTTTTCAAAACATGGGCAAAACCCTCACCTACGCCGAAACCGCCAAGCTGGCCGAAAACTTCGCCTCGTTCCTGCAAAATACCCTCAAACTGCCGCGCGGCGAACGCGTTGCCATCATGATGCCCAACCTGCTGCAATACCCCATCGCCCTTTTCGGTGCCTTGAAAGCAGGCATGATCGTGGTCAACACCAATCCGCTTTACACCCCGCGCGAACTTGAACACCAACTTAACGACAGCGGCGCGACCACCATCGTGGTGCTGGAAAATTTCGCCAACACGCTGGAACTGGTTTTGCCACGCACCAAAGTGAAAAACGTGATTGTCGCCACCGTCGGCGACATGTTCGGGCTGAAAGGCAAATTGATGAACTTTGTGGTACGCAAAGTCAAAAAAATGGTACCCGAATACCGCATCGCCAACATCATTCCTTTTCAGACGGCCTTAAAACAAGGTGCGGCGCATCCGTTCACGCCGGTTACCCTCACCCGCGACGACACCGCCTTTCTACAATACACCGGCGGCACCACCGGCGTGGCCAAAGGTGCCATCCTCACCCACGGCAACATCTGCGCCAATATGCAGCAGGCCGCCGAATGGATTAAAAATTTATTGGAACCCGGCAAAGAAATCGTGATTGCCGCCCTGCCGCTCTACCACATCTTGGCCTTAACCATTAACCTGATGATCTTCACCCAAGCCGGTGCCAAAATCCTGCTGATTACCAATCCGCGCGACATGAAAGGCTTCATGGGCGAATTGAAAAAAGAAAAAATCAGCGTATTCATCGGCGTAAACACCTTGTTTAACGCCATGGTCAACCGCCCCGAACTGGCCGAAATCGACTTTTCCGCCCTCAAACTCACCCTTGCCGGCGGCATGGCCACCCAAAAACCCGTGGCCGAAAAATGGAAAAACATCACCGGCACGCCGATTGTCGAAGCCTACGGCCTCACCGAAGCCAGCCCCGGCGTATGCTGCAACCCGCTCAGCATTCCTTCCTACACCGGCAGCATCGGCCTGCCCGTGCCCTCCACCGAAATCGAACTGCGTGATGCCGACGGCAAAGAAGTACCGGTAGGACAACCCGGCGAAATGTGGGTGCGCGGCCCGCAAGTGATGAAAGGCTATTGGAACCGCCCCGAAGAAACCGCCAAAACCATCGACGGCCGCGGCTTTCTCGAAACCGGCGACATTGCCGTTGTCGACGAAAAAGGCTGGTTCAAACTGGTTGACCGTAAAAAAGACCTGATTGTCGTTTCCGGCTTCAACGTTTATCCCAACGAAATCGAAGAAGTGGTCGCCCACCACGACAAAGTGCTCGAAGTGGCCTGTATCGGCGTAGCCAGCGAAAAAACCGGCGAAGCGCTCAAACTTTTCGTTGTGAAAAAAGACCCTTCGCTTACCAAAGAAGAGCTTATCGCCTTCTGCCGCACCGAGCTGACCGCCTATAAAGTGCCGAAAGACATCGAATTCCGCGACGAATTGCCTAAATCGAACGTCGGCAAAATCCTCCGCCGCGAACTGCGCGAAGAAGCCCAAAAATCTTAACCACATAGCACCGAGAGGCCGTCTGAAAGCAAGCATTATCGTTTTTTCAGACGGCCTCTAAAGTTGAAGGCAAACCCCATTCAAGGTAAAATCACGCATTCAAAACGAGCGGTAAACATCATGACCAAATTTATTTTCGTAACCGGCGGCGTCGTATCTTCACTCGGTAAAGGTATCGCCGCCGCTTCTATTGCCACCATTCTCGAATCGCGCGGCTTGAAAGTAACCATGCTCAAGCTCGACCCCTATATCAACGTCGACCCCGGCACCATGAGCCCCTTCCAGCACGGCGAAGTGTTCGTTACCGAAGACGGCGCGGAAACCGACCTCGACCTCGGCCACTACGAGCGTTTTATCAACTCCACCATGTTCAGGCGCAACAGCTTCAGCGCAGGCCAAGTGTACGAACATGTGATTGCCAAAGAACGCCGCGGCGACTATTTGGGCGGCACCGTGCAGGTTATCCCGCACATCACCGACGAAATCAAACGCAAAATCCACGAAGGCGCGGCAGGCCATGATGTCGCCATCGTCGAAATCGGCGGCACCGTGGGCGACATCGAATCGCTGCCTTTCTTGGAGGCCATCCGCCAAATGCGCAGCCAGCTCGGCCGCAACAACACCCTGTTTGTCCACCTGAGCTACGTTCCCTACATTGCCGCAGCGGGCGAAATCAAAACCAAACCGACCCAGCATTCCGTTAAAGAATTGCGCGAAATCGGTATCCAGCCCGACGTGCTCATCTGCCGCATGGACCGCATCCTGCCCGATGAAGAAAAACGCAAAATCGCCCTCTTCTGCAACGTCGAAGAGCGCGCCGTGGCCGGCAGCTACGACGCCGACAGCATTTACGAAATCCCAGAAATGCTCCACAGCCAAGGCATCGACAACATCATTTGCGAGCAGTTGCAATTAAACGTACAACAGGCCGATTTAACCGAGTGGAAAAAAATCGTTTACGCGATTAAAAACCCGAAACACACCGTTAAAATCGCCATGGTCGGCAAATATGTCGATCTCACCGAATCCTACAAATCGCTCACCGAAGCCCTGAAACACGCCGGCATCCACACCGAAACCGACGTGCAGATTACCTACATCGACAGCGAAGCCATCGAAAAAGAAGGCACCGACTGCCTGAAAGGCATGGATGCCGTTTTAGTGCCCGGCGGTTTCGGTATCCGCGGCGTAGAAGGCAAAATCGCCGCTGTGAAATACGCGCGTGAAAACAAAGTGCCTTATCTGGGCATTTGCTTGGGTATGCAGATTGCACTCATCGAATACGCACGCGACGTTGCCGGCATGGAAGGCGCAAACTCAACCGAGTTCGATCTGAAAACGGCTTATCCCGTCGTTGCCTTAATCGATGAATGGCAAACTGCCGACGGCAGCGTGGAAAAACGCGACGAAAACACCGACTTGGGCGGCACCATGCGTTTGGGCGCACAAGAAGTGGAACTAAAACCCGACAGCCTCGCCGCCAGAATCTACGGCAGCACCGAAATCAAAGAACGCCACCGCCACCGCTACGAAGTCAACAACAACTTCCTGCCGCAGCTCGAACAAGCCGGTTTGGTGATCGGCGGTGTATCCGCAGGCCGCGAGCGTTTGGTGGAAACCATCGAACTGCCCGAGCACCCGTGGTTCTTCGCCTGCCAGTTCCATCCGGAATTTACCTCTACGCCGCGTAAAGGCCACCCGCTGTTTACCGCTTACATTAAAGCGGCTTTGGCCAACAAAAAGGCGTAAGGAAAAACGAAACAGAATTGTTTCAGCCTAATAAAAAAGCTCCCGTTAACAGGGAGCTTTTTTATTGACAACAACTACCCGTTTTATCGGTAGCCTTTGCCGCCATGCCGTCTGAAAGTGAATTTTGTGAGTTTCGCTAAAAGGGCCTCCAAACAACAAGCAGCCTTCACAGGGTGGTCATGTATCCGAGACTATGATTTGGTTTTAGATACAGGCATTTCAAAACCATGGCTGATTATGCAAAGTTCCCGGCTTTTTATAGCAAGCAGCCGTTAACACTTTTTATTGAGCCGTCTAAACAAAAGGCCGTCTGAAATTTCAGACGGCCTCAATCATATCGGCATCAACAGCGGTTTATTTTGCTGCCTGATAGGCTTTATCTGCCTCTTCAAACTTCTCTTCCACTTGTTTCGGTGCTTTGCCGATCAGCGATACGGCAACCACGGCGATAAAGCAGGCGATGAAGCCGGGAACGATTTCATACAGGCTGCTGCCGGTTAACGGTTTCCATGCCACCACAACCAATGCTCCGGCAATCATACCGGCCAATGCTCCGGCGGCGGTCATGCGTTTCCAGAATACCGACAGAATCACTACGGGGCCGAAGGCAGCGCCGAAGCCCGCCCAAGCATAAGATACCAATCCCAACACTCTGCTTTCGGGGTCTGCGGCGATAATGATGGCAATCACAGCCACGGCCAACACCATCAGGCGGCCTACCCAAACCAACTCTTTTTGCGGTGCATCGGGGCGCAAAAAGCCTTTGTAGAAGTCTTCGGTAATCGCGCTGGAACATACCAACAGTTGGCAAGACAGCGTGGACATCACGGCGGCAAGAATGGCGGAAAGAATCACGCCGGCAATCCACGGGTTGAACAGAATGGTGGTCAAGGCAATAAAGATGCGCTCGTTGTTGCCGCCCATGGCCGCTACTTGATCGGGATGGCCGCCGAAGTAAGCGATGCCGAAATAGCCGACGGCACAGGCTCCGGCCAAACACAGAATCATCCACGTCATGCCGATGCGGCGGGCGGACACCAGCGATTTCACGTTTTCGGCCGCCATAAAACGCGCCAGAATGTGCGGCTGGCCGAAATAGCCCAAGCCCCATGCGGCGGTGGAAATAATGCCCATCAGCGTGGTGCCCGCGAGCAGGCTCCCGTATTCTTTGCCGGTTGAAGCGGCAACGCCTTGGATAGCGGCATTCATTTCATCGGCTCCGCCCAACGCCAAATAAACCATAATCGGCGTGAGAATCAGGGCGAAAATCATCAAGGTTGCCTGAATCGTATCCGTCCAGCTCACGGCCAAGAAGCCGCCGATAAAGGTGTAGGCAATGGTTGCGCCCGCGCCCAGCCACATGGCTTGAGTGTAGGTAACGTCAAACAGGCTTTGGAACAGACGTGCGCCGGCCACGATGCCCGAAGCGCAATAGATGGTGAAGAAAAACAGAATGATGGCGGCGGAAATCACTTTCATTGCCGCACCTTTGCTGCCGAAGCGGTGGAAAAAATAATCGGGCAACGTTAAGGCATTGTTGTTGTATTCGGTGTGGACGCGCAGCCTGCCCGCCACCAAACGCCAGTTGAAATAAGCGCCGACTGTCAGGCCGATGGCGATCCATGCTTCGCTCAAACCGCTGGCGTAAACCGCACCGGGCAAGCCCATCAACAGCCAGCCCGACATGTCGGAAGCACCTGCCGACATCGCGGTAACAAAGCTGCCCAAACTGCGGCCGCCGAGAATATAGTCGTCGAAACTGCGGGTGGAATAATATGCCGCCATACCGATCAGCAATACTGCAATCAGGTATATCCCGAAGGTAACGTACATCGGATTAAAATTGCCCATATAAACCTCGATTTCTAAATGGAAAAGCCGCATGAAAACGCGACGCTTTTATTTCTTTTCTGCTGCCGGTTCCGTTGAAAACCTGCATCGGCATTTAACCGCAGGGCTTGATTTAAGTCAAGATTCGTTAATCTGCGTTGATTTTGCCTGACAAACGGCGCTCAAACGGGCAATGTGCCGTCTGAAAAAACCGTTTCAGACGGCACTCGAACAAAGCATGTCCCCGCTCAAAGCCCAATCGGGCCGTCTGAACGGTAACGCCCCTAATTTGAATGCCAACTGTTATAATAGCCGCCTTAAAAAACACATCAAGGCAGCATGATTATGATGGTACATCCGCAGTTCAGCCCCGAACTGATCAGCTTCGGCCCGCTGGCAATCCGCTGGTATGCGCTCAGCTATATTCTCGCATTCGTTCTGTTTATCTGGCTCGGCAGACGGCGCATCAGCCAAGGCAACACCGTTTTTACCAAAGAAATGCTCGACGATTTGCTGACTTACGGCGTATTGGGCGTGATTCTCGGCGGGCGGTTGGGCTATGTGCTGTTCTACAAGTTTTCACACTACATGCAAAACCCCGGCGATATTTTGAAAGTGTGGGAAGGCGGTATGTCGTTCCACGGCGGTTTTTTGGGCGTGTTGGTTGCCATGTGGCTGTTCGGGCGCAAACGCAACATCGGTTTTTGGCGCGTGGCTGATTTCGTTGCCCCGCTGGTGCCGCTGGGCTTGGCATCCGGCCGTATCGGCAACTTTATCAACGGCGAACTGTGGGGTCGCGTTACCGACATCAACGCTTTCTGGGCCATGGGTTTTCCGCAGGCCCGCCACGAAGATGCCTCCGCTGCCGCACACAACCCGCAATGGGCAGAATGGTTGGCGCAATACGGTATGCTGCCGCGGCATCCTTCTCAGCTTTACCAATTCGCGCTCGAAGGCATCAGCCTGTTTGTGATTGTGTGGCTGTTTTCTAAAAAGCCGCGCCCGGTCGGTCAAACATCTATGGTGTTTCTCGCAGGCTACGGCATCTTCCGCTTTATCGCCGAATATGCCCGCCAACCCGACGACTATCTCGGCCTGCTGAGTTTGGGTTTGTCTATGGGGCAATGGTTGAGCGTACCGATGATTGTGCTCGGCATTATCGGCTTTATCTGTTTCGGCAAGCGCAACGAACCTTTAAAATAACCGGCGCTTGCCATCCGTATGACAGGCCGTCTGAACGCTCCAGCCGTTTCAGACGGCCTTATGAAAGTTAAACCATCATGCTTTTAATGATCGACAACTACGACAGCTTTACCTACAACATCGTCCAATACTTCGCCGAACTCGGCCAAGAAGTGGTGGTGCGCCGCAACGACGACATCACATTAGAAGAAATCGCCGCCCTCAAACCGCAATACCTTGTTATCGGCCCCGGCCCCTGTTCGCCCAAAGAAGCAGGCATTTCGGTAGCCGCCATGCAGCATTTTGCCGGCAAACTGCCGATTATGGGCATCTGCCTCGGCCATCAAACCATGGGCGAAGCGTTCGGCGGCAACGTGGTGCGTGCCAAAACGCTGATGCACGGCAAAGTATCGCCCGTGCACCACCACAGCCGCGGCATGTTCAAAGAGCTGCCCAATCCCGTAACCTGCACCCGCTACCACAGCTTGGTTATCGACCGCGATACGTTGCCCGACTGCTTGGAAGTGACATCGTGGACGGAAGACGGCGAAATCATGGGCGTGCGCCACAAGCATTTTCCCATCGAAGGCGTGCAGTTTCATCCCGAAGCCCTGCTCACCGAACACGGGCACGAAATGCTCGATAATTTCTTAAAAGAATTTGCCGACTTTCAGACGGCCTGATTACATATACCAAAGGCCGTCTGAAACCGTTCAGACGGCCTTCACGAAAACTTATCCGTTTAAAGGCAACACCCCGATGATTACCCCGCAGCAAGCCATTGCCCGCCTTATCGACAATAACGAACTCTTTTACGACGAAATGACCGACCTGATGCGCCAGATTATGAGCGGTCAGGTTCCGTCCGAACAGATTGCCGCCATTCTTACCGGCCTGCGCATCAAAGTGGAAACCGTGTCCGAAATCAGCGCCGCCGCCGCCGTCATGCGCGAATTTGCCACCCCCGTGCCCGTGCAGGACAACACCCATCTGGTCGATATCGTCGGTACCGGCGGCGACGGCGCGCAAACATTCAATATATCCAGCACCGCCATGTTTGTGGCCGCAGCCGCCGGAGCCAAATTAGCCAAACACGGCGGCCGTTCGGTGTCGTCTTCCAGCGGCGCGGCAGACGTTATGGAACAAATGGGCGCAAGCCTTAACCTTTCTCCCGAACAAGTCGGCGGCAGCATCGACAATATCGGCATCGGCTTTATGTTCGCCCCCAACCACCACAGTGCCATGCGCTACGTTGCCCCTGTGCGCCGTTCATTGGGCTTCCGCAGCATCTTCAACATTTTAGGCCCGCTTACCAACCCCGCAGGCGCACCCAACCAGCTTTTGGGCGTGTTTCATATCGACTTGTGCGGCATTCTCTCGCGCGTGCTGCAACAACTCGGCTCGCGCCACGTTTTAGTGGTCAACGGCAGCGACGGCCTCGATGAAATCACCATTACCGGCGCCACCCGCGTGGCCGAGCTGCATAACGGCCGCATCAGCGAATACGACATCACGCCCGACCAATTCGGCCTGCCCGTTTACGCCAACCTCGACGACATCCGCGTAGCCGACAGCACCGAATCGCTCGCCATGATGAACCGCGTGTTGGCAGGCGAAACCGGAGCCGCGCGCGACATCGTATTGCTCAATGCCGCCGCCTGCCTGTATGCGGGCGATATCGTACCTTCGCTGCAAGAAGGCGTGGCCGCCGCCGCCCAAGCCATCGATTCGGGCAAAGCCAAAGCCAAACAGCAGGCATTTATCGACTATACCCGGCAGGCAGCGGCGGAGCAGAACGCATAAACTTGACCATCTGCACATCCGCCGTTATCCGTTAAAACCGCCCCCATCCATAAGGCCGTCTGAAAACATGCACTACTTCAGCATCCACACGCAACAAGGCGAACATCTGGGCTTTTTCATTATGCTGCCCGACGATGAATCCGGGCAGCCGCCTTCAAGCGGCCGCTTTGCCGTGAAGGCACAAAGCGAAACCGCACCGCAAGACGCCGCCGCCGCACGCGCCATTGCCTTTTACGAAGAATGCGGAAAGCCGCTCTACTGGAAAACAGAAAAAGACCATGTGGTTTTATTCGACGACGAATCCCTTATCGGCCGCCTCCGCAACGAATATCTCAGCATCGGCGGGCAAACGCTGGTGCTCAACGATCTGACAGGAACGATCTAAATGGAAAGCATCTTTATCCTGATACCCATCAGCATTATTTTGGCTTTTCTGATTGCTTATTTTTTCTGGTGGTCCGGCAAAAACGGGCAGTTTGATGACTTGGAAGGCCCTGCCCACCGCATCATCATGGATGACGACGACACCGCCGCACAAAACGAAACCGGCAATAGCGAAAACCGAGAAAAGCCCGAAAATGAGCCTGAAAGATAACCTGAATTTTTCAACCGGCCGCCGTTTCGCGCCACTTTTCGGCACACAGTTTTTAGGCGCGTTTAACGACAACTTGTTTAAAACCGCATTGTTTGTGATGATCAGCTTCTACGGTCTGGGCCAAAACACCGTGCTGCCGGCCAGCCAAATGCTCAATCTCGGCGCGCTGCTGTTCATTCTGCCTTACTTTCTGTTTTCGGCCGTATCCGGACAACTGAGCACCAAATTCGATAAAGCCAAACTGGCACGGGTAATCAAATTACTCGAAATTCTGGTGATGACGGCGGCAGCCTACGGTTTTTATATCCAATCGGCTCCGTTGCTGCTGTTCTGCCTGTTTTGCATGGGCACCCAATCCACCTTGTTCGGCCCCCTGAAATACGCCATCCTGCCCGACTATCTCAACAACAAAGAACTGATTATGGGCAACAGCCTGATCGAATCGGGCACGTTTATCGCCATTTTGTTCGGCCAGATTCTCGGCACCGCCGTGGCGGGCATTCCGCCCCATTTCGTCGGCATGATGGTGATGGCCGTTGCCATAGCAGGCACTGCCGCCAGCCTGTTTATGCCGTCTGTCGCTGCCAAAGACCCAACCACACGCATCGAACCCAATATCGCCAAAGGCACTTGGGTGCTGTTGAAAGAAACATTCGCACAGCGCGAACTTTACACAGCCATTATCGGCATTTCATGGTTTTGGTTTGTCGGCGCGGTTTATACCACCCAGCTGCCTACCTTCACGCAAATCCATCTCGGCGGCAACGACAACGTATTCAACCTGATGCTGGCCCTGTTTTCGATAGGCATCGCCGCCGGTTCGATCATGTGCGCCAAAGTCAGCCACCAACGCCTGCATCTGGGGCTGGTCGCCATAGGCGGCGCGGGCTTAACCGTTAGCGGGCTGCTGTTGGTATGGCTGACTTACGGCCAACGTTTTGAACAGCTTCAAGGCATCGGCTGGTTTTTGTCTCAAGCCAACGCCTATCCGGTTATCCTTACCATGATCGCCATCGGTTTCTTCGGCGGCTTTTTCTCCGTGCCGCTCTACACTTGGCTGCAAACCGCCAGCAGCGAAACCTTCCGCGCCCATGCCATTGCCGCCAACAATATCGTTAACGGTATGTTTATGGTAACGGCAGCACTGTTGAGCGCATTACTGCTGTTTGCCTTCGACAGCATTACCCTGCTTTATCTCGTGGTAGCACTGGGCAACATACCGCTGGTTGCCTACCTGCTCAAACTCGAACCGCGTTTTTGGCAGGATTTGAAACACTATTTCCGTATCAACTGATTACCAAACACATGAGGCCGTCTGAACAGTTTCAGACGGCCTCACACTTTATTTTCACCAAAGCGGCATCACATACGCTTCAAAGATTTACCCTTCACACCATCCGCCCAAATCAAATCTATACCGTATAATGGCGGCAACATAACACCACGAAAAGGAAAAAACCATGCGCTGGCAAGGCAGAAAGCAAAGCTCAAACGTAGAAGACCGCCGCGGGCGTTCCGGCCGTATCGGCGGCAAAGGCACGGGTATCATCGGCATCATCATCTTATTGGTAGGCGCTTACTACGGCGTGGATTTATCCGGCTTGGTCGGCACACCCTCGCCTACGCAAATCACTCAGCCGCAAACCAAATTAGACAGCAAACTCGAAGCCCAACTCAACGAACTTTCGCGCGTGGTACTGGCCGACACCGAAACCGTATGGAGCAACTATTTCGCCAAAAACGGCAGCCGCTACACACCGACCACACTGGTGCTCTACACCGCCGGCACGCAAACCGCCTGCGGCACCGGCCAAGCAGCGATGGGGCCGTTTTACTGTCCTGCCGACCGTAAAGTCTATATCGACTTATCGTTTTATGAAGACATGCGTAAAAAACTCGGTGCATCCGGCGATGCTGCCTTCTCTTATGTAATCGCCCACGAAGTCGGCCACCATGTACAAAACCTGCTCGGCATCTTGCCCCAAGTCAACCAAATGCAGCAGGCGGCAAACTCCAAAGCACAAGCCAATGCACTTTCCGTCAAGCTGGAATTGCAGGCCGACTGCTTTGCCGGCATTTGGGCGCATTACGCCGTCAACCAAAACCTGTTTGAAGAAGGCGACATCGAAGAAGCCGTCAACGCCGCCGAAGCCGTGGGCGACGACCGCCTGCAAAAACGTTCACAAGGTTATGTGGTGCACGACAGCTTTACCCACGGCTCGTCGGCCGAACGCATGGCTTGGTTCAAACGCGGCCTAAACAGCGGCGACGTGAACCAATGCAATACCTTTGCCGCAAGATAACCGCAGCACACCCCGCTCAATAAAGCATTTTCACCATCCGCTCCCTATCTTAGGCAGATAGTGCAAATAACAGGACACAGAAGCCGATACTTCTGCCCGTGATTTATTTGCAATATCTGCCTAATTTACAATTGCTATACTTGCAATGCGAACCGTTTTTATTTATATTCTCAACCACCCCTATAATAAAACTCAATCTCATTACGAATAACGGAACAAGGAGCACGAAAATGTTTGTATGTATCTGCAATGCCATTACAGACCGCCAAATTCAAGAAACCGTTGCCGCCGGTGCTTCCAGCTTGAGCGACCTGCAAGCCCAACTGGGTGTCGCAACCTGCTGCGGCTGTTGCAGCGAATTGGCTTCTTCCTTCCTCACCGGCAGCAACACTTCCAGCACCAGCACCATGACCGCCGGTATCAACGTACAAAGCTAAGTCATCGTTCACCATTTATAAAGCACACAGGCCGTCTGAAACCTTTCAGACGGCCTGTGTGCTTTATATGAACTTAAAAACACCACCCCAACTTGTTGCACAATCCGCCACACTCACCGGCATAAATCAAGGCCGTTGGTTGCCACTTTTACCGCCTTGGTACTACAATCCGCCCCATTCGATTCATCTTCAGCAAAGAAAGGAGCACATCATGATGATTTACCACACAATCTGCTCAATCACTCTTTGCAGCACCGGCGTATAAGCGCGCACCTCTTTTTTCTGTGTCGCCCGCGTTCGGGCTGCTTTCCTGATTATTCGCGTCAACCCATGAAACACAGACTTCATGCGGTTTGCGCCTGCACGAAAGTATATTATGGGCACACTTATTTCCCACCCTGATTCCATCGTGATTGCCGATTCCGACACTTGGATAGAAGGCAACGCGGTTCAACAACTCCACACCACCGCCACGTTGCCGCACATGCTCCGTGTAGCCAGCATGCCGGATTTACACGCCGGACGCGGTTATCCGGTAGGCGCGGCTTTTTTCAGCCGCAATCACTTTTACCCCGCCTTAATCGGCAACGACATCGGCTGCGGCATGGCTTTTTGGCAAACCGATCTGACCGCCCACAAAGCCAAACCCGAGAAACTCGCCAAACAGCTCGGCAATATCGACATGCCGCTCGATGAAAACTGGCACGAACACATCCGCGAATTGCTGCCCGCCCACCCGTTTCAGACGGCCTTAGGCACCATCGGCGGCGGCAACCATTTTGCCGAACTGCAAGCCGTTGACGACATTTACCGCGCCGACCTGCTGCCCGCTGCGTTTGACAAAACCAAACTACAACTCTTGGTACACAGCGGTTCCCGCGGCTTGGGTCAACACATTCTCAGCCGCCACGTTCAGCAATTCGGGCATCAAGGCTTAGATGCCGGCTCTGAAGCGGCGGCAGACTATTTACACGCACATCAAGATGCTTTGGATTTCGCCCACGCTAACCGACGCCTGATTGCAGAAAGAATGCTGCACAACTGGCGCAGCGAAGGCTCTTGCCTGCTGGATGTGCACCACAACTTTCTCGAAGAAGCCGACATCGGCGGCGTGCACGGCTGGCTGCACCGCAAAGGCGCGACACCGGCCGACCGCGGCTTGGTAGTCATTCCCGGTTCGCGCGGCGACTTCAGCTATCTGGTTTTACCCGCCGAAGATTGCAGCCTGTCGCTCAATTCGCTGGCACACGGATCCGGACGGAAATGGCTGCGTACGGAATGCCGCGGCCGTTTATCGCACAAATATTCCGCCGACTCATTGCGCCGCACCGCCTTCGGCAGCATCGTCGTATGCCGAGATAAAACGTTGATTTACGAAGAAGCACCGCAGGCATACAAAAACGTTGACAGCGTGGTCAATGCTTTGCTGAACGCGGGCTTGATCACCATCGTGGCGCGGTTTAAACCGGTGCTGACCTACAAAACATCAGGCGCTTGCGGCGCATAGGAACAAGACATGAACACAGTTTTATTACACATCTCCACCGCACAAGGCCCGGCGGAATGCCAGATATTCGCCCGTTTTGTTGTGCGGCATTTGATACGGGAAGCCAAGTCGCAAGGCATTGCCGCCGCTGTTCAGACGGCCTCCGAAAGCAAATACGGCATGATTTCGGCCACGGTCAAACTCAACGGCGCGGCGGCAGAAACGTGGTCGCAGCGCTGGCTGGGAACGCTGCAATGGATATGCAGCAGCCCCGTCCGCAAACAGCATTTGCGTAAAAACTGGTACATCGGCATCTTCCGCCTGCCCGACGAGGATTTACCCGAGTACGGCGACGGCGAAATCGTTTTTCAAACCTGCCGCGCGGGCGGCAAAGGCGGCCAGCACGTCAACAAAACCGAAAGTGCGGTGCGTGCAACTCACACGCCAAGCGGCATTTCCGTGCGGGTGGAAAGCGAGCGCAGCCAGCACGCCAATAAAAAACGGGCGTTGGCATTGCTGTCGGAAAAACTGGCCGAAGCGCACAGCACCCGGGCAGAAGCCTATGCGCGTCAAAAACATGTACAGCTTTATCAGGTGGAGCGCGGCAATCCGGTGAAGGTGTTTGAAGGTTTGTCATTTCGGGAACGGAAAATGCCGTAACGCAACGCAGCTTCACAGCTTGAGGCCGTCTGAAAACCAGCTTCGCGAGTTTAGCCAAAACCTGCCGAACGAAAATCCGCGTGCCTAGAGCCGGATTGCCTAGCCGCCCGCAAGCGGTGTTCGTATGTTTTTGAATCGTATGTTTTTGAAAAGCACACAGGCCGTCTGAAATATTTTCAGACGACCTGTTTTCATTTCTGCACCAATAACTTAACCGCCAACTTAACCGCGCGGATGGTGTTCCTGCACAATACTTTTCAACCGTTCGTTGGCAACATGGGTGTAAATTTGGGTAGTGCTGATGTCGGCGTGGCCGAGCAGAAGTTGTACCACGCGCAGGTCGGCGCCGTGATTGACGAGATGGGTGGCGAAGGCGTGGCGCAGTCCGTGCGGGCTAAGGTGTTCGATACCGGCTTCTTGGGCGTATTTTTCAACAATCATCCAAGCGAGCTGGCGGCTGATGCCGGTGCGTTTCTGGCTGACGAACAATTCGTCGCAGGCTTTGTTTTTCAGCAGCAGCGGGCGGGCTTCGGCGAGGTAGCGTTTTATCCAGTAAGCGGCTTCTTCGCCGAGCGGCACGATGCGCTGTTTGTTGCCTTTGCCGATGGTGTTGATGATGCCTTTGTGCAGATTGGCTTCGCCGATTTTGAGTTTTACCGCTTCGCTGACGCGCAGGCCGGTGGCGTAGATGAGTTCCAACAGGGCTTTATCGCGCAGGCCGTGTGCGCTTTCGGTGTCGGGCGCATTCAGCAGCGCGTCGATTTGTGTTTCGGTAATCAGCTTGGGCAGGGTTTTGGGCTGTTTGGGCGTGGTGAGGTGGCGGGTGGGATTATCGCTGCGCCGTTCGGTTTCGAGCAGCCAAGCGTAAAGGCGTTTGCAGGCGGAAAGAGCGCGGGCTTGCGAACGGGTTTTCTCGTCGGGATGGTAAATGGCAGCGGATAAATCGCTGCTTTGTGCGTTTTGCCAGTTAAGACCGTGTTCGGCCAAGCGCGCGGCGACTTTTTGCAGGTCGCGCCGGTAGCCGTCGAGCGTGTTTTGGCTGAGACGGTCGTTCAGCCAAAGGTGTTCGAGCAGGCGGTCGATATAGGTATCGGGATGGTGTTCAGACGGCATCGCAAGGGTTTTCTTAAAGAACGGCCATAACAACAATAAAGGCGAACACCAGCGCAATCGCGGCCAAAATGCCGATCATCACGACTTTGGCGGTTCGGGCTTTGGCCTCGGCCAAACGCGCCTCGGCTTGCAGTTTGGCGGTTTCCGCCTTGTTTTTTTCAATGTCCCATTCCGTCGGGCGGGTTTGCGGGGCTTTGTCGGAGGTTTCGTGCATGTTGGTTTCCTTGCGGGAAAAGGGTTTTCAGACGGCCTTAACAGCAAAATAAACTTATTTTTGATACAAGGCAGCAAGTCGAAGACAGTATGAGTAATACGGCAAGACGCAGCAACGCCGTAGCAGAAATAAAGTTTATTTGCTGTTTATTTCAATGCCTTCATGTTGCAGCAGCCAACGCTTAATCGCCAGCGCGTCGCCTTCTCCGCTGGAAAATCCGCCCAAGCCTTGTTTGGCGACGACGCGGTGGCACGGTACCACTAAGGCCAACGGGTTTTTGCCGCATGCGCCGCCGACTGTGCGGGGATGGCTGCCGATTTTGCGGGCGATGTCTTGGTACGTGAGCACTTCTCCGGCGGGGATTTCGGCAATCGCCTGCCAAACCTTCTGCTGGAACGCCGTGCCTTGCGTGGAAATCGGGTGATGAAAGTTTTTCAGACGGCCTGAGAAGTAGTCGTCCAGTTTCTTTTTCCATGCTTCGGGCAAGGGGTAAGGCGCATATTCGGGGCGGCCGTACAGATTCAGTTCGACGAGGTTTTCTTCTGCATCGAAGATTAAGGTGATGTCGCCGAACGGGGCGGAATAAAGACAAGGATAGTTCATGGTTTGAGGCCGTCTGAAAAATTATGGCTGCACATGCACACATGCCGCCAGCTTGGCTTCGGCTTGCGGCCATTCTGCACGGATCATGCTGTACATCACGGTATCGCGCACGCTGCCGTCGCGCCGGGCTTGGTGGCCGCGCAAAACGCCGTCTTTTTTCGCGCCCAAGCGTTCGATGGCTTGCTGCGAACGGGTGTTCAGAATATCGGTGCGCCAACCCACGGTTTGTACGGCCAGCGTTTCAAAGGCATGGCGCAACAGCAGGTATTTGCAGGTGGTGTTCACATGGCTGCGCCAGTAGCTGCGGGCATACCAGGTATAGCCGATTTCCAAACGCGCGGCGGCGGGGACGATATCGTGATAGCTGGTGCTGCCGATCACTTTGCCGCTGCGCTCGTCAATCACGGCGAAGGCCAAGCGGTTGGGCATGTTTAAGGCCGTCTGAATATAGGCGGCGGTATTGTGCGGCTCGGGCACGGAGGCAAACACCAGCTGCCACAGTTCGCCGTCGGCCGCGGCTTCGCGCAAACCTTCTTCGTGCTGCATACCCAACGGCTCCAAGCGGATGCCGTTTAAGCTGAGGGTAATCGGTTGCGGCGTGTTCATGATTCCACCTTTTTTCAGACGGCCTTACTGACGGTTTCCAACACTTCCTGCGCGTGCCCCGCTACTTTGACTTTGCGCCATTCGTGCTCGATTCCGCCTTGTTTGTTGAGCACGAAGGTGCTGCGTTCGATACCGAGCGATTCTTTGCCGTAGAGTTTTTTCAGCTTGATTACGTCAAACAGCTTGCACACGGTTTCGTCTTTGTCGCTGAGCAGTTCGAATTGGAAGCCTTGTTTGGCGCAAAAGTTCTGATGCGATTTCACGCCGTCGCGCGAGATGCCGACCACGGTGTAGCCGAGGGCTTTGAATTGGCCTAAGCGGGCGTTGAAATCCAAGCCTTCGGTGGTGCAGCCGGGCGTGCTGTCTTTGGGGTAGAAATAAACCACCAGCGGCAGGTGTTCGTCGGATACGAAATCGCGCTCGGCGGAAGATGGCAGGGTAAAGCTGTATTGCGGCATGTCGTTCTCTTTCTCAATCGGTTTTCAGACGGCCTTTATCTTATACCATTCTGCGCTTACCCCAAAGGCCGTCTGAAAATTCCGGCACGGCTTTACGCAGGCTTCCTTTATAATGGCGGAACTTTGTCAATAAAGGAAAACCGAAATGGGTGTTTTACACAGTTTGCTGGGCATGGCGGTGCTGGTGGCGATTGCGGTGCTGCTTTCCACCAACCGCCGGGCCATCAATATCCGCACGGTGGCGGGTGCGTTTCTGATTCAGGTGGCCTTGGGCGCATTGGTGCTGTATGTGCCGTGGGGGCGCGACGGCCTGCTGGCGGTATCGGAAGCCGTAAGCAAAGTAATCGCATACGGCAACAACGGCTTGGGCTTTTTATTCGGCGGGCTGGTGTCGGACAAAATGTTTGAAGTGTTCGGCGGCGGCGGTTTTGTGTTTGCCTTGCGCGTATTGCCGCTGATTGTGTTTTTCTCGGCATTGATGGCGGTGCTGTACTACATCGGCGTGATGCAGATGCTGATTAAATTTATCGGCGGTTTCCTGCAAAAAATGCTCGGCACGTCCAAAGCCGAATCCATGTCGGCGGCGGCCAATATTTTTGTGGGCCAAACCGAAGCCCCGCTGGTGGTGCGCCCCTATATCAGCAAAATGACCGAATCGGAACTGTTTGCAGTGATGAGCGGCGGCTTGGCATCGGTGGCCGGCTCGGTGTTGGCCGGTTATTCGCAAATGGGCGTGCCGCTTCCTTATCTGATTGCCGCTTCGTTTATGGCCGCGCCGGGCGGTTTGCTGTTTGCCAAACTGCTCATTCCGGAAACGGAAAAAACGCAAAACGAATTGGAAGTAATGGCGCAAAGCGATGAAGAAAAACCCACAAACGTGATAGACGCAGCGGCAGGCGGTGCCGTTACCGGTGCGCAAATTGCCATCGCGGTAGGTGCTTCGCTGCTCGCTTTCGTGGCTTTGATTGCGCTGATTAACGGCATTATCGGCGGGGTAGCGGGCTGGTTCGGCCACGGCGACCTTACCCTGCAAGCCATTCTCGGCTGGCTGTTCTCTCCTTTGGCTTGGGTTATCGGCGTACCGTGGAGCGAAGCCGGCGTGGCAGGTTCGCTTATCGGCCAAAAAATCGTTGTTAACGAATTTGTTGCCTATTCCGAATTTGTCAATTACCTGAAGCCCGAATCGGCCGTTCAGCTCAGCGACATGACCAAAGCCATTATTTCTTTTGCCCTGTGCGGTTTTGCCAACTTGGGTTCGATTGCCGTATTGGTGGGCGGTTTGAGCATTATGGCACCCAACCGCCGCAAAGACGTCGCCCGCTTGGGTTTGAAAGCCGTAGTGGCCGGCTCGCTGTCCAACCTGATGAGCGCGGTGATTGCCGGACTGTTTATCAGCTTATCCGGCGCTGCCATTTTGTCTTGAGCACACACTTCCCAAATTAAAGTGAAAATTGGGTAAAGGCCGTCTGAAAGGTTTCAGACGGCCTGTTTACAACCTTTCCCGCACAAACGCCTTAATCCGTTTTGCATCGGAATATTCTTCATTCAGCTTAACGCCTGCCGTATTTGTCGGCCAGTTGGCGCAATGCTTCGGCCAGCTCGGGGTGGTGTGCCAACCGTTCGGCTGTATCTTTAAACCCCTCAATCGCCGCATCGCTTAACACCAGCCGGTTTTCCCGTGCCGCTTCCGCCTGCTTAGGCACAATCTTCACGCGCACTTCCCGAATGTCGGCAACAATCTCCTGAAGCTGCGGCAACAGCCCCGGAGCAATCATGCGCAAACGCGACAACGCCATATTGTTATCGGCAAGCAAAATCAGCACCCCGTCTTCCACACAGGCCGTCTGAAAATGCGGCCGCAGATTGGCCGGCATAATCTGCTTGACCTGCCTGTCGAGCTTGCGCCATTGTTGCGACTGTTTGATCAAAGCCGCCAGCCTGCTGTCTTTTTTGCCGATTTTTTCCAAATCCATGTTAAGTCAACCGCCCGAGTGTTGTTTTCATTCAGTAAAGAAAAGTTGAAATTCAGTCAAACTGCCGCCATTTCAAACGGCATTGTAACCCTGCCAAACGGCTTGTGTTAAAATTCAGATTTAATTTATTTGCATCTTAAATTTACATACCCGCGGAACGATTCAGCCGCTCCGTCACAGGAAATTCCATGCTTACCAACTTAGCCAAAAAAGTGTTTGGCAGCCGCAACGACCGTCTGCTCAAACAATATCGCAAAACAGTAGCCAAAATCAATGCGTTGGAACCCCAACTGAAAGAACTCAGCGACGAAGCCCTCAAAGCCAAAACACCCGAATTCAAAGAGCGCTTAAACAAAGGCGAAAGCCTGAACAGCATTCTGCCCGAAGCATTCGCCGTATGCCGCGAAGCCAGCCGCCGCGTGCTGGGTATGCGCCACTTCGATGTCCAGCTGATCGGCGGTATGGTGCTGCACGACGGCAAAATTGCCGAGATGCGCACCGGCGAAGGCAAAACTTTGGTTGCAACCTTAGCCGTATATCTCAACGCACTTACCGGCAAAGGCGTTCATGTGGTTACCGTCAATGATTACCTCGCCTCGCGCGATGCCGGCATTATGGAACCGCTTTATAATTTCTTGGGCTTGAGCGTCGGCGTGATTGTGAGCGACATGCAGCCCTTCTTCCGCCAAACCGCCTACAACGCCGACATTACCTACGGCACCAACAACGAATTCGGTTTCGACTACCTGCGCGACAACATGGTTACCGACCAATACGACAAAGTTCAGCGCGAGCTGTCTTTTGCCGTTGTGGACGAAGTAGACTCCATTTTGATCGACGAAGCCCGTACCCCGCTGATTATCTCAGGCCAAGCCGACGACAACGTGCAGCTGTATCAAGTTATGGATCAGGTTCCGGCCCGACTCATCCGCCAAGAAACCGAAGAAGGCGCGGGAGATTACTGGGTAGATGAAAAAGCCCATTCGGTTATTTTGAGCGAAGCAGGCCACGAACATGCCGAGCAAATTCTGTCTGAAATAGGGTTGCTCCAAGAAGGCGATTCACTCTACTCTGCCGGCAACATCATGCTGATGCACCACCTGATGGCGGCATTGCGTGCACATGCCTTGTTCCATAAAGACCAGCACTACGTTATTCAAGACGGCGAAATCGTTATTGTCGACGAATTTACAGGCCGTCTGATGTCCGGCCGCCGTTGGTCGGAAGGTTTGCACCAAGCGGTGGAAGCCAAAGAAGGCGTAGAAATCAAACGTGAAAACCAAACGCTTGCCTCCATCACTTTCCAAAACTATTTCCGCCTGTATCAAAAACTTGCAGGCATGACCGGCACGGCCGACACCGAAGCCTTCGAATTCCAAAGCATCTACGGCTTAGAAACCGTTATCATCCCCACCAACCGTCCGACGCAGCGAAAAGACTTCAACGACCAAATTTTCCGCACCGCCGAAGAAAAATACGAAGCCGTTATCAAAGACATCCAAGCCTGCTTCGATAAAGGCCAACCCGTGCTCGTCGGCACCACCAGCATTGAAAACTCAGAATTGGTATCTGCTTTACTCAACAAAGCCGGGTTGCCGCATAACGTATTGAACGCCAAAGAACACGAACGCGAAGCCTTAATCGTTGCCCAAGCCGGTAAGCCGAGCATGATTACCGTTGCCACCAATATGGCAGGCCGAGGCACCGACATCGTTCTGGGCGGTAACGTCAAACATCAAAGCGACGCCATCCGTGCCGACGAAAGCCTGAGCGAAGAAGAAAAACAAGCCCGTATCAGCAAACTGGAAAACAGCTGGGAAGCCGAGCACAACAAAGTATTGGCAGCGGGCGGGCTGCATATTATCGGCACAGAGCGCCACGAAAGCCGTCGCATCGACAACCAATTGCGCGGTCGTGCCGGCCGTCAGGGCGACCCCGGTTCCAGCCGTTTCTATCTTTCTTTCGAAGACCCCTTGCTGCGCCTATTTGCCCTTGACCGCGCAGCCGCCCTTCTTAACCGCTTAGCCCCCGAGCGCGGCGTAGCCATCGAACACAGCATGCTGACCCGCCAAATCGAAGGCGCACAGCGCAAAGTAGAAGGCCGCAACTTCGATATGCGCAAACAAGTATTGGAATACGATGATGTTGCCAACGACCAGCGTAAAGTCATCTACCATTACCGCAATGCAATCCTTACCAATAAAGATGTCGGCGAACTCGCGCAATCCATCCGCGAAGAAGTATTAAGCAGCTTGGTAGACAGCTACATGCCGCCCGATACCATGGAAGAAGAATGGGACATTCCGGCACTGGAATCACAACTGGCGAGCGAATTCCGTTTAAATGCCGACATTCAAGGCTGGCTCAAAGAAAACAATACCTTGGACAACCAAGATATTAAAGAGCGTCTGATCGCCCAAGCGGAAAAAGAGTATGCAGACAAATCGGAGCTGGTAGGCAAACAAAACATGAACAACTTCGAGCGGAATGTATTGCTGCAAGTTATCGACAACAACTGGCGCGAGCATCTCGCCGCTATGGATTACCTGCGGCAAGGCATTCATTTGCGCAGTTATGCCCAGAAAAACCCCAAACAGGAATACAAGCGCGAAGCCTTCATCATGTTTGAGCAACTGTGGAACGGCATCAAACAAAATGTTGCATCTTTGCTAACGGCAGTTCAAATCGAACAAAGCGATGATATTGTCGCCGATACCGAACCCAAAGAGCCTGCGTTTATGCAAGCCACCCACTCCGGCGCACCGTCGATGGAAGACGTGCTAGGCGAATCGCGCGATGATTTGGCAACAGAGGCATTCGACCCCACAGGCAATGATTACAGCCCCGAAGTGCTTGCTCAACAAGGCAGAATCATCCACCGCAATGATTTATGCCCCTGCGGAAGCGGCAAAAAATATAAACAATGCCATGGGAAATTAAACTAATATTAATAGACTCAAAGCCTGCTTTTGGAAAGCAGGCTTTTTATTTGCATTTATATACCCGCCCGGCCGAAAACATAAAAACATCAAAATAACTGCTATATAGCCAATCAAACAGTTTTTGCAGTTGCATACTGCCGACACATTGAGTTATCTATATGATATATATTAGTTTATATCTACCACCTATTTTGAAATTCTTTCCCCTTCCGATACCCCTTCAAACTCGAAAATCTTATTTCCCATTTAGAAACAAATCATTACAACTTCATGAAATTAAAACATTTTAACCTATTAAAAATACATTTTGCATTTATATGCATAAATGATATATTTACAGCATAACAAACTCACTTACATTAAGTTCTATTACAGAAAGGTTTTTATGCCTCACCATATCCGCTTGGCAATCTTGGCTTTGCTATACCATGTTTCAGTTCCGGCTTTTGCACAACCTGCTGAACACCCTAAAGATGCAGCTAATGGATACTTCCCGGGCATGTTAATCGTTGAAAATAATTTTGTACGTCTTCAAGATTGCACAAGACGCCAACATTATTCCTTACTGCCATACAAAAAATACGGCTATGAAGCCATGGCCGAACTCATCAGTATAAGAAAAAATACCCCATCCAAAACACCTGTATATGTTGCTTTGAAAGGCGAAATCGAATACGCTAAAGACAACACACCCACCGATACTTTTTTAGTTTCGGGTATAGACACTGTTAAAGTCGGCGAAAATTGCTACATCGATCCTGTTCCTGTCAAATCCGATCATACACACAAAACTTTGTCGGCAAGCAGACTTGAATCCGATTTAGAAACCACCGAATCTAATGCAACAGTAACCAACATCAACACAGATAATCAGAAAGCTCGCGCTATTCCTGAGCATACTGATGACCTGCCAGCCCAGCCTGAAACCGTAGTAACCCAGCCCGAAACCGTGGTTAACCAACCCAAAACCGTAGTGACCCAGCCTGAAACTGTGGTAACCCAACCTGAAACCGTAGTCACCCAGCCTGAAACCGTGGTGACTCAACCTGAAACCGTGGTGACTCAACCTGAAACCGTGGTGACTCAACCTGAAACCGTGGTAACCCAGCCTGAAACCGTGGTAACCCAGCCTGAAACTGTGGTTAACCAACCTGAAACCACTTTAACCGAAGATACTGCTTTTCAAAATACATCCGAAATTACTCAACCTGAAATCACAGCGGCAGAATCGGAAATAGAGTTTACAGAGCCGGTAACAAGCAATACCGAATTTACTCAAGATGCCGTACAAACTGTTGATAGCCATATAAACCGTTCTGCACCCATTGAAATGGAATCTGATAAAGAGCCTGAAGATAATGGATTCCCTATCATGAAAGAACCGGTTTCATCGGGTATTCCTTTACCTTCTGCAATCAGAATGCCTGTTAAAACCGAAAACAATTTATCCGAAGCCGGTGATAAAGAACAGGTTGAAGAACAAGAATCCGATTCAAAGGAAAATCCTGTAGATATTTCTGCCGCCGTTGCAACAAACCTTTATAGTTGATCAATTTAAATTCTGCTACCGCGTTGCTGCGCCTTTACCGTATTGGAAATTAAGTTGATTGGCTGTATTCTTAAATTTAAATAATCAAGGGCGTGTGGCCGGTAAACCGGCCACACGCCCTTGATTATTTAATTAAAGTGGATCTACTCTCAATTTAACCTAAACTTCAGCAGGAAAATATAATTTTTTCAATCGATCAACTTAACATCAAATCTATTTTCAGACGGCCTTTTATGCTCTTGTTGAGAACCGGTTAAAAATAATCTGCCCGCTGATTACTTCGCCCGAACACCGCTTCACGGGCATTTCTGATGCACAATCGGTTAAATGTAGCTCTTTGCTGTTGATTGTTTTCGATAACCGTCATATCCAATTCTGAAGGCTTGGGAACATGGTCTGCAAAATTATCTCTCAACGCTTTCCAACGTGCACGTTGGAGATGAACAATCGCAAACATGTCTGAGGCTATACTCACGCCTATGCTGAACTGCGCCTGAGAGACCTGAGCGCAAAATCCCGTATCGGCAAACAGGCAGCAATCCGACTCTTTTGTGTAGCAATATAATTCTATTTTTACCGCCCCAGGGTCTGCAAACAAGGCAGCAAACAGGCGTTCAAACAAAGAAGGCTGCATCACACCTTCACTCAGCATACCGTATAGGTTTGCCAACCATCGGGTATAGCTGTTTGGTGTAAATTCAAAAGCAGTTAAGATTTTTTCCAAGCGCGGTTGCTGCCTTTGTTCGATTAATCCGACGAATTCCGAGCTGACCTCCGGAAGCTGACTCAGAACAGATTGGTGCAGGCCGTGTACAAACGAGGTATTGTGATTGTAAGGATTTCTGAAAATACCCAATAATTTCAATCTTAAAATACGCCACATCGATTCAGGTACGTTCTGACTGCCGGTGCGTATGGTTCTCAAAGTATTGGTGGCCTCTTCATAGCCGCTTTCATGGCGGCTGAACCAGCTTTCCAAGTTGTATTGGCTGCCGCCGCTGCCTTCTACAAAAGATAAGGTGTAAAGATTGTTTACTTCCAGATTGTTTTCAATGTTCACGCTCTCCGCCTTGCCCTTATAAGGTTTGTGAAAAAGCGAAAGCGGCAGCCGGTATACGTTTTGATTTTGAGGGTTTACATCGCGGTTGAAAGCATGTTGACGCTGTTCGGTTTGCGCAATGAAATGGTGGCCTTTGGTTACATTTGCGGTGAGCAAAGCATAAGGCTTTTCTTCGCACAAAGGTGGTTCGCAATCACTAAGAATAAAAGCTCGTTTCATATTTTCAGACGGCCCGGCTGACAGAGTTTTTATCATAACCATGTTAGGCGGGTATTTACAAGCCTGCCCGCATGAATGCAGTTTTCAACAAAACAGCCCTGCGCATGCAGGGCTGTCGGGCAATTTCATGTGTGCTTATTTCAAGCCGCTCAAATGTGCCGTATCTTGGGCAATCATCAGCTCTTCGTTGGTCGGAATAACCACTGCCAAGGCTTTGCTGTCGGAAGTAGTAATCACGCCTGCGTTACCGAAGCGGGCTTTTTCATTGCCTTGAACATCTTCGGTCAAGCCCAAGAAGCCTAAGTAAGCCAATACTTTGCTGCGGATCAGATCAGAATTTTCACCGATACCGCCGGTAAACACCAAAGCATCCAAACCGCCGGCCGCCACCGCCATTGAAGCAACATATTTGGCCAAGCGGTAAGAGAATACTTCCAAAGCCAATTTGGCACCTTCGTGGCCTTTGGCGGCTTCTTCTTCAATAGTACGGCAGTCGTTAGAAAGTTCGGAAATACCCAACAAACCTGATTTTTTATTCAGCATGTCGGTGATTTGGGTAATGCTCATATTGGCATTTTCTGCCAAGAAAGAGAATACGCTCGGATCCACATCGCCGCTGCGCGTACCCATTACCAAACCTTCCAACGGAGTCAAGCCCATGCTGGTATCTTGGCATTGGCCGTTGGCAACGGCAGCAATCGACGCACCGTTACCCAAGTGGGCAATCACCATACGCAGGTTATTTTTGTCTTTACCCAAGAAGCGTGCGGCTTCATCGGCTACAAAACGGTAGCTGGTGCCGTGAAAACCGTAGCGGCGCAGACCGTATTTGCGGTACAACTCGCGCGGTACGGCATAAGTGTAGGCATGTTCGGGAATGCTTTGGTGGAAAGCGGTATCAAACACGGCAACGTTTGTCAGGCCTTTGAAAATATTTTGCGCGGCGCGGATGCCCAACAGGTTTGCGGGGTTGTGCAAAGGAGCAAGGGGAATACATTTCTCAATGCCGTCAACCACTTCTTCGGTAATCACGATGGATTCGCTATACAGCTCGCCACCGCTGACAACGCGGTGTCCGACTGCTGCGATACGGCTGTCGAGGCCGTGTTTTTTCAATTCTTCCATCAAGGCTTCTACCGCGCCGGTATGGTCGGGGTTGGCAGTCAATTCGACTTTATGCTTTTCGCCGTTCACTTTGAAAGTGATATAGGCATCGGGCAGATTCAACTTTTCTGCCAAGCAGCTTAACAATACATCGCCGCTGTCGTTATCCAAAACGGCACCTTTCAATGAAGAGCTGCCGCAGTTCAATACTAGAATCAGTTTTTCAGACATAAAATTACTCCTGTTTTTTACACGGTATGCCGCCGTTTTTGCAAATGGGGATCTGATTGAATTTTAAGGAGCGCGTATTCTATCAAAATTTAACCCTAACCAAACAGTTTCTTTCAAAGGCCGTCTGAAAAAATGTTTTCAGACGGCCTTTGCTGCTTGGTCAGATAGGCCATCTGCCGATTAGTGGCTGTGTTTGCCGCCATGACCGTGATGGTGGTGATGCCCTGCTCCGGGTGTGTTTTTTACTTCCACTTCTACGGTTTTCGGCTTGGCTTTTTTGAATTTGAGGGTCAGCGGAAATTTTTCCCCTTCTTTCAGCGGGCGTTTCAAGCCCATAAACATAATGTGGTAGCTACCGGGTTTAAGCTCGACTTCGCGCCCTTTAGGCAGCGGAATCCCGCCTTTCACTTCGCGCATACGCATCACGCCGTTGTCGTTCATGTGGGTATGCACTTCGATGCGCTCCGACACGGGGCTGGAAGCGCCGATTAAAGTATCATCGGTTCCGGTTTCGTTTTTAATGTCCATAAACGCACCGCCCATGGTCATGCCTTCCACGGTAGCCCGCGCCCAAGCGTCATCCACGTCGATGCCGCCCGCCAGCGCAGTTTGACACAGGCCGGAAAGCACTAAAACGCCTAACCATTTTTTCATGTTTGCTCCTTCATGTTTGTGCATTAAATAAGTTTTTTCCCATATAGATTAAAAAAGATTCAACCCGTATTCGCGCCAAACCGCCATAAGCCATAAAACGGCCAACAACAGCAAAGCAAGCATTTGCGCTGCCGAACCGGCATCTTTGGCACGTTTCGCCAGCTCGTGGCGGGCGGTTGACGTATGATCGACCGCCGCTTCGATGGCGGTATTGAACAGCTCGACAATCAGCGATATGAACGACGCGATAATCAGCATCATACGGGTTGACGGCCCGAAATCGAGCACAACCGCCAACGCAATCAGCAGCCCGTTGAGCCATACGAGCTGGCGGAATGCGCTTTCATAACGATAGGCGGCACGCAGTCCGTCTTTGGAATATCCGGCGGCGTTGATGATGCGGCGGATACCTTTTTTGCCTTTCTTTTGGCGTGCATAGTTTTCGTTCGACATAATGTTTTACCCTGTTAACGCCATGATCCACAACACGGCCAAAGCCGCCAAAGTGGTGTATTGCGCGGCAGAACCTACATCTTTGGCTTTCTTCGCCAACTCGTGCATTTCTTCGGAAGTATGGTCAACCGCCGCTTCCAAACCGGTGTTAATCAATTCCACCACTACCGAAACGGCCGACACCAACACCAATATCATTTTTACCGGCAACGTAAAGTCTGCAAAAAACAGCCACGCCATTAAAGCACCGTGTATCCATAATAATTGGCGGAATCCCTGTTCGCTGCATGCCGCGCGGATGCCGTCGGCCGAATAAGCCAAAGCGTTCAGGATTCGCCGAATGCCGCGGCCGCCCTTCATAGATGCGGCATAGGTTTTCGGTTTGTCGTTCATGTTTTCAGACGGCCTCAGACCATTCGGCCACGGCATCGGCAAACATAGCGGCCACATCAAAACCTTTCTGTTTCATGATTTCCTGAAAACCGGTGGGGCTGGTTACGTTGACTTCGGTCAGATATTCGCCGATCACATCCAAACCGGCCAGCAAAATACCCCGGCGTTTCAACTCGGGTGCAAGGGTTTCGGCGATTTCACGGTCGCGGGCCGACAGTTCCTGTGCCACACCGCGCCCGCCGGCAGCCAGATTGCCGCGCGTTTCGCCCTGCTGCGGAATCCGCGCCAGCGCAAACGGCACCACTTGGCCGCCGATCACCAGCACGCGTTTGTCACCGTGCACGATTTCGGGGATATAACGCTGCGCCATAATCGTGCGCGTATCAAGCTGCATCAGGGTTTCGAGAATGCTGCCGATATTGGGGTCGGCTTCGGTTAAGCGGAAAATGCCCATGCCGCCCATGCCGTCGAGCGGTTTCACGATGATGTCGCCATGCTCTTTCAAAAAGGCGCGCACATCGGCGGAGCGGGTCGATACTAAAGTAGGCGCGGTAAAACGGCTGAAATTCAGAATCGCCAGCTTTTCGTTGAAATCGCGCATGGCCTGCCCGCTGTTAAACACTTTCGCACCTTGCTGTTCGGCCAATGTGAGCAACTGGGTAGCGTAGAGGTATTGCATGTCGAACGGCGGATCGGTGCGCATAATCACGGCATCAAAGTCTTTTAAGGCCGTCTGAACTTTATCGGCGGCTTTAAACCATTGTTTATCATCATCATGATCTAACCCAACAAATTCAAACGCCGCAGCCTGAGCCGTTACCACGCCGTTTTTAACCGCCAATTCGCTGCTCAAGGTGTGTGAAAGCTTCCACCTCCGCGCGGCCATTTCGCGCATCATCACATAGGTGGTGTCTTTATAAGTTTTAAAAGTCGCCATCGGGTCGGCGATAAACAAAATGTTCATGGACTTTCCTTATCATATCAACGGCTTCATCATGCCGCATCGAGGCCGTCTGAAACGTTCAGACGGCCTCATCTGTTGTGCTATACCTGCCAATCTATCGGCGTTTCGCCGTGCTCTTGCAAATAACGGTTGGCTTGCGAGAAATGGCGGCAACCGAAAAAGCCGCGGTGCGCCGACAAAGGCGAGGGATGCGGCGAAGTCAGCACCAAATGGCGGTTGCGGTCGATAAACGCACCTTTTTTCTGCGCGTGGCTGCCCCACAAAAGAAACACGATATGCTCACGGTGTTCGTTCAACTGCGCGATCACGCGGTCGGTAAACTGTTCCCAACCCAAAGAAGCGTGCGAATGCGCCTGCCCTGCACGCACGGTCAGCACCGTGTTCAGCAGCAGCACGCCCTGCTCCGCCCAATGTTGCAGAAAACCGTGGCGCGGAATTTGGAAACCGGCAATATCGTTTGCCAATTCTTTATAGATGTTTACCAACGACGGCGGAACGGCAATATCCGGCCGCACCGAAAACGCCAATCCGTGCGCCTGCCCCGCGCCGTGGTAAGGGTCTTGCCCCAAAATCACCACTTTAACTTGATCAAACTCCGTCGCTTTAAACGCATTGAACACATCGCAAGCAGGCGGATAAACCACTTGCCCGGCTTCACGCTCGGTTTTAACGCTGTTCAGAATATGCCGGAAATACGGCTGTTCTTTTTCCGAACCGATGGCTTCGTGCCATGTATTCATAATGGTTTCCCAATACAATAAAAATGATTGCGCCGATTATAACAAAATATCTTTTTCAGACGGCCTGATACCCTTGCAAAGTTCCGAACAGCATCCGAGGCAAACCCTGAAAACATCCGAGCCGTCTGAAAAGCCTTTTTCAGACGGCTCGGTATTCTTTACACAAACGGTTTACACACCATACTCCGACCACAGCTGTTCCTGCAGGTTGGATTCGGCCTGACCCTCTTCCGGCTGTACCCGCACATAACTGCCGTCCGGCCGCATCAGCCAGGCTTGGCGGCTGTCTTTCAAGGCCAAGCTCAAGCCTTCGCGGATCACGCGCGCTTTGAGTGCGGGCTCTTCGATGGGCGTACAGGTTTCAATGCGGCGGAAGAAATTGCGCGCCATCCAGTCGGCACTCGAAATATAAGTGTTTTCTTCGCCGTCGTTGAAGAAATAATACACGCGCGCATGTTCGAGCTGCGGGCCGATAATCGAGCGCACGCGGATATTGTCGGATAAGCCCGGCACTTCGGGGCGCAACGCGCACATACCGCGCACAATCAGATCGATCTGCACGCCCGCTGCGCTGGCGGCATACAAGGCTTCGATCACACCCGGTTCGATCAACGAGTTCATCTTGGCGATGATCCACGCCGGCCTGCCGGCCTCGGCGTTGCGTTTTTCGCGCTCGATGCTCTCCAACACCATAGGGTGCAGGGTAAACGGGCTTTGATACAGCTTATTCAAGCGTCCGGGCTGCCCCAAACCGGTGATTTCCAAAAACAGCGTGTTAACGTCGGCAGTAATATCTTCATCGGCGGTAATCAGGCCGAAGTCGGTATAAATACGCGATGTGCCTTGATGGTAGTTACCCGTGCCCAAATGCGCATAGCGTTTGAGTACCCCTTCTTCACGACGGATCACCAACGCCATTTTGGCGTGAACTTTATAACCGAATACGCCGTACACCACATGTGCGCCGGCATTTTCGAGTTTTTGCGCCCAGCTGACGTTGTTCGCTTCGTCGAAACGCGCCATCAGCTCAACCACTACCGTCACGATTTTGCCTGCTTCGGCGGCACGCAGCAGGGCTTTAACCAATTCGGAATCGGTACCCGTGCGGTAAATCGTCATCTTAATCGCCACAACATCGGGATCGGTTGCCGCTTCCTGAATAAAGCGCACCACCGGCTCGAACGACTGGTAAGGATGATGCAGCAAAATCGGCGCAGCGGCGGCGGCTTCGATAATCGATTTGCCTTTAGCCAAATATTTAGGAACCCCCGCCCGATGGGGGCGGAACTTTAAATCGGGGCGGTCCACCATATCCGGCACAGACATCAGACGCACCAGATTAACCGGCCCTTTAACTTGATACAGATCGGAAATATCCAAATCGAAATGGCCGAGCAAAAATTCGTAAATATGTTTCGGACAGGTTTCCGCCACTTCCAAACGCACGCCGTCGCCGTAGTGTCTGTCTTGCAGTTCGCTCTGAATCGCGGTGCGCAGGTTTTGCAGGTCTTCCTCGTCAACCGTCAGATCGCTGTCGCGCGTTACGCGGAATTGATGGCAGCCGCGCACTTCCATGCCCGGGAACAGTTTGCCTACATATTCGTGAAGAATCGATGATAAAAACACAAAGCCGTCGTCGCCGTTACAGATTTCAGACGGCAGCTTAAGCACGCGCGGCAAAATGCGCGGCGCTTGAACAATCGCCATGCCCGATGCGCGGCCGAAAGCATCGTTACCCTCTAATTCCACGGCAAAGTTCAATGACTTATTGAGCGGACGGGGAAAGGGATGGGAAGGGTCCAAACCGATGGGGGTAAGCACTTGCAGCAACTCGCGGTCGAAATAATCTTCAATCCAAGCACGCTGTTCGGCCGTCCAGTTGCGGCGGCGGTAAAAATGAATGCCTTCTTTGCTCAAGGCAGGTTGCAGCTCGTCGTTAAACAGCGCGTATTGCTCGCGAATCAGCTCCCGCGCCGCTTGGGTGGTGAGTTCGATGGTTTCGGCAGGCGTTCTGCCGCTGTCGAGAATCAGATTGGGATTCTGTTTGTGTTCGCGCTTGAGATAGGCCATGCGCACTTCAAAAAATTCATCTAAATTGGATGAAACGATGCACAGAAAACGCAAACGCTCCAACAACGGAATCCGCGTGTCCTGCGCCTGTGCCAACACACGGCGGTTAAACTGGAGCAGGCTCAGTTCGCGGCAGAGTAAACGGTTTTGGTCAGGCATGGTGCTTTCCTCAATATCCTGTGATATAACAGCAAAATAAAATCAAGTATAACGTGTTTTTCAAACGGTTTCATGGCCGTGATATAAAGGCCGTCTGAAAACTTTTCAGACGGCCTTTTCACCGGATAATCGGTCGGTCGGCACGAGAATACGTAAAGCCGGTACAACCGTTCTTTTCACGTTTTAACGCAAATCGGGTAACACATTCAACACGGCCGATAAAACTGCTTCGCCCAAACGCAGCGAGCGTTGGCCGTTCCAGCCGAAATCGTCGTCGGGCAGATTGTCGTTGTCTTTAAACGGCATCTCCAGCGTGTAGGCCAAGCAGCGGAAGTTTTCGCCCACCCATGCGGTGGCCATGCTTAAGTTGGCTTGGCCGGGGGCGTCTTTGTCGTAACCGTGTTCGTCTTGGAAATCGGGGCTGGCGGCGGCAAAAGCCGTTTTGAACTGCGTTTCCAGCGCGGCAATACGCTCATCATAAGAAGGCACGCCTTCGGTGCCGGCCACAAACACAAACGGAATGGCTTCGTCGCCGTGAATGTCTAAAAACAAATCCACGCCGGTTTCGCGCATTTTTTCGCGCACATAATATACTTCGGGGCTGCGTTCCACAGTCGGCTCCAGCCATTCGCGATTGAGATTGGCTCCGGCGGCATTGGCACGCAGGTTGCCCAACACCGAGCCGTCGGGGTTCATATTGGGCACAATATAAAAGGTTGCGCGGTCGAGCAAAGCGCGTGCGGTAGGGTCTTGCGGATCAAGCAGGCGGCCGAGCAAGCCTTCGATAAACCATTCGGCCATGGTTTCGCCGGGGTGCTGGCGGGCGATGATCCATACTTTCAGGTCGCTGGCCACTTGGTTGCCGATGGTAAGCAGATTGATGTCGCGCCCTTGTACGGTGCTGCCCAAGTCGTCAATCTGGCACAGGCCGCTGCCTTGTGCGTCGCCGAGCAGATTCAGATGCTGTTCGTGCGAATACGGCTCGAAATAGGCGTAATAAACGCTGTTGGCCAACGGCGTGTGTTCGATGGTAAACACACCGTTTTCATAGCGGGAAGGTACGCGGAACCAGTTGCTGCGGTCGTAAGAAGCCACAGCCTGATAATCCTGCCAGCCGTCGGGGTAAGCAGACGATGCGGCGTTTTCAAAGTGCATCACGCAATTTTGGTAGGCCGCGCCCTGCAAACGGAAATAAAACCATTGGGCAAAATCGGATGCGTTGTCGGGGCGCAGATTGAGGCGGATATTGGAAGGGTCGCTCAGGTCGGTTACGGTTACGGAACCGGCATCAAACTGGGTGCTGATTTTCATGGAATACGTTCCTGTAGGGTACTGCAATAAGATATTAAAACGGCATTGTATAGCCAATCAAATTAACTTTTACTACGGCGTTGCTGCGCCTTAGCTCAAAGAAGTCGACGGTGTAAGCCGCCGAAGCGGCAACAGAATCGGTTTCTTATTACCCGTACTGCCTGCGGCTTGCTGCCTTGTATTAAAAATATGTTGATTGACTGCCAACCGTTTACCGGCCGGCGTGTTTACCTGCTTCACGCACGGGCAAATATACGGGGCGGGGATGGCATCAACCTTTTTCAGACGGCCTCAAGAGTGTTTCAGATACTGCCTGCGGCGTATTGCCACTTTTGTGGGTGCCCGCCGGTTTGCCTGTCTGTTACGTTTTTTGCCGTTGAATCCCAACCGTTAAGGGCAGGGATTGCTGATTTCGGCGTGCACTTGGTCGATGGCGGCGAGCACGTCCGGCGATAGCTCTACTTCGGCACTGGCAATGTTTTCACTCAGTTGCGCCAAGTTTGTTGCACCGATGATGTTGCTGGCGAGAAATTCGCGGCTGTTCACAAACGCCAGCGACATCGCCGTCAGGCTCAAACCTGCCTGCTCGGCAATTTCGGCATAACGCTCCACCGCTGCGAAACCTTGCGGTTTGGTGTAGCGTTTGAATCGCTCAAACAGCGCCAATCGGCTGCCTTCGGGCAAAGCGCCGTGGCGGTATTTGCCGGTCAGCACGCCGAAAGCCAGCGGCGAATAGGCCAGCAGCGGCACCTGTTCGCGCAACGAAATTTCACTCATGCCCACTTCGTAACTGCGGTTAAGCAGATTATAGGGATTTTGTATCGAAGCCACACGCGGCAACTCGGGGTTGCGCTCATGCTGATTCAAATAACGCATGGCTCCCCACGGCGTTTCGTTTGACAAACCGAACGCCCGAATTTTGCCTTGTTTGACCAATTCGCCCAAAGCATCGGCCACTTCTTCAAAAGGGGTAAACGTTTCACCTTGATGAACCGACGATACGCCCAGTCTGCCGAAAAAATTCACTTTGCGCTCCGGCCAATGCAGTTGGTACAAATCGAGATAATCGGTATTCAAACGCTTAAGGCTGGCCTCGCAGGCTTCAAAAATCTGAGCGCGGGAAAAATCATTTCCACCGCGGATGTAGCTGTCGAGATTATTGGCGCCGGTGGGGCCGGCGATTTTGCTGGCCAATACAAAATCATCACGCCGGCCACGCTGTTTGATCCAGCTGCCGATATATTGCTCGGTGCGGGTATAGGTTTCTTTGCACGGCGGCACGGGATACATTTCTGCCGTATCGATGAAGTTCACGCCGTTAGCCAAAGCATAATCAAGCTGGGCGTGTGCTTCGTCCTCGTTATTTTGCTCGCCCCAAGTCATCGTGCCCAAACAGATTTTGCTTACTTTGATACCCGAGGTTCCCAACTCTCGCTGTTCCATTACGTTTCCTTTCCTATCCGCGCTGTTTTACAACAAACGCTCTATGGCTTCTCCGCACTCTTGCGGTGTTACGGCAGGCGAAAAACGGCCGACCACCCTGCCCTCTCTGTCTACTAAAAACTTGGTGAAATTCCATTGAATATCGCTACTGTGCTGCCTGACATTTCGGGAAAGCAATGTAAACAGCGTATTTTTCAACCAACTGCCGCCGCTGTCGCCCGGTTGCTGTTCTTTCAGGTAAACGTAAAGCGGATGAGCCGTGCTGCCGTTTACATCGATTTTATCAAACACCGCAAACTGCGTTCCGAAACGGGTTTCGCATATCTGTGCGATTTCTACGCTGCTCTCCGGTGCCTGCCCGCGGAACTGGTTGCATGGAAAATCAAGAATAACCAAACCGCGCTCGGCATAGCGTTCATGCAAAGCCTGCAAGCCTTTGTATTGGGGCGTTAGGCCGCATTGGGTTGCCGTGTTGACAATCAACAGCACTTTACCGGCGTAGTTACGCATAGACACATTGCCGCCTTGGGCGTTTTTCACCGTAAAATCATATATCCGGGTCATCTCTACATTCTCCCTGTGTGCAAAACGGTAAGCCGAAACTTTACTTTTGCTTCCTTGATGTGGATGCAAGTTCAAGGCGTATACAGCCAATCAACTTAACTTTTACTCCTGCTACTACGGCGTTGCCGTGCCTTAGCTCAAATAGAACGATAGTTTAAGCCGTTGAGGCGGCACTAAGCAAAATACGCCGCAGATGGCGTTTTACACAGGTTTCGGGCTTCCTGTTCCGCAGGAGGCCGTCTGAAATATTCAGACGGCCTCATATCTGCATGGGACGTGTCGTCAGTTTTCTTCGTCGCCGTAATATTTCACACCGATTTTAATCGGCGGGCGGCCTTGCGATTTGCGGTGGTGGTTGGTATCGCGCAACGAATAAGCACAGCCGCAGTATTCCTGTTGGTAAAAATGTTCGCGCTTGCTGATTTCGATCATGCGCGCGCTGCCGCCGCCTTTGCGCCAATTGAAATCCCAATACACCACGTCATCGTAAGGTGCAACAGCGCGATGGCCGCAATCGTTGATTTGGTTCATGTTTTTCCAGCGCGAAATACCCAAAGAGCTGGTGAGTACGGGAAAACCGTGTTCGTGGGCATAAAGGGCGGCACGCTCGAAACGCATGTCGAAACACATGGTGCAGCGGCGGCCGCGCTCGGGATCCATTTCCATGCCTTTGGCGCGCTCGAACCAGTTGTCCACATCGTAATCCGCATCGATAAAAGGAATATTGTGTTTTTCGGCAAATGCGATGTTTTCGTTTTTGCGGATTTCGTATTCTTTTTTCGGATGGATATTGGGATTGTAGAAAAAGATAGTGAAATCAATGCCGCTGGCGAGCATGGCTTCCATCACTTCGCCGGAACAGGGGGCGCAGCAGGAATGCAGCAGCACTTTTTTCTCACCGCCGGGCGGGTTCAGCACGGGGCGGTCGATTGGGGTAACTTCGGGTTTGTCGTTCATGATGATGTGTTCTGCCTGAAAGCTTTCAGACGGCCTTTTTCATGGTTAGGCCGTCTGAAAATATTGTTGATTTGGCGTATATTTTAGCAGAACGGCGCAAGATATGTGAGATGCCGGCAATTGTTATACGGTTTATGCCAAAGGTTGGGAACAGGCTGCCCAACGGAATTCTTATTCAAACAACAGCCGCTTATTCCCGACCGCTGATTTTGTCGGACACCCCTACTTCATGCGGATTGATACGGGCATTGTCTTCCTGCCCCAAACCCACCAGCTTACGCAACCGCGTCATATAGGCATTCACATCCAAACCCCGGCCGAAACGCTGGGCTTCCCATACGGTTTCGGCCAGCGCATCGGCCATATCGTGTTCGGCTTTTACCCAATCGCCGTTATATTTGCCGCACAGTTTTTCATGAATCGCACGAATTCCCGGCGGCTGGTCAATCGCCGCCTGTTCCTGTATCGAAAGGTGTAACGACATATGCAGAAACGGATTGGTTTCACCTGCTTCGGGTGTCCAAGTTTTGTCGAGATAGTCCTCGATGCGCTCCAAATAGTGATGGTATTCGGGGTGTGCCTCGATAATTCTCAGTGCCTTTTGTTGCAACGCGTCTAATTGCAGAGGCAGCATGCGCTGCTGCCAAACTTGTGCGAAAAAACGGCGCACATCGTGGGTGTTGACATCATACATAGTGTGGTGTGTGTAAAATGGTTTTCAGACGGCCATTATAACCGATAAGGCCGTCTGAACGGCTTCTGCATACCATTCATACGGCCTGTGTATTTATACATTCATTGGCAATTTGTGCGCAACCGGCGTATAATGGCCTATTCCTATCTGGGGGCGATCTTGGTTTCGACGGGGGTTGCGAAGCAGATGCGGGCATACCGGGGTCTCAGATTCCCGTAAAACACTGAACGAAAATAGTCGCAAACGACGAAACTTACGCACTGGCCGCTTAAGGCCTGCCGTTGCAGCAGTTGGTCAATGGGCTGTGTAGCGCAAGCTACCGCAACGTCATCTTACATTGACTGGTTTTCTGTCGGGTTACTTGGCAGAAAATAAGATTTAAGGTAACTGGTTTCCAAACAGCCTGTCTGTCGGCGGAATGGGAACGAGATTTTAAGTTGGCAAGACTAAGTATGTAGAACGCTTTGTAGAGGACTTTCGGACGGGGGTTCAATTCCCCCCGCCTCCACCACCATTCATCATTGTTTTCATAATATTGTCTTCATCATCTTGCCGCATTCCGGCACATTTCTGATACAAACAATCTTCTGTTTTTTCTCTTTTTTACAGCATCCAAGCGAATATCCCTATTTTACCGACTGCCATTCAGTTTCAGACGGCCTTTTCTTCAACAGCCTCAACGCATTGGCCGCCACGATTAAAGAGCTGAAACTCATGCCCAGCGCGGCAATCCACGGGGTAACGTATCCGAACACGGCCAAAGGTATCACAATCAGGTTGTACACGCTGGCCCATATCAGATTTTGCCGGATAACCGCACGCGTGCGGCGCGCTTGGTTGATGGTATGCGGCAGTACGCGCATGTCGTCGTTGAGCAAAATAACGTCTGCTCCTTCTCTGGCCACGTCGGCCCCGCCCGCTACGGCAACCGACACATCGGCCTGCGCTAACACGGGGGCGTCGTTGATGCCGTCGCCGACCATCAGCACTTTGCGCTGCTGCCGCTGCAAGGTTTCAACGTATGCGAGTTTGTCCTCCGGCAAGGCTTCTGCGCGGTAGGTATCCAAACCCAAAGAAGCAGTGAGACCGGCTACGGCGGCTTCGCGGTCGCCGCTGAGCAGATGCAGATGCATGCCTTGTTTTTTCAGGGCGGCAATCATGTCGGCCACACTTTCTTTGATTTCGTCCTCCAACAAAAAGGCCGTCTGAAAACCTTGTTCGTTGCCGAGATAAACAATGCTGCCGCTGTGTTCGATGTGTTCGGCCGGAAGCGGTACACCGGCAATGCCTGCAACAAAATCGGCGGTTCCCAATGCCCAGATTTGAGTTTCGCCGTTAACGGTAAGGCTGGCGCTCACGCCTTTTCCAACATGATTGACACGCTGCCCTACCTGCAATGCGGCAAGGTTGCCGCCGACTTGTTCGGCGTAGCGGATGATGGCTTTGGCAATCGGATGTTCCGACTGGCTTTCCAGCGCTTTGGCAATGGCGGCAGCTTCTTCTGTTTTCAGACGGCCTAAAGCGATGGCGCGGGTCACGGCAAGTGTGCCTTTGGTGAGCGTGCCGGTTTTGTCGAATACCACATCATCGATTTGCGACAGGGTTTCCAAACTTCTGCTGCCGCTAACCAAGATGCCGTCTGAAGCCAGCATGCCCGTAGAGGCCGCCAGCGCAGTAGGCGTAGCGAGAGAAAGGGCGCACGGGCAGGTAATTACCAGCAGCGAAACGGTGATCCACAATGCCTGAAACGGCCCTGCGTAAATCGTCCAGCCGATAAACACGGGCACGGCGGCTATCAGCAGGCCGGAAACGAAGGTAGAGGCGTATTTGTCGGCCATTTCGGCCAAGCGCGGTTTTTGTGCCAATGCCCGGTCGAGCAGTTTGACGATGTGCGACAAACGGGTATCGCCGCCCACTTGGTCGGTGCGGACAACCAGCGGGCTGAGGGTATTCAACGTGCCTGCGGTCACTTTGGCGCTTTGCTGTTTCAAAACGGGCAGGCTCTCGCCGGTGAGCATGGCTTCGTTGACTTCGCTCTCGCCCGACAGCACCGTGCCGTCCACCGGAATCACTTCGCCCGGATACACCGCCACCACATCGCCGGTTTTCAGCTGCACCACCGCCGCTTCTTCGGCGGTATCGTTTTCAGGATAATTCGGCAATGTGTGGCAGAAAGCGGGAACGAGTTTCACCAAGCGCTCCGCCGCATCGCCTGCTTTGCGCCGCGCAATCTGCTCCATATAGCGCCCGCCCAGCAGGAAAAACACAAACATCGCCACCGATTCAAAATACATGCCCTGCCCTGCGTTGCTGATCAAGCCGTACACGCCCGCCAAAAACGTGAGCGAAATGGCAATGGCCACCGGCGTATCCATACCCATACGGCGGTTTTTCAGATCGCGCCAAAAGCCTTTGTAAAACGGTACGGCAGAATAAAACATAGCCGGCAACACCATCAAAAATGCGCCCCAGTGCAGCACGCCCAAGTAAAGCGGTTCGATTTCGTTTCCGTAAAGATAAGTCGGCGCGGCAAACATCATCGTCTGCATCATCGAAAGCCCGGCAACCGCCAGCCGTATCAACGCCTGTTTGCGCTCGGCCTGCATCTGTTCTTCCATTTTCCGCGCATCGTAAGGCACGGCGGTATAACCGGTTTTTTGAATCAGCAAAAGAATGTCGGAAAGCGAAACTTTGTCGTTATGCCAAACAACGCGCACGCGGCGGGTGCTGTAATTCAAATCGGCGCGCACTATGCCCTCGGTGCGCAGCAGCTGCTGCTCGATCAACCATACGCAGGCGGCACAGGTAATGCCGCCGAGCATCAACACGGCTTCGCTTACGCCGTCTGCTCCCGTTTCTACAAATCCTGCCTGCACCTCCGGCATATCGTAAAGTTTGAGACGGTCGAGAATTTCTTGAGGAGGCAGAGCAGCTTGTTGCGCATCGGCCGTGCGCTGCTTGTAATAATTGCCCAGCCCTGCATCGATAATGCTTTGCGCCACGGCCTGACAACCGGCGCAACAGGTATCGTGTGATTCGCCTTCGTAAACCACCGGCAGAGAAATGTTGTCGGGCACATCCAGCCCGCAATGGAAGCATGTTTTTTTCATGAAAAGGGATTGTACGCGCAGGCCATCGGCGGGGCAATCGACCATCTTCAATGGCATTTATAGCCGCGCCATATCTCGAAAATACATAAAGAGACCTTTGCAAAACCCCGTATGCGGCGCATTGCTGCATTGCGCACTGCCCGCCCGTTTGCTTATCTGTCTGATATGCCTGCACTCGCTGTGCCACGCCTTAAACGGCATCCGCACCCGATGGTCTTGCAGAGGCATCATAGATTCTTAACTTATTAATTACATTTTTTTACAACAATAAAGGAACTATCAGAATAAATTTATCAAGTTAAATTGACATTAACATTTTTTAATAACAGAATATTGATAAAATAAAAAGCACAGTTTTTATTCTTTCTGACTAAAAATAAAACTACAAACCATCACATAAATAAACATTTATTTACTCGGAGAAGCCATGATCGAACGTCTTATGCCTATCTTTGCCGTTATCGGCATTCTTTCCACCTTGGGCTACGCAGGATTGGCCGCTTGGGCCATTTATTCCAACATTGCCCAAACCAAAAAGAAGCGGCCCATTCCGCGCCAACACCACCATACCGTTAAACTTTAAAGATGCTATATATAGTCAATCATGCCGTCTGAAAGTATGCTTTCAGACGGCATGATTCATATTACCCGGCTTTCATTATTCGTCTTTATCAAAAAACGCCAACTTCACCACATAGCACAGAAACAATACGGTAAGCAGCATCATGACCGTTTCTACCATATTATCGTGCGGGCTTTGGTTCCAATACAGAATTTCTTTTTTCATCGCTTTATTCCTTTTCCGAATAATCTTTGAAACGGTGCGGCACATCGCGGTTCAACTGCCGCCATAAAGCCGCAAACCACAAATACATCACAAACACAAACGGAAAACCGGCAAAAGAACCCACGGCTTTAATTCCCTCAATTTTGCCGGTAACAATCACCGCATAGCCGATAAGGGTGGCAAAAATACTCCACACCACCGCGCGGAATTTATTCTCGCTGCGGCCGTCGTTGCTGGTCATAATGCCCAACGAAATCGCCGCACTCGTTACCGTTGTTACGATAAAACCGAGAAACAGAATCACGGTTAGCGGCTTGGTAAAATCAGACAGCGGCAGCATATTGAGCAGATAATAAAACGCACCCTCATAATCGCCCTTGTTGCCGATTTCGGCCAAACGCCCCGAGCCTTCAACCGTATCGAGCAAACTGAAGCCCGAAAACACCGAAAACCAAATCACAATAAACCCTGCCGGCACCATCACAGAGGCAAACACAAACTGGCGCAACGTGCGTCCTTTTGAAATTTTGGCCAAAAACACCCCTACGAACGGCGCCCAAGTAACCCACCACACCCAATACGCCATCGGATACCACACCATCCAATCACGGTTATGAAACATATAAAGCTGAAAAGAATGATGCACGGTTTTGGTGAGGATATTGCCGATAGAAACCACCATTGTGCTTAAAAAATAATGGGTAGGCCCAACCAAAAACACAAACAGCAGCAGCACGATCGACAGATAAACCGTCCAGTCGCCGAGAAATTTCATGCCTTTGTTAATCGGCAGCACCGCGCCCAAAGTATAGAGCGACGCCAATACCACCAATATCAGCGTTTTCCAGCCGATGTTGTTAAACGATTCCCCCGTGATGATGCCCAGCCCCGAAGCAATCTGTGCCGTAGCCATCGCAATCGAAGAAGACACCGACATGGCAATAGCCAAGATTGCCATCGCAGTTACAACCATGCCCAGCGGCACCGCCCATTTTTTATGTTTGAACGCATATTGCAACGGCGCGGCGGGCGTGCATTCGGTTTTATGCTGATAGGTGAAATAAGCCATAACCAAGCCCGCAATCATATACAGCGACCATGCGGGAATGCCCCACACATGCAGTGCCAAACTCATGGCATTTTCCACCTGTTGCGAATCGGTCAGCCCCTCCATTTTCACACCGATGGGTGAATGAAAATAATGCCATAACGCCTCAATCGGCCCGAAAAATACAATCCCCACACCGATGCCCGCAGTAAACAGCATATTCATCCATGAAAAAAACGAATACTCCGGCTCCGCATCCTTGCCACCCAAACGGATATTGCCGAATCTAGGCGACAAAGCCACCGACAAACCCACCGCGCAGGCAAGCAGCGGCAGCCACATAATCAGCCAATCGAATTTCAAATAAAAAAACTTACCGACATCGGCAACCGTATTGGTCAGCAAAGCGGGTTTGACTACCGCCGTTACCGCCATCAGCCCAACCAAGAGCGCAGTCCATAAAAAATAAGGCGGGCGTTTAACAGGGGGATTTTCTTTTGCAGACATACACAACCTTTCTTTCATATTATGGATAAACAGAACGTTGTGCGGGTAAGACGTTATGCCCTCGCAAAAACCGAAGAGCATGTTTTTATGGTGTTTTATGCCATCCATCTTAACATCGGATGAGAAAACAGGCTAGACAACCCATCCGCCGCATCCATACCCGGCTATCGGGCATGGCAAATAAACTTTTTTGCTATAAGACCCTGCCAATACTCAAAATATCCCCTACTCGGCTTTCAACCTTTATAATTCCGGCTTTTAAAACCCTTTGGCCGAACCATGTCCGAACTTTTCGCTCCTGCCGCCATTTCCGTTTCCGAACTCAACGCCTTAGCCAGAAGCCTGCTGGAAGACAACCTGTTCGGGCTGTGGATAGCGGGCGAAGTATCCAACCTTACCCGCGCCGCCAGCGGGCATTACTATTTTTCGCTCAAAGACAGCCGCGCCCAAGTGCGCTGCGCCATGTTCAAAGGCACGGCGGCGAAGTTGGCTGCACCGCTGAAAGAAGGCGACCACATCGAGCTGACCGGCAAAATCAGCATTTACGAAGCGCGCGGCGAGTTTCAAATCACCGTAAACGAAGTGCGCTTGAAAGGTTTGGGGCGGCTTTACGAAGCCTATGAAAAGCTGAAAGCCCAATTGCAGGCCGAGGGCGTGTTTGCGGCGGAACGCAAAAAACCGCTGCCCGCCCATCCGCGCGCTATCGGTATCGTAACCAGCCTTGCCGCGGCAGCCTTGCGCGACGTGGTCAGCACGTTGAAACGCCGTGCGCCGGAAATCCCCGTGATTGTGTACCCGACCGCCGTGCAAGGTGCGGGCAGCGAATTGCAGATCGCCCAAGCGATTCAGACGGCCTCTGCGCGTGCCGAAGCGGATGTATTAATCGTGTGCCGCGGCGGGGGTAGCATCGAAGACTTGTGGGCGTTTAACGAAGAGCCTGTGGTGCGGGCGATTGAAGCGTGTGAAATCCCCGTGGTCAGCGGTGTCGGGCATGAAACCGATTTCACGCTGGCGGATTTTGTCGCCGACATGCGCGCACCCACGCCCACGGGCGCGGCGGAACTGGTCAGCCCCAACCGCTTGGAATCGCTGCATAAGCTCGCACAGGCACAAGGCCGTCTGAAAACGGCATTGGAGCAGCGTTATTACGATGCCAGCCAAAAAGTGGATTGGTTCGCCCGCCAAATCCGCCACCCGCAACACAAATTGAACCAACAGCGCGGCCAGCTTGCCGCCTTGCAGCAGTCGCTGCGCTTTTCCATGCACAACAACCACCGTTTCAACATCCAGCAGCTTGCCCGCCGGCAACAAAGCCTGATTCATCTGCGCCCCGATATATCTGCGGCACAACGCGACGTGGCTCGTTTTCAGACGGCCTTACGGCAAAGCCGTTTGTCTTTGTTTGCGCTGTACCGCCAGCGCCTTGAAAAACAGGCCGCGCTGCTCGAAGCCGTGTCGCCGCAGCACATTTTGGAACGCGGTTTCAGCGTGGTTAAAAACAGCCGCGGGCAAGTCATCCGCAGCGCCCATGCTTTGAAGCAGGGTCAGAAACTGCACATTATGTTTGCCGACGGCGAAACCGACGTGCGCGTTACCAGCGAGCATAAGCAGCCGGATTTGTTTGATTATTCTTAAAAACTCAACAGCGCAAAAAAGCCGTCTGAAAAAAACTTTCAGACGGCCTAATGATTATCCGGCTAAAACGGATTATTTCTTACGTTGAGGCGGCAGGTCGGTACATGTACCTAAAGCCACTTCGGCTGCCAAGCCGATGGTTTCACCCAAAGTCGGATGCGGATGAATGGTTTTACCGATGTCGGTAGCATCGCAGCCCATTTCGATGGCCAAACAGATTTCGCCGATCATGTCGCCGCCGTTGGGGCCGACAATACCGCCGCCGATAATTTTGCCGCTTTCGGCATCAAAAATCAGCTTGGTAAAGCCCTGATCGCAACCGTTCGCAATCGCACGGCCTGAAGCCGCCCATGGGAAATTGGCTTTAGTGATTTTAATGCCGTGCTCTTTGGCAGAAGTTTCGGTTACACCCACCCAAGCCACTTCGGGCGCGGTGTAGGCTACACCCGGAATCACGCGTGCATCGAAATAGGCTTTGTGGCCTGCACAGTTTTCAGCGGCAACATGGCCTTCGTGCACGGCTTTATGCGCCAACATGGGCTGGCCGACGATATCGCCGATGGCGTAAATGTGCGGCACATTGGTACGCTGCTGCTTGTCCACTTCGATAAAGCCGCGGTCGGTTACGGCAACACCGGCTTTTTCGGCACCGATCAGCTTACCGTTGGGCGCACGGCCTGCGGCAACCAATACGGTATCGTAGCGTTGCGGCTCTTTGGGCGCGTTGGCACCTTCAAAAGTAACGTAAATACCGTCTTCTTTCGGCTCAACGGCAACGGTTTTGGTGTTGACCATAATATTGTCGAAACGGTATTCGTTTTGCTTTTGCCACACTTTAACCAAATCACGGTCGGCACCCTGCATCAAGCCGTCCATCATTTCCACAACGTCCAAGCGCGTACCCAGCGTGCTGTACACCGTACCCATTTCCAAACCGATAATACCGCCGCCGATAATCAGCATTTTGCCCGGCACTTCTTTCAAGGCCAGCGCACCTGTAGAGTCGATGATGCGCGGGTCTTCAGGAATAAACGGCAGGTTCACCACGCGGCTGCCCGCTGCGATGATAGCGTTTTTGAATGCAACGGTTTTCTTCTCGCCGGTTTCTTCTTTGCCTTCGCCGGAAGTCAAGGCCACTTCCATATGGTTCGGGCCGACAAACTGTCCGTTACCGCGGATAACATCCACTTTACGCATTTTAGCCATACCGGCCAAACCGCCGGTCAGCTTGCCGATCACTTTTTCTTTGTAGGCGCGCAGCATGTCGATATCCAGCTCAGGCTCGGAATATTTGATGCCGTTCTCAGCCAAATGACGCACTTCGTCAATCACAGCGGCGTTGTGCAGCAAGGCTTTGGAAGGAATACAGCCCACGTTCAAACACACACCGCCCAAAGTAGCGTAGCGTTCGACAATAGCCACTTTCAAACCTTCATCTGCTGCGGCAAAAGCGGCAGAGTAACCGCCCGGGCCGCCGCCCAACACCACTACGTCGTATTCGGCATCGGCAGAACCGCTGAATTGGGCGGCTTGCGGTGCGGGCGCAGCCGCTTTGGGCGCTTCTTCTTTCACGGCGCAGGGGCTGCTTCGGCTTTCGGCGCTTCGGCTGCGGCACCGGCGGCTTCAATCACGGCAATCACGCCGCCTTCGGAAATTTTGTCGCCTACTTTGACTTTTACTTCTTTAACCACGCCGGCAGCTTCGGCGGGCACATCCATAGTCGCTTTGTCGGTTTCCAAAGTAACCAACGTATCTTCAAGCGCCACGGTATCGCCTGCTTTGATTTCCACGGCGATGATATCCACGTTTTCGTGGCCGCCGATATCGGGAACCTTGAGTTCAATCAAGCTCATTGTTAAACCTTTCAGTAAAGCAGCTTTATACATACTGCTTTCATTAAATCTTGTTTCAGACGGCCTCTGATTGCCAAAGGCCGTCTGAAAAGCCTTACAGCACTACGCGGCGGAAGTCTTTCAACAGGTTCGCCAGATACACGGTAAAGCGCATACCGGCCGCACCGTCGATCACGCGGTGGTCGAACGACAGGCTCAACGGGCACATCAGGCGCGGTTCAAAGGCCGAGCCGTTCCATACCGGTTTCATTTGTGATTTGCACACGCCCAAAATGGCCACTTCGGGTGCGTTCACAATCGGCGTAAAGCTTGTACCGCCGATGCCGCCCAAGCTGGAAATGGTAAAGCAGGCGCCTTGCATTTCGTTGGGCTTGAGTTTGCCTTCGCGGGCTTTTTTGCTCAATTCGGTCAGCTCTTGGGAAATTTCTTTCAAGCCTTTCTTATCGACATCTTTAATCACCGGCACAACCAAACCGTTGGGCGTGTCGGCGGCAAAGCCGATGTTGTAGTATTTCTTCAGAATCAGGTTTTCGCCGTCGAGAGAAGAATTGAACTCTGGGAAAGCTTTCAATGCGGTTACGGAAGCTTTGATAATGAACGCCAGCGGCGACAGTTTCACACCTTCGCGCTCCCATTCTTTGTTCAGCGTTTTGCGGAACTCTTCCAGCTCGGTCATATCGGCTTCGTCGTTCACGGTAACGTGTGGGATAACCACCCAGTTGCGCGACAGGTTTTGACCGGAAATTTTCTTAATGCGGGAAAGTTCTTTGACTTCGATTTCGCCAAACTTGCTGAAATCGACTTTCGGCCACGGCAGCAAGTCCAAACCGCCGCCCAATGAAGCGGTTGCAGCAGCAGGCGCAGCTTTGCCCGCACCGCCTTGCATGGCGGCTTTAACGAAGGCTTTGATGTCTTCGCCGACGATACGGCCTTTCAAGCCCGTACCTTTTACCAAGCTCAAATCCACACCCAATTCGCGCGCCAGTTTGCGTGCAGACGGGCCGGCATGGGCTTTGGCAAATGCCGCTTCGTTTACCGGCGTGTTGCCGAATGCGGCAACCGGAGCGGCATCGGCTTTAGGCGCGGCAGGAGCCGGAGCGGCTTGTTGTGCGGGAGTGGCTGCGGGTGCTTCGGCTTTCGCTTCTTGAACCGGCGCGGTAGCGGCACCGCCTGCGGTTTCCACTTCGATAATTTGTGTGCCTTGCGAAACTTTGTCGCCCACTTTCACATACACGGCTTTCACTACGCCGGCAGCAGTGCTGGGCACATCCATAGTGGCTTTGTCGGTTTCCAAAGTAATCAGGGTATCGTCTTCAGATACGGTATCGCCCACTTTGATTTCTACGGCAATTACGTCCACATTGTCGTGACCGCCGATATCGGGCACTTCCACTTTAACGGTTGCACCGCCTGCGGCCGGCGCGGCTGCGGGTGCGGTTTGCTCGGGGGCGGGAGCCTGTTCGGCCTGTTTTTCTGCGGCGGCAGGAGCGGCTTCTGCAGCAGGGGCTGCTTCTGCTGCCGCACCGGCTGCCTCTACCAGCACAATCACGCTGCCTTCGGAAACCTTGTCGCCCACGTTCACTTTTACTTCTTTCACGACACCGGCGGCATCGGCAGGTACGTCCATAGTGGCTTTATCGGTTTCCAACGTAATCAGGGTATCGTCGACTGCGATGGTATCGCCCGCTTTCACTTCAACGGCAATCACATCTACATTGTCATGGCCGCCGATATCGGGCACTTTGATTTCTACGATTTGACTCATCGTTTTTTCCTTTAACAACCGCAACAACCAACTGCTGCGGCATGTTGTTTTGTTTAAAACTAAAATCTATTTGCAAAGCGAAAAGTATCTTTCAGACGGCCTCTATCGTTTCGAGGCCGTCTGAAAATATCATTAACGCTTCCAGCTCGGCGCGGTATCGGTTTTGATGCCGTATTTTTCGATGGCTTGCTGCACCACCACTTTTTCAATTTTGCCTTGCTCGGCCAATGCGTTCAGGGCAGTAACGACAACGTGGCGGCTGTCTACCTCGAAGAAATCGCGCAGGTTGGCGCGCGAATCGCTGCGGCCGAAGCCGTCGGTACCCAAAACGTGGTAATCGTTGGGGATGTGGGCGCGGATGCGGTCGGCGAAATTGCGGATGTAGTCGGTAGAAGCAACCACGGGGCCTTCATGGCCTTGCAACTGTTGGGCTACAAACGGCAATTTGTTTTCTTCCATCGGGTGCAGGCGGTTGTAGCGTTCCACTTCGATGGCATCGCGGTAGAGCATATTGAACGACGGTACGGCCCAAACGTCGGCTTCTACGCCGAAATCGGCTTTCAGCATGTCGGCGGCTTTGATGACTTCGTTCAGAATCACGCCCGAACCCATCAATTGTACTTTCTTGTCGCTCTTCGCACCTTCGCGGAACAAATACATACCTTTCAGAATTTCTTCTTCGATGCCTTTGCGTTGCGGCATGGCAGGATGTGCGTAGTTTTCGTTCATCACGGTCAGGTAGTAGAACACGTCTTCTTGTTCTACATACATGCGGCGCAAACCGTCTTGGATAATCACGGCCAACTCATATTGGAAAGTCGGGTCGTAAGACAGACAGTTCGGAATCAGATCGGCTTGAACGTGGCTGTGGCCGTCTTCGTGCTGCAAGCCTTCGCCGTTCAGTGTGGTACGGCCTGCGGTACCGCCTACCAAGAAGCCGCGTGCGTGCATGTCGCCCGCCGCCCAAGCCAAATCGCCTACGCGTTGGAAACCGAACATTGAGTAGTAAATGTAGAACGGAATCATAGCGTAACGGTTGTTGGCATAGCTGGTTGCCGCGGCAATCCAGTCGGCCATCGCACCCGGCTCGTTAATACCTTCCTGCAACATCTGACCGTCGGTAGATTCTTTATAGAACATCAGCTGGTCTTTATCTTGCGGGGTGTATTGTTGGCCTTTCGGATTCCAAATACCGTATTGGCGGAACATGCCTTCCATACCGAAGGTGCGGCTTTCGTCGGGTACGATAGGTACGATGCGTTTGCCGATTTGTTTGTCTTTCAGCAAGGTAGAAAGGATACGCACGAATGCCATGGTGGTAGAGAACTCGCGGTCGCCGCTGGTTTGCAGCTGTGCGTCAAAAGCACTCAGTTCGGGCACGGGCAATGCTTCGTTGTTGGGGTTGCGTTGCGGCAGGTATCCGCCCAAAGCGTTGCGACGCTCGCGCAGGTATTTCATTTCTTCGCTGTCTTCGGGGAAGCGGTAGTAAGGCAGATCGCCGCTTTCGATTTGCTCGTCGCTTACCGGAATGCCGAAACGGGTACGGAATTTTTTGAGTGATTCCACATCCATTTTTTTGGCTTGGTGGGCAACGTTTTGACCTTCGCCGGCAGAACCCATGCCGTAACCTTTAATGGTTTTGGCCAAAATCACGGTCGGACGGCCGTTGGCGTTATGGGTGGCTTCGTAATAGGCTGCATATACTTTATGCGGGTCGTGGCCGCCTCGGTTCAACGCCCAAATTTCGGCGTCGGACATATTGGCTACCATGGCTTTCAATTCGGGCGTGTTGAAGAAGTGCTCGCGCACATAAGCACCGTCTTTGGATTTGTAGGTTTGGTAGTCGCCGTCCAAGCATTCGTTCATGCGTTGTTTCAGTGCATTGTCGGTATCGCGTGCCAACAGCGCATCCCAGCGGCTGCCCCAAATCACTTTCAATACGTTCCAACCTGCGCCGCGGAAGTTGCCTTCCAGCTCTTGAATAATTTTGCCGTTGCCGCGCACCGGGCCGTCCAAACGCTGCAAGTTACAGTTGATCACGAAAATCAGGTTGTCCAAACCTTCGCGGGCGGCCAAAGAAATCGCACCTTGGCTTTCGGGTTCGTCCATCTCGCCGTCGCCGCAGAATACCCATACTTTGCGGCCTTTGGTTTTGCTCAAGCCGCGTGATTCGAGATATTTCAGGAAACGGGCTTGGTAGATGGCCATCAGCGGGCCTAAACCCATAGATACGGTGGGGAACTGCCAGAAATCGGGCATCAGATGGGGGTGGGGATAGGAAGACAGGCCTTTGCCGTCTACTTCTTGGCGGAAGTTGTCGAGCTGCTCCTCAGTCAAACGGCCTTCAACGAAAGCACGGGCATAAATACCGGGGGCTGAGTGGCCTTGGATAAATACCATATCGCCCTCTTCGCCGTCGCCTTTGGCTTTCCAGAAATGGTTGAAGCCGACATCATACAGGGTGGCGGCAGATTGGAAAGAAGCGATATGGCCGCCCAATTCCAAGTCTTTTTTACCTGCGCGCAATACCATGGCGGCAGCGTTCCAGCGGATAATCGAACGGATGCGGTGCTCCAATTCATGATTGCCCGGCGATTTTTGCTCTTTGCCTACCGGAATGGTGTTCAAATAAGCGGTGGTTGCATCAAACGGCATGTGAACGCCGCGGCGGCGGGTGTATTTCACCAATTGTTCCAGCAGGAAGTGGGCACGGCTTTCGCCTTCTGTTTCCAATACTGAGCTTAACGCGTCCAGCCATTCCTGGGTTTCAATCGGATCAGCGTCTTGGATTTGGGTCGACATATCTATCCCTTCTGTTGAGTTTCAGAATCGGCCGGTTCAGACGGCCTTTCCATTTTCGTTTATGAAACTTGCCCGGTGTTTGCGCTTTGCAGCCGCCGGCCAAGATACCAGCAATACATACTTCTTAATATTCAAAGCACTAATAAAATATTAGTATATTAATGCTTTATCGATATTTAAACAGAGTAAAAAACTGCGTTTGAATATACATTACTTAATACGAAATCCTATCAGCAAACGGTGTTGCTGGCAAATCGCCGTCAAGCCTTTTCGGGCGTTTTGAAAAACGGCTTACTTAAAATTTTCTTTTGTGAAAATAAAAATCTCAAAAAAGCACACATTATTTTCTTTTTTGATAAATAAAATACACAACCGAACAATTTAAGCACACGAAAATATACGGCTGAAGTAAGCCGAAATCAATCAGCTTATTTTTAATTCAAGATATCAAGCCGCAGGCAGTACAGGCTGTATGCAACCGATTCTGTTGCCGGTTGTACGGCTACGCAGTGGTTCTCTTTGAGCCGAGGCGTAGCAACACCGTAGCGAAAAGTAATTTAGTTGACTATAAATAACAACACAACCTGACATCTGTATCACATTATTCAAATCTTTTCCCGATTCAAATCTTTTCCCGTTTTGCCGAGCACTTTAATTCTTCGGCATTCAGTACAAAGCAGGCTTGGAAAAATAATTTTCCAACGGTTTGGGTAAGCCGTAATCGGGTAAATCCTGCTCGGCAACCCACAGGCCGTCTGAACGGTTTTCAGACGGCCTGTTGGAACAGGCAACGGCGGTAAAAGGGGTAATCAGCAATAATCGGTGGGTAAGTCGGTGGGTAAGGGGCAATGCTTCGTTAAGGCCGTCTGAACAGTCTGTAAACTTTTCGGCATAACGGTACATATCCTCAAGCGCTTCAAAACAGGGAACGCAATATAAGCCGCCCCAAATGCCTTTTGGCGGGCGTTTTTCCAACCATACTTCGCCTTTCGGATTGCGCAACACCAGCCAATACAGCGGCAGGGTGTGAACCTTCGGCGGGGATTTTTTTCGCGGCAGTTCGGCAATGCGGTTTTGGGCTTTGGCTTCGCAGATATCTTCCATCGGACATTGTGTACATAAGGGTTTGGTGCGCTTACACACGGTTGCGCCCAAATCCATTAAGCCTTGCGTGTAAGCCGGCATGGCTTCGCTTGAGTGCGGCAGCAAGCTTTCGGCCAAATCCCATAATTCTTGTTCGAATTTTTTATCGGACGGGTTGCCGTCGCGGGCAAACACGCGGCACAAAACGCGCTTCACATTGCCGTCTAAGATGGTTTCGCGTTGCAGAAAAGCAAATGCGGCGATGGCGGCAGCGGTGCTCCGGCCTACGCCGCACAGTTTTTCCAAGCCCTCGCGGCTTTCGGGAAATTCACCGCCGAAATCGTTTACCACTTGTTTGGCAGCTTTATGCAGGTTGCGGGCGCGGCTGTAATAACCCAAACCCGCCCACAAACTCAACACTTCGTCTTGACCAGCCTCAGCAAGGCTGCGAACGGTGGGAAACCGGGCGACAAAGCGGGGATAGTAGTCTAAAACGGTGGCCACCTGCGTTTGTTGCAGCATGATTTCCGAAAGCCATACGTTATAAGGATGGCGTACCTGCCACGGCAAGTGATGGCGGCCGTGTGCTTTCTGCCAGCGGACGAGGCGTTCGGAAAATGTGGGTGCAGACATAACTACGGTGCAGAAGGTATCAAAAAACGAAGTTTTTATAATATTTTGGAAGATGAATAATTAAGAATATTCAAGTTAGCAGGCATTCGGGCAAAGATGTTGCCATAAGCATGGCCGTCTGAATCAGTCAGTTTCAGACGGCATCACGAATCCGATATCAGAACAGCTGCAAAGCAACATAACCGTTTTGTTTTACAGCGTGAAAGTGGCACGGTCGCTACGGATGCTTGTACCCAACTCGGTTTCGATCAGGTTTTTGGTTTGAATGCAGATTTCATCGTTGCCAAACGCCAAACCTACGCCTTTGGGGCGGTTCACAGAGGTGCGCGCGGGGTTGATCCAAGCCACTTGGGTGCGCAGAAATCTTTTGCCCGGATGGTTGGTCAATTCAAGGGCAAGCAATACTTCTTCCCCCAAAGAAAAGGCATCGTCGGTAGGCACAAACAGGCCGCCGTGTTCCAGAAAAGGCATGTAGCAGTTATACAGGGCAACTTTTTCTTTTAATTGCAAAGTCATCATTTTGCCCGGCAGGTCTTTTGCGGTATCCATATATTTTCCCTTATTTATTTGTTTTGCCAAAAGTTAAGATACTCGGTGAGTAAGTATTCGAGCTGCATTTTAACACTCAAGGTATGGTGTCCGTAAGGGCTTAAACGGTTCAGACGGCCTATAAGTGCGAACAAAGCGGCAGGAGAAGTTTTTGCACCTGTTTTTTCCAGCGCAGCCGCGTATTGCGGGTAATACAGCGGCGGCATACGCTGTTGCGCCAAACCCACATCGAGCAGCCATTTGTGCAGCCAGTCGAGAAAAACCGCCAGCGGCTGTTTGTGTTTGTCGAATGCGGCGGCGTAATCGAGAATCGCCAGCAGGCGCGGGGCGGACAGCAGGTCGAGCAAATCTTGGCGAAGATCGTCCAAATCGGGAGTGTGTTCAAACAACGGCGCACCGCCGTGAAAAGCCAGCAACGCTTCGGCCTGCTCCGTGCCGCGTTGCTGCAAATACTGTAAAGCCTCTTGGTGCGACGGTGCGGGCAGCACCATTTGGCGGCAGCGGCTTTTGATGGTGGGCAGCAGTTTGTCGCGTGCGTGCGTTACCAGCAGAAACAATACGTTTTCAGGCGGCTCTTCCAGTACTTTGAGCAAACCGTTGGCCGCCTGAAGGTTCATGCTTTCGGCCGGATGCACCAACACAATCCGCCTGCCGCCGCGCACGGAGGTTAAATGAATGTTATCGACAATATCGCGCACGGCATCGATTTTAATCTGCAACAGCTTGCGCCCGACTGCCTCGCCTTCGGGGATTTCCGGTGTCAGCTCGTAAAAATCGGGGTGGCTGTTTTGGCCGAACAGATGGCACGACGGGCATACGCCGCAAGGCTCTCCTTCTGCTGCGGGGTTTTCGCACAACAGGGCTTGTGCGGTATGGCGGGCAAACGCGGTTTTGCCGGTGTTTTCCTTGCCGGTAAACAGCCATGCGTTAGGCAGATTGTGCCTGTGGGCGGCGATTTGCTGCCATTGGGTTCGATGCCACGGATAAATCATGTGAAAAATACACTTGAAAGAAAGCAGGCATTATACCTTAAGGATATTCAGGCCGTCTGAACCATTGTTTTCAGACGGCCTCTCAGGGTTTTGTTGGCACACCGATGCTCTTGCCGCAGCTTTGCAAACAGGCTTTGCAACCACCTCTTAAAACTGCTCGTCATGGCGCAGATAACGCCATTTTCCCGGCGGCAGGCGGCCCAATTTCACTTTGCCCATGCGGATGCGTTTCAGGCCGGTAACGCGCAGGCCGACTAATTCGCACATGCGGCGGATTTGGCGTTTTTTGCCTTGTTTCAACACAAAGCGCAGTTGGTCTTCGTTTTGCCATTCCACTTGCGCGGGCTTGAGCTTTTCGCCGTCGAGGCTCAGGCCGTGATTGAGCAGTTTCAAACCTTCGTCGCTCAACTTGCCGCGCACGCGCACGAGGTATTCTTTTTCACTGCTGCTGTTCTCGCCGATGAGCTGTTTGGCGATGCGGCCGTCTTGCGTCAACACCAGCAAGCCCACCGAATCAATGTCCAAACGCCCCGCCGGTGCCAGCCCGAAGCGGTGTTTTTCGCTGAACTCGATGCGGCTGGTGTCGCCTTCCCAATGGTTTTCGGGCGTAATCAGTTCGGCAGCCGATTTATAGCCTTTTTCGGCCTGTGCGCTTACATAACCCACCGGCTTGTTGAGCAGAATCGTTACCCGCTGCGCCTGCTTTTCGTGCGCCTGTTTGTTGAGGTCGATGCGGTCGGCGGCGGTCACTTTTTGGCCGAGTACGGCAGTTTGCCCGTTGACTTTGACCCAGCCTTGCTCGATGTAGCTGTCGGCTTCTCGGCGGGAACACAAGCCCAACTCGGCCATGCGTTTGGAGAGGCGTACCGGTTCGTTAGAGGGTGGTTGCATGATAAAAAAAGCCTTTCAGACGGCCTGAAACCTTTGCCGCGCCCACCGTCTGCTTGGCGCGCGTTCCGCCGGAAAACGCGCCCGCAACCGGTGCCGGCACACATACCGCAGCAGGCCATCGGTTAACCGATTATGTGTTAAAACGCAATTATATAGTAGGGAGAGCATCCTTGCCCGCCCCACGCCCGATATGTTTTTCAGACGGCCTATGCACCTGCGCCCACCGTCTGCTTTGCCCTTTACCCGCGGTTATCGGCTATAATTCGAGAGATATTTTCATTTGCACAAAAGGAAACGCCATGCCCAGTTTTTACCCTCATCCGATTATTGCCCGCGAAGGCTGGCCGTTTATCGTCGGCGGTTTGATTATCAGCATTCTGGTTACGGTGTCGGCAGGTTGGTGGTCGCTGCCTTTCTGGGTGTTTACCGTTTTCGCATTGCAGTTTTTCCGCGACCCCGCGCGCCCTACCCCTCAAGACGAAGATGCGGTGTTAAGCCCGGTGGACGGCCGCATCGTGGTGGTTGAACGCGCTACCGACCCCTACCGCCAAGTCGAGTCGTTGAAAATCAGCGTATTTATGAATGTGTTTAACGTGCATTCCCAACGCTCTCCCATCGACGGCACGGTAACGGCGGTGGAATACAACCCCGGCAAATTTTTAAATGCCGCGCTCGACAAAGCCAGCACCGAAAACGAACGTAACGCGGTATTGGCCACCACCCGCAGCGGCCGTGAAGTAACTTTTGTTCAGGTGGCCGGCTTGGTGGCGCGCCGTATCTTGTGCTACACCCGCGTGGGCGACACGCTGCGCCGCGGCGAGCGTTACGGCTTTATCCGCTTCGGTTCGCGTGTTGACGTATATCTGCCGTTGGACGCACAGGCGCAAGTGGCCATCGGCGACAAAGTAAGCGGCACCAGCACCATTTTGGCACGCCTGCCGCTGACCGCGCCGGCCGCACCGAAAACCGAACCTGTCCGCCAAACTGCCGAAACCCAAACAGCAGAAGAAGTGCCGGCTGTGCAGAATTTCGCTGCCGAACCCGCTTCCACACCCGCGGCTACCGAAGCGGTTGAAACCGGCCACACCGTCAGCCAAACCGACATCGAAGCCTCAGCCGAAAAAGTACGCGCGGCAGTTGAAAAAGAATTCGGCAAACAGGAATAAGGGGGTTTCGCACAACCCTATTCTCTTGGTCTGATGAGGCCGTCTGAAAAAAATCCCGCAGTTTCTTGTAACAAGAGCTGCGGGATTTTTTCAGACGGCCTCAAACTTTATTTACAAACTTTCCAACGCCTGCTGAACATAATCGGGCGTTAGCTTGTTCAAACAATCCATATGCCCCAACGGGCATTCGCGCTGAAAGCACGGCGAGCAGTCCAAATTCAGGCTCACTATGGCGGCTTGGCTGCTTAAAGGCGGCGTGTGGTCGGCGCTGGAAGAGCCGTAAACCGCCACCAGTTTGCGCCCCAATGCGGCGGCCAAGTGCATCAGGCCGCTGTCGTTGCACACTACAGCGTCGGCACATCCGAGCAAATCTATCGCTTCCGACAAACTGGTTTTGCCGCACAAATTGACACACAGGCCGTCTGAAAGCGTATTGATTTCTTCTGCAATATCAAAATCTTTTTGCGAACCAAACAGCCAAACCTGCCAACCTTGCGCCTGATAACGGCGGGCGAGTTCGGCAAAATGGCGCGCGGGCCAGCGTTTGGCCGGGCCGAATTCTGCTCCGGGGCAAAACGCCAGCACAGGCTTTTCTGTATTCAAACCGTGCGCGGCCAAAGCTGCACTGCGGCTTTCAAGTTTGATGCTGAACAGGGGATGGTCGGAACGGCCGTTGAAATCGGCTTGGGAAGGATGCGCCAGCGCGGTGTAGCGGTCCACCATCAAAGGCAGCGCCTGTTTGTCGAGCTTGCGGATATCGTTTAACAGCAGATAGCGCGATTCGCCTACATAACCGGTGCGCTTTTTGATGCCGGTAGCCGCGGCAATCAGCGCCGACTTGAGCGAACCGGGCAGCACAATCACCTGATCATAGCCGCGCTTGCCCAACACCCTGCCCGTTTGAATGCGTTTTTTGAGTTGCAAAGCGCCGTGTCCGAACGGGTTTTCAATAATGTCGTTCACTTCGGGCATGCGCTCGAATACCGCCATCGACCACTTCGGCGCAAACACATCAATGGTTACACCGGGATTAAATTCGTGTAAACGGCGGTAAAGCGGCTGGGTCATCACGCAATCGCCGATCCAGCTGGGAGAAATAATCAGAATTTTTTTAGGCATATTTAAAATACGGTGGCTTGTGTATGTTTTTCAACCGACCCGGCAACATAACCGAGCCGCTTATTGTACCTTTTATAGCCAATCAACTTCACTTTTTAATGTTAATTCGGGGCTGCTGCGGCTTACCGCCGTGTATTCAAAATAGGTTATTGACCGTAACGTGCCGCACTCGGCACACAGAATTAAATTTATTGGTGCGGTTCAATATAAGGTTCTGCTTCCGGCAGCCAGCGTATCGGCGATATCGTCGGCCAATGTGCCGCAATCCTCCCAACTCAAATTGCCGATGGTGATGCGCACGGCGGGTTGTTTCGACAAATTAAACGCCGCTCCGCTCTGCACCGCCCAACCTTTGGCTGCCAAAAACTGAATCACCTGTGCCTCGTTCTGTACCGGCAGCCAAATATGCTGGCCCTCCCCGCTGCTTCCCGGCACGCTGATTCCGTGATTGTTCAAGCACTCGATCAAACGGCAACGGCGCGCATGATAACTTTCTGCCACAGCCTTGAGGCCGTCTGAACCGAGTTGCCGCCACAGTTGCAAAGTAACATGCTGCAAAAGTTTGCTAATCCAGCGCGGCCCCAGCGAAAAGCGTTTTTTCATCGCCTTGAGTGTATGGCCGTTACCGGCGGCAATGGCAATCCGCGCATCGGTACCGAGAAACTTGCTGGTCGATGTACTGTAAATCCATTCGTTATCAAAACCTTGCATGCCGTAAAACGGATGGCGGCTGAGCGCGCCCCAATGGTCGTCCACAATCAGCAGCGCATTATGTTGCGACAACGCCCGCTGCCATTCCTGCCAGCGGCGGCGGCTGTAACAAACCCCCGTCGGGCTGTGTGCTCGCGCCGTTAAGATAACGGCAGACACGCCGCTTAAGTCGTCATGCTCCGGCACCAGCGCGCCTTCTTCGTCCAATTCGGCGGGCACGGCTTCGAGGCGCAGGTTCGACAACAAGGCCAGCAAAGGCAGCCAACAAGGGCTTTCCACCAACACTTTGGCACCGGGCATACAACGCTGACTAAGGGCGCGTTCCATAATGTCCAAGCTGCCGGAAAACAACACTATCTCGCTGTTTTCAATGCCGGTGTTGTCGCGCAGCCAATGTTCGATATGTGCCATCAACTCGGGATTGTCGCCCCTGCCGCCGACGTCGGTTGCCAAATGGTAGCCGTCCAGCAACGAAGGCGGCAGCTCCGGCAACAGTTTGCGGTCGACATTGCCGGAAGCCAAATCCACCAAACCTTTCGGCACGGCGCTTTCGGTGTGCAGGATTTCGGTTTTTGCCGGCACGAAACTGCCTCGCCTACCGTCGGTGGCAATCATACCGGCATCACGCAACTGCTTGTAAGCAGCCGATACGGTATTGGGATTGACCCCCAAATCTTCGGCCAAATTGCGCACCGTAGGCAGCCGGTAGCCCGCAGGCCACACTTCTTCGCGTATCAGGCTGCTGATGGATTGGGCGATATTGACAGCGGTGCTTCCTTTAGGTTTTAATTCCACAATACAAAATCCGTTTTGTTCTAATACAAAATAATTTAATGGATTTTTTCTTGAGAGGCAAGCGTTACTTGCCAAGCGCACAACTCCGGCACGGCAAGGCGCAAACGCAAACCTTGATGATTTCGGCTGTTTCAGACGGCCTCCCGTTTTAACCTTCTTGAGGCCGTCTGAAATCATGAAACTGTTATAATAAGCAAATCAGGCCGTTGGAAAACGCGCCGTAAAACATAAAAAATTTAAGGAACACTGTGATGTCTAGCGAACAGAAAGGCAAAACACCCAACCAGCCCAAAGAGCAGGTTATCCAACTTTACCAAGGAGCCAAACGCATTCACCCCAAACTGGCCAAAGGCCGTTTCAGCAATCTGCGCATTTTGGCGGTATTGGCAACGCAATTTGTGTTTTATGTGATTCCGTGGTTCAACTGGAGCGGCCGCCAAGCCGTGTTGTTTGATATTCCCGAGCGCCACTTCTATATTTTCGGCCTCTCGTTGGGTACGGGCGATTTGATTTATCTGACGCTGCTGCTGATTATTTCCGCGTTCGGCCTGTTTTGGTGGACGACCATCGCCGGCCGCTTGTGGTGCGGCTATTCCTGCCCGCAAACGGTGTACACCGAAATCATGTTGTGGATAGACCACTTGGTTGAAGGCGACCGCAACAAACGCCTGAAACTCGACAAAGAACCGTGGAATTTCCGCAAAATCCGCATCAAGCTGACCAAATACCTGCTGATTTTCGCCGTATGCGCGTGGACAGGCATCACCTTTGCCGGCTGGTTCACCCCCATCCGCGAGTTCGTACCGGCCATCTTTACTTTGCAGGCCGGAGGCGGTTCGCTGTTTGCCGCCGCATTCTACGGCTTTATGACGTGGCTGATGGCGCACCAAATGCGCGAGCAAGTGTGCAAATACATGTGCCCGTATGCCCGCTTCCAAAGCGCCATGTTCGATAAAGACACGTTGATTATCTCTTACGACGAAGAACGCGGCGAACCCCGCGGCGCACGCAAAAAATCCGCCAGCAAAGAAGACACCCAACTGGGCGACTGCATCAACTGCACCATGTGCGTGCAGGTATGCCCCGTCGGCATCGACATCCGCGACGGCCTGCAATACCAATGTATCGGCTGCGCAGCCTGTATCGATGCCTGCGACGAAATCATGGATAAAATGAACTATCCGCGCGGCCTCATCCGCTACACCACCGAAAGCGCACTCAAGCACGAATACGCCGACAAAGACATCAAAAAACGCCTGCTGCGCCCGCGTGTGATCGGCTACGGAGCGGTATTGTTGGTGGCCGTAACCGCCATGATTACCGGCATCGCCACCCGCGCAACCATGAGCGTAGACATCATCAAAGACCGCGGCGTGATGCTGCGCGAAAACAGCAACGGCTGGCTGGAAAACGCTTATAATCTGCGCATCATCAACGACAGCGAACAGGAACAGGTGCTCACGGCCAAAGTCAGCGGTTTCGACGAAATCGCCCTAACCGGCCTGCCTTCAGACGGCATCAAAGTTCCGCCGAAAGAAACCATTACCGTGCCGGTACAAGTATCCACCATTCCGGAATATGCCGACAAAGGCAGCCATCCGATTGAGTTTGAATTTACCTATCGCGAGAGCGGCAGCAACGAAACCAATACGCTTACTGAAAAATCATCGTTTATCGGAGAATAATGTGACCGACCGCGCCAAAAAATCCAAAGTTTGGTACAAAGAACCGTGGCCCTGGCTGCTGATGGCGGGGCCCGCCATCGTGGTGGTTGCCGCTTTTTACACTTTCTATCTGGCCAAAAGCAATTCCGCCGATTTGGTCAGCGACGATTACTACAAAGACGGTAAACACATCGACTTACAGCTGCACCGCGACGCAGAAGCCCTTAAGCGCGGCATCACCGCACAAGTGCTGATCAGCCCCGATAAAAACGCCGCCAAAGTTTTCGTGAGCGGTGATTTCGACCGCAACAAAACATTGAATTTGGTATTGATGCATCCGGCCAAAAAGTCTGACGACCAAACCGTGAAACTGCAAGCCGTCCAAAGCGGCACGCTTTCCGGCAACAAAGCCGAATACAACGCCGTATTCAAGCCCCTGCCCGCTACCCACCACTGGTATGTACGGGTCGAAGATACCGACGGCAAATGGCGCGTAGAAGAGAAATGGATTGAAAACCAAGGCTATGCCGTCAATCTCAAAGCCAAAGAAAAACTGGTTGACCTTCCCGCCTCCGACCAGTAACCGTTACCGTAACCATTTTGCCGGAACAGATATATTCAAAAGGCCGTCTGAAAACCATTTTTCAGACGGCCTCACACCTTTACAAAACCTTCGAATGTTAATGCAGTTCAACACGCAGCAACCCGACGAATGCAAGACATATCACACAGATAAGCAAACAGTCGGGCAACGCACAACGCCGAAATGCGCCGCAACCGGGGTTTTGTAAAGGGCTCAGACTCTCGCCTCAACACTATCTGTCGCAAATATCAATCACACAATCATTTTTTTCATGCCGTTTGTAGTCCGACGAACACATAATTTGTTAGACTTATGCCCTTTTCACATTCCTACCCGTTTTGCCGCCATCATTAATCTATGTTTGCAACATACGGCAAGCCGCCGCAAGACCGTAGCAAATCAAGTCTGTTTGCAATATCGGGGCAGGCACATATCAAACAGATAAGTAAGCGGGCATACCGCAGACAGGGGTTTTATAAAAGTCTCATACTGTATGAGCCGCCAAACATACCCCAACCCGGGCTAAACGGGCACGCAACAGGCACACAACTTTAACCCATATCAATCAGGAAGTTTATGAAACGCAAACTCTCGCGCCGCGCGTTCCTAGCCGGCTCCGCCGCCGTTACCGGCACAGCGATGCTGGGCGGTTATAAAATCTACAAATTATTTTCCCCGCAAACGCTCGAATCTTCCGTTAACGCCGCCGTCAACGCCACCTACTATCCGCCCGCCCTGCTCGGTTTGCGCGGTGATGCCGACGGTGTTCAAAGAGCCGCCCACAGCATCGCTCTGCAAAACAAAAACTACACCCTGCCCGGTGCGGCCGAAGAACATTACGATCTCGTTGTTATCGGTGCCGGCATCAGCGGCCTGACTGCAGCTTATCTCTACCAAAAACAACGCCCTCAAGCCAAAATCCTGCTGCTCGACAACCACGATGATTTCGGCGGCCACGCCCAACGCAACGAATTTACCGTTAACGGCAGACTGCTTATTTCCTATGCAGGCAGCGAATCCATCGATTCGCCCGAATCCGAATATTCCAAAGAATCGCTCGCCCTGCTCAAAGATATCGGTATCGACTACACCAAATTTGCCGATTATTTCCATCAAGATTTATACGAAACCAAGCGCAAACTCAAAGAAGGCATTTTCTTTAACGCCGCTTCGTTCGGCAAAAACGCCGTTGTTGCCGCCGTACCTGAAGCAGGCGAAGAAAAAGCAGCCGATATCATCAACCGCTTTCCGCTGCCGGAAGCCGACAAAAAAGCACTCATCGCACTTTACACCGCCCCGGCCGACTATCTCGAAGGCAAAACCGACGGCGAACGTGCCGATTTTGCTGAAAACACCAGCTATTACGACTTCCTGAAAAACGAAGCCAAACTGCCCGAAGGCGCATTGAAATATCTCAAAAACATCAGTTCCGAATATTGGGGACACGCCATCAACGCCATCTCCGTGCAGGAAGCACTGGAAGACGGCTACCCCGGCGTGCAAAACCTCGGCCTGACCCACGAAGCATCGGAAGAAGAACCCTATATCTACCACTTCCCCGACGGCAACGCCTCCATTGCCCGAATGCTCGTCCGCAAAATGATTCCCGATTCGGCACCAGGCCACACGATGGAAGACATCGTTTTGGCCAAATTCGACTACGCCAAACTCGACCTGCCCGAAAACCAAGTACGCCTGCGTCTGAACAGCACCGCACTGCGTATCGAAAACAATTCGGACGGCGTAGCCGTTGCCTACATGCCGCACGATGGCGAAAACCTCAAACAAGTGCAGGCCAAACAAGCCATTTTCGCCGGACACAGCGCACTGGCCGCCCGCGTGATCCCCGAAATGCCCGATGCACAAAAAACTGCTTCGCTCACCAACGTCAAAGTGCCGATGGTTTATGGCAAAGCCGTGGTCAAGAACTCCAAAGCCTTCCAAAAGCTCGGCGTGCATTCACTCTACGCACCCGACGCACCCTATTGCCTCGTCAAACTCGACGACCCCGTGAGCATGGGCGGTTATCAGTTTCCGCAAACGGCAGACGAACCCATGGTTATCCACATGGTTCGCATCGCCACCGATTTCACCGGCCAAACCGCCCGCGATATGTATAAAAGCGGCCGCCGCGCCTTAAACAGCCAAAGTTACGAGAGCCTTGAAAAAGAAATGCTTGATCAGCTGCGCAGCATTTACGACGTTGCCGGTGAAAAGCTCGATACGGTGTTGGTGGCCGTTACATTAAACCGCTGGGCGCACGGTTACAGCTACGAACAAACCGGTTTGTGGGATTCGGACAGCAGCGCAGAAAACGCCACCTCATCCATGCAAAAGCGCATAGGCAACATTTTTATTGCCGGAGCCGATGCCGCATGGATGCCTTATGTCAACGGAGCCATCGACCAAGCCTACCGTGCCGTGGAAGAAGCATTGGCTTAATTGCGGAGCCGTTATTGTTTAACCGGTAAAGCAAAACCGTTGAGGCCGTCTGAAAAACAGATTTCAGACGGCCTCAACGGTTTTAAGTTTTTAAGACAAAGCAGCATCTACCGCAGCTAAGGCATGAATTTGAGCGCTGTCGAACAGAGGCAGCGGACAATCGTTTTCTTTCAACAGCAAACCGACTTCCGTACAACCCAAAACCACACCTTCTGCCCCGCTTTCCTGCAAACGGCGCACCACTTGCTGATAATAACTTTTGGAATCGGCGCAAACCCTGCCCAAACACAGTTCTTCAAAAATAATCCGGTGGATTTCCGCCTGCTCTTTTTCAGACGGCACCATAACGTCCACACCGAGCTTGACCATCCGTTCCGAATAAAAACCGTCGCTCATGGTAAACCGTGTGCCCAACAACCCGACACGCTTCACGCCTCGGGCTTTGACCGTCTCCGCAGTCGCATCCACCACATGCAGCAACGGAATATCTACAGCCTGCTCAATCACATGTGCGATTTTATGCATGGTATTGGTTGCCAACACCAACACATCCGCACCCATGCTCTCCAATTTGCGCGCACTTTCCGCCAACAACGCTCCGGCAGCTGCCCAGTCGCCTGCTTTCTGCAACGCTACAATCTTTTCAAAATCAACACTGTGCATCAAGATGTCGGCACTGTGGTTGCTACCCAAGCGCGCATTGGTTTCACGGTTGATGATTTGATAATACAACACGGTACTCTCTGCACTCATGCCGCCGATGATGCCTAATGTTTTCATTCTGCTTACTTTCCGAAACCGTGCAACACCATGTAAGTATGCCGCACAACCAAATCTGAAACCTTTGCTTCCGACTGTGTATGCAATACAAGAATCAGCAGCACAGCGAGAACAGCAAACAATCCAGAAATGGGCTGCATAAGAGGATTATCCAAAGGCCGCAGGCCGTCTGAAACACGGCTCCCGTTTCTATGTAACAAATAAACTGGTTGATACAAGACGGCAAACCGTAAACAGTATAAGCAACACCCTAAATCACATAGAAATACACGCAGATAAATTGCGCCAAGCTTCCGCCCAGCACAAACAGATGCCATATACCGTGGGCGTGTTTGATTTTATCGTCGTTGATAAACCAATAAATGCCTGCACTGTAAAGCAAGCCGCCCAACACCAGCCAAAACAGACCTTCCGCCGGCAAACTCTTGGTAAGCGGATAAATCGCCACCAAAATCAGCCAGCCCATCAACACATATAAAAACATCGAAAGCCTGCGTTTTTCACTTTTACGGCTGATGGTCAATTCCTGAATGATGCCGAAAAGGGCCAAACCCCAAGATACGCCGAAAAGAGACCAACCCCATGCACCATGCAGCGATACCAAAGTAAAAGGCGTATAGCTGCCGGCAATCAACAGATAAATGGCGCAATGATCGATTTTCTGCAAAACCGCTTTAGCCTTAGGCCGCGAAACGCTGTGATAAACCGTTGAGCCGGCATAGAGAATAATCAGACACGAACCATAAGCGGCCGCACTCACGATTTTATACTCATCCATCGTTTCCACCGCCTTAACCAGCAAAAATACCAAGCCGGTTACGGCCAGCAGTGAGCCCACCAGATGGCTGTACGCATTAAACCGTTCGCCTACATACATAATTAATAATCGTTTTTATCTTTAATAACGCTGCCAGTGTACTGTATTTTAAAAAGCAAATGCAGCCCGAAATGATTAAATAAATTTAAAAGAGGCACGCCCGTTCAACTGATCTTCAAGCCCGAATAACTTTTCCGGCACACAAACCGACTATGCTGCAAACACCTTATAGCAAAGCCTTACGGCTTTTCAACCAGCCCGCCCACACCAGCAAACCTACAAAGCCGAAATACAGCACGCTCCATACCGGCAAAGGAATGCCCAAAACATAATCGGGAACGGCGCAATCGCCGAAACCGCGTATCACCGGCTCATACCACTCAAACAAAGGCCAATCGCGCAAACGGAAAGTCCACGGCGCACCGCATGCCGGAGCCGCACCGGGCGGCAGGCTTTGAATATAAAGCTGATAAACCGCAACCCCTGCGCCATAAACCGCCGGAATACTCACCAACAGCGCACTCACCATACGCGCCGCCTTACCGGTTTGGCTGAATAACGCGCAAACCAAAGCCAAAAAACCTACCGCCATCACAGCCAAACGTTGCAGAATACACAATACACAAGGATTCAAACCCATCACATATTGCGAATAAAACGAACCGAATGCAGCACATGCAGACAACAGCACGATAAACCACAATACTTTTCGGAACCCGTTCATTTCATCAACACTCCATTTAACACATCATTTGCAGCACAATCTTCACACGCCAACCGAAACAGATTCGATTCGTTTGAGCAGCCTGAAACCTTTGCATAAGGCCGTCTGAAACAGCTGTTCAGACGGCCTCAGCCTACAACTTATTGCGAAGCAGCCCAATCATCCCGCGTATGCTTGGCCGTTTCAAAATAACGGTACAAAGCCGAAACATCGGCATTTTCCAACATAGCAGCCAATGCAGCGAGCTGCTTTTGCTGACCATATAACAACGTGAGCAAACTCTCTTTATTGGCCATACAGATATCCGCCCAAATCGCCGGATGGCTGGAAGCAATACGCGTAAAGTCCCTAAAACCCGAGGCGGCAAAATCAAGATAAGTCGAGCCGTCCGCATGCGTTGCAATCTGATGCACATAAGCATAAGCCAACAAATGAGGCAAATGGGAAACCGCAGCAAAAACCGCATCGTGCTCATCCGCCCCCATCCGGCAAATGCGCGCCCCCACCGCCTGCCAAAGCGACTCCAGCATCAAAAGGCCGTCTGAATCCTCTTTTCCGTGCGGACAAACCACCAACTTTTTGTTTTGAAACAACCCGAACTGCGCCGCCAGCGCCCCGCTGCGGTCCGACCCTGCAATCGGATGCGCCGCAACACATCGGGGCAGATGCTCAGGCAGATAACGGCGGAAAGCATCAATCGCCGATTGCTTGGTACTGCCCACATCCGTAATCACAGTATGGCTATCCAACAGCGGACACAAACTGCGGCAAACATCAGGCAGCGTCGCTACCGGAGTGGCAATCACCACCAAATCGGCTCCCGCCAACGCTTCCGCACAAACCGTGCCGAACGCCTCATCAATTACCTTGCGCTCTAAAGCCCGCTCCAAATTACCGGCATTCAAATCCACGCCCGCCACCTGACCCACCAAGCCTTTGTGTTTTAAATCAAGCACAAAAGAACCGCCTATCAGGCCGACGCCGATAAGCGTAATCTTTTTAAGCGGAGCAATGGCAGTCATATTGAATTCATCAGGTAGCGACATGGCAGGAAACGCAAGTTTACTCCAACAGCCTGCCACTTAACAGGGGCTGAATAAGTGAAAGAGAACTAAACAGCAAAAGATACAAACCGGAAAGATAGAAACTCACAAACCGTACAAACCGGCAAACTTTAACAACTGCTCCCATGCGCCCCAAAAGCGATATGTTGCAAAATAGAAGTATTCAAAGCACATCAAACACACAATTCGTTAATGACATTTGTTTTTAAATCAACAATGATTTACAATTTCTCATGTTTGTTATGAATTGTAAGCCAAAGCACTTCCTGCCCGGCTGTTTCCGTTATTGAAAAAGGGGATATTATGTCTAAAAAATTGCCTTTAAAACACATCGCACTGACTGTTATTTGTTCTGCCGTATTGGCAGCATGCGGCGGTGGCGGTTCACCCGATGCCAAGCTCGTCGATAACGCCATTTCCGCACGAAAAGTAATAAATATGATTGAAGCGTTAGACAGCGTTGAAAAAATAGATGCGGGAGACGCACAAAGCATCAAAAATGCTCAAAAAGCATACAACAGCTTAAACGATAGCCAAAAGGCCCTGATCAGTAAACAAACGGTTGAAAAACTGGAGGCGGCATTGGCTGCTTTGGCAGGATTATCTAACGACAGCAACCCCGCCGACCCTGCAAATCCGCAACCTGACCACACTTCGGAAATTAAAGACAACAAAAGCCTGGCACCCTTAAACAAACCGGCTCCTTTGCATACTTCTTTTATTTCATCTTCAGGCGCCCAACAGCACAATCCCCACCTTCAATTGAGACAGGTTGACGGCAAACCTGCTTTTGTAGATAACCAAATCGGCCTGATCCGCAGTCTGCTTCTAAACAAAAATGATGAAGTGGTATTAGACGGCGCAGTATTAACCAACCGTGCCGAAAACAATCCGGCCACTCAAGTCGAGTTTTTAACTCCCGATTCGTCTATTACCAAATATACGCCTGCAGGTTCTACAAAAGAAAACATCTCTCCTTTGTTTGGTAAAAAAGAGGGCGTTTATTCAGAAGTTAAAACAACTTTGGATGAACGTATCAAAGCCGAATTTAAAGAACTGAAAGAAGCTTGGGAAACCTTGAAAGATCCTGAAGCAGATCCTAAAGCAATTGCTGATGCCAAGAAAAAAATTAAAGAAGCCCAACCCCGTTATGCTGATGATTTTGAATATAACGATATATTGGAAATAGCGAAAAATCATCAAGAAGCCTTTGATGTTACAGGCATAACAGGTATTTTGAACAAAGTTGCCGACGATTTCAAAAATGCTCAAACATCTGTCAAAGAAATAGATGACGCATGGAAGAAAGTCAACAATGGTGATGAAAGCGGCTGGGAAGCCCTGAAAAAATGGGAGCCCAAACACACCGACAAACTGCTCATGAGAATTGTATTAGATGCTAACAGTAACAATGCGATTGACGGTATGAAAGAAAATGCCAATAAAACTGCTGATGCTCTACACGGTATTGCTTATGTCCACAAAGACAAAAATAAATTGGATTTCGACAAACCTTTCGGCGGAGTATATGTAATTAAATTCATAAACGGCGTACGTATTACTCTCCATGATCCCGCCGCAGCCGGATGGACGGAGCAAACTTTTGCACACTATGTAGATTTAAACAATTATATCAACCATGGTTACCAAAGCTTAGGTAATGAAACCCCTGTTTCGGATGTTCCTACCGAAGGTACAGCAACATACAGAGGCTTAACAACAGCTCACCTTACCGAAACCGGCAAACCCGCCCGTCAATTAACTGCAAATGTAGTGGCCGTTGCCGATTTTGCTAAAAAAGGCCTGACGTTTAAAACTTCTAATACTCACTTCCATACTTTGGAACAAGGCGCAAGGGTATCAACCCCTGCTGCCGGTTACGATATGTCCGGCTCTGCCTCATGGGCAGTAAACAGCAATACCTTTAAAGGCGAAGCTGCTACCGCACAACACGGTTTCAAAGGCAGCTTGAACGGCAAGTTCTACGGAACCAAAGTAGATGAAATCGGAGGCACTTACGGCTTGTCTAACGGCAACCAGCAATTAATTGGCGGTTACGGTGCAAAACGCCAATAACCATATAAACCGTTTGTAAACTGTTCAATATGAATAAAGGCCGTCTGAAACAAAATGTTTCAGACGGCCTTTATTCATGATTGGTATTTAACAGCAGCCGGGCATCGATGCCCGGCTGCTGTATTGAGTAAAACGCCAATAACGACTTTTTGCAAATTAAATGATATTAAGCTTTCTGCAAACGGTTATCCAATGCCCAAACACCTGCACCGGCTGATGCGATGTAAAGGAAAATAAAGCAGAAGAGAGCTGCCGGCTCGCCGCCGTTTAAGAGCGGCAGGAAAACCGAAGGTGCGCTGTGCGCCATAAAGTAAGCAACTGCCATTTGACCGGCAAGAATAAAAGCTACCGGGCGGGTAAACAGGCCGAGCAGTAACAATATGCCTCCGACTACTTCAAAAATACCCGCCAGCCCGTAAATAGACATAATCTGCATGTTGTCGAACATTTCAACATGGGGCAGAGCGAACAGTTTTGCCGTACCGTGCAATATAAACATATAAGCGGTTGTGATACGGAGAACGGCCAGTAAAACCGGTTGGTAACGTGATAAAGCGTTCATAAAATTTCCTTTTGTTTGTGTGTGTAATATTGAAGAAGGCGCAGTATATTGCTTTCCTTTATGTTAATATACAATCGTTTTATTGAAAGAACATTTCTTATTTTTAAATAATGGATACTCTGTTCAGTTTGAAAGTTTTCCGCCAAGTGGTTCAGAACGGCAGTTTTACGCGTGCGGCGGACCAACTCGGCATTTCCACGGCCATGGCAAGCAAACATGTGAGCCATTTGGAAAATACGGTTCAAGCGAAACTGCTGCACCGCAACAGCCGCAATCTGCACCTTACCGAAGCGGGTGAGGCGTATTTCCGCCAATGCAGCTATGCCTTGGATACGCTCGATACTGCGGCGCGGATTGCCGCCAGCGGCACAGACAAGCCGCAAGGTGTGTTGCGGATTGCAATGCCGCAATGGTTTGCCAATCCGCGCGTGAGCGGCTGGCTTACCGAATATTGCCGCCAATACCCCGATGTTTCGCTGGACTTACAGTTAAGCAACCGCCATGTTGATTTGATTGCTGAAGGTGTGGATTTGGCTTTGCGGGTTTCAAACGACCCCAATCCCGCACTTATCGTTAAGCCTTTGGCCGATATAGAATTTTATCTTCTCGCTTCACCCGACTATCTCAAACGGCACGGCACGCCGAATACGCCTGAAGAAATGTCGCACCATCTTGCGGTTTTGCCTTCATACACTGATATGAGCAATATCGAAATACAGCATTCAGACGGCCATACGGAAACTTTATCGCTAAATACTTATGTGCGTTGCGACAGCACGCTGATGACGGGGCAGCTGATACGCGAAGGCATAGGTATCGGCTACCAACCGGCATGGTGCACGGAAAAAGATATCCATGCCGGAAAACTGGTGAAATTGCTGCCGGATTATAAAATCCACCGTTCCCGACTCTACGCGGTTTATGTAGACAGAACGTTTCTCAGCGCGAAAGTCCGCAGCATGATTGATTTTTTGAGTGAAAAAACTGCTTTGTAGCCAATATCTTTAAACCGTTTAATTTTCATCACGGTTCCGCCATACTCGTCCGTGGCCCGAATATGGCAACGTGCTATTTTTTAAGCTGGTTCACTATAATTTAACGGTAGAGATAACTACACTTTCATAAAAAAACGCCGCACCGTATAAACGGTTGCGGCGTTGTTCATTCAGACGGCCTGCCGTAGCTTGCCGTTCAGTTTAGAAACAGTCGGCGGGCACTCTTACCCAACCTTCCATAATCACACGCGCGCTGCGGCTCATCACGGCTTTGGTTGCCGTCCACTTGCCGTCAACTTGCTCGGCAGCCGCACCGACGCGCAAAGTGCCTGAAGGATGGCCGAAGCGGACTTCGTTACGCCCGCCTCCGCCTGCGGCCAGATTAACCAGAGTGCCCGGAACAGCGGCGGCGGTGGCAATAGCCACAGAAGCCGTGCCCATCATGGCATGATGAAGCTTGCCCATACTCATGGCACGCACCAACAGATCAATATCGCCGGCTTGGATGTTTTTTCCGCTGGACGACACATATTCTTTCGGGGCAGACACCCAAGCAATTTTCGGTGTGTGTTGGCGGGTGGCAGCTTCTTCAAGATGGCTGATCAAACCCATTTTCAAAGCACCGTGTGCGCGGATGGTTTCGAGCTTGGCCAAGGCGTCTGCATCATTATTGATATCGTCTTGCAGCTCCGTTCCCGTGTAGCCGATGTCTTCGGCATTCACAAAAATGGTGGGAATGCCGGAATTGATCAAAGTGGCTTTCAGACGGCCTATACCGGGCACATCCAATTCGTCCGTCAAATTACCGGTGGGGAACATATCGCCTTCTCCGTCGGCAGGGTCGAGAAACTCAATCTGCACTTCTGCGGCAGGAAACGTAACGCCGTCCAGCTCGAAACCGCCGGTTTCCTGCACCTCGCCGTTCGTAACCGGCACATGGGCAACTATGGTTTTGCCGATATTTTTTTGCCAGATACGCACGGTACACAAACCGTTTTCAGGTATTTTGGCAGGATCTATCAGGCCGTTGGCAATGGCGAAAGCACCCACGGCAGCAGTAAGGTTGCCGCAGTTGCCGCTCCAATCGACAAAAGGTTTATCGATGGAAACCTGCCCGAACAGATAATCCACATCATGATCGGGGCGGCTGCTTTTATCGAGAATCACGGCTTTGCTGGTAGAAGAACTGGCGTTGCCCAAACCGTCGATTTGTTTGCCGTAAGGGTCGGGGCTGCCAAGTACGCGCAAAAGTATTTTGTCGCGCGCGTCGCCCGGCTGTTGGGCCGCCTGCGGCAAATCGCTGAGTTTGAAAAATACGCCTTTCGATGTTCCGCCGCGGTAGTAGACCGCCGGAATTTTAATTTGCGCCGGATAAGCAGTCATGTGGTGGTTCTCCTTTAATTATCTGTTTCTTCTATCAAAACCGTTTCGGCCTTACTTGCCCGCCTTAGTATTCAGACGGCCTATGCTGTGCATAAAGCCGCCTGTGTCGGCGGTTTCTGCATTACACCAAAAACCCTTCCGGCCTGCAAGGTGTTCCGTGCCGTATTACTCCGGCTGCATGTTGCAGACTATATCGCATACCTCCGTTTCGTCGAAGCATACATTTTCAGACGGCCTGATGTGCTTTTTTCCGCTACAATGCCGTTTTTTATTTACCCTTACCGTTCCGCTTATGCTTTATCAATTTCTGCGCGACATGTGGGATGTTTTGCGCCTGCGTTACAAACAACCCGAAGAATACCGTTATTCGATACCCGTGAACTTGGCAGTATTGCTGTTGCTGGGCATTATCAACGCCGCCGCCTCCGCTCCCTTGTTCGGTAAAAGCACGCCCCTGATTGTATTCGCCGTTTTGCTGACGGTATTGAAATGCCTGATTCTCAGCCGCGTGATGAGCGGCATGCTGCGCCAACCCCAAGCCCCGCGCCTGCCCTTTTGGGGCTTTGTACTCGCCACCGAAGCACTGGCGATTCCCACGCTGCTGCTTTTGTATGTGCCCGCCATGGCAAGCATCGGCTTGTTTTGGCAGATTTGGATTTTTTGGGTACAGATTATCGGTTTTATGAAATTAAGCGGGCAAAAAGGCGGCAAAATCATCATCGGCTATATCGTTTACGCCTTAATCACGCTGTTGGCCGGAACGCTGCTGCTTATGCTGTTTTCGCAAGCCGGCTTGATCGATTTACAGCAGCTGACGGAGCAGTTTGAAAACATGTTGGATGCCAACCGCTGATTGTTTTCCCATCAACATGCCCGATAAACAAGGCCGAGGCACAGCCAAACCGGTTCGGGTCATCTTGAAACGTGGGGGCGGACATACAATCCGCTCCTAAAACCGCAGAAAAATTCCAGTTGAATGGCCAAACGGCCGCACAAACAAAAAGCCGGAACCGCCGCGCAATATACGGCGGCTTCCGGCTTTCAATCAAATTCAATATTGAAAAAGTATTTATTCTTTTTCACTTTCCGTGCTGCGGATAACCAGCAGCGGCAGGTGGCTTTGACGCATCACGGTTTCGGCAAAGCTGCCCATCAAAAGGTGCATCAAACCGCTGCGGCCGTGCGTACCCAACACCAACAGGTCGGCACCTTGAGAAGCAGCATAGTCCACCAACTCCTGAGCCATCTCGCGCGCACCTTTATTGGCCACCAGCAAATGCTTCACCACATCTGCCACACCCTGCTCTTTGGCACTGTTTTCGGCAAAGTCCAATACCTCGTTGCCTTGTGCGATGGCCGCAGCCTCATAACTTTCGTGTTGCAGAAACTCCGGTGCCAACGCCATATATTCGGCCGGATTGGCAACGTGCACCAAAGTCAACCGTGCGTTACCCGCACCTGCCAAATCGGCTGCGTGTTTCAAGGCATTGAGAGACGTTGCGCTACCGTCTACGGCTACCACTAAATTTTTATACATCTTCGTTCTCCTTGGTTAACGGCACCTTACCGGCCCTTTGTGTGAAGTGTGAATCAAACCCAGCTTCAAGTATAATACCCCCGCGCTGTTTTGGCAGCGTTTTTTGTGTTGAATTTGACTTACCACAAGGCCGAACATGTCCGAATCCCTTTCTACACGCCGCTTCGGCGGCATTGCCCGCCTGTATGGCACCGAAGCCCTGCAACGCTTTCATCAAGCCCATGTGTGCGTGGTGGGCGTCGGCGGTGTCGGCTCTTGGGCGGTAGAAGCACTCGCACGCACCGGCATCGGCCGTCTGACCTTGATTGATTTGGATAACGTGGCCGAATCCAACGTCAACCGCCAGCTTCCCGCGCTGACCTCCGAATTCGGCAAAGCCAAAGTCAGCTCGCTGCACGAACGCATCCTGCAAATCAACCCCGCCTGCCAAGTCACCGAAATCGAAGACTTCGTTACCGAAGAAAACCTCGACGAACTGTTCAGACGGCCTTTTGATTTTGTGATAGACGCCATCGACCAAGTGCGCGTCAAAGCAGCAATGGCGGCCTATTTCGTCCAACACAAACAACCTTTTATCCTCAGCGGCGGTGCAGGCGGACAGAAAAACCCCGCGCTGATTCAGACGGCCGATTTGAGCCGCGTAACCCACGACCCGCTGCTCGCCAACCTGCGCTACACCTTGCGCAAACGCTACGGCTTTTCCCGCGACACCAAAGCCAAAATGAACGTACCCTGCGTGTTTTCCACCGAAAACATCACCCCGCCGCAATCAGGCGAAGCCTGCGCCGCCGATGCCGCCCCGCAAGGGTTGTCCTGCGCGGGCTACGGCGCGAGCATGTTGGTTACCGCCTCATTCGGCCTGTATTGTGCGCAGGCAGCTATCGACCATATTGCAGGCCGTCTGAAAGCACCGCTATGAAAACATTTTTTGCCCTCGCCGTTTTGCTCACCGTTAACTGCAACTGCGCGCTGGCAGAATTCGCCCAAATTATCGACTCAGACGGCCATACCAATATGCGGCAGGAACCTTCCGTAAAAAGCCCGATTATCGGCAAAGTACGCCACGGCGCATGGGTTTACACGCCCGAAGGCGACAGCTTAGACTCTCCAAGCAAAGACGGTTGGTATTACAGCTCATACCGCTACCCCAACGGCCAACAATTGGACGGTTGGATACACCAATCCCGCCTGCGCTTGGTCAGCAGCTATCCTGACATTCCCGTTACCACCCGCCCCGACGGATTCAGCTGCCTCAAAAACGGCACCGGACTCATGGTTTCCATGGGCAATTTCCCATACTTAGCCCATAAAAAAGAATTCACCGGCCACAATAACAAAGCCGGTTTAACGAAATACCGAGGCAAAAAAGTTTGGGGAACCGACGGCACGATTCCCCAAACCCATTACCGCAGCATCGTGTTTACCCGCAACGGAAAAAAACGTGCGGCAGACAAAGTATTATTCGAACACCTCTTCAACCCCTACTTCGACACAATCAGCGAACACCGCCACCGCTGCTTTTATAATGCCGCAGACGATACCTTCTTTCTGACTGCGCTCAACAGCGACGGCGCAGGTGTTTACGAAGCCCTGTTTATTTTCTCTCACGGCCGTCTGAAAACAGTCCACCCCTATTTGCACCCTGAAGTATAGGAAAGCCCCGATATGCCGCTTGCCGCCGATCAACAACCTTTGCAAACCGAAAACCTCAACGCCGTCGCATGGATTTTCGGCCAGCCCGTTACCGACGTGCCGCAGGATTTGTTTATCCCGCCCGACGCGCTCAAGGTGGTGCTGCACAGCTTTCAAGGGCCGCTGGATTTGCTGCTTTACCTGATCCGCAAGCAGAATATCGATGTGCTGGATATTCCGATGATTAAAATCACCGAGCAATATCTGCACTACATCGCCCAGATGGAAGCCTATCAGTTTGATTTGGCGGCGGAATACCTGCTGATGGCGGCGGTGCTGATTGAAATCAAATCGCGGCTGCTGTTGCCGCAACCGGCCGGCATCGAAGAAGGCGAAGAAGCCGACCCGCGCGCCGAACTGGTGCGCCGCCTGCTGGCTTACGAACAAATGAAGCTCGCCGCCGCCGGTTTGGACGCCCTGCCCCGCGCCGGACGCGATTTTGCATGGGCTTATCTGCCGCTGGAAATCGCCGTCGAAGCCAAACTGCCCGATGTGCACGTTGCCGACCTCACGCAGGCATGGCTGAACATCCTTTCCCGCGCCAAGCACACCCGCAGCCATGCCGTCGTGCAGGAAGCGATTTCGGTGCGGGCGCAAATGAGCAGCATCTTGCGCCGTTTGAACGAACGCGGGCAATGCCGCTTTTCTGAGCTGTTTCATCCCGAACAAGGCATCGCTTATGTGGTGGTCAACTTTATCGCTTTGCTGGAACTGGCCAAAGAAGGCTTGGTGCGCATCATCCAGCCGGAAAGTTTTGCCGAAATTGATATCCGTCTGAAAGACGACGGTGTTGAAGTTTCCGAGCAGCCCGTACAGGAAGAGCCGGAAGAAGCGGCGGCTGATTCTTCTGAAGAAGATAACGATTTGATTGGATAAAACATTTTTTCCAAGCATGTAAGCCACTCACGCAACGAGGCCGTCTGAACATTTTCAGACGGCCTCGTCGGCATAAAGGCTAACCTTTAGCTTTTTATACGGTTAATCCACTTACCGGGCCGCCGTACCGCACACTCGAGCTTGACCCAAGCATGATGTATGTACTTTTCTCAAGCTGATTAACCACATGCCGTTAAGGCATCAACATACCGCCGTTCACATGCAAGGTTTGGCCGGTGATGTATTTGGCTTGGTCGCTGGCCAAAAACAGCACGGCGTCGGCAATATCTTGCGCTTCGCCAAACTTGCCCAATGACGTTTGCGCGGTAAACATTTTGCGGGTTTCTTCCGGCAGCGCGCGGGTCATGTCGGTGTCGATAAAGCCGGGGGCAACGCAGTTCACGGTAATGCCGCGGCTGCCGACTTCGCGTGCCATCGATTTGGCAAAACCGATCAGGCCCGCTTTGGCGGCGGCATAGTTGGTTTGGCCTGCATTGCCCATGGTGCCGACCACGGAAGTGATGTTGATGATGCGGCCGCTGCGCTGTTTCATCATGCCGCGCAATACGGCTTTGCTGGCACGGAATACTGATTTCAGGTTTACCTGCATGATTTCGTCCCACTCTTCTTCTTTCATGCGCATCAGCAGATTGTCGCGGGTAATGCCGGCGTTGTTGACGAGAATATCGAGTTTGCCGAATTCCTGTTCGATGTCTGAAATCAGGTTTTCGATGCCGTTTTCATCGGCGGCATTCAAGGCGCGGCCTTTGCCGCCCCATTGTGCCAAGCGTTCGCCGATGGCTTGCGCACCGCTTTCGCTGGTGGCGGTGCCGATAACGGTTGCGCCGGCTTGTGCCAATGTGTCGGCAATCGCCGCGCCGATACCGCGCGATGCGCCGGTTACCAAAGCGATTTTGCCGCTCAAATCTTGTGAACTCATGATATTTCCTTTTTTGATCTGTTGAAATGTTCAGACGGCCTTCAAATGAAGCCTGTTTAAGTTTAATAAAGTCGGTTAGTTTTCAATCAGCACACGCCTTATATCACAAATAAAGACCTTTGCAAAACCGCCTGATTCGGGCGTTGCGGCCAGGTTGCACACCTTCTGCCGCTGCGAATCCGGCATAAATAATTTTGAAAACAGGCTTGTACAGGCATAAAAATAGAGTGAACCATCTAAATATTTAATAGTGAGGCCGTCTGAAAAAATTTCAGACGGCCTGATCATGGTTGCGCAGTTATGGTTTCTCAACCGGCTCAGGAATTTGAAACACCTGCCGCAAATAGGCGAGGAAGGTATTGTTGTCGGTCATGGTTTTGCCCGGGCTGTCGGAAAGTTTGGCAACCGATTGGCCGTTGCACTCCACCAGTTTCAACACGATATTCAGCGTCGTGTGGCCTAAATCGTTGGTGAGATTGGTGCCGATACCGAAGCTGGTTTTGAAGCGGTCTTTAAAATATTGATGCAATGCCCATGATTTTTCGATATTCAGGCCGTCTGAAAAGGTAAGCATTTTCGTGCGGCTGTCGATTTTGAGCTTTTTGTAGTGGGCATAGGCTTTGTCGCCCCAAACATAAGGATCACCGCTGTCGTGGCGCAGGCCGTCAAACAGTTTGGCGAAGTAAAGGTCGAAATCGCGCAGGAAGGCATCCATGCCCACTACGTCGGTTAGGGCGATGCCGAGGTCGCCGCGGTATTCTTTTACCCATGCTTCCAGCGCGGCTTTCTGGAAATCGCGCAGGCGCACGTCTAAAGCCTGAAACGCTTGCAGGAACTCATGCGCCATCGTGCCGATGGGCGTGATGTCGAGCTTTTTGGCCAAATAAACGTTGCTGGTGCCGCGCACGATATCGGGTGCTGCGGCAAGCAGGGTGCGGACAACGTGTTCCTGCCAAGCCAAAGTATAGCGTCGGCGCGTGCCGAAATCGGAAATGAGAAACGGCGGGTCGTTGGGGTTTTGAATCTTGGTCAACTCTTTGAGACGTTCCGCTTTGGCTTGCAAACGGCGTTCGCCTTCTGCAAGCACTTCGGGCGTTTCGAGGCGGCGGAAATACAGCTCGTTAACCATGGCGAGAATGTAAATCTCGAAAAACATCGCCTGTATCATCGGGCCTTCGACTTTGATATTCAGACGGCCTTCATCGTCGGTGCTCACATTGACGAAACGGCGTTTAAGCTGAAAAAGCTCCAAATAATCAACGAAATCGCTTTTGATAAAACGCATGGAACGCAAATAATCCAGCTCGTCCTGCGTGAATTTCAATTCGCACAGCCAATCCAATTCCTGCTCTAAATCGGCCTTGATGTCGGCCAGCGGATAAACGGTTTGGTCGTTGTTGCGGCAGCGGAATTCATACACACCGTGCGCTTGGGGAAATTGGTGCAGGATAACCTGCAACATGGTGAATTTATATAAATCGGTGTCGAGCAGCGATTGAATGATAGGAGCGTTCGGTTTCATGATAATCGTCTTGTGCCTTATCTGGTGGAGCCGGATTGCCATTAAACCACGTTTGACAAGCTTTGTGGCTTTTTGTTTCAGACGGCCTGCCGTTCATGTTCCGCCCACGCCGTTTCAATCGTGAAGAGAAATTCGGCAAACAAACTCCGAGCCAATCCTGCCGCATGCCCCGGCTGCAGGCTTATTCTTCATCGATACCGCGTGCCGCCACATACCACTTCACGCCGGCGGCTTCGAGCTGTTTGCACATGGCTTCATCAGGCGTTTGGTCGGTAAACACGGCATCAAATTCGGTAATATCGCCCATACGCACCAAAGCGTTGCGGCCGAACTTGCTGTGATCGACACCCAAATAGCACATACGCGCATTGTGCATCATGGCCTGCATCACGCTCACTTCTTTATAGTCGAAATCAAGCAGAGAGCCGTCTGCATCCACGCCCGACGCACTCAAAACCGCATAATCGGTTTTGAACTGATTAATAAAATCAACCGTGGCCACGCCGGTTACGCCGCCGTCTATCGGGCGCACCACGCCGGAAGTGATGATAACCGTGTAATCGCTGCGGCCGGATACAATCGACGCCACATGGATGTTATTGGTGATGATGCACAAGCCTTTGCGCTTTTTCACCAAGGCCATTGCCACCGCCTCGATGGTTGTGCCGATACTCAAAAACAGCGAAGCATTATCGGGAATATGCTCGGCAATCAAATCGGCGATGTGGATTTTTTCATTTTGCAGCTTGGTTTTCTGCGTATTTAAATCTTCGTTTTCCAAGCCTTCGCCCAAAGTGGCACCGCCGTGATAACGCCGCAAAATATTTTCTTCGCACAGCTGGTTGATGTCGCGGCGTATGGTTTGCGGCGTCACATCCAGCTGCCGTGCGAGCTGTTCGATAGGCATAAAGTTATATTCGCGGACTAAAGCAATGATTTTTTCGTGGCGTTGTATGCGGGGTGGCATGGCTTATTTAGACTGATAATTTGTTAAAATAATTTTACATCATAAACTTATGCGGCGCATTGTGCCAAATTCGGCGCAAGGGTGCAAGCGGCTGTTTGGGTGCCCGTATAAACCTCAAAACCGCATATTGGAAAACACCACCATCAGAAAAGGGGCAATCACATTCACAACAAAACCGAAGCTGATGGCGAGCGGCACCACCTGCAAACCGCCCGAACTCTGAATCACCGGCAACGTAAAATCAAGGCTGGTCGCCCCGCCCGAGCCTACCGCCGCACAGGGATGGCCGCGCATCAATACGGGAATAAACACCAGCGCAAAAAACTCACGCGACAAATCGTTAAGCAAGGCAATGCTGCCCCACACCGGCCCATAAGCCTCAGTCATCACAATACCCGAAAGCGAATACCATCCGAACCCGGATGCCAACGCCAGCCCCTTGCTCCACGATACTTCCGGCACCAATGCTGCAAATAATATGCCGCCCAGCAAAGAAGATAGCGTAAACAGCACGCTGGTTTGCACACCTCTGCGGTTTACCAGCACCTGCCGCAGAGTGATGCCGCTGCTGCGCAACTGCACCCCCACCAGCAGCACCATCAGCATCAGGCAGTAATTGCCCGTGCTTTCGGGCGGCAACCACCATCCGGCCATAACTTTACCCAGCATAAAACCCGCCGCCACACACCCGAGCTGATTGATGCTGCCGGCGATACTGACCCGACTTTTCCTGCCGCCGCCCTGCGTTTGCTGCGGATAACGGCGGTCGAACCACATCAGCACCAGCAGATTCATGCCCATCACGCACGCAAAAAGCAAAGCCGCCGAGCCAACAATGGTATCAATCTGCCCGCCCAAATCCTCCACCCGCGACAACGATACGCCGATCAACAGCAAAATCGCATAAACCAGCCACACCAAAGCCTTGTCCACCAACCGCAAATACAGCTTGGGTACACTAATGAAAAAGCCGAGAAAAAGCGGAATTAATACAGAAAGTAAAGTAATCAGACTATCCATAAGCCGTTCATATCGTTATTTCAGACGGCCCGCAGCCTCATGAAACCCTGGGGCTTGTCGTCAGAGGCCGTCTGAACCGTGCCCGATTAAACATGAAATCAATGAAAACAGCTGCCCGCTCAGGCATACGGGCACATCAGGCAAAAGGCAGAATTATACCCCAACCGCCCTACCCCGAGCCGTCTAAGCAGACTCTGCGCGAACAGTGTTATGCTATATCGAAATAAAATCTATTATAAACAATAAGTTATTTACAAATTTTTCATTTGCCCGTATGATAAAGCGCATGTCTCAACCATTGTAGAAAGAAAACCATGAGCAATTGCAAAACACACCCCGATCACGAGCACGTTCACGGCAGCGGCTGCGGCCATACCGCCATCCAACACGGCGACCATGTAGATTACCTTCACGACGGCCATCTGCATCACGAACATAACGGCCACTACGACGAACACAGCTTGGACGTAAACGAAACCAACCCCGACGGCTGCCGCCCCGTACACGACTGCGCCGGTCACGTTCACGGCCCCGATTGCGGCCATGAAGCCGTACCGCACGGCGACCACACCGACTACATCGTTAACGGCCGCCTGCATCATCAGCACGGCGACCATTGCGATGATCACGGTCCGGTAGAAATCGTTAAATAATCATTTAACCAACGGCTCAAAACCGTTTATCGGAAATCAATAAAACAAGACCCTTGCACTCGCTGCAAGGGTCTTTTGTTTGCTCTTGTTATGCCGGAACGGTTTTGGCCGGATATTCGCACAAATCATGAATCAAACACTTTTCGCACAAAGGCTTTTGTGCCTTACAGGTATAACGCCCGTGCAGAATCAGCCAGTGGTGCGCGTCTTGCAGAAACTCTTTGGGCACAAATTTCATCAACTTGTCTTCCACTTCGCGCACATTTTTACCCGGTGCGATTTTCGTGCGGTTCGATACGCGGAAAATATGCGTATCCACCGCCATCACCGGCTGGCCGAACGCCGTATTCAACACCACATTGGCCGTTTTGCGCCCCACCCCCGGCAAGGCTTCCAACGCCTCGCGGTCGGCCGGCACTTCGCCTTGATACTGCTCCAGCAGAATGCGGCAGGTTTCGATGATGTGTTTTGATTTGGTTTTATACAGGCCGATGGTTTTGGTGTATTCCATCACGCCTTCCAAGCCTAAATCCAACATCGCTTGCGGTGTGGGTGCGGCAGGAAACAGCTTGGCGGTTGCTTTGTTTACTCCCACGTCGGTTGCCTGTGCCGACAGCAGCACCGCGATCAGCAGCTCGAAAGGGTTATTGAAATTCAGCTCTGTTGTGGGATGCGGATTGGCCGTACGCAAACGCTCGAAGATTTCTTGGCGGATCTGTTTGTTCATATTGAGATTGTGGTTGTGTTTGTGTCGGGTATTTTTATGGGGCAAATGAACCGAAATGTTTCAGACGGCAGCGCATATTATATATCAAGGCCGTCTGAAAACCATTTCAGACGGCCTCATGCAAGAAACCGCAATCCGATTAAAAATGCCGTCATGGTCAATCAACATGATTTAAGCACGGCATTGCTGCCCTGTGTTAAAAGCAAGTTGAGTAACCATATCAAATCAAACGCCACAACATTCTGCCGGCAATCACCAGCAGCAAAATACCGAATGCCAGCTTGAGTTTTTCGGGCGGGAGCTTGTGCGCAGCTTTCACGCCCAAAGGCGCGCACAACACCGTTGCCACGCTCAACACCACCACCGCGGGCAGATACCAAAATCCAAACGAACCCTCCGGCAACCCGCTCACATTCCAGCCGGAATACAGATAACCCACCGCACCGGCCACCGCAATCGGCCAAGCCAAACCTGCCGAAGTGCCCACCGCTTTGTGCACGGGCACATTGCAATACATTAAAAACGGCACCGACAAAGAACCGCCGCCGATGCCCACCCAGCTGGAAGCAATGCCGAACACCGTACCCACACCGGTCAAACCCGCGCCGCCGGGCAACCCCCTCGAAGGCTTAGGCTTCGCATCGGCTAAGGTTTTCAGCGCGATAACCACCGTAAAGGCAACAAAGAAAACCTGCAAAGCACTATTGGAAATATGCTTGGCGATAAACGAACCGACCAGCACCCCGAAAATCATGCCCGGCGCCATGCGTTTTACCACTTGCCAATCCACCGCGCCTTTGCGGTTTTGCGCCATCATGCTGGAAAAAGTGGTAAATACCATAATCGCAAACGACGTACCCACCGCCAAATGCTGGGCATGGGCAATGTGTTCCATCCCCTGCATTTGAAGCACCCACAACACCACCGGCACGATAATCATACCGCCGCCCACACCCAGCAGCCCGGCAATGAAACCGGAAAAACCACCTACTGCCAGCATGATGAGAATCAATTCAAAATCGAGCATATTTTCTTCTTTTCTTTGCAGACTATCGTTCAAACGCTTACTTGGTCTAACCCAGGCATGGCGTTTGCACGTTTATTAAGTTACGACTGTATTATTTTTAAACAACAAATTGCTCTGAATGCAAACAAACGCTTTCAGACGGCCTTCTTGCGCTTTTTAAACCACCGCCAGGCAAACATCGCATAACCCGACAGGCTGTATCCCAAGAAAAACAGGAACAGCACCAACGAAGGTTCCCACGCCGCCACCGCCAAAATCAGCATAAAGATAATCATGGCGAAAAACGGCACTTTGCGGCGCACGTTGATTTCTTTAAAGCTCCAAAACGGAATCTGTACCACCATCGAAAGCCCGGCAAACAAAGTAATCAGCAAACACAACCATTGCACATAAGGCAAACGCTCGTAACTGTGGTTTACCCAAATCATGCCCACAATCAAAGCCGCCGCCGTGGGGCTGGGAATACCGATAAACCAGCGTTTGTCCACCCTCCCGATCAAGGTGTTGAACAATGCCAGCCGCAATGCCGCACACGCGCAGTAGATAAACGCAACCGAATAACCGATTTTGCCAAACTGCCACAGCTGCCATTTATAGGCAATCAAAGCGGGCGCCACGCCGAAGCTGACCATATCTGCCAAGCTGTCGAGCTGCTCGCCGAACGCGCTTTGGCTGTTGGTCCAACGCGCCACCCGTCCGTCCATGCCGTCGAGCAGCATGGCGGTAAACACCGCAATCGCCGCCGTTTCATAATGCCCGTGCATGGCTTGGGTGATGGCGAAAAATGCGGCAAACAGCGCGGCAATGGTAAAAGAGTTGGGCAGCAGATAAATACTGTGCTTACGCAAAGACGCACGATGCCGCTGGGTTGGATTGGGCTGTATATCCATTGTGTTTCCGATAAGGCTGTTTCGATAAATTAAAGCGTTTTACTGGTTGATAAGATTATTATAGCGAAGATACGCCGCAGATGAGGCCAAATGCCGGATATGTCGGGCTGCCGAGCACCAAACGGCGGGCTTACAGGCCCAAACGCTCTTTCATCCAACGCAGATACGGCACGAAGCCTCTGCTTACCGGCTGCATCAGAATCTGCGGGCAGTCGTAGCTGTGGTTTTGCACGATGGTTTTTTCCACCGCTTTATAGTGGCAACGGGCGGTTTTAATCACGATGCGGATTTCTTCGTCATTGCACAATTCGCCGTCCCACACATATTGGCTGCGGATGGTTTCGTATTGCACGCAGCCGGCGAGACGGTTTTCCAGCAGCAGACCGCCGATGCGTTCGGCTTCTTCGCGGTTGGGCGCGGTGGTTATAACGACAACAGGTTTGAATTGGGGCATTTCAGACGGCCTTATCGAAAATTCAGCACGGGCCAGCCTTTTTCTTCGGCTTCCTGCTGCAAAGTTTCATCGGGGTTGACGGCTACGGGGTCGCTCACCAAACGCAGCAGCGGCAAATCGTTTTTGGAATCGCTGTAAAAATAGGTTTTGCCGTAGTTTTCAAGCGTTTCGCCGCGTGCGGCCAGCCATTCGTTCAGGCGGGTGATTTTGCCTTCTTTTAGGCTGGGCGTGCCGACGTACCGGCCAGTGTAGCGGCCGTCCGAACCGGTTTCGAGCTGCGTGCCGATAATGTTTTCAATGCCGAACATATGGCAAATCGGGGTGATGATAAATTCGTTGGTGGAAGAAATCACCAGCAGTTCGTCGCCTGCATCGCGGTGGCTCTGTACCAGCATTTTGGCCATCGGCAAGATGTGCGGGGCGATAAATTCGGCGGTAAATTCGCGGTGCATTTCGGCCAGTTCTTCTTTGCTGAAGCGGCTTAAAGGTTCGAGATGAAATGCGAGAAACTCGTCGATGTCCAAACAGCCGTTTTGGTAGTCGCGGTAAAACTTGTCGTTTTGGGCTCGGGTGTATTCGACATCCACCACGCCTTTTTTCATTAAGTATTGCGGCCAAGAATGGTCTGAATCGGTGTTGATTAAGGTGTTGTCCAAATCGAAAATGGCGAGGTTTTTCATTCTGTTTCCTGTTGTTTTAAGAGTTGGCGCAGCAGCGGCAGGGTGATGCGTTTGCCCATCATCACGGCGTAGTTGTCGAGCGTGTCGAGCATCTGCATCAAGCTGTCCATATCACGCCGCCAGTGGTTGAGCAGGTATTGGAAGATTTCCGGTTCTACGGTTAATTGTCGCGCCACCGCCATGCTCACTAATGCATTGATTTTTTCTTGGTCATTCAAAGGTTTGACATCGTAAACCAAACAATAGCCCATGCGTGTACGCAAGTCTTCGCGAATCACCAGTTGCGGCGGCGGCACGTCGGCACTCAGCAACAGAAAGCCGTGTTTGCTGTTGCGAAAGCGGTTGAAGGCTTCAAACAATACCGCCTGCTCGCCGTCGTTGAGTTTGTCAACCTGATCCACCGCCAGATAGTCGGCTTCGAGCACTTGGTCGGTCAGCGGCATGCGGGCGGCATCGATATAAACGGCGTTGTGCCCCGCCTGCAAAGCCTGCGCCACCCAAGCCTGCAAAAGATGGCTTTTGCCGGAACCCTGCTGCCCCCAAACGTAAATAAACTGCCCGTGCTGCTGTTGCAAAACGTGCAGAAGTTCGGCGTTCGACGTGCCTAAAAATTTATCGAACGAAGGGTAATCGCGGGCGGCAAAATCAAAAATAAGCTGGTTCACGGAAACGGTTTTCAAACGGCTTTCAGACGGCACATTGTACGTTGTTTCAACAAACGGCAGCAAGCTGCGGCAGGCGTTTGGCAGGATTTAACGTTTTCACTTAAAATGGCGAACTTTATACTTGTCGGGCCGTCTGAAACCTTTAAATTTAGATATTTGTTCAGACGGCCTTTGTGCCCATTTTTCCGAAAGCACGCCCGATGGAATTTATTTCAGCCATTATCGACTTTATCCTGCATATCGACCAACACCTTACCGAGCTGGCCGCCCAATACGGCGTGTGGATTTACGCCATTCTGTTTCTGATTATTTTCTGCGAAACGGGGCTGGTGGTTACGCCGTTTCTGCCCGGCGATTCGCTGCTGTTTGCCGCCGGCGGCATTGCGGCCATCGGTGAAATGAATATCCATGTGATGGTGGCGTTGCTGATTACCTCGGCCATCATCGGCGACGCGGTGAACTTTATGATCGGCAAATACTTCGGTGCCAAGCTGTTTGCCAACCCCGATTCCAAAATCTTTAAACGCAGCTATCTCGACAAAACCCACAAGTTTTACGAAAAATACGGTGGCAAAACCATCATCATCGCCCGCTTCGTGCCCATCGTGCGCACTTTTGCACCTTTTGTGGCGGGCATGGCGAACATGCACTACGGCCGCTTTATCCGCTTTAACGTAATCGGTGCGGTTTTGTGGGTGGTGCTGTTTTCCTACGCGGGCTATTTCTTCGCCAATATTCCGGTGGTGAAAAACAATTTGGGCTTGGTGCTGGGCGCGATTATCGTGATTTCGGTGCTGCCCGGCGTGATTGAAGTGATCCGCGCCAAACGTGCAGGCAAACGCGGCGGATAAAGCACCAAGCATTTACAATATAGTTAAGAAACCTTAGAGGCCGTCTGAAACATCATTTTCAGACGGCCTCTTTCATTTGGTTATAAACAAATAAACAAACATTCCTTTTATGGCCTGCGGCGGCAGGCGCACAATATCAGTCGGCATTAAACGCACAGTTCAAACACACGAAACCCATACCGCTATGTCTCTACACACTCCCAAATTCTGGCAAATCCCCGCCCCCGACCCAACCCGATCAGGCCGTCTGAAATCATTGGAAAACACACTCGGCGAACGTCTGCACGAGATTGCCGCGCGTTTTCCGCAGGCGGTGTTTGCATCCAGCCTTGCTGCGGAAGATATGGTGATTGCAGACATTATAGGCCGTCTGAAACTGCCGCTGCGCATCATCACGCTCGACACGGGCAAGCTCAACCCCGAAACCTCGGCCTTAATCGGCGAAACCAATATACGCTATCCGTTTGAAATCGAAGTGTTCCGCCCCGATGCCGAAGCTGCCGCCGCATTCGAGCGCGCGTTCGGCCAAGCCGCTATGTATGAAAGCGTGGACTTGCGCCGCCAATGCTGCCACATTCGCAAAATCGAACCGCTCAACCGCGCCCTCGCCCAAGCACCGGCATGGTTAACCGGACAGCGGCGCAGCCAGTCCGATACCCGCAGCGGGTTGGATTTTGAAGAGTTCGACGGCGCACGCGGCATTGCCAAGTTCAATCCGATTTTCGACTGGGAAGAAGCCGACGTTTGGGCGTACGCACACGCGCATAATGTGCCGCTGAATGCACTTTACCGCTGCGGCTACCCCAGCATAGGCTGCGAACCCTGCACCCGCCCCGTGAAACTGGGCGAAAACATCCGTGCGGGGCGTTGGTGGTGGGAAAACAAAGACAGCAAAGAATGCGGGCTGCACAAATAAGGTTTTGCACCTGCTTGTTTCGAGTGGATTGTATAAAGAAGAATAAAAACGCGTATTTGAGGCCGTCTGAAAGCGAACTTGTGAGTTTCACTAAAACACCTTCCCAACGGCCAACATCTTGCGGCGGGGCGGATTACCTATCCGCCCGCATGTGATTTTCAGTAACGGAACATTGAAACCCATATTCCAGATTAGCTTTTGATTTTAAAAAGCTTTCACATTACTTGCTGTGAAGAAAACGGGTCGCCTCTTCCCATTGACCCGACAACACCAGCGGCAAGCCCTGTATGGATTTGGCGATGGCATCGTCTATCGCCTGCCGGTCTTCGGCGCTGGGCTTGTTGAGCACATAACCCACCACCAGATTGCGGTCGCCGGGGTGGTCGATGCCCAAACGCAGGCGGTAAAAACCGGGCGTGCCCAGTCTGGCTTGAATGTCTTTCAGGCCGTTGTGGCCGCCGTTGCCGCCGCCGAGCTTGAAGCGGATGCGCCCGCAAGGGATATCCAATTCGTCGTGCACCACCAAAATTTCTTCCGGCTTGATTTTGTAAAACGACGCCAATGCGGCCACCGCCTGACCGGAGCGGTTCATAAACGTATTCGGTTTCAGCAGCCATATTTCCCCTTCGGGGTGGGTAACGCGCGCCACTTCGCCGAAAAATTTTTTCTCTTCTTTCAAGCGGGCGTTCCATGCCCAAGCCAATTCGTCTATCAGCCAAAATCCGGCATTGTGGCGCGTGTGGGTGTATTCCGCGCCGGGGTTGCCCAGCCCGACGATTAATTTGATTTCCGACATTTTATCTTTCCATATTTATGGCCGTCTGAAATTTCAGACGGCCTGATGTATCTTCTGATTCGCCTATTTATTTAATATCAAAAAAGCACAGCCGCCATATCGCCAAACACGGCTCAATCGGCTTCTTTATTATTCCGCACGCGCAAACGGCGGGCTTCTTTGGGATCAATCAACAGCGGACGGTACACTTCCACGCGGTCTTTATCGCGCAACACCGTATCGTCTTTCACCGCTTTGCCGAAAATACCCAACGGCGCATTGTGCACGTCTGCTTCGGGAAACTCTTCGGCAATGCGGCTCTGCAACACCGCCTCGCGCGCGGTTGTGCCGTCTGAAACGGAAAGACGCTGCAACAGCTGCTTATCTGCCGTGCCGTACACAATTTCAATTTCAACCATAGCGGCGGTCTGCCTCTTTAACGAATGCGTCCACCAGCGTGCGCGAAAGGTGGCTGAACACCGGCGAAATCAGTGCGGAAAGCAGGCTGCTGGAAAAATCGTATTGCAGTTTGAATTCGATTTTGCAGGCATCGTCGCCCACGGGAATAAACTTCCATGTGCCTTGCAGGGTTTTGAACGGCCCTTCGAGCAAGTTCATACGGATTTCGCGCCCCGGCACGTTGTGGTTGTGCGTGGCGAAAGACTGCTGAACTTTCATATAGTCCATAAATAAACGCGCTTTCAGCTCGTTGCCGCCGCGCTCGATGATTTCGGTTTTGCTGTACCACGGCAGAAACTGCGGATAGTCTTCCACCCTATCCACCAGCTCGAACATCTGCTCGGCACTGTGCAGCACCAACATATTTTTTTCTACGGTTTTCATACGGTTTTGTAGGCACTATAAAGGCGGCATTATAACAAATAAAACCGGCAACTTGCCCGCCCTGCATGCCCATCTCTTCCCAGCCCATACTTCTCAGACGGCCGTCTGAAAAAACACCGCCAACTGCCATACCGCCCATGCCGATACGGTCAAACCCGCGCACAAACGCACCGTTTTATGTTGCAGCCACGCTTTCAACTGCGCCGCGAAAAAGCCCATCGCCAGCAGGTTGGGCAGCGTACCCAATGCAAAAGCCAGCATATACATGCCTCCCTGCGCCGCGCTGCCGCTGCCCAAAGCATACAGCGACGCGCTGTACACCAAACCGCACGGCAGCCAGCCCCACAACATGCCCACGGCAAAACAGGCCGGCACGCTGCGTATCGGCAGCAACTTATTCAGCAGCGGGTTCAAACGCTTCCACACCGGCCTGCCCACTGCCTCCACTTTCACCACTAAGGCCGACAAGCCGGCAAGATACAGCCCCAACAGCAACAGCAGCACATTCGCCGCCACAAACAAACCGTTTTGCAGCCACCGAGTTTCATCCAACGAAATCCCCACCTGCCCCAGCAAGCCAAGCAGCACGCCGATCAGCACATAACTGCTGATCCGCCCCGCATTCAGCAACACAATCAGCCAAAAGCGGTTGATATGCGGCGGCAACTGCAAAGCAAACGCGCTGCTCAACCCGCCGCACATGCCCACGCAATGCCCGCCGCCGAAAAAGCCGATAAGAAACAAAGTCAAAAAAGTGATGTCGCCGTTCATAAACCATACCGGTAAAAAGCAGAAACAGAGATACCCGGCAGCGCCGGCCATCCCAACCGGAAAACATATTATTGTAACAACATTGCCGCGCACTGCCGATTGCTTCATTTCCAACGGCATGTTTCCCGCATTTTTTCCACAAACCGCACGGCATGGTACGGCATATCGCAAGAAAGTGTGAAAAACTGTAAAAACATCTGCTTAAATGGAATATATGCACTTGTTTTCACCGTGCAGGGACCTATATTTTCGTTTACAATCACACCATTGAAACTTAACGAATCTGTTTAAAAGGAAACACTGTGAACAAAACGCCAAAATACATTGCCTTGGTGCTTGCTTCTGCATTGGTCTTAAACGGCTGCGATAAAGTGGACAGCTTTTTCGGCAAGCAAGACGAGCCGCAAAAGGATTTGGTACAAAAAGTAGAAACGCAAACCGACAGCGGCAAAGTAGAAATGCTGCTGCCCGACTTTACCAAACTGGTCGAACAAGAAGGCCAAACGGTAGTCAATATTCAAGCCCTCCAAGCCCCCCGCGCAGGCCGCAGCAACGACAATATGGACTTGAACCAGTTTCCCGACAACGATCCGTTTTACGAATTTTTCAAGCGCCTCGTACCCAACCTGCCCGACATTCCCGAGCAGGAAGACGACACCGAACTGCATTTCGGCTCGGGCTTCATCATCAGCCCCGACGGCTACATCCTAACCAATACCCATGTGGTCGGCGGCATGAGCAACATCAAAGTGCTGCTCAACGATAAACGCGAATACACCGCCAAATTAATCGGCTCCGACGTGCAATCCGATGTAGCCTTGTTGAAAATCGACGCCGAAAACCTGCCCGTCATCAAAGTCGGCAATGCCAAAGACCTTAAACCCGGCGAATGGGTGGCCGCCATCGGTGCGCCTTTCGGCTTCGACAACAGCGTTACCGCAGGCATCGTGTCGGCCAAAGGACGCAGCCTGCCCAACGAAAACTACACGCCGTTCATCCAAACCGACGTTGCCATCAACCCCGGCAATTCGGGCGGCCCGCTGTTTAACCTGAAAGGTCAGGTCGTCGGCATCAATTCGCAGATTTACAGCCGCAGCGGCGGATTTATGGGTATTTCGTTTGCCATTCCGATTGACGTAGCCATGAACGTGGCCGAACAGCTCAAAGCCGGCGGAAAAGTACAGCGCGGCCAACTCGGCGTGATTATTCAAGAAGTTTCCTATAATCTGGCCAAATCATTCGGCCTTGAAAAAGCCTCCGGCGCCTTAATTACCCGCGTGCTGCCCAACAGCCCCGCCCTGAAAGCAGGTTTGCAGTCCGGCGACATCGTGCGCAGCGTAAACGGAGAGGAAGTCCGCCAATCCAGCGACCTGCCCGTAATGGTCGGCGCAATTGCCCCGGGCAAGGAAGTCACACTCAATGTTTGGCGCAAAGGTAAAGAGCAACAAATCAAAGTGATACTCGGCGCCAGCGGTAACGACACCGAAACGAGCAACGCAGGCAACAACGATCCGATGTTTTCTACCGACGGCCAAGCCTTTGCGGTTGAAGCGGTGGGTCTAACCATGAAAGTGCGCACCTCCAACACCGGCAAACGCTTGGTGGTGGTTAAAGCCGAAGGTCCCGCCGAGCGCGCCGGCTTGAGACGAGGCGACGAAATCGTTACCGTGAACCATCTCAACGTAGAAGACGAAGCCACATTGAAAAGCGCGCTGGAAGGTGCGGGAAAAAATATTCCGCTGTTGGTGGAACGAAACGGCGATACCATTTTTATGGCTTTAACCCTGCCGTAAAACCAAGTGTAAGTCTTTGCCGTTCAGGCGTTTACACTTTTTCAGACGGCCTCTTGAGGCCGTCTGAAATCTTTTGGCGCAACTCTTTTTGGAAAGCAGCGCAACCATGCCTGCCAATCCCGGCATTCTTTCCCATGTATCGCTCGGCACCAACCGTTTTGAAGAAGCGGTGGCGTTTTAAGACAGAGTGTTGGCTAAGCTCGGCATCGGGCGGGTTTTGGATTTAAGCGAACACCGAGCCGTGGCTTACGGTCGCGCCTATCCCGAATTTTGGATTCAGGCTCCGCACGACAAACAACACGCACAAACTGCCAGCGGCGCACCCGGCCCGCGCCCGCATTACGGCAAAGAGTATTACGGCTGCTTTGTGCGCGATTTAGACGGCCACAAAATCGAAGCAATGGCTTGGCTGGCCGGGTAAAACGGCTGATGCTAGGTTAAGGCCGTCTGAAAACCCTTTTTTTCAGACGGCCTATCTATATAAACGCCACACTATCGGCCACATGCCTACTGCCTGCCGTTTCAGTCTTGTATAATCTTCCCTTTTCCGCACCACCTTCCCTATTTGTTGAGAAAACTTATGACCAAACCCATTATCCCGCGCGGCCCCGTGATGGCCGATGTCCACGCCTTCCGTCTCACCGACGAAGAAAAACAACGCCTGCTCGACCCTGCCGTCGGCGGCGTGATTTTGTTCCGCCGCAATTTTGAAAATGTTGCCCAACTTAAAGAGTTGATAAGCGAAATCAAAGCGTTGCGCTCGCCCGAACTGATTGTCGCCGTCGATCACGAAGGCGGACGCGTGCAGCGGTTTATCGACGGCTTTACCCGCTTGCCCGCCATGAATGTGCTCGGCGAAATTTGGGATACGCAAAGCCCCGAAGCGGCCAAAGCACAGGCCGAGCAAGTGGGTTGGGTGTTGGCAACCGAATTGAGCGCGTGCGGCGTGGATTTGTCGTTTACGCCCGTGCTGGATTTGAACTGGGGGCAATGCGCCGTGATCGGCAACCGCAGTTTCCACGGCAACGCCGAAATCGTTACCGAGCTGGCACTGGCTTTGCAGAAAGGCTTAAATAAAGGCGGTATGAAATCGTGCGGCAAACACTTTCCCGGCCACGGTTTCGTCGAAGGCGACAGCCATCATGTTTTGCCGCAAGACGACCGCAGTTTGAACGAATTGGAAGCCGCCGACATCGTGCCTTTCCGCCGCATGAGCGCGGCAGGCATGGCGGCCGTGATGCCCGCGCATGTGGTTTACCCGCAAGTCGACAGCCAACCGGCGGGCTTTTCGGCCAAATGGCTGAAAGATATTCTACGTGAAGACATCGGCTTTAACGGCGTGATTTTTTCAGACGACCTCACCATGGAAGGCGCATGTGGAGCGGGCGGCATCAAAGAGCGGGCAAAATTATCGTTTGATGCCGGCTGCGACATCGTGCTGGTGTGCAACCGCCCCGATTTGGTCGATGAATTGCGCGAGGATTTCGTGATTCCGTCCAACCCCGCATTGGCCGACCGCTGGCAATACATGGCAAACACCCTGCCCGCCGAACAAGCCGCCGCCGTGATGGAAACGCCCGAATTTAAGGCCGCTCAAGTCGCTACTGCCAAACTGGCCACGCCGAAAGATGTTGCCGGCGGCGTGAAAGTGGGCGAGGCGTTTTAGCAACTTCGTCTTTCAAACACAAACAAACACCCCGCCCGATTGGCTGAAAAGCTGATCGGACGGGTGTTTAGATCATTTCAGACGGCCTGAACTTAGCGGTTTCTATAACCGGGTTACACTCAACACACCTTTAACTTCGGAAAGGCTGGCTAAAACACGCGGTAAATCATTTACTTGCCGCACTTCCAGCGTGAACCGCATACTGGCTTCCAAATCGCGGCTTTGGGTTTGTACGGCGGTAACATTCAGTTTATGGCGTGCCAAGGTGTCGGAAACATCGCGCAGCAGTCCCCCGCGGTCTTGGGCGCGGATTTCTATATCTACGGCAAACACTTGGCCTTCTTGTGTTTGTGCCCAGCTTGCACTCAACACTTTATCGGGCGATTGTTCGGCAAGATGTTGGAACGAGGGGCAGTTGCTGCGGTGCACAGATATACCGCGTTCGCGGGTAACGAAGCCGACAATTTCATCGGGCGGTGCGGGTTTGCAGCATTTGGCCAATGTGGTCATCAAGCCGTCTTCACCGTCGATCAATATGCCGTTTTTGCCGCCTTTTTTGATTTTAGACTGCTTGACGATGGTGGTTTCGTTCAAAGGTGCAGGAGGCGGTTCAACCAATGTGCCGCATGCTTTCTGCAGCGCGCGGGGGGAAATTTCACCTTGACCGACGGCGGTGTATAAATCGTCGATTTTCTTAAAGCCGAGTTTTTCAGATAAATCTTGGAGATTGGGCTTGCAGGATACTTTCGCAAGCTGTTTTTCCAATTGGCTACGTCCGTTTTCGCGCACGGCATCGGCGTTCTGCTGGCGGATAAAGGCGCGTATTTTGCTGATGGCTTTGTTGGACTTGACCCAACCTTCATACAACCAGTTAACGGAAGGTTTACCTTCTTTGGCTGTAATGATTTCTACACGCTGGCCGTTTTCAAGCGGCGTAGAAAGCGGCACGATTTGGCCTTCGACCTTGGCGCCGCGGCAGCGGTCGCCGATGCTGCTGTGCAAAGCGTAGGCGAAATCGATGGGCGTGGAACCGTTAGGGAGCGAAAGCACTTTTCCGTGCGGAGTCAACACATATATCGTGTCGTTAAACAGCTCGGTGCGGAAGGCTCCGGCTAAATCCTCACGGTCGTGGTCGGCCATGTTTTCGCGCCAATCGAGCAGTTGGCGCAACCAAGCGATTTTTTGCTCGTAGGCATTGTCGCCGCGCCCGCCTTCTTTATAACGCCAGTGAGCGGCAACACCGAATTCATTGAATTGGTGCATATCGAAGGTGCGTATCTGCACTTCGACGCCTTTGTCTTCTGGGCCCACAACAACAGTATGCAGACTTTTGTAACCGTTTCCCTTGGGCTGGGCGATATAGTCGTCGAATTCCCCCGGAATCGGCTGCCACAAGCTGTGTACGATACCCAGTGTGGTATAGCATTCGGGAATGGTGTCCACCAAAATACGGACGGCACGGATATCATACAAACCGTCGAACCCGATTTTTTTCTTAACCATTTTGCGGTAAATCGAATAAATATGCTTCGGGCGGCCGGCCACATCATAATGAATGCCGTATTTGTCTAACTCATTTCGCAGCGCTTGAAGAAAATGCTCGATATATTCCAGCCGTTCGGTGCGCTTTTCATCAAGCAGGCGGGCAATTTCTTTATATTGCTCAGGGTTTTGATGGCGGAAGCCCAAGTCTTCGAGCTGCCATTTAAGCTGCCATACCCCCAAACGGTTAGCGAGCGGAGCGAATATATCCAGCGTTTCTTTGGCCAGTGCCCTTTTTTCTTCACTGTCGGGCAGCGTGCCGATAAACTGCATGGTGCGGGTACGCAGGGCAAGTTTAATCAGCACAACGCGGATGTCGCTAACCATTGCCAACAGCATTTTGCGCATGGTTTCTGCTTGTTGGGCGCGTTCTTCCGACGTAGCGAGACTGTCAACGCGGGCGAAATGGGTGAGTTTCTGTACTTCGTCTATGCCTTTCACCAAATTGGCAACGGTGGCATTGCATTTTTCGGCAACCGTTTCCTGCCATTCGGGGCAGTAAGAAGAAATTTCAGTCAAGATAGTGGCGGCAACAGCTTCAGGCAGCAAGTCCATATCGGCAACCATTTGCGCCGCACCTAAGAAATTACTCATTAAAGGCTCGCCGTTGGCAGTAAACCCGTCAACGGGATAACATTCTTCCGCCAATTTGCGGGCGTTGAGCAGCAGTTGGGCATCACGTTCATTGAGTTTGGCAACGTATTCGTTAAACCATTTATAGTAAGCATTGAGATCCGGTGCGATGCTGCTGGGTGCTTGTGCGATGTGTGTCATTGCTTTCCCCGATAAGTCCGATATGTAACGGCTATTGTATAGCGGATTCAAATTTGACGTACAACTTTCCAAGCAGAAAAAATCCGTGATCGACAACATGTCGGCTTAAAACATATTTAAGGCCGTATCGTTCTGAGCCGACACTCAAAATCACTTTGTTTCGGCTCAAGCAAAAGCTGTTTTACACAAAATGTAAACAATCCGATCGCTCAACCAAATCTCAGTTCTTTGTTTCAGATGCTGCTTTCAATTATCCAAACATCTTATTTTATTGTGATTTTTATTATAAAAATAATAAACATATTTAATAAGTTATAAATTTCCTTTCAAAACATAGTGAAACGTTAAAAAAGCTTTGCTATACGTTATATTGTACAAAAAATAGGTTGCAAACAGGAATAATTGCTATTAACATTCGACGTTATGGAAAATGAACGTGTACTAACGCCTACCACCTTTGTAGTGGTCACTTTATTGCATATATGGTTGATCTTTTTGGCATGGCAAATCGCCAAGCCTGCGCAGATGGGGGTAGAGCATATAGAGTTTGTCGACTTAGGGGATTTCGGCGGCGGAGACGGCAGACCGGAAGGCTCAGGCGCGCCCGCACCTGAAAAAGCTGAACAGCCCCGTCCGGAAAAGCCCAAACCTAAAGTTGAGGCCAAACCCCAGCCTAAACCCAAACCAGTAGAACAACCTAAGGCTGAAATCAAGCCTGTGATCACCAAAAAAGATCAGGCGGATATCAAACAAGCCAAAGAAACGCCCAAGCCCAAACCCGTTGAAAAACCTAAGCCTGAACCTCAACCGAAACCTGTTGAAAAACCCGTAGAAAAGCCGGTTGAAAAGCCAGCTGCCAAAACTGCTGATACGTCTTCCGAGAGCACTTCTGCAGGCGGAAAAGTTACCGCCAAAGACGGCAAAGGCGATGGCACCGGTTATTCTAAGATTCAAGGTAAAGGCAGCGGGACAGACGGCACCGGTGATGGTCGGGGCTTAGGTAAAGGCGAAGGCAGCGGCAGCAAAACCGGAAGCGGCCACGGTGATGGCGATACCCGAGGGGCAGGTGCCGGTGTCGGAAGCAGTAGAGGCAACCCCACTCGGGCAACAGGTTCTATTCCTCGCCCTCCCTACCCTCCAATTTCCGAGGAAAACGGAGAAGAAGGCACGGTTATGCTTAAAGTAGTGGTAGATCCCAGCGGAAAAGTGGTGGATGTGAAAATCTCCCGAAGCAGCGGCTATGTCCGCCTGGATAAAGCGGCTGTAAATGCTGCACGCAAAGGTGGATTTAAACCTAGAGGATGGACTGAATTCACCATATCCGTAAAATTCCATCTTTAAATTTAACCCGGCATATTGCAAATACTGCAATCTCCAAACGGATGCCCCGCATAATAAATTTATATTGATTTAGTTACTTGTTATTATTTTTTGGAAAAAGTTATGAATTTAAAATTAATTTTTGAATCAGGTGATGCCGTACTGATCAGTGTTTTTTTCTTATTGCTCTTCATGAGCATCATCACTTGGACCATTATGATTGTGCGCGGTATCAAACTGATGAAAGCCAAAAAAGCCAATCAAGCGGTCAAACCCTTAATTTGGAATGCCAAAACTTTAGATGAAGCTGTACAAAAAGCCAAAACAGTTTCTTCACCGATGAGCGAATTGACTTTAGAAGCTGTACGCGCTCATGAAAACTACCGTAAGCACAAAGATACGCAAATTGCTGCGGCAGTACCGTTGAATGATTATTTAGTCAGACAAATCCGTAACAGCATGAGTCAGATTTTGCGTAAATTTGATGGCGGCTTAACAGCACTGGCTTCTGTAGGTGCAACTGCTCCGTTTATTGGATTGTTTGGAACAGTTTGGGGTATTTACCATGCCCTAATCAACATTAGTGAAAGCGGTCAAATGAGTATTGCAGCAGTGGCAGGCCCTATCGGTGAAGCATTGGTTGCTACGGCATTTGGTCTGTTTGTAGCCATTCCTGCAGTATTAGCCTATAACTTTTTAGTACGCGGAAACAAAACGCTGGCTCAAGATATGGATGCTTTCGCCCACGATTTCCATGTACAACTGTTAAACAATAAGGATTGATAATATGGCATTCGGTTCAATGAATTCAGGTGATGAGTCCCCAATGGCCGATATCAACGTTACCCCATTGGTTGACGTAATGCTGGTGTTGCTTATTGTATTTATGATTACCATGCCTGTGCTCACGCACTCAATTCCATTACAACTGCCTACAGCTTCGGAAAACGTGAAACAGGAAACACAGCCTAAAGAACCGTTGCGTTTGACGATTGCTGCAGATGGAGCATATTTGCTTGGAGCAGAATCAACAACCAAACTGAGTTTGGAAGAGGTAACAAGCAGATTGAAGCAAGCCAAAACCAATAACGAGGATACCATTTTGGCGATTGCCGCCGATAAAAGCGTAGAATACGATTTTGTCGCACAAGCTTTACATTCCGCACGTGAAGCCGGTATCAGCAAAGTAGGATTTATTACCGAAACCAAATCCGGCAATTAGGGACTTAGGAAGCAAAATCACCGAGCCCAACCCCGCCAAATCCTACGACTTTTCGCCTTGGATTTGACGGCTTACAACACCCCCAAACTAACAGGAATCAGTGTCAGAAGCATAACAGTCTATACCTGAAATTGCGTCGGCGTTTGGCTGACGAATGTGAGCAACAGACACCTTTGTGGGGCATCGTAAAACCGGATGAATCCTACTTTGGTACCAAGCGTATTGGTGGAAAACGTGGTCGTGGTGCCGGCGGCAAAACGATTTTTTTTCGGCATTCTAAAGCGCGGTGACAAAGTGTATACCGAAATCGTCCCCGATGCCTCTAAAGTCACGCTGCAAAAGGTTATCAGAGGCCATATCTCGGTTGAGAACGTCATCAATACTGATGGGTGGCGCGGTTATCAGAGACCGGTTGACATGGGCTTTGCGAAGCATTTCAGAGTGCATCACGGTGACAATGAGTTCGCTCGTGGTACACAGCATATCAACGGTATTTAATCCTTAAATAAGCTGTTTTACAGCTTGCTCGAATACATCGATAGCACAATTTAGTTTTGTGTCAGATACTTGCTTATCAAAATAGCCGCAACCAAATAATTTCAAGCTAAGTATCATCAGAAGAGTATAGTTTTTTTATCATAACATCTTGGAAAATTAAAAGTAATTTTGGTATAGTGTACAGCTCACAGCGGTTTGAACGGAGAAACACCTTTCAAGGTGTTACAGACTTATTTGTAAGAAATAACCGCGTTGTTTACACAACAGGTTGAGTAAAGTAGGTCTCCAAAACTTCAAAAGGCGTATCACCTTTCAGGCTGCTGTGAGGTTTAACCGTATTGTAGAAATTCACAAACCGACGCAAATCTCTACAACGTTGTTGTGCATCGGCAAAAGTTTGCTTGTCATGCCACATCTCCATCAGTGTACGGATAACGCGCTCCGCCTTACCATTGGTCTGTGGGCGGGCAATGCGGGTAAACTTTTGCACGATGTTGTTTTGGCAGCAGACCACACTGAACGGGTGGGATGCATTTCCCTTGTACCCGACACCGTTATCCGAATAGGCACACTCCACGGTGTACGGGCAACAGTCAATCACATCACGCAGCAGAAACTTAGCCGCACCGGCAGCGGTGCGGTCAGGCAGGATGGCCGCATACAGCTCGCGGGAATAGTCGTCAATGGCGACAAACAAGTATTCGAAGGGGTCGGCGACGGTTTGGTTTTTCAGCCCGGGTAGCCGCTTGGTATCAAAATGCACCATTTCTCCGGGATAGGATTTGTTGTAGCGGCGTGCTTGCTTTTTCAACATCTCTTCAATTTCCCGCTCCACCTTGGCCAGGCGCTTCATACCGTATTTGGCTTGTTTGAAGCGGTTATTGGTGCTTTTTTGCGGGACGAGCAGCTTAAGACGAGCCGCTTTGAGGATGCGGTAAATTGTCGGCCTGCTGACTTTGTATTCTGCAGCCAAAGAGGTGACGCTGTGCTTGTCTTGGGTATATGCCCGCCAAATGGCTTGGCGGTTGTGTGGGGTGAGCCGGGTATTCTTGTGAATGTTCATACAGCATTCTCTTTCAAATACTGTAAACAACGCTAGAAATTTCTACAACCTTAACCTGCTATTCAAATAACGTTATGATTTATAAAATTTTATTTCCAGTTGGGCTTGTTTTTAGTATATAAAAAAATGATGCACAGTAGGACAATATAAAAATATGAACGGAAGAGAATAAAAAGTATAAAAATTTTCTTAAAATTTCACCATAGTAAAATTTTGGGGCTGAAGTAGATTAGCCCAAAACCTCACACCAAATCCGCAGAATTTTTAGCTGCTGCTTTAGTGTCCCAAAATTAAAACGAAATTCGCATTCTTTCAAGAATAGAGGAAAAGACTTTCGGTCAATGCCATTATATTTGCGCAAGACACGCTTGGCCTGATTCCAGAAATTCTCAATGCCGTTGATGTGGTTTTGCCTCTCGGCAAATGCCTTACTGTGGTTAATCCTGTGGTGGTGAAAACTACTGACATCCAGTACGTCGTAACTGCTCAAGCTGTACGTATAAACCACGCTGTCCGGCTTTTAATAACAGGAGATAAACTTTCTCTCTTGGCACTGTCCACCACGACGGTATAAACCTTCCCGCCACGTTTGAGGATGCCGAAAACCACCACTTTTCCTGCGGCACCTCTGCCGCGTTTTCCTTTGCGCTTACCGCCGAAATAACTCTCATCCAATTCTATGCTTCCCTCAAAAACCTGATCTGCCTCCAAAGCCCAATGATGACTGATGACGAGGCGGATTTTGCGGTAAAACAGTATGGCGGAGACCTTTGCAAAACCCCACGCCAACAAACAGCCGGAACATGCTTCATCATGTTCCGGCTGTTTTTGCGTAAAAAGTAGACAAGCTGAGACCTTTGCAAAACCTCAGATGTGGATGCAGTTCAAGGCGTAGCAGCACAGCGAGTGCAGACATATCATACAGATAGGCAAACGAGCGAGCAGCGCACAACGCAGAAATGCGCCGCAGATGGGGGTTTTGCAAAGGTCTCAGCCTAGCATGACTGCTAATCTACATCAGCCCCAAAACAAGATAGGCCGCAATTGCTTGCGGCCTATCTTTTGACTTATTTGGCTCCCCGACCTGGGCTCGAACCAGGGACCTGCGGATTAACAGTCCGTCGCTCTACCGACTGAGCTATCGGGGAACAGCTATGCATTATATTAACAAATTAAAAATTTGTCAACAATATAAAACAACTTTAATCTTATTGCTTAAACAACCATTTTGTTAAGAGTTATAAAATATCAGCAATATGTTTTGCCGCTCGCTTAGCATCCAATAAAATCAACCCCAGCTTACCGCTCTCTCGTGCCATCAATGCAAGAACTGCACTATTACCAGCCTGACTCAATAAAACATATCCATGAGATCCTTTAACCATGACTTGATCCAGCTCTCCACAAGCCAACTCATGAACTGCACGATTACCTAATGCAAGCAAAGTAGCAGACATTGCACCTACTCGATCAGCATTCAAATTATTAGGTAATAAAGTTGCAATAGGTAAACCATCAGTTGAAATTACAGCCGATGCCGTAATATCTGAGGATGTATTATTCAAATCACTTAATACTGAAATTAATAATTGTTCACGCATATTTTTATCCCGTCAATATCATATCAATAGACTTAAAGCCTGAGTAACAATTTCTAATCTTTCGGTTTTTAATATTTACCGTAACGATTATGCAAAACTTTAACTAGAATAACAAACTCTTCTTTATTCAAATCAGGAACCCCACCAATTACCAAAATCAGTTTACTCATACCAATATAAAGCGGGAAAAAAGTCAACTCACTTTGTCCTGAAGGATCGCAAATACCCCAAGCACTATGGTGAATATGTAAATTATTTTTGATAAGCAGCTGATGTCTATCAACCACTTCAGCAATCTCACCGGCAAGAATACCTACCTCTTCAGCTGCTTCGTGGTGAAATCCAGCATTTGCAAAATACAATCCATTCTCATCAGCCAATAACGCTTTACCTGAATTGGACAATTTAGCCAGTAATTCAGGTAACTGTTCATCCGACAGATTCAAGTCTTCATTACCTACACTCTCGTCACCATACAAAAACTCAAGGCGCTGCAATCTGTAAAGTAGATTTAATGCACTTTCAAAGTCATTGGTATCTGCCCATTTCATTAATTTATCACTACTGATAGTTTCATTTGGATCAGCACGTAAAAGGCCATAAAGTAATGTGCGGCTTGCGCTAGCAGTATCTCCGGAAACTGCATAATATGCACCAGCCGGAGTAATTTTAGGGTACAAATTTGATTGTAAAGAAAGTGTAGATTCCATTTTATACCTCTAATCCCGGATCAATCGAAAAGAGCATCGCACTTACCAACTGTTTAACGTCGTCCTCCCGACGTGCATCAATTTCAAATACCGGTACATTAAAATTATTTTGAGCCAAATATTTCTGATATACGTCCACCCCAGGCAATGAACGGATATCCATTTTAGTAACGCCCACAACTAAAGGAGCTGTTTTGAGTAACTCTCGAAAAGCATCTAGGAAAAATTGTAAGTCTTTTAAAGGGTTTGTTCTTGTATTGTCTAACAATAGAATTAAACCCATGCTACCTTGACTCAAAATTTCCCACATAAAATTAAAGCGCTCCTGACCAGGAGTACCATATAAGTGAACTTTAGTTTCTTCATCTAAACGAATAACACCATAATCCATGGCTACTGTAGTATAACCTTTTCTCACTAAAGTCATATCAGATGCATCAGCATCAGTTTGAACAGGTGGCTCATCAGATAATGCAGAAATGGCTGTTGTTTTGCCTACACCTACTGGACCGGTAAAAATAATTTTATTTTCTTTCATATTCCTATCACTCCTAATATTATTTCTTACCGATCAACTTACGCATTAATCTTTGCAACAGGCTTCTTGGTTGCTCAGCCGAAGGACTTACCGCTTTTTCTGCATCCCTAGCCATTTGATTATCTGGCACATCACCACTAACATTAACCTTATCTCCAACAATATTAGTTTGTTTGCCGTCACCTGAAAATTCCGCATCCACCGCCAAAAAACCAGTCACGTGAGTCGCAGCCAGATAATTGAGAATATCAGGCATTTCTAAAGGCATTACTTTATATAGTATGTTTAAATTAACCGATGTTTTTGTCAAAAATGCTGAAAGACGCATTGACTCCGGAACAGATGCCAGACGAGTTAAATTTGGCCAACGCTTTAAAGTAAAAATTGTTTGCGGGGTCATTGGATAAATCAGACGGCCTTGAGCAGTCCAAATAGCCATCTGCCATAAACAAGACATTATCGTAACTTTGGCTTTTTCTTTCCATTGCGGATTATCTGGAACTGCTTTGCAAACTACTGATAAATTATCATCTTTGCTCAACTTCTCCAGCTCGGTAGCGCTTACCGTAAGTAATACACGCTGTATGCTAGGAAAGACAATAAGAACCGGTTTGCCGTTATACAATACTGCGATATCTTGATGTCCCTGGCTGGCAAATTTTAAAGCACCAAGCAAACCTCTTTGAGGGTTAAAACGACGGATGGTTGCTTTTCGTGAGCCATTGGCTTCAGAACTATCGCCTTTATCCGTAGTTTTATCAGTCACCTCGAAAATATTGCCGCCTTGAGAGAGGCTTCTTAAGATAGGAAATAAAGTATCAAATTTGATTGGCTTAGCTAAATAAGGCGTGGTAACTGTCGGCTCTTTGGCAGAAAACATCACAACAGGTATTTTGCTGTATTCATCTTTTAACCTTTGCCAGCTTGCAAATCCTTGCTCTGAATCAGTATCTACTAAAATCAAATCCGGCTTTTCCCCTGAGTCCGGCAGCACGATTTCATAATTAGTAGTATTGTGCATTTTAAATGCCATGCGGAATACAGCTTCTTGCTGCTCCCCCATGTCCTTAAGCATAATCCGCACTGTTTTTACTTTAGGTAACAAATTATCCATTATTAGAGTGCTCTTAAAAAATATTGTTATTTAGAATGTTGATTTACACGACGTAAAAGTTGGCTCATAGCCAAGACAACCTCTTCCGGCAAGCTTGCCACTTTTTCTCTAAGCAAGCGCAAGAATTGCTCTAATCTAGGCCAATCTTCCGCACGTTCATAAAGATCAAACAACATTACATATAATTGTGATTCTTGAGGATATTGCAGAACAGCCTGTTCCAAGGTACCTATAGCTTGATCGAGCTGACCATACATAAGTAAAGATTCAACTTCTTTAATGGCTTCTTCTGCAGGAGAAGAATTCTCACTAATCATTGAAGAATTTTTTTGTACCAAGTCACGATATTTGGATTTTAATTGAAGGGAAGTCGGCTCTAGATAACCACGCTCCAAACCAATTTCACGAACTTTTTGCTCAGAAGGACCCTTTTCCAAATCATCAAATAGTTCATGATAACCTAAGCTGTATCCCCAACCCAACATCCTTTCTTTTACTTGACGTCCATACTGGCCCAATGAGTAATATAGCTTCCAAAGATGCTTAGCAAATTGATTTACTTCTTCGTGCTGGTAGTCAAGTTTGAGAGCATCAATAATCAAACTAGCTGGTTTCGAAGATTTCTGAATAGCTTTATTGTATTGACGTAATGCTGTTTGATAGTCCACCTTGCCTTTCAAAATTCTTGCACTCTTCTCAGGCTTTACAAAACCAATTACCGCGCCCATTTCTTCACTGCTGACTTTGTCCAAATCCTTGTTACCCATAACCAAGGGATTACGTGAAGGTAAACTAACATTGCTATGGTTGTGGCCATTAACAGCATTGATTGTCAGCGAAGGTACCCCTGAATCAGATTGAATGTCTTCCAGCCCAGTTTTCTCGCCAATAATTCGTGCAACTTCTTGCATGCCCCAGCCCAAACGACTTTCCGCCATCACCCTGAGAGGGAGATGAGTAGAATTAGCCATCAAACCAGCCTTAACATACTCCGCTATATTTTCTTCCGAAAGAGTATTGCCGTGTTTATCTAAAGTATCAGCTAGAAGATCAATATCATTAGTACGCAAACTCAGGCCGATAAGCTCGTGCACCAGCTTCTCAGGAGCTCCGTCGCTGAGATTATTTAAATAACTCGCTAGCGATGCGGCTGCCTTCGCCTCATAGCCAAACTGCTTATAAACCTGATATTCAGTTAAAGGATCTACTTCTTGAGCGGAAACGGCCGCAGTTGCCGCTTCAGAAGCGGCTCCTCCATCCCATCCCCAATCCTGATTATCGCTTTCCGACACAGATTGACTAACCTGATCCATCCAATCACCACCATGCTGTGGCGACTGCTCTGATGTATCAACACGTCGTCTTTGGTTGCCGGCACGCATATTTTTTTGCTTCTGGGTATTTTTACCAGAGCTCTGTTTATAGCGTACAAACAATAAGATAAGCAATGCAGACAGCAGCAATATAATAAAATGTGAATAATCCAAGGATATCTCCCGATGCGTCTAAATATCTCGACAGCTTACTACAGTTTATCCGAATTCAATAAATTCAAGTTTAAAACGTTATTTAAGCCATACTGCCCCCTTAAGGGGTTAATGATAACATGATTTAACTGTTTATTACACCAACAACCTCAGTTTATCATCATTGCCAATTGCATTAATACAACTCGAATAATGCTATCGCTTCAACATGTGCTGTTTGTGCAAACATATTCATTACCCCCGCTGATTTAAAGCAATAACCTTTATCAACCAATACACCAGCATCTCTTGCCAGTGTTGCAGGATTACAGGATACGTATACTATTCTTCTAGGCAAATAAGGTGCATGCAACGATTTCACTACGGCATAAGCACCATTTCTCGGAGGATCAAGTAACATTTTGTCAAATCTCCCCCAATCTGCAATTGTTTTCCTATCTGTTTTAAACAAGTCAGCCTGCTTGAATTCGACATTACTACATTGGTTTAAAAAGGCATTTTTAGAAGCCCGCTGAACAAGATAGTCTGCTCCTTCCATACCTATGATTTGCGCTCCGCTTTTAGCCATTGGGATCGTAAAATTACCTAAACCACAAAACAAATCGGCAATCCGATCTTCTTTTTCAGCCTGAATCAAAGACAAAGCCCTATTGACCATTAACGCATTCATCTGCATATTAACCTGAGTAAAATCTCCCGGCAGATAAGGCATGATAACATCATATTCAGGCAGAGTATAATCAAGTGATAACTGTGAATCTGTATCAACAGGATAAGCTTGGTCTTTATTATGCTTAACCCATATTTGCCACAAACGGCTACCTGCTTGATTGAGGCCGTCTGAAAACCTTTTCAACAACTCTTGCGCTGACTTGTTCAGTATGTTTTGCATACAGACATTCAAAACTGTCAGGCGTTCCCCAAAAAAACATTCTACATAATTAACCTTCCCATTTATCTTAACTAATTTTTGCAATACAAATTTTAATTCGGGGAGAATATCTGATACTGAAGCCGGTAAAATATCGCAACCTTTAATATCAACAACTGAATGACTGTACTTTTCCTTAAACCCTAAACTGAATACTCCTTGTTCATTTTCAGAAACGCTAAAACGCACTCTATTCCGATAGCCCCACTCCAACCCGTAAATAGGCGGCAAAAATTCATCAGGCTTGACTCCTCCTATTTTTTCCAATTGTTCTTCCAATATTCTTTGCTTATATGCAACTTGGGCTTTAAGTGTTGCGTGTTGTAATACACATCCTCCACATGTATCGAAATGGCAACACTTTGGAAAAACACGCTCAACCGACGGTTGCAACACCTTTATAACTCTCGCTTCACTAAAATGCTTTCTCTCTTTTTCTATTACTAAAGAAACACGCTCAGTTGGCAATGCTCCATGAATAAAAACAGTCTTGCCTTTTATCTTTGCAACACCGCGTCCTTCATAATCGATAGAAAAAACATCTGCAATGTGTTCCGATTCAATAGTATTATTCATAGTTCCAAAAATTTGAGGGTCATTAATTTGCATTAGAGATACACAGAATACACAAGAAATTTTTTGTATGGCATCTCTGTTCAATTTAAAAAAAGAAATTACTACCCGAAGTATAATTCACACTCCATCACCGAATAACTCTATATAACAACACCGATGAAAAGAATTAGTTTTAGCCTTGCCTGCCTCATATTATCTACAACAGCAGTAGCAAACACACCTTTACCTGATGTATCGCCTTATGCTGCCGGCCAACATGTGGTTATCAATATACCTCAGCAGCGTTTATTCCTTTATAAAGATGGTAAATTAGTTAAAGCTTACCCTGTGGCAGTTGGAAAAGCAGCCACTCAAACCACTTTAGGCGAACATAAGATTGGAGCAAAAGCCTTCAATCCCACTTGGCATATCCCTAAAAGTATTCAAAAAGAACGTGGAGATGGCGTAAAAACAATCCCTCCCGGCCCTCAAAATCCGTTAGGGCCTGTTTTTGTACGCATGGGGGATCCTAAACTCGGCTTAGGTATTCACGGCACTAACGCTCCAGCTAGCGTCCCCGGGGTTCGCAGCCATGGTTGTGTTCGCATGAGATCACCTGATGCACTTGAATTTGCAAAAACAATTCACAGCGGCTCCCCTGTTTCTGTTATTTATCAGATGGCCACATTAAATGTAGACGCTAACAATCATTTATGGCTAGCTGCATATCGCGACCCCTACAATCAAAAGAATCTGAATGCTGAAACTTTACGCAAAAGCATCTACTCATGGGCTAAAGCACATGGAAAATCAATTAATCCAAAGCGTGTGGATGCCATTCTCAAAAACCGCACGGGACAAGCTAATTGCTTAACTTGCAAACAAAACGTAAAGTTAAAAGCTCCTTTAACGTCCTTAGCATGGACAACGGGGTCTTCATTACCCACAAAAGTTAAAACCATTCCGATAGAACCCCCAAAACCAAAGGATGAAATATTACCTCCGGGAACAGAAATTGAAGTAGATGCAGAAAGTCCTGTTCTATCTCCAAAAAAAGATAACAATCAGGCCGAGCGACCGAATCAAGACAAGAAAAACGGCCTGCCTGAGAAAGTAATGCCTTCTCAGCCTGAAAACCCAAATACTCCTATGAAAAGCAACGGTTTGCATTTTACAGAGCCTACGGATACATTATTTTGATTGACGCTATCCTGTCATGCCATCATGAGGGCTTGTGAAGCGTTGTTTAGCTTTGCAAGCCCGTTGTGACAACCGAGGCAAAATCTGTAAATGCAAGCCCAAAAGCGCAGTAAGGTTGGACATCTTTTGCAGATTTTGAATTTTGCAGATGCGGATTTTTGCCCATAAATACCGCCATAGTGCTCTCTGACGACATATCCTAAATAACTAGGCCAAATTTTCTTCCAAGTTAAGATTCAAATTTAGGTATGTCGTTCAATTTCAGACGGCCTCGATTACCTGAACGGCTTTTCGGCCAAGTTTAAATTTTTCTTTCAGCAATCTAGGTAATGTATGGTCAAAATACCAGCGCCCATCAGACAACTCCAGCGCTCCTCCTACACAGTTTAATACGATTTTTTGCCCGGAAAGTGCATCAAACTCGACAACTGTTATTTTTTTGGCATTACCCCAGTCAACAATCGGAAGAAGTGAAGCATTATCAATAATTTTACGATTTTGAAGTTCTATCCCGTTCTTAGCATAACAATCACCACTACAATGGCCGATTTCTTTAACTGGGCAAGACATATTACGCGCATGAGAATCAGGTAAAATGCCAAGTAAAGAAGGACACAATCCATGCTCCTTTGCCCAGGCAGTTAGTGCTCTCTTTGCTGACTTTTTGTGAAGAAACAAACCAGTAGGCGGTTGGTGCATATAACCACTCATCAAAGGAGTAATTCTTGCCTGCAAGCTGGATGACTCCTCGAAAACAAATTGCACAGTAAAATAACGACTGTTTATTTCAGACGGCCTGATATGTGAATCCACTTCTAATAGCGCTTTTTCTCTCAAAGCATGTAGTTTACCTAATGCAGGAATAAAACGAATTTCACTGATTTCTCGTGTAAATGCCAAGCCAGTTGTACTTTGTAAAGATGCGGATATTTCAGAAAAAGCTTTTTCATGCACATCTATTTTTACAGTTTTCCCTTTTTTATCCAACCATACAGAAACACCGTATATATCAGGTAACGCATAGACTTGCTTAGATAAAGAATTTGGCAACCATGAGGGCAATACTTTCGGTTGGGTAAGTGAATAAAACTGCCGTTCCCACTCTCCATTCCCTTTTTCAGTAAAACTTTTTTCTAAAAAATCGGCCAATGCCAACACATCAGACATTGCACGGTGTCGTTGTTTCACATCAATCTGAAAACGCTCAATAATGCTATCAAGATTATGCTTATGGTGTTGCGAGTAAAGACGACGTGAAAGTTGTACGGTACATAAAGTAGGTGCTGCAAAGTAAACACCTATTCTTTGAAATTCATGGCGAAGAAAAGTGTAATCAAAACGGCTATTATGTGCGATAAGTAAAGTGCCACGTAATAAAGGTAACAGAATATCGGATATGTCTGAAAATGCAGGTGCATTCATAACCATACCGTTATCAATACCCGTAAGCATTGTGATAAATTCGGAAATTGGCTTTTGAGGATTCACTAACCATTCATAATGACGAACGATACCATTTTCAAATCTCAATATAGCAATCTCGGTTATACGGTCTTCATATAAATTACCGCCGGTTGATTCAATATCCACTATTGCTACAGGTATACCTAAGCTAGCAAAATATTTTGCAAGCTGCAGCCATCTAGAATCTAAAACCATTATGTTTTCCACGCAAATACACGAATAAAAATATTCTACACTTTTTTAAGATACAAGGCTTGACAATGTATATTCCAATACATATAATTTAAATCTTTATCGCACCCGTAGCTCAGTTGGATAGAGTATCTGGCTACGAACCAGAGGGTCGGGCGTTCGAATCGCTCCGGGTGCGCCAACAATCAAATGAATTTAATCCGCGCCCATCGTCTAGCGGTTAGGACATCGCCCTTTCACGGCGGTAACCGGGGTTCGATTCCCCGTGGGCGTGCCAAATTTATGAAAAAATGGCTCTTATTTTTGAAAATAAGAGCCATTTTTTCAAGATTCATTTATTTTAAGACCTCTACAAAACTCAATATCCGAAATCATAGAATACAATTTCGGATATTTTTCTAAGATAGTTAGAAATCTTCGCGTTTTTTGCACAACAGGTTTAGAAAAATAAGCCTGCTACACCTCGAAGGTGTCCCTCCTTTCAAACCGCTATGCAGTTTCAATGTATTGTAGTAATTGGCAAAGCGGCACAACTCCTTGCGACGTTGTTCCGAATCTTTAAATTGCCCTTTGTCATGCCAAATCTCCATCAGCGTGCGTATCCCTCTCCGCTTGCTGTTGGTTTGCGGGGAGCGACACGGGTAACAATTGGCCGATGTAGTTTTTATAGCAGCGAACGCTAAACGGATAGCAGCTAACGCTAAACGGATGGTTGGCGCTGCCCTTGTATTCCATGCCGTCATCGGAATAAACACTCTCTATCGTATAATGACAGCAGTCGATCACATCGCACATAGGGAATTTGGCCACGCCGGCCGAAGTGCGGTCAGGCAAGATCGCCGCATACGGCTCCCGAGAGAAATCATCAATAGCAACAAACAGATAATCCCTCTGTTCGGTTACTTTTGATCACGCAGCAGCGGCAATCCTTTAGTATCGACATGAACCGTTTCGCCAGGACAGAATTTATTGTAGCGTTTGGCTTTTTTCTTTAATTTCTCTTCAATTTCCCGCTAGACCTTAGCCAGGCATTTCATACCGTATGTAGTCTGTTTGAAACGGTTAACGGTCGTTGGTATTCTTCTGCGGAATCAGCAATTTCAGCCAGGCGGCTTTGAATATGCGATAAATGGTTACTCTGTTGACGTTGTACTGCCTAGCCAAAGAGGTAACGGTGGTTTTATCTTGGGCATAATTATGCCATATCGCTTGGCAGCTATGTGGGAGTTAAGCGGGTATTTTTATGGGTGCACATACATAATTGTCTTTCAAATACTGTAAACAACACTAGGATTTTCTACAACTGAGACTTTTACAAAATCACTGTCCACGATGCATTTCTGAGCTGTGTGCTACAGTCAATCAACTGAACTTTTACTGTGGCCTTGAAGAGAACGATTGTGTAGGCCGTTAAAGCGGCAACAGAATCGGTTCCGTACTACCTGCACTGTCCGCTGTAGCAATTCATATTATTACACTTCAAAAACTCAAATACCGTCTTCATCCGCAAGACCGCCCTATCGTCCGTTTGGGTGAAGACGGGTTTTCAGAGCTTCACCGTCCCCGGTGCTTATTTACCCTTAATTGCCGGAACGGCTTTGTCGGTTTTCTTCTTGGCTCCACCGTTCACCGTCGCCTCATCGCGCAGCTTCGCTAAAACACCCTCGCCGATACCCTTCACGTTCTTCAAATCGTCCACACTCTTGAACTGGCCATTATGCTGACGGTAGGCCACAATCGCCGCCGCCTTCGACGGGCCGATACCCGGCAAAGCCTTCAACTCCTCCTCCGTTGCCGTATTGATATTCACCGCCGCCAGCGACAGCGCCGACAACAACATAGCCGATACCCCTGCGTAAAATCGTTTCATATATGTTTTCACAATAATGCTCCTTATTCCGAATGTGTTTGAAACGCCCCGTCCGTTGCCGCAGATTTTGCAGCACCTTTGTGGGCGGCCAACCATCATAAACAGATTAGCCCGACCCTTCAAATACTAATAACCAAAGTAACAATACAGATGCCGGATATTGTCGCAACCGGGCAACATCCCCTTTCATCACGAGACGGAACACTACCGCAAATAAACCTTTTTTTGCCCTATGCCTGTAAAACCATATGTGCGGCAAACAAGCCTTCCCCCGAGCCAGCAAAAAACCCCTGATATATGCAATATCAGGGGTTCGGAATAAGTGTCTGGCAGTGACCTACTTTCACATGGGTATCCACACTATCATCGGCGCTGAGTCGTTTCACGGTCCTGTTCGGGATGGGAAGGCGTGGGACCAACTCGCTATGGCCGCCAGACGTAAACTGTACAAATCGGGAAAGCCGTTAGGGAAGAACTCTTCCGCTTATTATTCAATCAACTGTGATGTGTATCGTCTTCAAGACTGATGTAAGCTTTATTTTTGAGAACACGTCTTTCAAAGTTCTTCAAATGATAGAGTCAAGCCTCACGAGCAATTAGTATCGGTTAGCTTCACGCATTGCTGCGCTTCCACACCCGACCTATCAACGTCCTGGTCTCGAACGACTCTTTAGTGCGGTTAAACCGCAAGGGAAGTCTCATCTTCAGGCGAGTTTCGCGCTTAGATGCTTTCAGCGCTTATCTCTTCCGAACTTAGCTACCCGGCGATGCGACTGGCGTCACAACCGGTACACCAGAGGTTCGTCCACTCCGGTCCTCTCGTACTAGGAGCAGCCCCCGTCAAACTTCCAACGCCCACTGCAGATAGGGACCAAACTGTCTCACGACGTTTTAAACCCAGCTCACGTACCACTTTAAATGGCGAACAGCCATACCCTTGGGACCGACTACAGCCCCAGGATGTGATGAGCCGACATCGAGGTGCCAAACTCCGCCGTCGATATGAACTCTTGGGCGGAATCAGCCTGTTATCCCCGGAGTACCTTTTATCCGTTGAGCGATGGCCCTTCCATACAGAACCACCGGATCACTATGTCCTGCTTTCGCACCTGCTCGACTTGTCGGTCTCGCAGTTAAGCTACCTTTTGCCATTGCACTATCAGTCCGATTTCCGACCGGACCTAGGTAACCTTCGAACTCCTCCGTTACTCTTTGGGAGGAGACCGCCCCAGTCAAACTGCCTACCATGCACGGTCCCCGATCCGGATAACGGACCTGGGTTAGAACCTCAAAGCCACCAGGGTGGTATTTCAAGGACGGCTCCACAGAAACTGGCGTCTCTGCTTCTAAGCCTCCCACCTATCCTACACAAGTGACTTCAAAGTCCAATGCAAAGCTACAGTAAAGGTTCACGGGGTCTTTCCGTCTAGCAGCGGGGAGATTGCATCTTCACAACCATTTCAACTTCGCTGAGTCTCGGGAGGAGACAGTGTGGCCATCGTTACGCCATTCGTGCGGGTCGGAACTTACCCGACAAGGAATTTCGCTACCTTAGGACCGTTATAGTTACGGCCGCCGTTTACTGGGGCTTCGATCCGATGCTTGCACATCTTCAATTAACCTTCCAGCACCGGGCAGGCGTCACACCCTATACGTCCACTTTCGTGTTAGCAGAGTGCTGTGTTTTTAATAAACAGTCGCAGCCACCGATTCTCTGCGACCCTCCAATGCTTACAGAGCAAGTCTTTCACATCAAAGGGCATACCTTCTCCCGAAGTTACGGTATCAATTTGCCGAGTTCCTTCTCCCGAGTTCTCTCAAGCGCCTTAGAATTCTCATCCTGCCCACCTGTGTCGGTTTGCGGTACGGTTCGATTCAAACTGAAGCTTAGTGGCTTTTCCTGGAAGCGTGGTATCGGTTACTTCTTGTCCGTAGACAATCGTCATCACTTCTCGGTGTTAAAAAAGACCCGGATTTGCCTAAGTCTTCCACCTACCGGCTTAAACAAGCTATTCCAACAGCTTGCTAACCTAACCTTCTCCGTCCCCACATCGCATTTGAATCAAGTACGGGAATATTAACCCGTTTCCCATCGACTACGCATTTCTGCCTCGCCTTAGGGGCCGACTCACCCTACGCCGATGAACGTTGCGTAGGAAACCTTGGGCTTTCGGCGAGCGGGCTTTTCACCCGCTTTATCGCTACTCATGTCAACATTCGCACTTCTGATACCTCCAGCAACCTTCTCAAGTCACCTTCATCGGCCTACAGAACGCTCCCCTACCATGCACTAAGTGCATCCGCAGCTTCGGTTACAGATTTGAGCCCCGTTACATCTTCCGCGCAGGACGACTCGACCAGTGAGCTATTACGCTTTCTTTAAATGATGGCTGCTTCTAAGCCAACATCCTGGCTGTCTGGGCCTTCCCACTTCGTTTACCACTTAATCTGTCATTTGGGACCTTAGCTGGCGGTCTGGGTTGTTTCCCTCTCGACAACGGACGTTAGCACCCGCTGTCTGTCTCCCATGATTGCACTTTCCGGTATTCTTAGTTTGCCATGGGTTGGTAAGTCGCAATGACCCCCTAGCCATAACAGTGCTTTACCCCCGGAAGTGATACATGAGGCACTACCTAAATAGTTTTCGGGGAGAACCAGCTATCTCCGAGTTTGTTTAGCCTTTCACCCCTATCCACAGCTCATCCCCGCATTTTGCAACATGCGTGGGTTCGGACCTCCAGTACCTGTTACGGCACCTTCATCCTGGCCATGGATAGATCACTCGGTTTCGGGTCTACACCCAGCAACTCATCGCCCTATTAAGACTCGGTTTCCCTACGCCTCCCCTATCCGGTTAAGCTCGCTACTGAATGTAAGTCGTTGACCCATTATACAAAAGGTACGCAGTCACCCAATTAATAGGCTCCCACTGTTTGTATGCATCAGGTTTCAGGTTCTATTTCACTCCCCTCCCGGGGTTCTTTTCGCCTTTCCCTCACGGTACTGGTTCACTATCGGTCGATGATGAGTATTTAGCCTTGGAGGATGGTCCCCCCATATTCAGACAGGATTCCACGTGTCCCGCCCTACTTGTCGTATACCTAGTACCACTGATGAAATTTCGAATACGGGGCTGTCACCCACTATGGCCAAGCTTCCCAGCTTGTTCTTCTATCTCAACAGCTATCATATACAGGCTCCTCCGCGTTCGCTCGCCACTACTTACGGAATCTCGGTTGATTTCTTTTCCTCCGGGTACTTAGATGGTTCAGTTCTCCGGGTTCGCTTCTCTAAACCTATGTATTCAGTTTAGGATACCGTATTAATACGGTGGGTTTCCCCATTCGGACATCACCGGATCATAGCTTTATTGCCAGCTCCCCGATGCTTTTCGCAGGCTTACACGTCCTTCGTCGCCTATCATCGCCAAGGCATCCACCTGATGCACTTATTCACTTGACTCTATCATTTCAAGAACCTCTCTGACTTCGTTGTTTCGGCGTTGACTACCTACGCAACTTGAAGACTCTACTCTGACAAAGCTTACTGCTTGTTGTGTACCGAACTGTGCCTTTTGTGTTTCACAGTCCGGTCGATACAATCATCACCCAAATACTGTGGCTTACCTGTTACGGTAAGCCGACATTGTCTTTGTTTGTTGATTTCGGCTTTCCAATTTGTTAAAGATCAATGCGTCTGTTTATCCGCTTACGGTTAAACTTTGCAAATTAAAACGAGCTGCGCATTCTAGCAGCTTACTTTAATTTGTAAAGTCCTTTTGGCGTAGTTTTGGTGGAGGCAAACGGGATCGAACCGATGACCCCCTGCTTGCAAAGCAGGTGCTCTACCAACTGAGCTATGCCCCCATACTCTTAACCAAGTATCGATACCGATTACTTTCGCTTTGAGAATGTCTGGTGGGTCTGGGAGGACTTGAACCTCCGACCCCACGCTTATCAAGCGTGTGCTCTAACCAGCTGAGCTACAAACCCAAGGCCTCTTGTCTTTGCACACCCAAACTTCAAGCATGCAAAAATTCTAACGCATCTTTAATTTCACAGTTTACCGATAAGTGTGAGTGCCCGCGACCTCTTCTTCTCTAGAAAGGAGGTGATCCAGCCGCAGGTTCCCCTACGGCTACCTTGTTACGACTTCACCCCAGTCATGAAGCATACCGTGGTAAGCGGGCTCCTTGCGGTTACCCTACCTACTTCTGGTATCCCCCACTCCCATGGTGTGACGGGCGGTGTGTACAAGACCCGGGAACGTATTCACCGCAGTATGCTGACCTGCGATTACTAGCGATTCCGACTTCATGCACTCGAGTTGCAGAGTGCAATCCGGACTACGATCGGTTTTGTGGGATTGGCTCCACCTCGCGGCTTGGCTACCCTCTGTACCGACCATTGTATGACGTGTGAAGCCCTGGTCATAAGGGCCATGAGGACTTGACGTCATCCCCACCTTCCTCCGGCTTGTCACCGGCAGTCTCATTAGAGTGCCCAACTTAATGATGGCAACTAATGACAAGGGTTGCGCTCGTTGCGGGACTTAACCCAACATCTCACGACACGAGCTGACGACAGCCATGCAGCACCTGTGTTACGGCTCCCGAAGGCACTCCTCCGTCTCTGGAGGATTCCGTACATGTCAAGACCAGGTAAGGTTCTTCGCGTTGCATCGAATTAATCCACATCATCCACCGCTTGTGCGGGTCCCCGTCAATTCCTTTGAGTTTTAATCTTGCGACCGTACTCCCCAGGCGGTCAATTTCACGCGTTAGCTACGCTACTAAGGCATCAAGTGCCCCAACAGCTAATTGACATCGTTTAGGGCGTGGACTACCAGGGTATCTAATCCTGTTTGCTACCCACGCTTTCGGGCATGAACGTCAGTATTATCCCAGGGGGCTGCCTTCGCCATCGGTATTCCTCCACATCTCTACGCATTTCACTGCTACACGTGGAATTCTACCCCCCTCTGACATACTCTAGCTACCCAGTTTCAAACGCAGTTCCCAGGTTGAGCCCGGGGATTTCACATCTGACTTAAGTAACCGTCTGCGCCCGCTTTACGCCCAGTAATTCCGATTAACGCTCGCACCCTACGTATTACCGCGGCTGCTGGCACGTAGTTAGCCGGTGCTTATTCTTCAGGTACCGTCATCACTCAAGGGTATTAGCCTCAAGCTTTTCTTCCCTGACAAAAGTCCTTTACAACCCGAAGGCCTTCTTCAGACACGCGGCATGGCTGGATCAGGCTTGCGCCCATTGTCCAAAATTCCCCACTGCTGCCTCCCGTAGGAGTCTGGGCCGTGTCTCAGTCCCAGTGTGGCGGATCATCCTCTCAGACCCGCTACTGATCGTCGCCTTGGTAGGCCTTTACCCCACCAACTAGCTAATCAGACATCGGCCGCTCGAATAGCGCGAGGTCCGAAGATCCCCCGCTTTCCTTCTCAAAGCGTATGCGGTATTAGCCATCCTTTCGGACAGTTATCCCCCACTACTCGGTACGTTCCGATGCGTTACTCACCCGTTCGCCACTCGCCACCCAAGAAGCAAGCTTCTCTGTGCTGCCGTCCGACTTGCATGTGTAAAGCATGCCGCCAGCGTTCAATCTGAGCCAGGATCAAACTCTTATGTTCAATCTCTAACTTTTAACTTCTGGTCTGCTTCAAAGAAACCGACTGACAATGATATAATCTTGTCTCGTCTGTTTTTGTCGCAGTGTGAGGCCTAAGACACTCACACTTATCGGTAATCTGTGTTGTTAAAGAACTTAAATCCGCCGTCTCAGCAGCGAAGAAACCGAACTATACACACCCCAAACCCAACCCGTCAACACCAAAAATGCAATTATTCGCACCAAATCACCCATCCCGATGTTTCTTATCGGTTTTTTTATTTTAAAATCTTTTGCAAATTAATTTTGCCACGACATAATCTTACTGTTTTAAGCCGCTTATTTCTTTTTTGTCGACATCACACTCCAAGCCTAAGTTTCAAAATCAATTCATTTGATTTCTTTTTTTGATATGATATGAAGTTCATTTTTATGGGGCTTCGTTATGTCTGTTTACACCAGCGTTTCCGATGAAGAGATGCGTCAGTTTCTAAATGATTACGATTTAGGTGATTTTGTTTCACTGCAAGGCATTGCTCAAGGGATAACAAACAGCAATTATTTTTTAACCACTACCAAGGGGCGTTTTGTATTAACGCTATTCGAAACCTTACAGCAAAATGAGCTTCCGTTTTTTTTGGAACTCAAGCAACATCTCAGCAAAAAAGGGGTGGCTTGCCCTGCTCCGGTAGCACGAAAAGACGGTAAATTTGATTCTATTTTGGCTGATAAACCCGCTTGCTTGGTTACATGTTTAAAAGGAACCGATACTAGTTGGCCTACAGCCGGCCAATGTTTCAATACGGGAGCCATGTTGGCCAAAATGCATTTAGCGGGACAAAGTTTCCCTTTCGAAATGACCAATCCCCGTTACCGCGATTGGTGGTTCGACGCTTACACTCAACTCTCTCCCTTGTTAAATAAAGACGATGCCGAATTATTGAAAAGTGAAATTGAGTATTTAGATAAAAATAGCGGAGATTTTTTACCTTCCGGTATCATTCACGCCGATCTTTTTAAAGATAATGTGTTACTGGACGGACAAGAAGTTGCGGGATTCATTGACTTTTATTATGCATGCAACGGCAATTTTATGTATGACTTGGCCATTGCAGTAAACGATTGGGCGCGTACTGCCGATAATTTTTTAGATAGCGAATTGCAGAAAGCTTTTATCGAAGGTTATGAAAGCGTAAGGCCGCTGAGCGATGAAGAGCGAACCTACTTTCCAACGGCTCAGCGTGCAGGTTGTATCCGTTTTTGGGTTTCACGGCTTTTGGACTTTCACTTTCCACAAGCAGGCGAAATGACTTTCATCAAGGATCCTAATGCTTTCCGTGATTTATTGTTGAGTTTACGGAAAACTGCTGATTTTTATTGAAAAGATTTCTATTCCAATAACCTGAAGAAGTGGCCGTCTGAAAAAGTTTCAGACGGCCACTTCTTTAGATTGAAACATTTGCATCCCCTCTGAATGATAGATGCCGCTCAAGGCGCAGCAGTAGCAGCAACGCAGAAAGGTGGTAAAGGCACTGATTTTGTGAAGGTTCCAGCCAGAAAAACAGCTTGAGACCTTTGCAAAACCCCACGCCAACAAACAGCCGGAACATTCTTCATCATGTTCCGGCTGTTTTTGCGTAAAAAGTAGACAAGCTACCCCTAAAGTCCCCTTAAAGTGCCTCATTATGAGGCACTGCCTGCCTGTTCAGGCAGCAACAGACACACCTATCCTGTTGGCCGCCTTCAACAGGTTCACACACATCGCCTTCAGGTGGCTTTGCGCCCTTACTTTGGTCAACCCAAAATAGGTTGCCCGGGCATGGCGGAATTTGCGGTGCAACGTACCAAAGCTTTGTTCCACCACATAGCGCACTTTCGCCAGCCGGCCGTTGCGGATTTTCTGCTCTTGGCTTAATGGGCAGCCACGGTGTGCTTTTTGCATGATGCCGTCTTTCAAGCCGCACGCTGCCAAATGTTGTCGGTTCTCCCGGCTGTCGTAGCCTTTATCCGCATAGACGGTGCTGCCTTCTGCGATATCCGCCAGTAATGGCAGCAGGTGTTTGCACTCATGAGCATTGGCCGGGGTAATGTGCAGTTTCTCGATATAGCCGTCCGCATCGGTACGGGTGTGTTGTTTGTAGCCCAGATGGAAGCGGCCGTCTTTTTTGATCCAACGGGCATCTTTGTCTTTACTCGGTGTAGTTTGGCTGCTGACCCGCCCTTCGTCATCCACTTCGATGGCCTGACGCTGTTTGCCGCCGGCCGTCTGAATAATGGTGGCGTCAACGATGGCGGCGGATGCTTTTTCTACTTTTAAGCCCTTGTCAGTCAGTTGGCGGTTAATCAGATCCAGTAGTTCGGCCAAGGTGTTGTCTTGCGCCAGCCAGTTGCGGAAACGGCAGAGGGTGCTGTGGTCGGGAATGCAAAAGTCGTCGAAGCGGCAGAAGAGTTGGAAATCGATGCGGGTGATGAGGCTGTATTCGAGTTCGGGGTCGGAGAGGCTGTGCCATTGGCCGAGCAGGATGGCTTTGAACATGGATAACAGGGGATAGGCGGGACGGTCGCCGTTGTCGCGCACGTAGCGGGTTTTGCGGCCGGTGAGGTATTGTTCGATGGGTGTCCAGTCAAGAATACGGTCGAGTTTGATGAGGGGGAAGCGGTCGAGACGTTTTTCGATGTGGTGGAGGGCGTCGGTGTGTAAAAAGCTGCTCATGAACAAAATTCTCTAAATTCCCGGAGTTTGATGTGAGTGGGAATTTAGAGGATTTTTGAGGGTTTTGCAAAGGTCTCAGCTTTTTATTTTTGGCATATCGCCACTTATCAAAAAAAGCAGGCTTGAAGCCTGCTTTTTTAACGCCTAAATTTGACTGTTTGAATTTATTCAAAATTCAAGACGGCAGAAGTATAAACATCTTGCACATCATCCAAATCTTCAAGTGCATCAATCAGTTTTTGCATTTTTTCAGCATCTTCGCCACTGAGTTCGGTTTCATTTTGAGCACGCATCGTAACGTCGCCGTCTTCAGACTGAAAACCTGCCTCCTCTAATGCGGCTTTAACACCTGCCCAATCGTTGGAGCTTGTGACGACTTCCAATGAGCCGTCATCATTTGTTAATACATCTTCCGCTCCGGCTTCCAAAGCCGCTTCCATCAAGGCATCTTCATCTACACCGGGGGCAAAAATCAAGTAGCCTTGATGCACGAAATTGAAGGCTACGCAGCCGTCCGTCCCCAAATTGCCGCCGTTTTTATTGAATGCATGACGCACATCGGCAACGGTGCGGGTTTTGTTGTCGGTCAGACAATCCACCATTAAGGCTGCACCGCCGATACCGTAGCCTTCGTAGCGCAGCTCTACATATTCAACACCTTCTAAATTGCCGGTACCTTTATCGATTGCACGTTGAATGTTGTCTTTAGGCATGTTGTTGCTGAATGCCTTATCCATAGCCAAACGCAAACGGGGGTTGGAAGCAGGATCACCGCCGCCCATTTTGGCCGCAACGGTAATCTCTTTGATCAAACGGGTAAAAATTTTACCGCGCTTGGCATCTTGACGTTCTTTTTTATGACGGATATTCGCCCACTTACTGTGGCCTGCCATAGTATTTCCTTTCTGTGTCCACCATTCTGAAACTCGGGCGGGCTGTACATGTAAAATTTTGAAGGCGGCTATTTTATCATAAAAGGCCGGCACAATAGGTGTTGAATCTATTCGGATTTATTCACACCGGCCTTCGTTTTTTCACCTGCACTTGATTTCAGACGGCCTGTAACCATATTCAGGCCATCTGAAAAATATATACAACCTACGCGATGACAAATATGAAAAACAACACTCTTGCGGCAGCCGTAAACCATTCCGACTGCCGAACCCGTTTCATTTTCGACAACATGCCCGTTCGCGGCCAGCATGTTCGCCTTGAGAAAGTATGGCAGCACATTGCCGGTCAGAAACATTACCCCGCCGCCATCCGCCGGGCTTTGGGAGAACTGTTGGCAGCGGGCGCATTGCTGTCGAGCAATTTGAAAATCGAAGGCACGCTGACCGTTCAAGTTCAGGGTCAGGGCAAACTGAAAATGCTGGTTGTGGAAGCCTCATCAACCGACACCTGCCGCGCTACGGCACGCTGGAATGAAGAAGCACACATCGGCGACAATGAAAGCCTACGCGAATTATTGGGCGAAAACGGTGTGTTTGTGATTACTTTACAACCGCAAGACGGCGACCCTTGGCAGGGCGTTGTGCCGCTGGAAGGCGACAGTATTTCGGAAATGCTGGTTAACTACATGAAACGCTCCGAGCAGCTGGATACCTACATTACACTTACGGCCTCAGATGAAGCATGTGCCGGCCTGCTTGTGCAGCGTTTGCCCGAATCCGTGCCCGATGCGGAGGCTTGGGAACATGTAACTACGCTCACTCAAACCGTTACTGCCGACGAATTGGCCGCTTTAGACGCTCAACATGTACTCTACCGCCTGTTCCATGAAACACCGCCTCGCGTATTTGAGCAAGAACCGATTGAATTTGCCTGCACCTGTTCACGCGGAAAAGTAAGCGATATGCTGCTGATGTTGGGCGGAGAAGAAGTCGGCTCCGTATTACTTGAGCAAGGCAGCGTTGAAATCGATTGCGACTTCTGCAATGCCAAATATGTATTTGACGAAACCGATGTAAATGCGCTGTTCGGAATGGACGTGGTTCATGCCGTGAGCGAGGAAAAACTGCGGATTCAATAAATCCACAGAACACATCAATCCTGTTTCTACCTCATGTTGAATAACGGCAATGCTCACGCTGTTATTCAACATTTTTTTACTCTTTTCGAGGCCGTCTGAAAATGACGGCCGTTTCCATTTCCAGCACACAAACTAAGCCGCATATCGGTCGGCACAAGCCTTATTTTTTCCAATACGGCGGTGTAAACAAAATCAACACGGTAAAAATTTCCAAACGCCCCAACAGCATCACTGCCGTACACAGCCACTTTTGAACATCTGCCAATCCGGAATAATTATATGCGGGCCCCACAACGCCCAAACCCGGGCCGGCATTGGTGATGCACGCGATTACCGCACTGAAAGCCGAGATGAAATCCAGCCCCGAAGCCATCATTAAAAACGTAAACAGCACAATGGTCATGAAATACACAAAAATAAATGCCATAACCGTTAATGCCGTGCGCTCGGGGATGGTGCGGCCGTTCACTTTAACATTGCGCACGGCATTAGGATGCAGCAGCAGCAGCATTTCGCGCAGGCTGAATTTTGCCAGCACGATGGCCCGTGCGTTTTTGATACCGCCGCCCATAGAGCCCGAACTGGCCAAAATATTGGCAAGAAAAAACATCCATAACGATGTAATCAGCGGCCACTGGGCGAAGTCGGCACTGGCGAACCCGCTGGAAAGGCCGATCGATACAAAGTTAAACGATGTGTATCGGAGCGACTCTTCAAAAGAAGGATAATATTGCTTATGCCACAAATATATACTGACGGCAGTTATACTCACCACCAGCACGCTGAACATAATGCGGAACTCTTCGTCTTTCCAATAACGCTTCGGAGAGCGTGCGCCGACTACTGAAAGATGGGTAACAAAACTGATGGCACCAAACAACGTGATCGCCATCACGATCATTTCGATAGAGAGCGAATTGAAGTATGCAATGCTGTCATCGTGCGTAGAAAAACCGCCCAACGAGATAGTTGATAAGGCATGGCAAACCGCATCAAACCAGCTCATTCCCGCCCAATGCAGCGCCAAACAGGCAATGACGGTGCTGATTGCATAAGTCAGCCACAATTTCTTTGCCACCTGAGAAATGCGCGGTGCGATTTTATTGTCTTTATCAATACCCGGAATCTCGGCTTTAAAAAGCTGCGTACCGCCGACTCCGAGCATAGGCAGAATGGCCACCGCCAACACAATAATACCCATGCCGCCTAACCAGTTGAGCATGTGCCGCCAAAAATTAATCGATGGAGCCAATGTATCCAAGCTGGTAATAACCGTTGCGCCGGTGGTAGTCAGCCCCGACATGGCCTCAAACAAAGCATCGGTATAGCTCATCTGCGGAAAATACAGATAAAAGGGCATGGCAGCCACTACCGCAAACCCTACCCACAACATAAACACCAGTGTAAAACCGTCGCGGACACGCAATTCGCGCTGATGGCGGCGCGTCAGCAGCCAAATAACCACCGAGCTGATAATCGTAACCAATGCAGTAGAGCCGAAAGCACGCAAGGCATCGTCCAAATAAATATACGACACCATTGTGGGAACCAGCAGAAGTATCGAAAACAATACGCCGAGCTTCGATAAAATATGGACGGTAGGGATGATTTTATACATAAGTATCTGATTTCAGACGGCCTGCCAATCAAATGCGAAACACATCATTGCCGATACAGGCTGCCGACATGCTTCGAGGCAAAATCCGTGCTGATCAATTTTATATTGATTAATGGGGCGCGGAACCATCTCGAAAGTTCCACACAACCGTTTTAGTTGGATATTAAAAGTAATGAGCTTATCAGGCCGTCTGAAAGTTTTTTTCAGACGGCCTGAACAAAACGGCGGCTATTTTATCAAAATCCGCACTGCCGAAGAACCATATAAACGGGCTCACATCCTGCCCGGCACATATCCATGCGCCCGGATAACGCGATAAAAAAACATCACGGCAAACCGCACGCTTACTCTTCCCCGCGCACTTCTTCATGCTCCGGTTCGGCATCTTCGGCAAGCTGAGCTCCGTTGTAGTCGGCAAACCACTTACCCACCACCCCGTTCACTTCTTCGATGCCCTGTTTTTTCAAGCTCGAAAAAAGCTGCACGCTGATCTGCTGGCGTTCCATATAAGGCTTCAACGATTTCTTCACAGCTCCCAGCGTTTTAATCTGTTCGTTTTTAGATAATTTATCGGCTTTCGACAACAATATATGCACCGGACGTCCGGTGAGATGAAAAAAATCGAGCATTCTGATATCAAGCTCTTTCAACGGATGACGCGCATCCATAATCAGCACCAAACCGATCAACTGCCGTCTTTTCTGAAGATAATCGCCCAACAATTTCACCCAATGCGCGCGAACGGCTTCCGGAACCTGCGCATAACCGTAACCGGGCAAATCAACCATAAATCCGCCGCCGGCCAGCTCGAAAAAGTTGATATGCTGGGTACGCCCCGGCGTTTTCGACACATAAGCCAAACGCACATGGTTGGTGAGCGTATTGATGGCGCTGGACTTGCCCGCATTACTGCGCCCGACAAAGGCAATTTCGGCAGGCGTATCGGGCAAATCTTTCAGATGATTGACCGTAGTAAAGAATTTTGCATTTTGAAATAAGTTCATAAGTGGTAAAATTGTGTGAATTTGGTATAGAATACCACGATTATAAAGTTATCGGTTTAGTCGGGCGCCAATACGCCCGTGTTGAGTATAGTTAAAGGGCATTGCGAGTCCCTACCGTAATGCTGTCATTCAGGAGCACACTTCCATGAAACGTTTTACCTTGTTGGGCTTGGCTTTGACTGCCGCCGCCGTTGCAGCAGCCGCACCTAAAGCGGATATTGCCAAAGGCAAAGAAATTGCAACCAATATCTGCGCATCATGCCACGCCGCCGACGGTAACAGCGCTATCGCAATGTATCCCAAATTATCTGCGCAACACGCCCAATATCTTTTTATTCAAACCAAAGAGATTAAAGAAGGTAAACGCACCACCGGCGCAGCTGCCGCAATGGCACCGATGGTTGCCTCGCTTTCCGATCAGGATATGCGCAATGTTGCGGCATTTTACGCCACCCAGTTCCCCAAACCGGGCGAAACCAATCCTAAAGAAAATGCCGAACTCGGTGCGAAAATCTACCGCGGCGGTTTGGCCGACAAAAAAATTCCCGCCTGTATGTCATGCCACGGCCCCAACGGTGCCGGCATACCTGCTGGCGGCACAGAAATTTTGGCCTATCCCCGCTTAGGCGGCCAACACAAAGCCTACATTGTCGACCAAATGAAGGCTTACCGTTCCGGCCAACGTAAAAACACCATCATGGCCGACATTGCCGGCCGTATGACCGACGAAGAATTGAACGCCGTAGCCAACTTCATCCAAGGGCTGCATTAACATTGCATCATGCGGTTTGATACCGGGGCCGTCTGAAAGAAACGCTTTCAGACGGCCTTCGGTTCAGATGACGCGTTACGGCGTTTAAAAACCGTTCCGCCGATTTGAAAACATGTTTTTATCTCATTCACCTTAACTGCTAACCGGCAAAACCCTATGGCCCAATCTAAAACATCTGTTCCGCTTATCCGCCGCCCTTGGTTTGCTTTTCTCAGCTCCATGCGCTTTGCCGTGGCTCTGCTCAGCCTGTTGGGTATCGCTTCCATAATCGGCACGGTTCTGCAACAAAATCAGCCGCCGGTTAATTATGTGGTGAAATTCGGCCCTTTTTGGACAGAAATATTCGGCTTTTTGGGGCTGTTTGACGTATATGCGTCCAGCTGGTTTGTGCTGATTATGATTTTTTTGGTGCTGTCCACCGGCTTGTGTCTGTGGCGCAACATCCCACCTTTCTTGCGCGAAATGAAATCTTTCCGCTTAAACGCCACCAAAAAATCACTTGCTTCCATGAAACACACCGCCATGCTCGAAGGCGGCCTCTCGCCTGAAATTGCCGCGCGCTATTTGGAAGTTCAAGGTTTCAGCAGCAAAACGGTTGAGCGGGAAGACGGCTCGGTTTTAGTGGCGGCGAAAAAAG